>NZ_JBWKTM010000001.1:0-757727 GCF_059420325.1 Pseudomonas sp. GW821-FHT04C07
CAAGGAGTTTTCCGTTTCGACTGCGCCGGAAGTGGGGCGAATTATAGGCTTCCAGATTCTGCCGTCAAGGGTTAATTGACGCTTTATTCAGGCTTTAGCGTAATACGCGCAAAAGCCTTCTTACCAGCCTGACAAACATGGGTCGCACCCAATGCATATATATAGGTACGATCAACCACCTCACCATCTATACGCACACCACCAGAACCAAGAAGGTCGCGCGCCACTGCCGAATTCTTCACCAGGCCCGCCTTATTAAGGACGGCGGCAATCGGCATATCTTCGGCAGCAGTCAATTCGATCTCAGGCAGATCATCCGGCAACTCACCATCCTTCATGCGATTGCCAGCCGCGCGATGAGCATTCGCCGCGGCCTCTTCACCATGGAAGCGCGCTACGATTTCTTCAGCCAGCTTGATTTTTATGTCACGAGGATTGGCGCCAGCCTCTACATCAGCCTTAAATACGGCAATCTCATCCATCGAGCGGAAGCTCAGCAACTCGAAGTAGCGCCACATCAGCGCATCCGGAATAGACACCAGCTTGCCATACATCACGCCTGGCGCTTCCTGAATCCCGACGTAGTTGCCCAGAGACTTGGACATCTTCTTCACGCCATCCAGACCTTCAAGCAAAGGCATGGTGAGGATGCACTGCGCCTCCTGCCCATAAGAACGCTGCAACTCGCGCCCCATCAGCAGATTGAACTTCTGATCTGTACCGCCCAGCTCGACATCGGCACGCAGCGCCACCGAGTCATACCCCTGAACCAGCGGATAAAGGAACTCATGGATCGCGATCGGCTGATTGGTCGAGTAACGATTGTTGAAGTCGTCGCGCTCAAGCATGCGCGCTACGGTGTACTGCGAGGTGAGACGAATGAAATCCGCCGGCCCCATCTTGTCCATCCAGGTGGAGTTGAACGCCACCTCGGTCTTGGCCGGATCAAGAATCTTGAATACCTGACTCTTGTAAGTCTCGGCATTTTCGAGGACCTGCTCACGAGTCAACGGAGGACGCGTTACGCTCTTGCCGCTCGGATCACCAATCATTCCGGTGAAGTCGCCTATCAGGAAAATCACCTGATGCCCCAAGTCCTGGAACTGACGCAGCTTATTGATAAGCACCGTATGACCCAGGTGCAAATCCGGCGCGGTCGGATCGAAACCAGCCTTAATACGTAGTGGCTGACCACGCTTGAGCTTTTCGACCAGCTCGGACTCGACCAACACCTCTTCCGCACCACGTTTGATCAGCGCTAGCTGTTCTTCAACCGACTTCATAACAGACCCGCAAGGCTCAGATTCAAAGGGAACCAACCATACAAGATCGCGGACTAATTACAAGTTTTGCCCGGCGTACGGAGGCCAATCCACGAACAGAGTGTCCGCGGGCTTGCTTCACAGATGATTTGGTTATATTTTATACAGTTATTTCATCTTCATCATGTCATTCATCTTTTCCAATTCATCTTTATCAAAGTCAAATTACCTATGCTCACAGAACCGACTAAGGCGCCGCCGCTTTATCCGAAGACCCACCTGCTCGCCGCAAGTGGTATTGCCGCTCTTCTCAGCCTGGCGCTCCTGGTATTCCCTTCAAGCGATGTAGAAGCCAAAAGAACGACTCTGAGTCTTGACCTGGAAAGCCCGGTTCAGCAACTGACACAAGATCAAGACGCTTCCGATGCGGAACAAGCCACAAATGAAGCGCTAGCGCCCCCATTTGCACAAATCGAAAACAGCCCCGAAGACAGCAAGGAAACCGCTCAGGCACGGCCTGTTCCAGCGGTTGTAGAAGAGAAAAAACCCCCTCTTCACAGGGAAGTTATTGTTGCCAAAGGCGACACGCTCTCCACACTGTTCGAGAAAGTCGGTCTGCCAACGACATCGGTGCATGAAGTCCTGGCCAGCGACAAACAGGCCAAACTGTTTACTCAGCTCAAGCACGGCCAGAAACTCGAGTTCGAATTGAGCCCCAATGGCCAGTTGAACAACTTGCACAGCAAGGTCAGCGACCTGGAAAGCATTAGCCTGACCAAAGGTGCCAAGGGCTTTGCTTTCAACCGTGTCACCACCAAGCCCACAGTACGCTCCGCCTACGTTCATGGCGTGATCAACAGCTCGCTCTCGCAATCCGCCGCACGTGCCGGTCTGTCTCATAGTCTGACCATGGATATGGCCAGCGTGTTCGGCTATGACGTCGACTTCGCCCAGGATATTCGTCAGGGTGACGAATTCGATGTGATCTACGAACAAAAGGTCATCAACGGTAAAACCGTCGGCACCGGCCCGATCCTTTCCGCACGCTTCACCAACCGCGGCAAGACGTACACCGCCGTGCGCTACACCAACAAGCAAGGCTCCAGCAGCTACTACACCGCTGATGGCAACAGCATGCGCAAAGCCTTTATCCGTACTCCCGTGGACTTCGCCCGCATCAGCTCGCGCTTCTCCATGGGGCGTAAGCACCCGATCCTGAACAAGATCCGCGCCCACAAAGGTGTCGACTATGCAGCCCCTCGCGGTACGCCGATCAAGGCCGCCGGTGATGGCAAGGTTCTATTGGCCGGCCGCCGCGGTGGCTACGGCAACACCGTGATCATCCAGCACGGCAATACCTATCGCACGCTCTATGGCCACATGCAGGGCTTCGCCAAAGGCATCCAGACTGGCGGCAACGTCAAGCAGGGCCAGGTTATCGGTTATATCGGCACCACCGGGCTCTCCACTGGTCCACACTTGCACTATGAGTTCCAGGTCAACGGTGTACACGTCGACCCGCTGGGCCAGAAGCTGCCAATGGCCGACCCGATCGCCAAAGCGGAACGTGCGCGCTTCCTGCAGCAAAGTCAGCCGCTGATGGCGCGGATGGAGCAAGAGAAAGCCACCATGCTGGCTTCGAGTAAACGCTAAGTCATGGCGCTCTATATAGGTGTGATGTCCGGGACCAGCCTTGATGGCCTGGATATCGCGCTGATCGAGCAAGCACCGGCGATCAAGCTGATCGCCACGCATTACATCCCCATGCCTGAAACCCTGCGCGCCGAGATGCTTGGCTTGTGTGCCAGCGGCCCGGACGAGATTGCCCGCTCCGCCATCGCCCAGCAGCACTGGGTGCAACTGGCCGCTCAGGGCATCCGCACCCTCCTCGCTCAACAGAAACTGAAGCCTGAAGATATTCGAGCGATTGGCAGCCACGGGCAAACCATTCGCCATGAGCCTGCACGGGGCTTCACTGTCCAGATCGGCAATCCAGCCCTGCTGACCGAGCTCACCGGCATCACCGTCGTCAGCGACTTCCGCAGCCGTGACGTTGCCGCTGGCGGGCAGGGCGCTCCGCTGGTTCCAGCCTTCCACGAAGCGCTGTTTGATGAGCGTGCAGGCAATCGCGCAGTGCTGAATGTCGGCGGATTCAGCAATCTCAGCCTGATCGAGACTGGCAAGCCCGTCGCGGGCTTTGACTGCGGCCCCGGAAACGTTTTGCTTGATGCCTGGATTCACTCGCAGCGCGGCGACAACTTTGATCGCGATGGCCAATGGGCCGCCAGTGGGAAGGTAGGGCCCGCGCTGCTGAAAGCCTTGCTCAGCGACCCCTTCTTCCTGGCCAAAGGCCCAAAGAGCACCGGTCGTGAAGTATTCAATCTTGAATGGCTCCAGCAGCATCTGCGCTGCCTGCCAGAGTTTTCCGCCGAAGACGTGCAAGCGACACTGCTTGAATTGACCGCACTGACCATCGTCGAGTCATTACAAGCAGCGCAAAGCGGGACGCAAGAGCTGCTGGTCTGCGGCGGTGGCGCCCACAACGCAGCATTGATGAGCCGCCTCGCCGCCCTGCTGCCAAACACCAAAGTCAGCAGCACCGCTGCTTACGGCGTAGACCCGGACTGGGTCGAAGCCATGGCGTTTGCCTGGCTGGCCCATTGCTGCCTGGAAGGCATTGCAGCCAATCGCCCCAGCGTCACCGGTGCTCAAGGCTTGCGTGTACTCGGTGCTATCTATCCCGCTTGATCGATAGACAGCAAAACGCCGCAGAGCTCTGAAGCCATGCGGCGTTGAGTGAAACGGGTACAGCGCTGATCGATCAGATCGAGAACGAAGAACCGCAACCACACGTCGTAGTGGCATTCGGGTTCTTGATTACGAAACGAGAACCTTCCAAACCTTCCTGATAATCCACCTCGGCGCCTGCCAGGTACTGGAAGCTCATCGGATCGACTACCAGACTGACGCCTTCGCGCTCAACGATGGTGTCGTCATCGGCCACTTCTTCATCGAAGGTGAAGCCGTATTGAAACCCTGAACAACCGCCGCCCGTAACGAATACGCGCAGCTTCAAGCGATCATTACCCTCTTCATCGACCAGGCTCTTTACCTTGTGCGCGGCACCGTGGGTAAATTGCAAAGCCGTGGGGGTGAAGGATTCGACGCTCATGCTGACTATCTCCCGGCGTTACGCCGCCATAATGCGTGATGACGCGCATTATCCGCTTCTCCTAGAAAAGCGGTCAACTATTGTTATGGTATAGCAAGTAGGAGATAACTCCCTTACGGCAGCATCCCGGCGTGGGACAGGCCCAAGCGCTCATCCAGACCGAACAGGATGTTCAGGTTCTGTACCGCCTGACCCGACGCTCCTTTGACCAGGTTATCGATCACCGACAACACCACCACCAGATCACCGTCTTGTGGGCGATGAACGGCGATACGGCAGACATTGGCGCCGCGTACGCTACGGGTTTCCGGATGACTGCCCGCTGGCATGACATCGACGAATGGCTCATTGGCATAGCGTTTTTCAAATAACGCCTGCAGATCCACCGACCTGTCCACAACGGTCGCGTAGAGCGTCGAGTGAATACCACGAATCATTGGCGTCAGATGCGGGACGAAGGTCAGGCCGACATCCTTGCCGGCTGCGCGACGCAGTCCCTGGCGAATCTCAGGCAAATGACGATGCCCTTTGACCGCATAGGCCTTCATGCTTTCGGAGGTCTCGGAATACAGCGAACCAACGCTGGCACCGCGACCGGCGCCGCTGACACCCGACTTGCAGTCAGCGATCAAGCGTGTGGTATCTGCCAGCCCAGCCTCAAGCAATGGCAGGAAGCCCAATTGCGTGGCCGTTGGATAGCAACCCGGCACCGCAATCAGGCGCGCCTGTTTGATTTGCTCGCGATTGACTTCAGGTAAACCGTAAACGGCTTCTTCCAGCAGCTGTGGCGCGCCATGAGGCTGGCCGTACCACTTGGCCCATTCATCAGCATCCTGCAAACGGAAGTCTGCCGACAGGTCGATAACCTTGGTGCCCGCTGCCAGCAACTCGCCCGCCAATGCATGAGCAACACCGTGCGGTGTGGCGAAGAACACCACATCACAGGCAGCCAATGTCTCGATGTCCGGCACGCTGAACGCCAGGCCGTCGTAATGGCCTCGCAGGTTCGGGTACATGTCGGCAACGGCCAGGCCCGCCTCGGATCGGGAAGTGATCACTACCACTTCAGCTTGCGGATGCTGTGCCAACAGACGCAACAGTTCGACACCGGTGTAACCCGTGCCGCCGACGATACCGACCTTGACCATATACCTGCCCTCAACGAACCACTGGAAAGCCGTCGATAATAGGGGCCGCGCAGGCCTGCGACAACCGTCAAGGTGACGTACGGAGGCTCAAGCCTCTACTATTCGGACTACCGTGAACCTGGGAATAACTAAAAATGCTGTATCTGTGGCTCAAAGCTTTTCACATTATCAGTCTGGTCTGCTGGTTTGCCGGCCTGTTTTACCTGCCGCGACTATTCGTCTACCACGCGCAAAGTGAAGACAGCGTTAGCAAAGAGCGCTTCAGCATCATGGAGCGCAAGCTATACCGCGGGATCATGGGCCCGGCGATGATCGCCACGCTGGCATTCGGGATCTGGCTGATAAGTCTCAACCCGAGCACCTACTTCGGCCAAGGCGCCTGGATGCACGCTAAGTTGACCCTCGTGGTAATCCTGATTGGCTACCATCATATGTGCGGCGCACAGGTAAAACGCTTTGCCCGCGGCGAAAACACCCGCAGCCACGTTTTTTATCGCTGGTTCAATGAAGTGCCTGTTCTGATATTGCTGGCAATCGTAATTCTGGTCGTTGTGCGGCCGTTCTAAATCCTACTAGTCGCAACTATTCGGGGTACTTTCAATGTCGCTGCCCGCCCTGCTAGAAGAACGCTTGCGTCTGCCTGTCGTGGCAGCGCCGATGTTCCTGATTTCCAACCCGCAGTTGGTACTGGCTTGCTGTCGTAACGGCGTGGTCGGGAGCTTTCCCGCTCTCAACCAACGTGAAAGCAGCGGTTTCAAAGCCTGGCTCGAGGAAATTGAAGCAGGACTGGCGGCGCTGGAAAATCCTGCGCCCTATGCCGTGAATTTGATCGTTCACCATAGCAACCCGCGGCTTGAGGCGGATCTGGCGATCTGTATCGAACACAAAGTGCCGATTGTCATCACCAGCCTCGGCGCGGTGAAAGAGCTCGTCGATGCGGTACACAGTTATGGAGGGCTGGTGTTTCACGATGTCACAACTCGTCGCCACGCTGAAAAAGCCGCTGAAGCTGGCGTGGACGGATTGATTGCGGTCGCCGCCGGTGCTGGCGGACATGCCGGGACCTGGAGTCCGTTCTCACTGATTGCCGAAATCCGCCAGTTCTTCGACAAGACCCTGCTACTGGCCGGTTGCTTGAACCACGGCCACGAGATTCTTGCCGCACAACTGCTCGGTGCGGATCTGGCGTATTTCGGCACACGCTTTATTGGCACAACCGAAAGCCACGCACCTGAAGCTTACAAAGAGATGCTACTGAGCTCCAAGGCCGCCGACATCATTCACACCCCAGCGGTGTCCGGCGTCCCCGCAAGCTTCATGCGCCAGAGCCTGGTAAATGCCGGTTTCGATTTGGGGGTGCTGCAGGGCAAGGGTGAGGTCAACTTCGGGTCGAAACTCAAGCCCCTCAGCGACGAAGCCAAAGCCTGGAAAACCGTTTGGTCGGCTGGCCAGGGGGTAGGTGAAATTGATGATCTGCCCAGCGTCGATCAATTGGTGGCACGCCTGGACGCCGAATACCGCAGCGCGCAAGAGCTTGCCACGCGATTGCCAAAACGCTGGCCGCGCTGAGGCCGTTGGACAGCACAACAGTCAAAGCGCTGTCTTCACTCTGGCTGGTCTTGCTTGCCGCGGTGCTCATCGACGCAATCGCTGGCGGCCTTACACTCTCAAAGATGAGTACGAGAGCAGCTCGCCGAGGAGCTACGAAAACATCGAACCAGCGACAGATGCAGCCCAATCAGCTCAGCCCCCTGTAGACTCTGCGCAAGAATGAAAAGCGCTCTGCGCCTGTGACACCTTTGTCCCAGGTGCGAAGCCGTTGCGATGGAGATTTGCATGACCCGTTACGCTCTGATCACTGGTGCTTCCAGCGGCATTGGCCTGGCCATGGCCGAAGCGCTGGCAAGACGTGGCCGCAGCCTGATTCTGGTGGCCCGCCAACGTGATCAGTTGGAAAGCATTGCGATAGAACTGACCCAGCGCTTTGGCGTGGAAGTATTGTTCCGTGCCTGCGACCTCGGAGAGCCGCTGCGCCTCTCCGGCTTTTTGCTGGAGCTTGAAGAAGGTGACCGTCAGATTGATTTGCTGGTCAATTGCGCCGGCATCGGCACCTGCGGTCCGTTTCTGGCCCAGGACTGGATGACGGAACAAGACCTGATCGAAGTGAACATTCTCGCCCTCACCCGTTTGTGCCATGCCGTTGGCAACACCATGGCTCTTTATGGTGGCGGGCAGATTCTGAATGTCGCATCGATCGCGGCCTTTCACCCAGGCCCCTGGATGAGTACGTACTACGCCAGCAAGGCATATGTCCTGCATTTCTCGGAAGGTCTGCGCGAAGAGCTGAAAAAATGCGCGGTAAAGGTATCGGTGCTCTGCCCTGGGCCGACGCGCACTGCCTTCTTCCGCACCGCTCAGCTCGACGCAAGCAAGCTGGAAAGCAGCAAACTGCTGATGAGCCCCGAGGAGGTTGCGCTCTACACCGTACGCGCTTTGGAAAAGAACCGCGCAATCATTATTCCCGGGCGTCGCAACCGCTGGCGCGCCTTTGTTCCACGCCTTGGCTCACGCTGGCTCATACGAAAAATTGCCGGTGTCATCAACAAGACTTACTGCCCGCGTTAACTCACAACCATGTAAAGGGCTGGGCGCAGGCAGGTCACCTGAGTACACTCAGCCCGGACCAACACAACGGAGCAACAGCTGTGGATACTCTGTTCACCAAGATCATCAACAGAGAAATACCCGCGAAGATCATCTACGAGGATGACCAGGTACTGGCCTTCCACGATATTGCCCCACAGGCACCGGTACACTTTCTGGTCATTCCGAAGAAACCGGTCCGCACGCTTAACGACCTCACAGAGGATGACAAGGCGCTGGCTGGACATATGCTGTTCACCGCCCAACGTCTGGCCAAAGAACTTGGCTGCGAAGCAGGCTTTCGTGTGGTCATGAACTGCAATGAGCTGGGCGGGCAGACCGTCTATCACATTCATATGCACGTGCTCGGCCAGCGTCAGATGCACTGGCCTCCGGGCTGATTGCTCTAGAACCCACCTTTGCCGCACACCCTTCGCACCATTGCAGCCAAGGGTGTGCTGATCCAGCGCAGGCTTCGCCTCATCGATTGGGGTAAACTGGCCACCGTGATTCTTCCCGGAGGTAAGCATGACTACCCAACGTCACTACTCGCCGATTGACCGTCTTTTGCTGCAAGCCGACGCGGCCATGCGCACCCTGCTGCCTTTCAGCGGCCAGCCCTATCGCCCTTCACCGGCCATCGTGCAGCCTGACGCGCAGTTGAGCGATGCGGACGCCCGGCACGTTGCCGGCCTGATGCGCATCAACCATACCGGCGAAGTCTGTGCCCAGGCGCTGTATCAGGGCCAGGCCCTGACCGCCAAGCTGCCGCAGGTGCGGGCCGCGATGGAGCATGCCGCCGAAGAAGAGATCGACCACCTGGTCTGGTGCGAACAACGCATCCGCCAATTGGGAAGCCATACCAGCCTATTGAACCCGTTGTTCTACGGCATGTCGTTCGGCATTGGCGCGGTTGCCGGGCTGATCAGCGACAAAGTCAGCCTCGGCTTCGTGGCCGCGACTGAAGATCAGGTATGCAAACATTTGAATGAACACCTGGAGCAACTGCCTGCCGAAGACGAGAAGTCCCGGGCAATTCTCGAGCAGATGCGCATCGATGAAGAGCTGCACGCCGAAAGCGCCCTGGATGCCGGTGGTTTCCGCTTCCCGGCGCCAGTCAAGTTCGGCATGAGTCTGATGGCCAAGGTCATGACCAAGAGCACCTATCGGATCTAGTCTGTAACCAAAACTGCGGGCACAAAAAAGGGCGCTGAATTAGCGCCCTTTTTTTGCTTGGCAGATCAGCTCGACATGTTGCGAGCGTAGAAGATCTCCAGCATTTCGTGCTTCACCCGCTCAGTAACCTGAGCGCGCTGTTCGACCGACAAGTTGCTGGTGGCGTCGCCGAACAGGTAGTTATCCAGTTCGAAGTTCTTGAGCAGCATCTTGGTGTGGAACAGGTTCTCTTGGTACACATTCACGTCGGTCATCTGGTAACCGTCGCGGGTGTCCTCGGAGAGGTAATTCTGAATCGAGTTGATCTCGTGATCGATGAAGTGCTTCTTGCCTTCAACATCACGGGTGAAACCGCGCACGCGGTAATCCACGGTAACGATATCCGAGTCGAACTGGTGAATCAGATAGTTGAGCGCTTTAAGCGGTGAAATAACCCCGCACGTCGACACATCGATATCCACACGGAAAGTCGCGATACCGTCCACCGGATGAATCTCCGGATAGGTATGTACGGTGATGTGGCTTTTGTCGAGGTGAGCCAGGATGGTCTCGGGCAGTGGCCCCGGGGATTCTTCGATCTGGCTGTCGGTAGGTGTCACCGGCTGCTCGGAAATCAGAATGGTCACGCTGGCGCCTTGCGGATCGTAATCCTGACGGGCGATGTTCAGGATGTTGGCACCAATGATATCGACAACATCGGTAAGAATCTGCGTCAGGCGTTCGGCGTCGTACTCTTGGTTGATGTACTCGACGTAAGCCTGTTGGTCCTGCGGGGTTTCCGCGTAGCAGATGTCATAGATGTTGAAGCTCAAGGTCTTTGTCAGGTTATTGAACCCGTGGAGCTTGAGTTTGCTTTTCACCGTTAAAAACTCTCTTTGTATTGCGGCCCGGCCGCGTGATCAAGCATGCCCGTCAGATGCGAACGACGCACCTGCGTAGGACGGTTAACACCTCTTCGCGATGGCGATTTTGGTTGTCTGCTCGGGCAAGTGACCTGCCTTGAAAGCGATCACTGCCCTGAAAAAAGTGGCGCATTATGCAGACCTCGGCCAATGATCGCCAGAGTCTGCACTGCTTTTATGATACTTGAATGTCGATTCAACCGAGTTCGACAATCTCATAGTCGTGAGTAATGGCGACGCCGGCGGCACCGAGCATGATCGACGCCGAGCAATACTTCTCGGCCGACAGCTCGATCGCGCGTTTGACCTGAGCTTCTTTCAGGGCCCGCCCCTTGACCACGAAATGCAGGTGAATTTTGGTGAAGACTTTAGGGTCTTCATTGGCGCGCTCAGCCTCAAGGAAGGCTTCGCAGCTTTCCACTGCCTGGCGAGACTTCTTCAAGATGCTGACCACATCGAAATTGCTGCAACCGCCAAGGCCCAGCAGGAGCATTTCCATGGGCCGCACACCCAGGTTGCGACCGCCGCTTTCTGGCGGACCATCCATTACGACCACATGACCGCTGCCCGATTCACCGAGGAACATGGCTTCGCCAGCCCATTGGATGCGTGCCTTCATCGCCAAGACTCCACTGCTAAAAAAGGGTCGCCAGCTTAGCACAGGGCTCAGAAAGGACAGCGTTTTGCATCCAGGTCAGAGACTGCCGCTTCCGATAGGTAAATTCCCGAATCTCTACAGAATGCGTCTGTTAAGCTGGCGCCAAATCAATGGCGTTTGGCCAGCTATTTGCAGCATCTTGCGCTCGATAAAAAAGCTAAAACGAAACCACACCGTGCAGTCTTTTCGGGATTCAACCATGGTTGCTATTACCCCCACACCCAAGATCAAGAACCTCGACAAGTTGTTGATGCACTGCCAGCGCCGACGCTATCAGGCCAAAAGCAACATCATCTGTGCTGGCGATCGTTCGGACACGCTGTTTTTCATCATCAAAGGTTCAGTCACCATCCTGATCGAGGACGACGATGGCCGGGAAATGATCATCGCCTATCTCAACTCAGGTGACTTCTTCGGTGAGCTGGGCTTATTTGAACAAGCCGGTCATGAACAGCAACGCAGCGCCTGGGTACGGGCCAAGATCGAATGTGACGTGGCGGAGATCAGCTACAGCAAGTTCCGCGAACTGTCCCGGCAGGACCCGGATATTCTCAACGTCGTCAGCGGCCAGATTGCCCAGCGCCTGCGCGATACCACGCGCAAGGTCGGCGACCTGGCGTTCTTCGACGTCACCGGCCGGGTAGCCCGTTGCCTGCTGGAGTTGTGCAAGCAACCGGATGCCATGACCCATCCAGACGGTATGCAGATCAAAGTGACCCGTCAGGAAATCGGTCGGATCGTCGGCTGTTCACGAGAAATGGTCGGGCGCGTACTCAAGGACCTGGAAGAGAGCAACCTGGTAAATGTCAAAGGCAAGACCATGGTGGTATTCGGCACTCGTTAAGCCGGCAGCAACTTCGCCAGTAGCTGTCGATACAGGGTATCCAGCCGCTTGATTGCATCCGGGGCGGCGAATTGCTCATGTAAGGCGATGTGGCTCTGAGCACGAACACGCTGTTCAAGACCACAGGCTTCATTGAAACGGTTGACCGCCGCGACCATCGACTCGCGCTCGTTGTCCAGTAACAGCGCACCGTGCACCAACCCCACCGGACGCTGGCCGCCCTTGCTCTGACGCCAACGCTGAGCGGTGCCCACCATCTTGCGACCATCGAGATTGACGTTAAAACGCCCGTCGCAGAATGCGCCGTCGACTTCTCCCAGAGAAGGTGTGCCGCCGAGTTCAGCGAGCAGCTCACAGATCGGATCGCACAACCGGCGATAGGCGACTTCGATCCGGCCCTGATCACCTTCACTGCGTGGCGGCGCGTAGACCAGTGCAATATTGATGGTTGCCGAAGATTGCGGCACCGGCTCACCACCGGTCTCACGCAACAACACCGGCCAGCCGCTGGCGGCCAGCTCAATACTTGCCGCCTCAAAGCCTGGCAGGCGGCTCAAACGTCTGGGCATAACCAGCGCTCGATCACTCGGCTGCCAGAACAACAGGCCAAACTCGAGTTCGCCAGCGCAAACAGAGGCCAGCAAATCCTGCTCGGCGCGCAAACCGGCTTCAACGGTCAAGGCAATGGGCTGAGTCATGGCAGTACGAATCCTTTGCAATGGCGCACGTATGTATAAAAAAAGCCGGCATCGCCGGCTTATTCACTCAATCAGGTTTAGTCGAGAGTGGAGCCGCTCACCGGCACACCACGCTCAGGGAAAAACAACCGTTGCAGCTCAGTCCCTGGATTCTCCGCGCGCATGAACGCCTCGCCAACCAGGAACGAATACACTTCGCTGATTTCCATCAGCTCGACATCGGCACGATTGAAGATGCCACTCTCGGTAATCACCAGGCGATCACGCGGGATACGCGGCAGTAGATCCAGGGTGGTTTCCAGGTTGACGTCGAAAGTATGCAGATTGCGGTTGTTAACGCCCACCAGCGGTGTGTCGAGGGTTTTCAAGGCGCGCTCCAGTTCGTCACCGTCGTGCACTTCAACCAGCACATCGAGGCCAACGCTTTTCGCCACGGAGGCCAGCTCGGCCATTTTCACGTCATCCAGAGCGGAAACGATCAACAACACGCAATCAGCGCCCAGCGCCCGGGCCTCAACGATCTGATACGGATCGACCATGAAATCCTTGCGGATAACCGGCAACTTGCACGCTGCCCGCGCCTGTTGCAGATAAGCGTCGGCACCCTGGAAGAAATCGATATCAGTGAGCACTGACAGGCAAGTCGCGCCGCCTTTCTCGTAGCTCCTGGCGATATCTGCCGGCACAAAGTTCTCGCGGATCACGCCTTTGCTTGGCGAGGCCTTTTTGATCTCGGCAATCACTGCCGGGTGTTTGAGCTTGGCCTGGGCGATCAGCGCCTTGGCAAAACCGCGAGGCGCATCAGCTACCTTGGCCAGTGCTTCCAGCTCGGCAAGCGTCACGCGAGCGCTGCGCTCAGCGACTTCTTCAACCTTGCGCGCGAGAATCTTTTCCAGAACCGTCGGCACACTCATCCTTCATTCTCCATCTTGAATACCGCGGTGAACGCGCCCAACTCTTCGAGCTTCTCCCGAGCCAGCCCGGTGTGCAGTGCATCGTGAGCCAGGGCAACACCCTCTTTGAGGCTACTCGCATGATCGGCGGCATACAGCGCGGCGCCGGCATTGAGCACGATCATTTCCGCAGCTTTGTGGCCGTTCTCGGTTTTACGACGCCCAAGGGCATCGCGAATCAATTCAAGCGACGCCGCCGGGCTTTCGACCACCAGGCCGAACAGACTCTGACTTTTTATACCAAGGTCTTCAGGCTGGACCCAGTACTCGGTTATTTCGCCATCTTTCAGTTCAGCAACAAAGGTCGGTGCCGCGAGGCTGAATTCGTCCAGACCATCCTGGGAATGCACCACCAGCACATGCTTGCTGCCCATACGCTGCAATACTTCGGCCAATGGACGGCACAACGCCTGAGTAAACACGCCAACCACCTGATGCTTCACGCCGGCCGGATTCGTAAGCGGGCCAAGCATGTTGAACAGCGTACGCAGGCCCAAATCGCGGCGCGGCCCGGCGGCGTACTTCATTGCGCCGTGATGGGACTGAGCGAACATGAAGCCGATGCCGACGTTATCGATGCAACGGGCTACTTGAACGGGTGTCAGGTTCAGGTAGATGCCGGCTGCCTCCAGCAAATCGGCACTGCCGCTTTTTCCGGAAACCGCACGGTTACCGTGCTTGGCCACAGTACAACCGGCCGCGGCGACCACGAACGAGGCCGCTGTCGACACGTTGAAAATGTTCGCGCCGTCACCGCCGGTGCCGACCACATCGACCACGCCATCGAGGGTTTTCAGTTCGACCTTGTCCGCCAGCTCACGCATGACCGACACCGCCCCGACGATTTCGTCGATGCTCTCGCTTTTCATGCGCATGGCCATCATAAAGGCGCCGATCTGCGCGTCAGTGCATTGCCCGGTCATGATCTCGCGCATGACATCGCGCATCTCATCAGTACTCAGGTCCAGGTGGCCGACGATACGGCTCAGGGCAGTCTTGATATCCATGGAAAGTCCTTAGCGCGTGCCGCCGCTCTGTTTGAGGAAATTGGCGAACAGCTCGTGGCCCTGCTCGGTGAGGATCGACTCCGGGTGAAATTGCACACCCTCAATGTTCAGCGTTTTGTGGCGAAGGCCCATGATCTCGTCGATGGAGCCGTCTTCACATTGCGTCCAGGCAGTCAGTTCCAGGCAATCGGGCAGGGTTTCGCGCTTGACGATCAGCGAGTGATAACGCGTAACCGTCAGCGGATGATTCAAGCCTTCGAACACACCCTTGTCCTCGTGGAATACCGGGCTAGTCTTACCATGCATGACTTGACGGGCGCGCACCACATCGCCGCCAAAGGCCTGGCCGATGGACTGATGTCCAAGGCACACACCCAGAATGGGCAACTTGCCGGCGAAGTGCTTGATGACTTCCAGGGAAATGCCGGCTTCAGTTGGAGTGCACGGGCCTGGGGAGACAACGATGCGCTCGGGTTTGAGGGCTTCGATTTCGGCAATGGTGAGTTCATCGTTACGCACCACTTTGACGTCTGAACCCAGCTCGCCGAGGTACTGCACAACGTTGTAGGTAAAAGAGTCGTAGTTATCGATCATCAGCAACATGTGGGTTACAACCTCTTGAATTCACTGACTTTTAATACGGCCTTCGTATGATTTACCCGCAGCGTCTCCCGCTCTGTCAGTCGCTGGACTTCAACCAGCACAAGCGGTGTTTTACACGGGCAAAGAAGGCAAATCGGTACAGGTCCGGCCGGGCCGGCAGAGAAAAGTTAGGCGCGCCAACGCCAACGGGCGTGGGCCTTAACAACTCGCATCAAGAGTTTGCTGACGATCAACACAGGGAAGGTCTCATTCATACGTCCCGGCACAGTAACTTAGCTGAGCAGAGGGTGCAATATGGCGCAGCCCAAGCCTGAACAAACAATCGATGCGGCCTTTGGCCATAGCTTAAGCGCAAAAGTTTTTGGTACTGTCGTTTCGTTCTCTACAACAATAAATAAATGGACTTGCTCATGATCAAACAGACGTTGTTCGTACCGCTCGCCGGCTGTCTTCTCGCGCTGGTTTGCGCTCAAGCGATAGCGGCTCCCTCCCCCTATTCCAAATTCATCGTGTTCGGCGACAGCCTGAACGATGCCGGGCAGTTCACCGATCCGGGTGGCCCGGCCGGTGCGACGTTGCGCTTCACCAACCGCACCGGCCCGATCTACCTGGATGGCAGCGGTGAAATTCGCGCCGCCAATTCGACGCAGCTGCTGGGGGGAAAACTGGGGTTTTCGCCTGACCAGACGGCTGCCTCGACCTCGGCAGTACGCGCCAACCAGGGCCTGCCTGACGGCAACAACTGGGCTGTCGGCGGCTACCGCACCGACCAGATCCTCGACTCGATCACCACCACATCAGACACAGGCGAACGCAGCCGCGCGGGTTACCTGCCGACGAATAACTTCCGCGCCGACCCGAATGCACTGTATTACCTCTCGGGCGGTGGCAACGACTTTCTCCAGGGTCGAGTGACCAGCCTTGACGGGGCTAACGCCGCCGCCGATCGCCTGGTCAGCAGCGTGCAAACCCTGCAACAGGCCGGTGCCCGCTACATCATGGTCTGGCTGCTGCCAGACATCGGACTGACCCCGGCTATCAACGGCACACCGCTGCAAGCGTTCACCTCCCAGCTCAGCGCCCAGTTCAACACCGAACTGGTGAGCCGACTGCAGAGCGTCAACGCCGAGATCATCCCGCTCAACATTCCGCTGCTGCTTAAAGAGACGTTCGCCAACCCGGCACAGTTCGGCTTGGCCACCGACCAGAACCTGACCGCCACCTGCTTCAGCGGCGACAGCTGCACCGAGAACGCCCGGTACGGCATCAACAGTGCCACCCCTGACCCGACCAAGCTGATCTACAACGACTCGGTCCACCCGACCGAAACGGGGCAACGCCTGATTGCCGATTACGCCTACTCCCTGCTGGCCGCGCCATGGGAGCTGACGTTGCTGCCGGAAATGGCCCAGGGCACCCTACGCGCGCATCAGGATGAATTGCGCAACCAGTGGCTGGCTGACTGGGAAAACTGGCAAGGCGTTGGCCAATGGCGAGCAATTGTCGCTGGTGGCGGCCAACACCAGGACTTCGACACCCAAAGCAGCGGCGCAAGCGCCGACGGCAACGGCTACAACCTGAACATCGGCGGCAGCTACCGTCTCGATGAAGCCTGGCGCGTCGGTGTGGCTGCCGGTTTCTACCATCAGAAGCTTGATGCAGGTCAGGACGACTCGGAATACAAACTCAACACGTACATGGGCACAGCGTTCGCCCAGTACCAGCAGAACCGCTGGTGGGCTGACGCCGCAATGACCGCCGGGCATCTGGACTACGACAGCCTCAAGCGCAAGTTCGACCTTGGCGTTAACGAACGCGGGGAAAAAGGCGATACCAGCGGCTATGTGCTGGGCATCAGCGGTCGCCTGGGTTACGACATCGCGCAACAGGCAAGCAGCCCATGGCACCTTTCGCCGTTCGTGAGCGCCGATTTCGCCAAGGTAAAAGTCGATGGTTACTCGGAAAATGGCACCGACGCTACTGCGCTGACGTTCGATGACCAGTCCCGCAACTCCAGGCGCCTTGGCGTCGGTATCCAGGGCAAGTATCAGGTTACCCCGCAGACGCAAGTGTTTGGCGAGTTTGCCCACGAACGCGAGTACAACGACGACACCCAGCACCTGACCATCAACCTTAACAGCCTGCCGAACAACCGGTTCACCCTGGCCGGTTACACCCCGCAGACCAACCTGAACCGCCTCAACCTGGGCGTGAGTCACAAACTCACTCAGGACGTGGCACTGCGGGCCAGCTACAACATCCGCAAGGATGACGACTTCACCCAACAAGGCATCAACGTGGGTGTCAGCCTGGACTTCTAAAGGGCAAACGAAGGTTGTTGCCTGGACGGTCGACAAGATCAAAAGATCGTCCGAACGCGGCCCGAACCTCCGGCAGCTCCTACATGGGGAATTGAAGGCAATAAAAAACGCGGCGCCCTCGCAGGCACCGCGTTTTTTATGGATCAGCGTTAAGGCGTCTGTTCGGCGAGGGCAACAGCGCGAAACATTGCGCGGCGCTTGTTCAGCGTCTCTTCCCACTCCAGCGCAGGCACTGAGTCAGCGACGATACCGCCACCGGCCTGCACATGCAGTTCGCCGTTTTTGATCACCGCCGTGCGAATCGCAATCGCGGTGTCCATGTTGCCGTTCCAGGCGAAATAACCCACCGCGCCGCCGTAAACGCCGCGCTTGACCGGTTCCAGTTCATCGATGATTTCCATCGCACGGATCTTCGGCGCGCCGGACAAGGTGCCCGCCGGCAGAATCGCCCGCAGCGCGTCCATTGCCGTCAGGCCCGCTTTCAGTTGGCCGGTAACGTTAGAGACGATATGCATGACGTTGGAATAACGCTCGATGACCATCTTCTCGGTGAGCTTCACTGATCCGATTTCCGAGACCCGGCCAGTGTCGTTGCGACCCAGGTCAATCAGCATCAGGTGCTCGGCGATTTCCTTGTCATCGGACAGCAAGTCTTCTTCCAGCGCCAGGTCGGCCTCTTCATTGGCCCCGCGTGGGCGGGTGCCAGCGATGGGCCGGACGGTGATCAGATTGTCTTCGACCCGTACCAACACTTCCGGCGAGCTACCGACGACATGGAAGTCGCCGAAGTTGAAGAAGTACATATAAGGCGTCGGGTTGAAGCAACGCAGCGCCCGATACAGATCAATCGGCGCCGCCTTGAAGTCGATGGACATGCGTTGCGACGGCACGACCTGCATGCAGTCACCGGCGAGGATGTATTCCTTGATGGTGTCCACCGCCCGCTCGTAATCGTCCTGGGTGAAGCTGGAACGGAATACGGGATCTGCGGCCTGTTGCTTGCTGAAGTCCAGACCGCGACGCGGGGTGATCGGCTGGCGGAGTTTTTCCAGCAGCTCTTGCAGGCGCGCCTGCCCATTCTCGTAAGCGTTTTCCTGGGAAGGATCAGCCAGGACAATCGCATGCATCTTGCCAGCGAGGTTGTCGAACACCACCACGGCATCGGAAACCATCAGCAGAATGTCCGGTACGCCCAGTGGATCCGGGTTCGGGCATTTACCCAAACGCTTCTCCACATAACGCACGCAGTCATAGCCGAAGTACCCCACCAGCCCGCCGTTGAAACGCGGCAATCCAGCGATGCTCGGCACGTTGTAGCGTGCCTTGAACGCTTCAACGAATGTCAGCGGATCTTCGGATTCATGGCTTTCGATCTCCACACCATCGTGGGTGACACTGATGTGATGATCATGGACACGCAACACGGTGCGGCATGGCAGGCCGATGATCGAATAACGCCCCCACTTCTCACCGCCCTGCACGGACTCCAATAGATAGGAGTTCGGCTGATCGGCCAGTTTCAGGTAGATCGACAGCGGTGTGTCGAAGTCGGCAAGGGTTTCACAGGCAAGCGGGATGCGGTTGTAGCCGGCAGCGGCCAAACGCAGGAATTCTTCGCGGATCATGAGTAGCCTCGTGGCTTGAGGGTCTAACGGTCAGTAATGCAAACACGCCGGATAGCCGGCCAGAATCAAGTCAGACGCGCCAACGCCAGCGGGCCAGGGCCTTGATGACTTTCATCCAGAGCTTGCGAGTGACCACCACGATGGAATCTCTTGGAGGGGGTTGAGCAACGTCGGGCAACGTTATCTCAGCGGCAGGATCCAGGCAACCGGGAATTAAAAAGCGCAGATCATCGATCACCAGCGCCGGCGACTCTTCGGCAATCGGTCGACCGTGATTGTAGCCATAGCTAAGCGCGACACACTTCACACCTGCCGCTTTCGCCGCCAGTACATCGCTGCGCGAATCACCGATGAACAGCGATTGGGAGGCTGGCACGTTGGCCATTTTCATCACGAAAAACAGCGCCGCAGGATCGGGTTTCTTCTGCGCCAAGGTGTCGCCGCCGATGATCCAGCGGAAATACCGGCCGATCTTCATCTGATCCAGCAGCGGCGCGACAAAACGCTCAGGCTTGTTGGTGATCAGGGCCATTTCCACACCCTGTTTGTGCAGCCATTTCAAGGTTTCGCGCGCGCCGGGGTAGACCACGGTCAGTTCATGACCGTCCGCATAGGCCTCCATGAAAATCTCCAAAGCCTGTTCGGCTTCGGCATCGTCGACGTCAGCATGATCAATGCTTTCGGCAAGCGCGCGACGAACCAGCACTTGCACGCCGTTACCGACCCACTCACGCACAGGCTCAATACCGACGGGCGAGCGTCCCAGTTTGAGCAGCATGTTATCCACAGCCACCGCGAGGTCAGGGACCGAATCGATCAACGTGCCATCCAGATCGAACATCACCAGCCGTGGCAAACGCCCGGGAAACAGCTGCTCAAAGCCATTCATGGGCGAGCCAGTGCCAGTTCGGAACGCATCTTTTCAATTACCTCCTGGTAATTCGGAGCATTGAAGATCGCCGAGCCAGCGACGAAGGTGTCAGCACCCGCCTCGGCGATTTCGCGGATGTTGTTGACGTTCACCCCACCGTCGATTTCCAGACGAATGTCACGCCCGGACGCATCGATCAGCGCCCGCACTTCACGCAGTTTGTCGAGGGTGGCGGGAATGAACTTCTGCCCGCCAAAGCCCGGGTTGACGCTCATCAGCAGGATCATGTCGACCTTGTCCATCACGTACTTGAGTACGTCCAGCGGGGTCGCCGGGTTGAACACCAGACCCGCCTTGCAACCGCCTTCGCGGATCATTTGCAAGGAACGGTCGACATGCAGTGTGGCTTCCGGGTGGAAGGTGATGTAGGTCGCACCGGCTTCGATGAAGTCGCCGATAATGCGATCCACCGGGTTGACCATCAGATGCGCGTCGATTGGCGCGGTGATGCCGTATTTGCGCAGCGCGGAACAGACCATCGGGCCGATGGTCAGGTTCGGCACGTAGTGGTTGTCCATGACATCAAAGTGGACGATGTCGGCGCCAGAGGCGAGAACGTTATCCACTTCCTCACCCAGACGGGCGAAATCGGCGGAGAGAATCGACGGAGCAATAGCGAAGGGCTGCATGACGCACCTTTTCTGAGCAGAATCACGATGGCGCGCATTGTATACCTCATGCTTTCCAACGCGCACTGTGGCCTCAATGATCTAGTACGCGGTGCGATAGATTTTCTCGATATCGACAGCGCTCAGTTTACGCGGATTGTTGCGCATCAAACGCTCGATCCCCGCGGCCTCCACAGCCATGGCCGGTATCGCCTCCTCAGGCACCCCGAAACTACGTAACCCTTGGGGTATCTCCACGGTGGCACACAACTCGGCCATCGCCTCCACGGCCCTATCGGCCGCTTGATTGGCACTCAGCCCGGCGGTTTTCACGCCCATGGCCTGGGCAATATCCTGCATGCGCTCGACGCAGGCCATCTTGTTCCAGGTCATGACATGCGCAAGCAACAAGGCATTGCTGACGCCGTGGGCGATATTGAATCGCCCGCCCAGCGGATAGGCCAACGCATGCACCGCGCCGACTCCGGCATTACCGAACGCCATACCGGCCATCAGGCTGGCGGTGGCCATGTCTTCGCGGGCCTGCAGATTGGAAGGATTGGCGTAGGCCTTGGGCAGCGCTTTGGTGATGAGTTTTATCGCGCCGATGGCCAGTGAGTCGGTGATCGGCGAAGCGTTCAGCGACAGGTAGGACTCAATGGCGTGAACCAGCGCATCCATACCGCTGGCGGCGGTGACGCTGCGCGGACAGGTCAGGGTCATCTGCGGGCTGACCAGCGCCACATCCGGCAGCAGGTAATCACTGATGATGCCTTTCTTCAATTGCGCGACCTTGTCGGTAAGAATCGCCACATTGGTGACTTCCGACCCCGTACCGGCGGTGGTCGGGATCGCGATCAGCGGCGGGCCTTTGCGCGGCACTTGATCAATGCCGAACAGATCCTCGAGGGCACCGTGGTAGCCGGCGTACGCGGCGACACTTTTGGCAATATCGATGGCACTGCCGCCGCCCAGGCCGATCAGACCGTCGTGCCCGCCTTCGCGGTAAACGCGCATGCAGTCTTCGACAATGGCGATTTCCGGGTCAGGCAGAACCCGGTCGAAAATTTCATAAGAGCGTTCACCCAGTTGCGCCAGCGCAAGCTCCACCGTGCCGGATCTCACCAGCGCGGCATCGGTGACAATCAATGGGTGGTCAATGTCCAGGCGGGTCAGCTCGGCGGCCAATTGCTCGATGGCGCCAGCGCCGGTGATTAGCTTGTGGGCGATTTTGAAGGAAGACAGACTCATCGGCTCGGCCTCTTATAGTTTTGGGGGCTGGGCACAAGAGTAGCTGGGGATTGGGGTTTGTCTGCTATTGATCCGGTGAATGTAACAACGATCCAATGCGGGGACTTGCTCGCTATGACGGCGAAACATTCGACATTTATGCCGACTGACAGACCGCTGTCGCGAGCAAGCCCGCTTGAAAAACTTCTACCTTCAGACTGGCGCCGTACGCAGCTTCTCGCTGCGCCCACGCAACCATTCCAGGGTCAGCAGCAGGATCACCGAAAAAGCAATCAGCAGCGTCGCGGCGGCGGCGATGGTCGGGCTAAGGTTTTCGCGGATGCCGCTGAACATCTGCCGAGGCAACGTCGCTTGCTCCGGGCCGGCGAGGAACAGCGTTACCACTACCTCATCGAACGACGTCGCGAAGGCAAACAGTGCCCCGCTGATCACCCCAGGCGCGATCAACGGCAACGTCACCCGACGGAAAGCCGTCAGCGGTGATGCGCCCAGACTGGCGGCAGCACGCACCAGGTTTTGATTGAAACCTTGCAAAGTAGCCGACACGGTAATGATCACGAACGGCACACCCAACACCGAATGCACGACGATCAGCGAGGTATAGCTGTTGCCAAATCCCAGCGGGGCGAAGCACAGATAGCTGGCAACACCAATGATCACCACCGGCACCACCATCGGCGAAATCACCAACGCCATCACCAACGGCTTGCCGGGGAAATCGCCGCGCGTCAGGCCGATGGCCGCCAGCGTGCCGAAAACCATCGCCAATACAGTCGCCGCCGGGGCGACGATGATGCTGTTCTTCAGGGAGCGCATCCACTCCGCCGAGGCGAAGAAATCCTGGTACCAATGCAGCGAGAAACCTTGCAGCGGGTAAACCAGGAAGCTGCCCGAGTTGAACGACAGCGGAATGATCACCAATACCGGCAAGATCAGGAACAACAGAACCAGCCCGCAGAGAATGCGCAAGCTGTAGAACCAGACCCGCTCAACGGGCGACTTGTAAGGGCTCAACATTTCGATTCTCTCCTTAGCTCAGGCGCAGGCGACTGGCGCCCACCAGCCAGCTGTAAATCAGGTAGAGCACGATGGTCGCCAATAGCAGCAAGCCACCGAGCGCAGTCGCCATCCCCCAGTTGATACTGGTGTTGGTGTAGAAGGCGACGAAGTAACTGACCATCTGATCGTTCGGGCTGCCGAGCAGCGCCGGGGTGATGTAGTAACCAATTGCCAGAATGAACACCAACAGGCAACCGGCGCCGACACCGGCATAGGTCTGCGGGAAGTACACCCGCCAGAAGCTGGCAAACGGATGGCAACCGAGGGAAATCGCCGCCCGCATATAGGTTGGCGAGATGCCTTTCATCACGCTGTAGATCGGCAGAATCATGAACGGCAGCAGGATGTGCACCATGGAGATGTAAACCCCGGTACGGTTGAACACCAGCGCCAGCGGTTTATCAATCACACCCATCGCCATCAGCGCGCTGTTGATCAGGCCACCCGACTGCAGCAAGACAATCCACGCCGCGACCCTAACCAGAATCGAGGTCCAGAACGGCAACAGCACCAGAATCATCAACAGGTTGCTTTGCCGGGACGGCAGATTGGCCAACAGATAAGCCAGCGGATAAGCCAGCACCAGGCAGATCGCGGTAATGATCAGGCCCATCCAGAAGGTGCGGGCGAAGATATCGAGGTATATAGCCTGGTCTGGTGTGGCCGGGGCCACTTCGCCCAGGTCGTCGATGCGGTGATCGACAGCCGCCAGCAGGTAATAGGGTGTAATGCTGCTGGTGTTGCGGCGGATCGCCTGCCAGTACGCCGGATCGCCCCAACGCTCGTCGAGACTTTCCATCGCGTCTTTATAAGAGGCCGGTTCAGTCTTGAACGGCAGCGCTCGCGCGGTTTTGGTCAGCAGGCTGCGATAGCCGGCCAACTCCATGTTCAGTCGCTTGGACAGATCGCCCAAGGTTTGATTCTTGCGGGCTTCGGCCAGGTCTTCGCTGACGGCCTTGTAAACCGGCTCAGCCGGCAAACCTCGACCATCCCAGGCAGTCACCGCCGCCACAGTGCGCGGCATACCACCGACCACTTCCGGGTTACCGACGCTCTTGTAGAGCAGCGCCACAATCGGCACCAGGAACACCAGCAACAGAAACAGCACCAAGGGCGCGATCAAGGCCTGGGCCTTCCAGCGGTTGACCCGCTCGGCATGTGCCAGACGCTGCTTCAAGGTGGGGCTGGTGACCTCGTTCAGGGGAACGGTGATGGCCATAGCAAACTCCGGAAATCTTTAAACGTTTCAGAGGGCGGCATCCCGTTTCGGAATGCCCCCCCTGCTCATCTGAAAATACACAACTGTTGCAGGAGCAAGGCTAACTCGCGATCGAGATGATGCGGTCTTTCAGCAAAACCGCGTGTACCTCATCGCGGGCAAGCCCGGATCCCACAGGAGCGTGATTACTTCGCAGCCCACGAGTTGAAGCGCTGCTCCAGTTGCTCACCGTTATCAGCCCAGAAGCTGACGTCGATCTGCACCTGGTTGGCGATGTTTTCCGGAGTGGTCGGCATGTCTTTCAGAACATCTTTGGCCAACAGCGGTACGGCTTGGGTATTAGCCGGGCCGTAGGCAATGTTTTCCGAATAAGTCTTCTGCTGCTGCGGCATGACCGAGAACGCGATGAATTTCTTCGCAGCTTCGGCACGGGCTTTATCCAGACCTTTTGGGATCGCCCAGGCGTCGAAGTCGTAGATACCGCCGTTCCATACGACTTTCAGGTTGCTTTCTTTCTGCACGGCAGCGATCCGGCCGTTGTAGGCCGAGCTCATCACGACGTCACCAGAGGCCAGATATTGCGGCGGCTGAGCGCCCGCTTCCCACCACTGAATGCTTGGCTTGAGCTCATCGAGCTTCTTGAAGGCACGGTCCTGACCATCTTTGCCGGCCAGCACTTTGTAGACATCTTTGGGCGCGACGCCGTCGGCCATCAAAGCGAACTCCAGGGTGTACTTGGCGCCTTTACGCAGGCCACGCTTGCCCGGGAATTTCTTGGTGTCCCAGAAATCCGCCCAACTGGTCGGTGCGCTTTTCAGCTTGTCGGCGTTGTAGGCGAGCACGGTCGACCAGACGAAGAAGCCAACGCCGCAAGGCTGAATAGCACCTTTGACGTAGTCTTCGGATTTGCCGAACAGGGCTGGATCGAGCTGCTCGAACATGTCTTCGTCACAGCCGCGGGACAGCTCTGGCGACTCCACTTCCACCAGGTCCCAGGACACGCTCTTGGTGTCGACCATGGCTTTGACCTTGGCCATTTCACCGTTGTATTCGCCGGCGACGATTTTGCCGTGGCCCGCGGCTTCCCAAGGTGCGTAGAAGGCTTTGGCCTGAGCCGCCTTGTTCGCCCCGCCGAAGGACACCACCGTCAGGTCCGCGGCCGCCATTGCGTGTGCCGCACCCATCATGCCCAAAGCCAGGGCGGTGAATTTCAGGGATCTCAACATTTATTGTTCTCTCCACGTGCAGGGTTTGTGTTGGTGAAGCAAGGGGGCGATCAGTTCGCCTCTAGAAGTGGGTCGAGCGCGCGAACGTGTTCGACCTGCCAGCCAAGCGGTACCACATCACCAACCGCCAGAGCCGGATCCAGCTCGGCGATCGGTTGTTTCACGAAGAAGTCGGTCTTGCCGCAGACTTCCAGGCGAACGCGGACGTGGTCGCCCAGATAGATGAATTCCGCCACGCGCCCCGAGAAGCGGTTGACGCAGGATTCGCTGGAGCCATTGAGGCTCACGCGCTCCGGACGAATGGACAGGGTCACTGGCTCGCCGGTCTTGCCGACATTCACCGCCAGCGCTTCGACCTTTTCACCACGCCCCAGCTCAACCACGCAGCGATCGCCGTTGTGGCTGTGCAAACGGCCGTTGAGACGGTTGTTCTCGCCGATGAAGTTGGCGACGAAGGTATTTTTGGGCTTTTCATAGAGCTCGCGCGGTGGCGCAATCTGCTGGATTTCGCCTTGATGGAATACCGCCACGCGGTCGGACATGGTCAGGGCTTCGCCCTGGTCGTGGGTCACGTAGACCACGGTCACGCCCAGGCGTTGGTGCAGGTGTTTGATCTCCATCTGCATGTGTTCACGCAGTTGCTTATCCAGTGCCCCCAGTGGTTCGTCCATCAGCACCAGTTGCGGTTCGAACACCAACGCCCGGGCCAGCGCCACACGCTGCTGCTGACCACCGGAAAGCTGCGCCGGATAACGCTTGGCGAATGCATCGAGCTGAACCATGCTCAGCACGCGCTTGACCCGGTCACTGACGTCGCTTTTGTTCAGGCCACGCACGGTCAGCGGGAACGCCAGGTTCTCGGCCACTGTCATGTGCGGGAACAACGCGTAGTTCTGAAACACCATGCCGATGTCGCGCTTATGCGGCGGCACGTTGTTGATCGAACGCCCGGCCAGCTGGATTTCACCGGCGGTCGGGGTTTCGAAACCGGCCAGCATCATCAGACTGGTGGTCTTGCCGGAGCCGGAAGGCCCGAGCAGTGTGAGGAATTCGCCTTTGCGAATCTCCAGGTTGAGGTCTTTGACGATCAGGTTCTCGCCGTCGTAGCTCTTTTGCACTCCACGAAAGCTGACCAGAACATCATTTGCCCCAGCACTTGAATCAACCTCGCTCATACCCACACCTTTTGTTTTTGACTGCCGTGGACTAAGCCTAGTGGAGCCTCACAACCACGCAAATCGGGGGGTATGAGAGATTCGCCTAAGCCGGATGGAAGGTTCGGGGTAGGGATTGCCCTACACGAATGGCGTGATTGGGCATGTCACGAGGGAATGGGCGCGATGGCCTGTATTGGAAGCCATATAACGCGGGAATCGGACCTTACAGGCATGTCGTAAATGGGTATGGCTACACGCACTTCGTAGCAGCTGCCGAAGGCTGCGTTCAAGTGCGAAGCGCTCGCAAGTCAGGCAATCGAGATTTATCCGGGTAAATCGCGTTTGGAGTTTTTACGACCGCTTCGCGGCCGAACGCAGCCTTTGGCAGCTGCTACGGTTATGTGGCGTCCAAAGGAGACGCGTTACAGGAGCTTGTGTTTCATTGCGTATTTCACCAGCTCGGCCAGCGAAGTGATATTGAGTTTTTGCATCAGCCGCGCCTTGTGGGTGCTGATGGTTTTGCTGCTCAATGCCAATTGCTGGGCAATGTCGTTAACGTTCGCGCCTTGGGCCAGCCGTTCGAACACCGAAAACTCGCGTTCAGACAGCAACGAGTGCAACGGCCGCGAGTCAGTCAGCCCCACTTCAAACACCATCCGGTCGGCCAGATCCGGGTCGATATAACGCCCACCTGCCGCGACCTTGCGGATCGCGGTCAGCAGCAGTGCCGGATCGCTGTCCTTGGTGGCATAACCGGCAGCCCCGACTTTCAACGCACGAGCGGCCATTTGCGCCTCGTCATGCATCGACAGCACCAGAATCGCCGGAGGATTGTTCAGCGCGCGAATCCGCGGGATTGCCTCCAGGCCATTGACGCCGGGCATGGAGATATCCAGCAACACCACTTCACAAGGGACATGTCGCAAAACGTCCAATAGCTGCTCGCCATTGCATGCCTCGCCCACCACCAACAGGTCCTTGGCCAGGCCAATCAACTGTTTGATGCCTTCGCGGACGATGGTGTGGTCTTCGGCTACCAGTACACGGATCACGCATCTCTCCTAATCCAACGGCACTCGCACGCTCAATGTCGTGCCTTCGCCCAGCTCACTTTCCAGCGACAGACTGCCGCCCATGATCAACACCCGCTCGCGCATACCCACCAGACCAAACGAAGTCGGGCGGCCTGTCGCCGGGACAAATCCCTGACCATCGTCGCTGACAGTCAGGCATAAATCGCCACCTTCGCGGGTCAGTGTCAATTCAACAGTATGCGCCTGAGCATGGCGCATGACATTGGTCAGCGCCTCCTGAAGGATACGGAACAGGCCAATGGCCTTGGCGTCGCTAAGGACCGGCAAATTTTCCGGTACCTGGACCAGACACGGAATCTGCGTACGCGCCTCGAAACGTCGCGCCTGCCACTCGATGGCCGAGGCGATGCCTGCATCAAGAATCGGTGGGCGCAGCGCCGTGGCAACATCGCGCACCAACTGGAACAGCTGTGCGATCAGCCGCTTCATGCTGTTGAGCCGTTCGTTCAAACCCGGGTCAAGATGCGCGTAAGCCAGCTCGCACATAGAGGTTTCCAGTTTGAGCACGGTCAGCATCTGCCCCAACTCATCGTGAACCTCCCGGGCAATGCGGGCCTTTTCCTCTTCCCGCACACTTTCCAGGTGAGCGGACAACTCGCGCAGTTGCTCGCGAGAACCGGCCAGCTCCAGCTCGATACGCTTGCTTTCGCTGATGTCCCACACAATCCCGTCCCAGACCGCCGCGCCGTCCTCGAGACGACGGGTGATCGCCTTGATTTCCGCCCAACGCTGCTCGCCCTGACGCGTCACAATCCGCCCTTGCCAGGACCAGTCGCTATCCGTATCCAGCGCTTGATCCTGGGTCTGGTGATAGCTGGCTTTGTCGTCGGGATGGACCAGGCTGCGCAAGCCTTTGTCGCGATGGCTCAACGTCGCCGGCGAATAGCCCACCAGGTTTTCACTGCCTTCACTGATATAGGCGAAGTCGATCTGCCCGGTGACCGGCGCCCGCTCCAGGCGAAACACCAGTCCCGGTACGTTGGCGGCGATGCCTTGTAGTCGCGCCTCGCTTTCCTGCAAGGCGGCCAGGGCACGTCGACGCTCAGTGACGTCGTTGAGATAGACCACCAGATACTCACTATCGCGAAAGCGCAGGAAGCTCAGCGACACGTCAGCAGGCAGGATGCTGCCATCGGCACGAACACAGCTGGTTTCGAAGCTCTGCGGTCCGTCGTCACTGGCACGGGCGCGCTTCCAAAGCGTCAGCCAACGGTCCATATGCAGGTCAGGCTCGAAGTCGATCAAGGGTCGGTCGATGACGCAGCCCGGTGCATAACCGAGCATTTCTTCGGCCGCCCGATTGGCGTAGCGGACATGGCTGTCCCAGTTGACCCAGAGGATCCCCACGGTGCTTTGGTCGATGGAAAACTGCGTCAGGCGCAAGGCTTCTTCGCTGGCCTCACGATGGGCGATGTCCTCTCTGGCTGCCAACAAACGCTGCTCAAGGCATCGTCGCTGGCGACGCAGCCAGGTGACGATGGCCATGCTGCTGAGCAACAACACCGCCAGCAATAGACAGAGGTTCTGCCAAAAACCCGGCGACTCGACCAGACGCGGGTATTTGGGTTGCAGCCAGCGACTGTGTAGCTGTTCCAGATCTCGCGCCGGAATCGCATGCAGCGCCCTTTCAACGATCCCCGCCAGCTCAGGCCAGTCACGTCGCGTGGCGACCCGCAGCAATTGCGGCAGGCCGATATCACCGACCACCGCCAGACCGGTGAACTCCGGCTCGGCCGACAAACGACTGAGCTGCGCTTCATCCACCACGGCATACCGGGCTTGCTGGCTCAAAAGCAACTGCAAGGCCTGGCGCTCCATCGGTACCCCCTGCAAATTGAGATGGCCGTAAGTGCTGCGCAGGTAGTCGGCAACCGCACTGGGCATGCGTACAGCGACACGGGACTGGCTGTCGAGCTTCTCCAGGTCCACCGCACCGGCGCCTTTACGCTCACTGACTACCAGTTGTGGTACACGCATATAAGGATCGGAAAACTGCCAGAGTCGCAGCCCCGCCGGGGTTTGAGTCAGGCCGGGGGCAATGTCGACTTCACCGTCACGCACGGCGGCCTCCAACTGTTCCTGATCTGCAAAGTTGCGCCAACTCAGCTCGACCTTGAGGGCTTGGGCCAGCCACTGCATGAGCTCGACATTGGCCCCGGACAATCGCTGCAAGCGGCGATCAAATTGGGCGTATGGCGCTTGCATCACTAGCCCGACACGCAGCTCGGCGTGTTGCTCAAGCCATTGACGCTGATCGACATTCAACTGCGCGGGCGCAGGGGCCGCCAACGCGATCAAGGGAAGGCAAAAACAGCCGATAACCAACAGGCAGCGAAAACGCATCATCTGAAGTCTCACACACTGACAAATACTGACCAACCCATTAGGCTGCCGGGATTACTTCTGGCCTGGAATATCCGATGCCCCCTGTCTACCGCTTGGCACTGCACGCATTGTGCCTGTCGCTGATCCTGCCTTGTGCCTTTTCAGTCGAAGCTGCCGATCCTACCGGCGCCACGGCAAAAAACGCAGAAGAAAAACCGGTAGAGCGCCAGCTGCTGCTTGAGCGTAGTCAGGAAGAAGCGACGGCCCTTGAGCGACAAATCCCACAGCAGGAGCAGCAACAGTTGCAGGCCGGCAGCGACAGCTTCCTCACACTCTGGAAACCGGCCAATGCCAGTGAACCCAGCGGTGCGGTCATTATCATCCCCGGCGCCGGCGAAACCGCTGACTGGCCTCAAGCAATCGGTCCATTGCGGCAAAAATTGCCAAACGCCAACTGGGGCAGCCTGAGTATTACCTTGCCCGACCTGCAGAGCGACGCCAGCCAGCCGCGCATTGTCGAAGCCGCGCCCGCGCCTGCCCCTGTGGACACTAGCAGCAAAGACGCCAGCACCGCTGCACCCAAACCCATCGAACAAGCGGCTGGCGGTGAGGCTGACATCACTGATCGTGCCGCCGCCGATAGTTCTGAGGAGAAAATCAAGGCTGACGCCGAGCGGATCTTCGCCCGAATCGATGCGGCAATTGCCTTTGCGCGGCAGCAAAACGCTCGCAGCATTGTCCTGCTGGGACATGGCACCGGGGCTTATTGGACCGCGCGTTACCTGAGCGAGAAACAACCGCCGCACGTAGAGAAGTTCGTAATGGTCGCCGCGCAAACGCCACTTAACGGAAAACCTGAGCTGGCACAACTGACGCCGACCTTGAAAGTCGCAACTGCCGACTTTTTCTATAATGACAAGGAGCTGGCACGCAGCGCCGCTTTGGCACGTCTGCAGGCGAGTAAACGCTTGAAGAGCGCACGCTTCACTCAGGTGTCTTTGAAGGCGTTGCCTGGAAACAGCGCCGCCGAACAAGAGCAACTGTTTCGGCGCGTTCGCGGCTGGTTAAGCCCACGGAACACCGGCAACTGAACGGCCCTATTCGCGGGCAACCCGCCAGGATCGCAGCCAGCGGCAGCTCCTGCGCCGAGCGGATCTCGACCTGGCACCGAGGATATACACCGAACCGTAGGCGATGCCAAAGGTTCGGGTCGTGCTCGGATGATCTTTTCAGGGTCACCTGAATGCCTAACGAAAATCCCGCCGCTCACGGATCAACGCATAAGCGTTGTGCAGCTCGCGAGTTTTCTCGGTTGCCTCGCGCACTTGAAACGGGGTCGCGCCAGTGCCGGCAATCTTGTCCGGGTGATGGCGGCTGAGCAGGCGCCGGTAAGCACGCTTGATCTGCAATGGCTCGCTGGTGGCCGTCACACCCAGCACCTGCAAAGCCTCTTGATAAGCCCTGCCACTGTTGGCCAGGCTTTTTTTATGCGGCTCGTAGTCACTGGCCAGCGCTTGCACCTGTTGAGGTGTCCAGCCCAGCCATTTACCCCAGAGATTAATCAGCTCTCGTTCGGCGCCGCTGGCTCGACCATCAGCCCAGACCATACGCCAGCAGGCGCGCAAAACGCCCTCGGCTGCATGCGGTTGGGTACTCAAGCGGCGCAAATACCCATGCAAGCGATCATGCCCGGACTTACCCCGATTGAATGCAGCAATGGCTCGCTTTTGCGCCGGTCCACTCATATCGAGTGAACGCATTTCCTGACGAGCCTGCTGGATATGCCCCTCAACCACCTGGCCATCGCTCTTGGCCAGTCGCCCTAACAATACGAACAACAGCTCATCATTGCGCAGCGCCGAACGCCCGCTCAAACGTTGGCGCAAATGGTCCCAACTCTGCAGTTGCAAGCGCCGATCCAGCGCCTGCCCCAACAATGCACCTAACATGGCCCCCGGAATGCTGGCTATGGCAAAGCCCGCTCCGGCTCCGATCAGAGTCCCTGGCCACAACATATCAGCGGCTCGCTTCCAGCAATTGTTCTACTTGCGCCAGACGTTCAAGGGTTCCGACATCAATCCAGCATCCATGCATGTGTTCGCCCGTGACCTGCCCTTGAGCCATGGCTTCGCGCAACAGCGGCGCCAATTTGAAGGAACCGGCGACGCACGTAGAGAACAGCCTTGGATGCAAAACCGAAATACCACTGTAAGTCAGCGCGGCTGAACCCGTCCCGGCGTCGTGTATCTGACCGTCCACCAGACAAAAGTCCCCCCCTGTCGGGTGATGCTCCGGGTTGTCGACCATCACCAGATGAGCAAGTCCGGCAATCGGTTGGCGCAAAGCCGTGAAGTCGTAATCAGTCCAGATGTCACCATTGACCACCAGGAACGGTTCATCACCCAACAGCGGCAATGCCCGAAAAATACCGCCTCCGGTCTCCAGCGGTTCCCCCTCCGGCGAATACTGAATGCTCACACCAAACTGCGATCCATCGCCCAGATAGTCCTCAATTTGCTGACCCAGCCAGGCATGGTTGATGACGATCTCGGTAAAACCTGCCACCGCCAATGCCCGAATGTGGTACTCGATCAATGGCACACCCGCGGCACGAATCAATGGCTTGGGCGTCGCCAGGGTCAGCGGACGCATGCGCTCACCTTTACCGGCCGCGAGAATCATTGCTTTCATACGGGCGCTCCAACCGGCTGGCGCAGGCTCGCCAACAGCTCACCCAACTCCGCCAGCTCTGGCCTGCGGGCCAGCACTGCTTCTATATAGGCAAAGAAACGCGGTACATCGCCCAGATAACGCGGCTTACCGTCACGGTGGCAGATGCGGGCAAAGATCCCGATCACCTTCAAATGACGCTGCACGCCCATCAGATCGCTGGCACGCAGGAAGTCTTCAAAATCAGACTGTACCGGGATACCCAATTTACCCGCCTGGTGCCAATAATCTTTCAGCCAGCCATGCACGCGAGCGTCAGGCCAACTGAGGAATGCATCCTTGAACAGGCAGGTCACGTCATAAGTGACCGGACCGTAGACTGCATCCTGGAAGTCCAGCACGCCCGGGTTCTGCTCGCTCAACATCAGGTTGCGCGGCATGTAGTCGCGATGTACCAGCACCTTGGGTTGGGCCAGAGCGCTGTCGATCAATAGATCGCTGACCCGTTGCCAGAGCGCCAGTTGTTCCTGGTCAAGCTTGATACCCAGCTCACGGCCCACGTACCACTCGGGGAAGAGTTCCAGTTCGCGGCGCAGCAACGCCACGTCATAACTGGGAAGCACGGCATCCATTGGCAACTGCTGGAAGGCCAGCAATGCCTGCAGCGCGTCCTTGAACAAATCGTCGGCATTTTCGCCGTCGATCACGTCCAGATAGGTCTTGTTGCCCAGGTCATTGAGCAAAAGAAATCCGCGCTCGAGGTCCTCGGCATAAATTATCGGGACGTTTATTCCGGATTTCGCCAGCAATAAAGCGATATCCACGAAGGGTTTACAGTTTTCCTGGGGCGGTGGAGCGTCCATCACGACGAAGCTACGACCCTCCCCTTCCCAGCGAAAATACCGCCGAAAACTCGCGTCGCTGCTGGCCGCAGTCAACGTAGCCGGGGGCACGGCGCCCCAGCCGCGTGCTGTAAACAGAGTTGCCAATTGCTCATCGAGCCAAACTTTCAGGTGTTGCAAGCGTACATCTTGGTCAGGCATTGCAAGGGTCTCCGACGGCGCTAGCCGTCAAGCGGGTCATGCTTTATTATCCAGCATCTTTTTCAGACCATCGAGAGGCGTGCGGCCCACACCGCGGGCAGATGGCACGCAGGAAGCCCGGACTAATAAGATGGCATTGAAATCCCCCGCGTTTCGTAAAAAATTTCCGTTGTTGGTTACCGGCAGTTTGCTGGCCCTGCAACCTTTAGCCACTCAGTACGTGGTCGCCGCGGAACAGTATGACTGCTCAGTGTCTACTTCGGGTGCCTGGGACTGCGCACCAAAATCCAACGCTGCTCAATTGCCTCCGCGCCCTGTGCATGACGCGAATGCAGTCAGTTCCAACGGCGAGAGCCCGGCAGCCAACAGCGCCAGCAACGAAACCGCTACCAAGAGCACGCTCGTCACCGAGGCCAAGGGCCGCGGCCTGCAGTCGCGCAGTGCCGACTACAGCCACCTTGACTGGGTGCCTCGTGAGAAGCTGACTGCTGCGCAATTGGCCGAGACCGGTCCTTATTGCTCTGGTTCCTATATCGAACCGATTCGTCCGGGCATGAATGACACGACGAATAAAAGTGACGCTCCAACGTTTATCGGCGCCAAAGCATCGCGCTATGAGCAAGAGCAACAGGTCGCGACCCTGGCCGGTGACGTGGTCATGCGTCAGGGCAGCATGCAGGCCGAGGCCGACGAAGCCAGCCTGTATCAAGCTGAAAGCCGTGGCGAGCTGAGCGGCAATGTCCGCATTCGCGACAACGGCGCGCTGCTCGTCGGCGATCACGCCGATGTGCAGCTCGATACCGGCGAAGCCAAAGTCGATAACGCTGAGTACGTGATGCACAAGTCGCGCGTGCGCGGCAGCGCGCTGTACGCCAAACGTGCCGAGAACGCCATCATCCGCCTCAAGGATGGTACGTACACCACGTGCGAACCGAACAGCAACGCCTGGCAGCTCAAGGGTAACAACATCACCTTGAACCCGGCGACCGGCTTCGGCACCGCGACCAACGTGACGCTGCGGGTCAAAGACATTCCGGTGTTCTACACCCCGTACATCTACTTCCCGATCGATAACCGTCGCCAGTCCGGCTTCCTGCCACCGACCATTGGCAGCGGTACCAAAACCGGCCTGTTGCTGGTCACCCCGTACTACTTCAACCTGGCACCCAACTACGATGCCACGTTGTATCCGCGCTACATGAGCAAGCGCGGGATGTTGATGGAAGGCGAGTTCCGCTACCTGACCAAGAGCAGTGAAGGTCAGTTTGGTGCTGCTTACTTGAATGACGACGACACTGAACGCAGCAAGCAGACCGGTTACGAAAAAACCCGCTACATGCTCAACTGGCAGCACAAGGGCGGACTTGATTCGCGCACACTGACAGAAGTCGACTACACCAAGATCAGCGATCCGTATTATTTCCAGGATCTGGAAACCGATCAGATTGGTGTCAGAACTGCCGACTACGTGAACCAGCAGGGTGTCGTCACCTACCGCGGCGACGATTACGTCGCGCGAATCAACGCACAGGCCTATCAGCTGGCAACCGTCTCCAATATCACACCGTACAACCGCTTGCCGCAGATCACCTTCAACGGTGCGCTGCCGTACCATCCAGGCGGGCTGAATTTCGCGTACAACACCGAAATCGTACGCTTTGACCGTAATTTGAAAAACGGCGACTTTATCGATGAAAACGGCAATGCCTCGCCACGGCTAGATACAAACGTTGTGGGTCTGGCGCGTGCAAACGGTGACCGCCTCGATCTTGAGCCGGCTGTCAGTCTGCCGCTCAACTGGACTTACGGCTTCCTGAAACCATCGCTCAAGTACAAGTTCACCCAGTACGATCTGAGTCTCGACGGAACAGGCAAGAGCCAGATCGTTGCGCAACAGCAAGCAGCGGCAGCGGCCGGTACCGATAACATCAATGGCGACTTCAACAACAATCAGAACCGCGGCGTGCCTATCGCTAGCATCGACAGCGGTCTGTACTTCGATCGCAACACTCAATGGTTCGGCAAAAACTACCGCCAGACCCTTGAGCCGCGCCTGTTCTATCTCTATGTCCCAGAGAAAGACCAGACCGACATCCCGGTCTTCGACACTGGCGAGTACACGTTCAACTACGCTTCGCTGTTTCGCGACAACCGTTTCTCTGGCTCTGATCGTGTCGGCGACGAGAACAAGCTGTCGCTGGGCGTGACCAACCGCTGGATCGAAGACAATGGCTTTGAGCGCCAACGCATCAGCGTCGGCCAGGCCGTTTACTTCAAGGATCGCGAAGTCCAGTTGCCGGGCATCGATGCAACCACCCGCAACGATGCACACTCCAAGGTTTCGCCTTACGCGCTTGAGTACGAATACCGCTTCAACCGTGACTGGCGCACCACCGCCGACTACAACTGGGACCCGGACAGCCGCAGCCCTCGCTCCGGCAGCGCGATGTTCCATTACCAGCCGGAAGACAACCCGAACAAGGTCATCAACGCCGGTTATCGCTATCGCAATGATCAGGTCCGTTATGACCAGACCACCGGTAAGTGGACAGTGGGTGGTGGCGACTACGGCACTCCAGGCACTCCGGGATTCGTGAAAGACTATTACAAGATCAAGCAGCACGATTTCTCGGTGATCTGGCCGGTCGTGCCGCAATGGAACGCCATCAGCCGCTGGCAGTACGACTACAACCGCAACCGCACTCTGGAAGCCTTCGGTGGTTTCGAGTACGACAACTGCTGCTGGAAACTGCGCCTGATCAACCGTTACTGGGTTTCCTATGACGAGTTCAGTCAAGAAGCCCCGCAAAACGAGAAAGGCGACCATGGCATCTTCCTCCAAATTGTTCTGAAGGGTCTCGGTGGCGTTACTGGCACCAAAGTAGAGAGCTTCCTTAACAAAGGCATTCAAGGTTATCGTGAACGTGAAGACCAAGCTTTCTGATTGTCTGCGCCCGCTGATGCTGGGCGCGCTGTTACTGGGTACCGCAGCGAACGCTGCGGTGCAGCCCATCGATAAAGTGGTGGCCATCGTCGATAACGACGTAGTCATGCAGAGCCAACTGGACCAACGGGTTCATGAAGTTCAACAAACCATCGCCAAGCGCGGTGGCGGCATGCCGCCAACCGGCGTGCTGAACCAGCAGGTGCTCGAACGCCTGATCGTCGAAAACCTGCAACTGCAGATCGGCGAACGTTCCGGCATCCGTATCACTGATGAAGAGCTGAACCAGGCGATCGGCACCATTGCCCAGCGCAACAATATGACCGTGGACCAGTTCCGCGCCGCCCTGACCCACGACGGCCTGTCTTATGAAGACGCTCGTGATCAGGTTCGCCGCGAGATGATCATCAGCCGTGTACGTCAGCGCCGTGTGGCTGAGCGTGTTCAGGTATCAGAGCAGGAAGTGAAGAACTTCCTGGCCTCGGACCTGGGCAAAATGCAGCTGTCCGAAGAGTTCCGTCTGGCCAATATCCTGATTCCTACTCCGGAAAGCGCAAACTCTGAAGCGATTCAGAATGCCGGACGCCAGGCTGCCGATGTCTATAGGCAACTCAAGCAAGGCGCCGATTTCGGTCAGTTGGCAATCGCCAGGTCCGCCAGTGAAACCGCGCTGGAAGGCGGCGAGATGGGCTGGCGTAAAGCCGCGCAACTGCCACCACCGTTTGATCGCATGCTGAGTTCGATGTCTGTCGGCGAAGTGACCGAGCCGATGCGTACTCCAGGCGGCTTCATCATTCTGAAGATCCTGGAAAAGCGTGGCGGCCAGACTCAGGTGCGCGACGAAGTGCACGTGCGCCACATCCTGATCAAACCAAGCGAAATTCGTAGCGAAGAAGAAACCAAGCGTCTTGCCCAGAAACTCTACGACCGGATTGAAGCCGGCGAAGACTTTGCTGAACTGGCGAAAAGATATTCGGAAGACCCGGGCTCCGCGCTTAACGGCGGCGACCTGAACTGGATCGACCCGAACGCCCTGGTGCCCGAGTTCCGCGCAGTGATGGCCAAAACCCAACAGGGCCAACTGTCCAAACCGTTCAAGAGCCCTTACGGCTGGCACGTCCTGGAAGTCCTTGGCCGCCGCGCCACCGACAGCACCACCCAGGCCCGCGAGCAGCAAGCGATGACTGTACTGCGTAACCGCAAATACGACGAAGAGCTGCAAACCTGGTTGCGTCAGATCCGTGACGAAGCCTACGTAGAGATCAAACTCCCTGGCGCTGACCGGGCATCGCAGTGAAACCCAAACGTTTCGCGCTGACACCGGGCGAGCCTGCCGGTATAGGTCCCGACCTGTGCCTGCTGCTCGCCGCGCACCCCCAGCCGCATCCCCTGATTGCCATTACCAGCCGCGACCTGCTCCTTGAGCGGGCCGTGCAGCTGGGTGTGGTTGTCGACCTGCTACCGGTTACCCCGGATAGCTGGCCGGATCAACCCGCCCCAGCTGACAGCCTGTATGTCTGGGACACCCCACTGCAGAGCAAGGTCATCGCCGGTCAGCTGGATAAATCCAATGCATCGTTTGTACTGGAAACCCTGACCCGCGCCGGCCAAGGCTGTCTGGACGGGCACTTTGCCGGAATGATCACCGCACCTGTGCATAAGGGCGTAATCAATGAGTCGGGAATCGCTTTCTCCGGCCACACCGAGTTTCTCGCAGACCTGACCCACACCCCTCAAGTGGTGATGATGCTCGCCACACACGGCTTGCGGGTCGCGCTGGTCACCACGCACCTGCCACTGCGGGAGATTGCCGATGCAATCACCCCTGAACGCCTGGAGCGGGTCACGCGGATTCTGCACACCGACCTGCAACAAAAATTCGGCATCGCCCAGCCACGCATCCTCGTCTGCGGACTCAACCCGCATGCCGGCGAAGGCGGACACCTGGGCCACGAAGAAATCGACATCATTGAACCAACCCTGGAGCGTCTGCGCGCTGAAGGCATGGACCTGCGTGGTCCCTTGCCCGCCGACACTCTGTTTACCCCCAAGTATCTGGAGCACTGCGACGCGGTGCTGGCGATGTACCACGACCAGGGCCTGCCCGTGCTGAAATACAAAGGCTTCGGCGCGGCAGTCAACGTGACCCTCGGTCTGCCGATCATCCGCACTTCAGTCGACCACGGCACCGCCCTGGACCTGGCTGGTAGCGGAAAAATCGACACCGGCAGCCTGCAAGTCGCCCTGGAAACCGCCTACCAGATGGCCGAGACCCGTTTATGACCGAGCATTACCAACACCGGGCGCGCAAGCGTTTCGGCCAGAACTTCCTGCACGATGCCGGCGTTATCGACCGTATCCTGCGCTCTATACACGCCAAAGCCGAAGACCGCCTGCTGGAAATCGGCCCGGGCCAGGGTGCGCTCACCGAAGGCCTGCTCAACAGCGGCGCCCAACTGGACGTGGTTGAACTGGACAAGGACCTGATCCCGATCCTCAACCAGCAATTCGCCGGCAAGAGCAATTTCAACCTTCACCAGGGCGATGCACTGAAGTTCGACTTCAGCAGCCTGAATGCCGCCCCCAACAGCCTGCGCGTCGTCGGCAACCTGCCGTACAACATCTCCACGCCGCTGATCTTCCACCTGCTGAACAATTCAAGCCTGATCCGCGACATGCACTTCATGCTGCAAAAGGAAGTGGTCGAGCGTCTGGCCGCAGGTCCCGGCGGTGGCGATTGGGGCCGTCTGTCGATTATGGTTCAGTACCACTGCCGGGTCGAACACCTGTTCAACGTCGGCCCCGGCGCGTTCAACCCGCCACCAAAAGTTGACTCGGCGATCGTCCGCCTGGTGCCGCACACCGTGCTGCCGCACCCGGCTAAAGACCATCGTTTGCTGGAGCGCGTCGTTCGCGAAGCCTTCAACCAGCGCCGCAAGACCCTGCGCAACACCCTCAAAGCCTTGCTGAGCAATGCTGAAATCGAAGCCGCCGGCGTTGATGGCAGCCTGCGCCCAGAGCAGCTCGATCTGGCGGCCTTTGTCCGTCTGGCCGACAAGCTCAGCGAACAAGTCGCCGAGCAACCTGCCGACATCTGACAGGCCAGAAGCGTTATCGGGTAGGACACCGGCCCTCATGTCTGGTTTACTACCCGATACTTGGCCTAGACTGACCTCAATCAGTTACGCCCCGCGTCCCGCTTTGCTTTTAAGGCCTTTTGCATGTCCGATCCTCGTTATCAGGTCGACGTCAGCGTCGTCACTCGCTATCTGGCAGAACAGTCACAGCCCGAGCAAGACCGCTTTGCCTTCGCCTACACCATTACCGTAAAGAACAATGGCCTGCTACCGGCCAAGTTGCTCTCTCGGCACTGGGTCATTACCGATGGCGACGGGCATGTCGAAGAGGTTCGCGGTGCAGGTGTGGTTGGCCAGCAACCGCTGATCGACGTCGGCCAGAGCCACACCTACAGCAGCGGCACCGTGATGACTACCCGCGTGGGCAACATGCAGGGGACTTATCAGATGCTCGCCGAAGACGGTAAACACTTCGACGCCATCATCGCGCCTTTCCGCCTGGCGGTGCCCGGAGCCCTGCACTGATGGCGACGTACGCCGTCGGCGACCTGCAAGGCTGCCTCGAACCACTGCAATGCCTGCTCAAGCGGGTCGCCTTCGATCCCGCCAAAGATCGCCTCTGGCTGGTGGGTGACCTGGTCAACCGCGGCCCGCAGTCGCTGGAAACCCTGCGTTTTCTCTACAGCATCCGCGAATCGCTGGTTTGCGTTCTCGGCAATCATGACCTGCACTTGCTGGCCGTCTGGCAGGACATCGAGCGTCTGAAGAAAGCCGATACCTTGCGCGAGATTCTCGAAGCGCCGGATCGCAAAGAGCTGCTTGAGTGGTTGCGCCAGCAAAAGCTGATGCACTACGACGAACAGCGCGAAATAGTACTGGTCCACGCCGGCATACCGCCGCAATGGACGCTGAAGAAAGCCCTGAAGTGCGCAGCCGAAGTCGAAGAAGCGTTACATGACGACAACCTCTTCGCCCCTTATCTGGATGGCATGTACGGCAACGAACCGGTGAAATGGGACAGCGACCTCAAAGGCACTGCTCGCCTACGGGTGATCACCAACTATTTCACTCGCATGCGCTTCTGCACCAGCGAAGGCAAACTCGATCTCAAAGGCAAGGAAGGCATAGATACAGCCCCGCCAGGTTATGCACCCTGGTTCCAGCACAAGGAACGCAAGACCAAAGGCCTGAAGATCGTCTTCGGTCATTGGGCCGCCCTCGCAGGCCAATGCAATGAGCCAGGCCTCTTCGCCCTCGACACCGGCTGTGTCTGGGGCGGCGCCATGACGCTGCTGAATATCGACACCGGTGAACGCCTGGAGTGCAAGTGCGATGCTCAAGGCCACGTCAAACCGCCTGCCACCGACTCCACCCCCGAACAATTACTGACCACCGAAAAGCGCTGAACCGCGCTTTTAGCCAGGCCACAGGAGCCCGCCATGAGCGAATTCAAACGCATCCCCCCCGAACAAGCCCATGCCCTGCGTGAGCAAGGTGCAGTGGTGGTCGACATCCGCGACCCGCAGACCTATGCCCTGAACCACATTAGCGGCTCACTGCATTTGGACAACCACTCCATCTCCGACTTTATCCGCGCTGCGGACCTGGATGCACCACTGGTCGTAGTCTGCTACCACGGCAACTCCAGTCAAAGCGCGGCCGCGTATTTGATCAGCCAAGGCTTCTCCGACGTCTACAGCCTGGACGGCGGCTTTGAGCTATGGCGCACAATTTACCCCTCGGAAATCGCGCAAGGCGTTTCTGAATAATTTTTTTCTAAAGCTCTAGCCCGCGCCCCCCGTGGGCTTGCGCCCTTGCTGACGAACGGTCGACCAGAACTAATTGCGCATTGCGCCTTGACCTCTCTGATTCCGAACTATCCTTAGGCACAGGCCATCCAAATTAGGGGAGAGCCGGTACACCGGCGTTCGGGTCATCGGTATTAGCTTTCAAGGTCAATAGCTTTGAAAGTGTTCTGGGGGGGTACAAGGCAACTGGATTTCAGTTGCACCAGCACTCGACTGACTGATCCGGCGTCGGCTCCACGTATCGAGCGAGGTGACGTCATGAGCATTTTTAGCCACTTCCAACAACGTTTCGAGTCCACACGCCAGGAAGAACTTACGCTGCAAGAGTATCTAGAGCTCTGCAAAAAGGATCGCAGCGCCTATGCCTCTTCAGCCGAACGCCTGCTACTGGCAATCGGCGAGCCGGAATTGCTGGATACTTCTGCCAACTCGCGGCTGTCTCGAATCTTTTCCAACAAGGTGATCCGCCGCTATCCGGCCTTTGAAGACTTTCATGGCATGGAAGAGTGCATCGATCAGATCGTCTCCTACTTCCGCCACGCCGCTCAGGGCCTGGAAGAGAAGAAGCAGATCCTCTATCTGCTTGGCCCCGTCGGTGGCGGTAAATCGTCCCTGGCCGAGAAGCTGAAACAGCTGATAGAGAAAGTGCCCTTCTACGCAATCAAGGGCTCGCCTGTTTTCGAGTCACCTCTTGGGCTGTTCAACTCCACAGAAGATGGCCAGATCCTCGAAGAAGACTTCGGTATCCCACGGCGCTACCTCAGTACCATCATGTCGCCTTGGGCAACCAAGCGCCTGGCCGAATTTGGCGGTGACATCAGTCAGTTCAGGGTGGTCAAGCTCTACCCATCGATCCTCAATCAGATCGCCGTCGCCAAGACCGAGCCTGGGGATGAAAACAACCAGGACATTTCTGCCTTGGTGGGCAAGGTCGATATCCGCAAACTGGAAGAGTTCCCGCAGAACGACGCAGACGCCTACAGCTACTCTGGAGCTCTGTGCCGGTCCAACCAGGGCCTGATGGAGTTTGTCGAAATGTTCAAGGCACCGATCAAGGTGCTGCACCCATTGCTGACGGCAACTCAGGAAGGCAACTACAACAGTACCGAAGGCTTGGGCGCCATTCCGTTTACCGGCATCTTGCTGGCGCACTCCAATGAATCGGAATGGCACACCTTCCGCAACAACAAGAACAACGAAGCGTTCATCGACCGGATCTACATCGTCAAAGTGCCATACTGCTTGCGCGTCAGCGATGAAGTGAAGATCTACGACAAGTTGCTGTTCAACAGCTCTCTGGCCAAGGCCCATTGCGCGCCCGACACCCTGAAAATGCTTGCGCAATTCACCGTTCTTTCGCGACTCAAGGAGCCGGAGAACTCCAATATCTACTCGAAAATGCGCGTGTATGACGGCGAAAACCTCAAAGACACGGACCCGAAAGCCAAGTCGATTCAGGAGTACCGCGATAACGCAGGGGTCGATGAGGGTATGAATGGGCTCTCGACCCGATTTGCGTTCAAGATCCTGTCCAAGGTCTTCAACTTCGACCCCCACGAGATCGCCGCCAACCCCGTACACCTGCTCTATGTGCTCGAACAACAGATTGAACAGGAGCAATTCCAGGCGGAAACCCGCGAGCGCTACCTGCGTTTCCTCAAGGAGTATCTGGCACCACGTTATATCGAGTTCATTGGCAAGGAGATTCAGACCGCCTACCTCGAGTCCTACAGCGAGTATGGCCAGAACATCTTCGACCGGTACGTGCTCTACGCTGACTTCTGGATTCAGGATCAGGAGTACCGCGATCCGGAAACCGGAGAAATCCTCAACCGCGTAGCCCTGAACGAAGAACTGGAGAAAATCGAGAAACCGGCCGGCATCAGCAATCCCAAGGATTTCCGTAACGAAATCGTCAACTTCGTGTTGCGCGCCCGGGCCAACAACAACGGCAAGAATCCAACCTGGCTCAGCTACGAGAAGCTACGGGTGGTGATCGAGAAGAAAATGTTTTCGAACACCGAGGATCTGCTGCCGGTTATCAGTTTCAACGCCAAGGCCAGCAAAGAGGACCAGCAAAAACACAACGACTTCGTCACACGGATGGTCGAGCGCGGCTACACCGACAAACAGGTACGACTGCTCTCCGAGTGGTACCTGCGGGTCAGAAAATCACAGTAACCCGCTGCCGGTCGCACCGGTTGTCGTTAGCCAGAGGCCTGTGTCAACGATTTCTGTTACACAGGCTTCAGGGAGGTGTTTGAAAGTCGGTAGCGAGGCTCAGACAGAGAACGGGTGGCCCGCACGACGCAGAAATGCGCGTGGCGCCACCCCACTCGACACAGCCCGACCCGCTCTCGGCTTTTCAAGACAGCTTCTAAGGAGCAGTCATGAGCTATGTGATCGACCGACGTCTCAATGGCAAGAACAAGAGCACGGTTAACCGCCAACGGTTTCTGCGGCGTTACCGTGATCACATCAAGAAGGCAGTTGAAGAAGCCGTCAGCCGTCGCTCCATCACCGACATGGAGCATGGCGAACAGATCAGTATTCCCGGCCGCGATATCGACGAGCCGGTGCTTCACCATGGGCGCGGCGGCAAGCAAACGGTGGTTCACCCCGGAAACAAAGAGTTCAGCAGCGGTCAGCATATCCCTCGCCCACCTGGTGGAGGTGGCGGAAAAGGCCCTGGCAAGGCCGGTAATTCCGGCGAAGGGATGGACGAATTTGTCTTCCAGATCACCCAGGAAGAGTTTCTCGAATTCATGTTCGAGGACCTGGAACTGCCCAACCTGGTCAAACGCAACCTGGCCGGAACCGACACGTTTAAAACCGTCCGCGCCGGCATCAGCAATGAAGGCAACCCTTCGCGGATCAATATCATCCGCACGCTGCGCTCAGCCCACGCCAGACGTATTGCGCTGTCCGGCAGCAGTCGGGCAAAACTGCGTGAGGTAAAAGACGAGCTGGAGCGCCTAAGACGCGAAGAGCCAGATAATTTCGGCGATATTCAGGAAATGGAAGCGGAAATCGAGCGTCTTAGCGCCCGCATCAATCGTGTACCGTTTCTCGACACCTTCGACCTCAAGTACAACCTGCTGATCAAACAGCCCAACCCCAGCTCAAAAGCCGTCATGTTTTGCCTGATGGATGTCTCCGGCTCCATGACACAAGCGACCAAAGACATCGCCAAACGCTTCTTTATCCTGCTGTACCTGTTCCTCAAGCGAAATTACGAAAAGATCGACGTGGTGTTCATCCGCCACCACACCAGCGCCCGGGAAGTCGACGAGGAAGAGTTTTTCTATTCCCGCGAAACGGGCGGCACCATCGTTTCCAGCGCCTTGAAGCTGATGCAGGAAATCATGGCCGAACGCTATCCAAGTAATGAATGGAACATCTACGCGGCCCAGGCTTCCGACGGCGACAACTGGAACGATGATTCGCCGATTTGCCGCGACATCCTGATCAACCAGATCATGCCATTCGTGCAGTACTACACTTATGTTGAGATTACCCCGCGCGAACATCAGGCTCTATGGTTCGAATATGAACGGATCGCCGAAGCCTTTGTAGACACTTTCGCCCAGCAACAATTGGTCTCGGCCGGAGATATCTATCCGGTCTTTCGTGAACTCTTCCAGCGCAGGTTAGTGACATGACCGCCAGAGAGCAGAAACGTATCCCTATATCCACCGGCTCAGAATGGACGTTCGAGCTGATTCAGGCCTACGACCGCGAAATCAGTCGTATCGCGAATCGCTACGCGCTCGATACCTATCCCAATCAGATCGAAGTGATTACCGCCGAGCAAATGATGGATGCCTACGCCTCTGTCGGCATGCCACTGGGCTATCACCATTGGTCCTATGGCAAACACTTTCTCAGCACTGAAAAGTCCTACACTCGCGGCCAGATGGGGCTGGCCTACGAAATCGTGATCAACTCAGACCCGTGCATCGCCTACCTGATGGAGGAAAACACCATCTGCATGCAAGCACTGGTGGTTGCCCATGCCTGCTACGGACACAACAGTTTTTTCAAAGGCAATTACCTGTTCCGCACCTGGACCGATGCCAGCTCAATCATCGATTATCTGGTGTTCGCCAAGCAGTACATCATGCAATGCGAAGAACGCCACGGGATCGATGCGGTAGAAGACCTGCTGGACTCCTGCCACGCTCTGATGAACTACGGCGTCGACCGCTACAAACGCCCGTATCCGATCTCGGCGGAGGAAGAACGGCGCCGGCAGAAAGACCGGGAAGAACACCTGCAAAAGCAGATCAACGACCTCTGGCGCACCATTCCCAAAGGGGCGGATAAATTCAGCGACAAGGATAATGCGCGCTTCCCCGCCGAACCTCAGGAAAACATCCTCTATTTCATCGAAAAACACGCGCCATTACTGGAGCCATGGCAGCGGGAAATCGTGCGCATCGTTCGCAAGATAGCGCAGTACTTCTACCCACAACGCCAAACCCAGGTGATGAACGAAGGCTGGGCTACGTTCTGGCATTACACCTTGATGAACGACCTGTATGACGAGGGGCTGGTCACCGATGGGTTCATGATGGAGTTCCTGTCCTCCCATACCAGCGTGGTCTTTCAACCTGGATTCGACAGCCCCTATTACAACGGGATCAACCCCTACACCCTCGGTTTTTCCATGTACCGCGATATCCGGCGGATGTGCGAAGCGCCCACCGAAGAAGACTACCGCTGGTTCCCGGAAATCGCCGGTACCGACTGGCTCTCCAGCATCAAATTCGCCATGAGCAGCTTCAAGGACGAGAGCTTCATCCTGCAGTACTTGTCACCCAAGGTGATCCGCGATCTGAAGCTGTTCAGCATCCTGGATGACGATCAGAAGGAAGATCTGCTGGTTCCGGCGATACACGACGAAGACGGCTATCGGATCATCCGCGAAACCCTGGCGGCGCAATACAACCTGGGCAATCGCGAGCCTAACATACAGATCTACAGTATCGACCGGCGGGGAGACCGCTCGCTTACCTTGCGTCACCAGCAGCACGACCGTAAACCGCTGGGAGATTCCACCGACGAAGTACTCAAGCATCTGCACCGGCTCTGGGGCTTCGATATCCACCTGGAAACCCTGCAAGGCGACCAGGTGATGAAAACCCATCACGTACCGCCGAAAGGCGAGCATAGCGAGGGCGATTACGGCCGACTGGACCTGGCAGTCATCCACCTTTGATTCCCCCAAAACCTCCGTAAGTTCGACGCAAGGGTTATCCTGTCGAGCTAACGGAGGTTTTTTTATGCAGATTTATAAAGTCGGCGGCGCAGTGCGTGATCGCTTGTTGGGCAGGCCTGTCACCGACATCGACTGGGTTGTGGTGGGCGCCACCACGGAAGAAATGCTCGCGAAGGGATATCGCCCGGTAGGCGCCGACTTCCCGGTATTTCTGCATCCGCAGAGCGGTGAGGAATACGCGCTCGCCCGGACCGAACGCAAAAGTGGTCACGGCTATTGCGGCTTCACTTTTCACGCAAGCCCGGAAGTCACGCTTGAAGAAGACCTGATCCGCCGCGACCTGACAATCAACGCCATGGCCGAAGATGACCAAGGCGCCTTGACCGACCCCTATCATGGTCAGCAAGATCTTGATGCCCGCGTACTTCGTCACGTTTCACCCGCATTCGCCGAAGATCCGCTCCGGGTTCTGCGGGTAGCCCGCTTTGCCGCACGCTATGCCGAGCTTGGTTTCAGCGTCGCCCCCGAAACCCTCGAACTGATGCGCCAGCTCAGCGAATCAGGCGAGCTTGAAGCACTGACGGCGGAGCGCAGCTGGAAAGAAATTTCCCGCGCCCTGATGGAAAACCAGCCTCAGGTGTTCATTCAAGTGCTGCGCGATTGCGACGCACTTAAAGTATTGCTTCCCGAAGTTGATGCCCTGTTCGGCGTGCCGCAACCCGAAGCTCATCACCCGGAAATCGACAGCGGCGCGCACACCCTGAGCGTCCTCAAACAAGCTGCACTGTATGCTCAACCACTGACAGTACGCTGGGCGTGCCTGCTACACGACCTTGGAAAAGGGCTGACACCAGAAAGTCAGTGGCCGAAACACATCGCCCATGAACACAAGGGATTGCGCCTGATCAAGGCGGTGAACGAACGCTTCAAAGCGCCAAGGGATTGCCAGGAGCTGGCCTTGCTGGTCGGCGAGTACCACACTCACGGGCATCGCGCCCTTGAACTCAAGCCCTCGACATTACTGGAGCTGCTGCAAAGCTTTGATGTCTATCGTCGACCGCAGCGCTTTGAAGAGTTCATCGCAGCCTGCGAAATGGATGCACGGGGTCGCAACGGCTTCGAGCAGAGAAGTTATCCACAGGCGCAATATTTGAGAGGCGCAGCGAACGCAGCGCGGAACGTGGCGGTTCAGCCGTTATTGGAGCAAGGTTTCAAAGGGCCGGAACTGGGCGAAGCTTTGAAACAAGAACGCCTTAAGGCGCTGAAGAATTACAAAGAGCAGCAATAAGCAAAATCAAAAGATCATCCGAACGCGCCCCTAACCTTCGGTAGCCCCTACACGGATCAGCGTAGGAGCTGCTGAGGGCTGTGATCTTGTCGACCCTGCCTTGCACCCCGTCACAACAGATTCGAAGGCGTTAGCTGCTCACCACGCCACTCAAATGCCACTGGCGCCAAAACCTGATCTATTCGCGCTTCGCTCCACAGTGAAGCAAAGCTCTTGCCGACACCCGGATGCAGTCTGTCGGGCGCGATCAACGACAACGGCCACAGTACAAACGCGTTTTTCAGGATTTCTGCGCGAGGCAGGATCAAACCGTCGAAATTGCCCACCAGATCACCATAAAGCAGCACATCGATGTCCAGCGGCAAGCCCTTGCGATCCGGCGCATAACGACCGTTGTCCGCCTCGATGAATTTCAGTCGACGATCCAGCTCCACGAGTGGCAGATCGGTGTAGGCCGATACCACCAGATTGAAGAACGGACCGCTCTTGATGCCCACCGGCTGGCTTTCAAACACCGCCGAACAGCGCACATCCACCAGAAAACCGGCTAGAGCATCCAGCCCCGCCTGCAAATGAGGTTCGCGCGCGATATTGCTACCGAGACCTAGAAACACCTGAATTAGCGACATCCGCGCTCGATCTCCACACCCACACCCGCGGCGGCGGCAACTGCGCCTGGCTTGGTCAGCTTGAGGTGCAGCCAAGGGATTTGAAACTCACTCATCAACACTTGCGCAAGACGCTCGGCAAAGGTTTCCACCAGCTGGAACTGCGCCTCTTCGGCAAACGCCTGAATGCGCGAGGACACACTCGCATAATCCAGCGCCAGAGTCAGGTCATCGCCTGCGGCTGCCGGGCGGTTATCCCAGGCGAAGCTCAGATCAAGACGCAGGCACTGTCGGATACCCCGCTCCCAGTCGTAGGCACCGATCACCGTGTCGACTTCCAGGCCCTCGATAAATACTCTGTCCAAGCACTCTTCTCCGCAGCACGACAAGGGCGCAATGCGCCGTTAGAATCAGGGCGTCCTCGCCCGGAATAGTTAGCATGTTTTGGTTACTGGCAATCCTCGCCTACCTGCTTGGCTCTCTGTCCTTTGCCATTTTGCTCAGCCGCCTGACCGGTAACCCCGATCCGCGAATGAGTGGCTCGGGTAATGCCGGCGCAACCAACATGCTGCGCCTGGCCGGTAAAAAGCTGGCCGTCCTGACCCTGCTCGGTGACCTCTGCAAGGGCCTGCTGCCGGTACTGATCGCCAATCTGGCCGGCTTGCCGCTACAGCAACAGGCCTGGGTCGGATTATGCGCCGTCATCGGCCACTTGCTCCCGCTGTACTTCCGCTTTCGCGGCGGTAAAGGCGTCGCCACTGCCGCCGGGATGCTGCTGGGGCTGTACCCGCCTGCTGCACTCCTGGCCATCACTGCCTGGCTGCTGACCTTCTACCTCACCCGCACCAGCTCGCTGGCCGCCTTGATCGCGACACCGCTGAGCCTGCCGCTGCTCGCCTGGCGTGAGCCTGCCGCCTTGCTGCCCATGAGCGTGCTCACAGTGCTGATCGTCTGGCGTCATCGGGGCAATCTACGCGACCTGCTTGCCGGGCGCGAACGGCATTTTTAAATCCCGATGGTGAAGCGACCCAGGATCATCGGCCGCTCCCAACAGGACACAAGCTTACAAAGGCGACAATTGCTCCATCGGCCAGCGGGCCTGCACGCTGATTGCCAGACTTTCCCGCTGTCCGGCCTGTAAACGCTGACAACCGGCAAATGCGATCATCGCGCCGTTATCTGTGCAGAACTCCGGGCGTGCGTAGTAAACATCGCCCTTCATGTCGCCGAGCATTTTTTCCAGTGAAACCCGCAACGCCGTGTTGGCACTTACGCCACCCGCGATGACCAGGCGCTTGAGACCGGTCTGCTTCAAGGCTCGCTTGCACTTGATGGTCAAAGTCTCCACCACTGCCTGCTGGAAGGCCAGCGAGATGTCGCAACGGGTTTGCTCACCGTCGTCCCCAGCGCTGACAAACTGTTGCCAGGTGTTCAAGGCAAAGGTTTTCAAGCCGCTGAAACTGAAATCCAGACCCGGGCGATCGCACATCGGGCGCGGGAAGACGAAACGTCCGGCAACGCCTTGCGCCGCCAATCGAGCGATCTCCGGTCCACCCGGATAATTGAGCCCCATCATCTTCGCCGTTTTGTCGAAAGCCTCACCGGCGGCATCATCGAGCGTCTCGCCCAATAGTGCGTATTGGCCGATCCCGTCGACCCGAACCAGCTGGGTATGCCCTCCAGAAACCAACAAAGCGACGAACGGAAACTCCGGAGGCTGCTCCTCCAGCATCGGCGCCAGCAAATGACCTTCCATGTGATGCACGCCAAGGGCTGGAATACCCCAGGCAAACGCTAGCGCCTGAGCGCATGAGGCGCCGACCAGCAACGCCCCGACAAGCCCGGGCCCCGCGGTGTAGGCGATGGCATCGATCTCGGTCGGCACGCAATCGGCCTCTGCCAAAACCTGACGAATCAAGGGCAGCATGCGCTTGACGTGATCGCGTGAAGCCAGCTCTGGCACCACGCCACCATAGGCACGGTGCAGGTCGATTTGACTGAACAGCGCATCGGCCAGCAGGCCGCGTTCACTGTCGTAAAGTGCGACGCCGGTTTCATCGCAGGAGGTTTCTAATCCCAGTACTAGCATGGGTTTGCGCCTTGTAGAGGCTAAATTCGAAGGCGCGCATAATAGTCGTCACTTCCGGCCCCTACCAGCGGTTTTCGATCAGAGGCTTTGCATTCCTAGCGATGAGGGGTTAACATCCGCAACCCTTAAAAACCGACGTCTTCAAGTGCACTTTTGCCGCGAGGATGTTGACCCCGGTAATGAATGAAGGTAGCTCTGGATGCCAGCCGTCAAAGTTAAAGAGAACGAACCCTTCGACGTAGCTCTGCGTCGTTTCAAGCGCTCCTGCGAAAAAGCCGGTGTTCTGGCTGAAGTTCGTAGCCGCGAATTTTACGAGAAGCCGACTTCTGAGCGTAAACGTAAGGCAGCAGCCGCTGTTAAGCGTCACGCCAAGAAAGTTCAGCGCGAGCAGCGCCGCGCCGTTCGTCTGTACTAATACGCAGACGTTCGTAGCAAGCTTCTGCCAAGCCCGGCCCTCAGCCGGGCTATTGGCATTTGCGGATATCGCTTGATGCTTCACCGTCAAAGCCGCCGATGCGACCGAGACAAATCTGCTTCATCACGTCAGGCCTGGCTTTTTGCCAGCGGTGCACGTCTTTTCTGACGAGCCTTACAAGGCTACCGACGAGCACACCTTACCTGATTCCTCGACAGACGATCAGCCCAAGGCACGCTCTCCTGTGCCCGCTTATGAGCTATCCGAGGCCTGCCATTGGCCGCTGCCGGACTCAGAGCAACACATTCAAGTAGTCGAATACTGATTGGAACTAACGTCAGTGGATTTTCGGCAGATACACTTCCCGACAGCGATCACGCAGACGACATCCGGTCGAGCCGCATACTGTTGCGCCTCGAAACAACGACCAGACATCGACCGCCCTTCGCTTGGGTTTAATTTCCGCGCAGTGATGACGAGCACGCCATGGCCGGGCTAATTCCCCAGAGCTTTATTGACGACCTTCTGAACCGCACCGACATCGTCGACGTGGTCAGCTCGCGCTTGCAAATGAAAAAGGCCGGCAAGAATTACACCGCCTGCTGCCCGTTCCACAAAGAAAAAACCCCCTCCTTCAGCGTCAGCCCCGACAAGCAGTTCTACTACTGCTTCGGCTGCGGCGCTGGTGGCAACGCCCTCGGCTTCATCATGGACCACGATAACCTGGACTTCCCCCAGGCCGTCGAAGAGCTGGCCAAAGCCGCTGGCATGGAAATACCCCGAGAAGAAAGTGGCCGACCACACAAACCCCGGCAACCGACCGACTCACCGCTCTACCCGCTGCTCACCGCTGCTGCCGATTTCTACCGCCAGGCGCTGAAAAGCCATCCCGCGCGCAAAGCCGCCGTCGATTACCTCAAGGGCCGCGGCCTGACTGGTGAAATTGCCCGGGACTTTGGCCTCGGATTCGCCCCGCCCGGCTGGGACAATCTGTTCAAGCATCTGAGCAGCGACACACTGCAACAGAAAGCCATGATCGATGCCGGCCTGCTGATCGAGAATGCTGAAACCGGCAAGCGCTACGACCGCTTCCGTGATCGCGTCATGTTTCCGATCCGCGACAGTCGCGGACGGATCATCGCTTTCGGCGGTCGAGTACTGGGCGACGACAAACCCAAGTACCTGAACTCACCGGAAACTCCGGTATTCCATAAAGGCCAGGAACTCTACGGCCTGTTCGAGGCGCGCAAGAACAATCGCAACCTCGATGAAATCATCGTCGTCGAAGGCTACATGGATGTCATCGCTCTCGCCCAACAAGGCTTGCGCAATGCCGTCGCCACGCTTGGCACCGCCACCAGCGAAGAACACCTGAAACGACTGTTTCGCGTTGTCCCCAGCGTATTGTTCTGTTTTGACGGCGATCAGGCGGGACGCAATGCCGCCTGGCGCGCGCTTGAAGCCGCCTTGCCGAGCCTGCAGGACGGACGGCGTGCGCGCTTTCTGTTCCTGCCCGAAGGTGAAGACCCGGACACTCTGGTCCGCTCCGAAGGCACTGACGCCTTCCGGGCGCGCATCAACCAGCACGCACAGCCTTTGGCCGATTATTTTTTTCAGCAGTTGACCGAAGAATCCGATCCGCGCTCCCTGGAAGGCAAGGCCCATATGGCCACCCTCGCAGCGCCGCTGATCGACAAGGTTCCCGGCGCCAACCTGCGCACGTTAATGCGTCAGCGACTCACTGAAATCACCGGACTCAACAGCGAGGCGGTCAGCCAATTGGTGCACAGCGCACCACAGGAAGCTCCGCCCGCCTACGACCCTGGCATTGACTATGACGCCATGCCTGATTACGCCGATTACCACCAACCTCAAGAGGCATATGCACCTCAACAGGAGTGGACGCCGAAAAAATCAGGGACTGGCGGCAAGAAATGGGAAAACAAACCCTGGGACAAAAAGGGCAAGCGTCAGGACGATCGCGACCAGCCTCGCGGCCCACGTACCCCGGCAGCCGTGGAGCCGCCAACGCTGGCAGCACTGCGCACGCTGCTTCATCACCCGCAACTGGCCGAAAAAGTTGAAGACGCCGGGCACTTTGCTGCCGAGGACCACACTAATACACAGCTGTTGGTAGCACTGCTCGAAGCCGTACAAAAGAATCCTAAGCTAAACTCATTTCAACTGATTGCGCGTTGGCATGGCACCGAACAGGGGCGCCTGCTCAAAGCGCTGGCAGAAAAGGAATGGTTGATTGAGGGCGATAACCTTGAACAACAGTTTTTCGACACCATTACTAGGCTATCTGCACGTCAACGCGAACGAAACCTGGAACAACTTATCAAAAAAGCGAACCAATCTGGGCTAAGTCCAGAAGAAGCAAACCAGATGCGCGACCTGCTCCGTCAAAAGGTTTCCGCATCAAACCCGACCTCAACTGGCGCGTGAGGTCATAGCTCAGGTATAATCCTCGGCTTGTTTTTTGCCCGCCAAGACCTTCAGTGGATAGGGTGTTATGTCCGGAAAAGCGCAACAGCAGTCTCGTATCAAAGAGTTGATCACCCTGGGTCGTGAGCAGAAGTATCTGACTTACGCAGAGGTCAACGACCACCTGCCGGAGGATATTTCAGATCCGGAACAGGTGGAAGACATCATCCGCATGATTAATGACATGGGGATTCCCGTACACGAGAGTGCTCCGGATGCGGACGCCCTTATGCTGGCCGACGCCGATACCGACGAGGCAGCCGCTGAAGAAGCGGCCGCAGCGTTGGCAGCGGTTGAGACCGACATTGGCCGCACCACTGACCCCGTGCGCATGTATATGCGTGAAATGGGTACAGTTGAGCTCCTCACACGGGAAGGCGAAATCGAAATCGCCAAACGTATCGAAGAGGGCATCCGTGAAGTGATGGGCGCAATCGCGCACTTCCCTGGCACGGTTGACCACATACTCTCCGAGTACACTCGCGTCACCACCGAAGGTGGCCGCCTGTCCGACGTTCTGAGCGGTTATATCGACCCGGACGACGGCATTGCGCCGCCTGCCGCCGAAGTTCCGCCGCCTGTCGATTCGAAAACCGTGAAAGCGGATGACGATTCCGACGACGACGACGCCGAAGCCAGCGCTGATGACGAAGAAGAAGCCGAAAGCGGTCCGGATCCGATCATCGCTGCACAGCGTTTCGGCGCAGTGTCCGATCAGATGGAAGTCACTCGCAAGGCGCTGAAGAAGCACGGTCGCGACAACAAGCTGGCAATCGCCGAAATGTTGCTCCTGGCTGAGCTGTTCATGCCGATCAAACTGGTTCCGAAGCAATTCGAAGGCCTGGTTGAGCGTGTTCGTAGCGCCCTGGATCGTCTGCGTCAGCAAGAGCGCGCGATCATGCAGCTCTGCGTTCGTGATGCACGCATGCCGCGTGCCGACTTCCTGCGCCAGTTCCCCGGCAACGAAGTTGACGAAAGCTGGACCGACGCACTGGCCAAAGGCAAAAGCAAATACGCTGAAGCCATTGGTCGCTTTCAAGCCGATATCGTTCGTTGCCAGCAGAAGCTGACTGCGCTCGAGGTAGAAACCGGTTTGAAGATTGCCGAGATCAAGGACATCAACCGTCGCATGTCGATCGGTGAGGCCAAGGCCCGCCGCGCGAAGAAAGAGATGGTTGAAGCGAACTTGCGTCTGGTGATCTCCATCGCCAAGAAGTACACCAACCGTGGCCTGCAATTCCTCGATCTGATCCAGGAAGGCAACATCGGCTTGATGAAAGCGGTGGACAAGTTCGAATACCGTCGCGGCTACAAGTTCTCGACTTATGCCACCTGGTGGATCCGTCAGGCGATCACTCGCTCGATCGCCGACCAGGCCCGCACCATCCGTATTCCGGTGCACATGATCGAGACGATCAACAAACTCAACCGTATTTCCCGGCAGATGCTGCAGGAAATGGGTCGCGAGCCGACTCCGGAAGAGCTGGGCGAACGCATGGAAATGCCTGAGGACAAAATCCGCAAGGTATTGAAGATCGCTAAAGAGCCGATCTCCATGGAAACCCCGATCGGTGATGACGAAGACTCCCACCTGGGTGACTTTATCGAAGACTCGACCATGCAGTCGCCAATCGATGTCGCCACTGTTGAGAGCCTTAAAGAAGCGACTCGCGAAGTACTGTCCGGCCTCACTGCCCGTGAAGCCAAGGTTCTGCGCATGCGCTTCGGCATCGACATGAATACCGACCACACCCTTGAGGAGGTCGGTAAACAGTTCGACGTTACCCGCGAGCGGATTCGTCAGATTGAAGCCAAGGCGTTGCGCAAGCTGCGCCACCCGACGAGAAGCGAGCATTTGCGCTCCTTCCTCGACGAGTGATCACAAAACCCCCAGCCCTGCTGGGGGTTTTGCTTTCAACAGATTAAATCCCCCGCACTTCACTCCCGCCAAAATGCCCGTCTACACTCGAAACAATCCCCCCGAGCCATAACGAGACCGTTATGCCCAGAATGCTGGCCGTGCTTTTGCTGTCACTGCTTGCCTGGACCTCAACGGCCGGCGCGTTGACGCTCACCGACGAAGAACGTAGCTGGCTTGCGACCCACCCGGAACTGCGTCTGGGTGTCGATGCGTCCTGGCCACCTTTCGAGTATCGCGATGAAGAGGGCCGCTACCAGGGGCTGGCGGCGGACTACATCAAGCTGATCAAGGAACGCCTGGGCATCAAAGTCATCCCCATTGAGCCAGTCAGCTGGACCGAGGTGCTGGAACAGGCCAAACAAGGCAAGCTGGACCTCTTGCCAGGGATCATGTCGACGCCTGAGCGCCAGCGCTACCTGTCCTTCACCCGCCCCTATCTGGACTTTCCGATCGTGATTCTTGCTCACGAACGTGGGGCACAACCACAAAAAATCGAAGATCTGTACGGCCTGAAAATTGCCGTGGTGGAGAACTACGCCCCTCATGAACTATTGCGCGCACACCATCCAGACCTGAATCTGGTCGCTTTGCCAAATGTCAGTTCAGCGTTGGAGGCGCTCGCTACCGATCAGGTGGATGCGGTCGTGGGCGATCTCGCCTCCAGTATCTGGAGTCTGCGGCAGCTCAAACTCGATGGGCTCTACGTCAGCGGCGAAACGCCTTATCGCTATCAATTGGCGATGGCCGTACCACAAGGCAATAAGATTCTGATCGGCATCCTCGATAAAGTAATGGCGGATATGAGCCCTGCAGAAATCAACGCCATTCAGGAACATTGGGTGGGGAACGTCCTCGACCACCGCACTTTCTGGTCCGACCTTTTGCTCTACGGCCTGCCCGGCGTCCTTCTGCTGTTCACCGTGTTGGCGGTAGTGATCCGCATCAATCACCGACTCAGCTCGGAGATCTCCCGCCGGGTTGCGCTGGAACAAGAGCTGCGCAGCAGCGAATACCATTACCGCGGGCTGGTAGAGAGCCTTTCAGCGATTGCCTGGGAAGCCCGTATCAGCGACTTCACTTATAGCTATGTATCACCCCATGCCGAAGACTTGCTCGGCTATCCCCTGTATCAATGGCTGATTCCAGGCTTTTGGCGCAACATCATTCATCCCGCCGACCTGACTCGAGCCCAGGCCTTTTGCGACCATGAGGTATTGCTTGGCCGCGATCACAGCCTCGACTACCGCGTCATCACCGCCGACGGCCGCTGCCTGTGGGTACGCGATATCGTCAGCCTGATTGAACATGGCCATGAACCGGTTCTGCGCGGCTTGATGATCGATATCAGTGAAACCAAGAGAACCGAAGAGGCCTTGCGTCTGTCCGAGCAGAAGTTCGCGTCGGTATTTCAGCAATGTCCGGACATTCTGGTGATCGCACGGCTGTCCGACGGCTGTTTGCTGGAGGTCAATGAAGCCTTTGAGGAGCAGATAGGCCTGAGTGCCGAGGAAGTCATCGGCCAATCCGCCACCGACCTGAATATCTGGGGGATAGAGGGCGTCGGCCCCGTTCTCTTGCAGCGTTTGCAGGGCGGTAGTCTTCGCAATCTGGAGATGCCATTCAGACGTAACAATGGGCAGGTGTTCACCGGTTTGATCTCCGCCGAACCGTTCGAACTCGACACTACCCCCGCACTGGTGGTGGTGGTGCGCGACATCAGTCAACTCAAAGAAACCCAGCAACAACTGCAAACCTCCGAAGAGAAATTCGCCAAAGCCTTCCATGCATCGCCCGACGGCCTGCTGCTGAGCCGCCAGCGCGATGGCCGGTTGATTGAAGTCAATGAGGGTTTCAGTCGCATTACTGGCTTCAATAGTGCGACGTCCCTGGACCGTTCCACACTGGAACTGGGTATCTGGGTGAACCTGAACGAACGCAAACAGTTGCTGGAGATGCTGCAACGAGACGGCTTTGTACGCGACTTCAGCTGCCACATCCGCCGAAACGACGGGCAGATCCGTTTATGCGAGCTTTCCAGTCGCCCACTGCCTATTGCCGGCGAGGACTGCATGCTGACGATTGCCCGAGACATCACCGATCGCCACCTGATGCAGGAAAAACTGCAACAAGCCGCCACGGTGTTCGAAAGCACCGCCGAAGGGGTTTTGATCACCGATACGCAACAACACATCAGCGCGGTCAACCGGGCCTTCACGCAAATCACCGGCTACAGCGAAACCGAAGCCCTGGGCCATACCCCCAGGCTACTTGCCTCAGGCTTGCACGACAGCGCCTTCTACGCGGCCATGTGGCATCAACTGACCGCTGAAGGTCATTGGCAGGGGGAGATTTCCAACCGACGCAAAAATGGTGAGCTGTATCCAAGCTGGCTGACCATCAGCGCCGTGCGCAACCGGGACAGACTCATCACCCATTTCGTTGCGGTGTTCGCGGACATATCCAGTTTGAAGCACGCCCAGGCGCGTCTCGACTACCAGGCCCACCATGACCCGCTGACCGGTCTACCCAACCGCACCTTGTTCGAAAGTCGCTTGCTGACGGCGCTGAACGGCCAGCAAGAGCACGGCGGCCAGGGCGCCGTGCTGTTCCTCGACCTGGACCGTTTCAAGCATATCAATGACAGCCTTGGTCACCCGGTCGGCGACCTGCTGCTCAAAGGCATTGCCGTGCGCTTGAAAGAGCAATTGCGCGACATTGACACCGTGGCCCGACTAGGGGGCGATGAATTCATCATCCTGCTTCCCGGCCTGCAGCAAGCCAGTGACGCTGAACACATCGCCACCAAGCTGCTCAATTGCTTTGCTGCGCCCTTCCAGGCCGGCGAGCACGAGTTTTTCATCAGTGCCAGCATTGGTACCAGCCTCTACCCCAAGGACGGCTGTGACGTCGCCACACTGGTCAAGAATGCCGACGCAGCCATGTACCGATCCAAAGCCAAGGGCCGCAACCGGGTTGAAAGCTACACTCGTGACCTCACCGCCCAGGCCAGTGAACGCATAGCGCTGGAACATGAACTGCGCCGCGCCATCGAGCGCAATGAGCTATGTCTCTATTACCAGCCAAAAATCAGCCTGAAGGACCGGCGTGTAGTGGGTGCCGAAGCCTTGATTCGCTGGCGTCACCCAAACTTCGGCGACGTACCGCCCGAGCACTTCATCCCTTTGGCCGAAGAAAACGGCATGATCCTGCAAATTGGCGATTGGGTACTGGAGCAGGCCTGTCAGCAGATGTTCGCGTGGAATAGGGACTACGACGGCTTCGGCCCGCTATCGGTCAACCTGGCCGGCGCTCAACTGCGTCAACCGAACCTGCTCAGCCGGATCGAACAGCTGCTTAAAGATAACCGCCTTAAACCCGGTTTCCTGCAGCTGGAAATCACCGAAAGCTTCATCATGAGCCAGGCCGAAGAAGCGCTTGAAGTCCTGCATCAACTCAAACGACTGGGCGTGCAACTGGCTATCGACGACTTTGGAACTGGCTACTCCTCCCTGAGCTACCTCAAGCGCCTGCCGCTGGACTTCCTGAAAATTGACCAATCCTTCGTCCGCGGCCTGCCTGACGACCCCCATGATGCGGCCATCGTCCGCGCCATCATCGCGTTGGGTCGCAGCATGCAATTCACCATCATCGCCGAGGGTGTCGAGTCTCTGGCGCAGCAGGAATTCCTCGCCGCCGAGGGCTGCGAACAGATCCAGGGCTACATCGTCAGCGTTCCCCTCCCTGCCGACGAATTCGCCACAAGCTTTCTTCATATAAACGTTTCGGATTTTTCGGATAGCACAGCCGAGAAACCATCGCTATAATCCGCGGCCTACCAGGGCCTATAGCTCAGTTGGTTAGAGCAGGGGACTCATAATCCCTTGGTCGCAGGTTCGAGTCCTGCTGGGCCCACCAAACAAAAAAGCCGCGCACTGCGCGGCTTTTGCGTTTCTGCGATTCAGCGTTTACTCAGGCAACGCATAAGCAATCACATCATGCCGACCGGGACTTGCCGCAGTCCAATTGCTGCAAGAAATCTCATGGACGGTTCCGAGATCAGCCGCAGGCACGCGCCTCACTAAAAACATAAAATTCCAGCCCGTATTGATCTGGAATATTTATTTCAATAGTGTGAGACCCATAACTCCTGAGCGCAGCTTTTCTGCACCACCCGACAATAAAAAGGATCAAACGACATGATGCGTTTTCTCGGCTGTGTATGCGCACTGCTGCTGTCCGTTTCTGCCCAGGCCGAGTTACGCATCGGAGTCACTGTGGGTCAGTACGACAATTACATTTCCTATCTGGTGCAGGCCATGCAGGACCGCGCCAAACAGGTGCCGGGCGGTGCCAGGTTGCAAATTGAAGATTCCGGCAGCGATGTGGTGCGCCAGCTGAGTCAGGTCGAGAGCTTTATCAGCCAGAAGGTCGACGCGATCATCGTCAACCCCGCCGATACCTCGGCCACCAGGAAGATCAGCGAGAAAGTCATCGCTGCCGGCATCCCGCTGGTATACATGAATAGCCGCCCTGAAGTGGAAACCTTGCCGGCCGGCGTAGTTTTCGTCGGCACCGACGAGCACGCCATCGGTCGCATGCAAATGCAATACCTCGCCGAGAAGATGGGCGGCAAAGGCAACCTCGCGGTGATACTCGGGCGCCTCGCCCACAGCGATACCGGCAAGCGCACCAGCGGGGTCAAGGAGGTACTGGCCAAGTACCCGCAGATCAACATCGTCGAAGAACAATCCGGCGATTGGCAGCGCGAGAAAGGCATGGACCTGATGAACGAATGGCTGACCAAAGGCCAGACCATCAATGCCGTGGCCGCCAACAATGACGAGATGGGCATCGGCGCGGCCATGGCCCTGCGTCAGGCCGGGCGCGATGACATTCTGGTGGGTGGCATCGACGGTACGCCTGATGGTTTGCAGGCGCTGAAAAAAGGCCAACTCGCTGTCAGTGTGTTCCGCGACCCGGTGGCGATTGGCGCAGGCTCCCTCGACGCGGCCGTGAAGCTGATCAACCACGACGCCCTGCAAGGTGATGTGTGGATCGCTACGCAACTGGTCACACCACAAAACTACGCACAATTGCAGCGCAAGTAAGCGATTCGCTCCTGTGAGCATCGGTGCGTGCGAGTCTGTAACATGCTCGTCCACTGATGCATGCTGCCGGAGAAGACCTTGCCTGACACCCGCCCTCCCGTTCTCGACGAGATCGACCGCCAATTGATCGCGGCGCTGCAGATCAACGCCCGTGAAAGCGTCGCCATGCTTGCCCGGCAGCTGGGCATTGCCCGCACCACCGTAACCTCACGCCTGGCGCGGTTGGAAAAGGCTCGGGTGATTACCGGCTACGGCGTACGTCTCGGTCAGCGGGTGGTCGATGGCGGGTTGCAGGCGTACGTCGGGATCACCGTGCAACCGCGCTCCGGCAAGGAAGTGCTGCGACGGCTCAGCGCCATGGCTCAGGTCCAGCAACTGTGTGCGGTCAGCGGTGAGTTCGATTACGTGGCGTGGCTGCGCACCGACTCGCCGGAACAGCTCGACCAGTTGCTCGACCAGATCGGCAGCGTCGATGGCGTAGAGAAAACCACGACCTCGATCATCCTCAGCAGCAAGATTGATCGTGGGCAGCCGGTTTAAGGGTTTAACCGAGCCTTTGGGGACGGCGATTATCCCCTGCGCACATTGAGCCAAACATTCATTTAGCTCAACATTCTCGTCATATTGCTCAATAAGCATCCAGATTGACGACACATTGCGTCTTATTAACGTGCTCCAGGCTCCCTAGAATGGCTGTCATCTTTTCCTATACTCAGCGCTCAACGCCGAGTCGACAGCAAGGTCAGCCATGAACAAGAATAATCGCCATCCTGCAGACGGTAAAAAACCGGTCACTATTTTCGGCCCGGACTTCCCCTTCGCTTTCGATGACTGGATCGAGCACCCGGCAGGCCTGGGTAGCATTCCGGTGCAAAACCACGGCGCCGAAGTGGCGATCGTCGGTGCCGGGATCGCCGGGCTGGTGGCGGCTTACGAGCTGATGAAGCTGGGCCTGAAACCCGTGGTGTATGAAGCCTCGAAAATGGGTGGCCGTTTGCGCTCTCAGGCCTTTGAAGGCGCTGAAGGAATCATCGCCGAACTGGGCGGCATGCGCTTCCCGGTGTCGTCCACCGCGTTTTACCACTATGTCGACAAACTCGGCCTGGAAACCAAACCCTTCCCCAACCCACTGACGCCCGCCTCGGGCAGTACAGTGATCGACCTCGAAGGCCAGACCCACTACGCACAAAAACTCGCCGACCTGCCGGCGCTGTTCCAGGAAGTCGCCGACGCCTGGGCTGATGCACTGGAGGAAGGTTCGCGCTTCGGCGAGATCCAGCAAGCGATCCGCGACCGCGATGTGCCACGTCTCAAAGAGTTGTGGAACACGTTGGTCCCACTGTGGGATGACCGCACGTTCTACGACTTCGTCGCCACCTCCAAAGCCTTCGCCAGGTTGTCGTTCCATCACCGCGAAGTGTTCGGCCAGGTGGGCTTCGGCACCGGTGGCTGGGATTCGGACTTCCCCAACTCGATGCTGGAAATCTTCCGCGTGGTCATGACCAACTGCGATGACCACCAGCACCTGGTGGTCGGTGGTGTCGAGCAAGTGCCGCTGGGCATCTGGCGCCATGCACCCGAGCGTTGTGCTCATTGGCCGGAAGGCACCAGCCTGAGCTCGCTGCACAGCGGCGCACCGCGTACCGGGGTGAAACGCATTGCCCGCGCCGCCGATGGCCGCTTCAGCGTCACCGATAACTGGGGCGACACCCGCGAATATGCTGCGGTGCTGACCACCTGCCAGAGCTGGTTGCTGACCACCCAGATCGAGTGCGAAGAGTCGCTGTTCTCACAGAAAATGTGGATGGCACTGGACCGCACGCGCTACATGCAGTCGTCGAAAACCTTCGTGATGGTCGACCGGCCATTCTGGAAGGACAAGGACCCGCAAACCGGTCGCGACCTGATGAGCATGACCCTCACCGATCGCCTGACCCGTGGCACCTACCTGTTCGACAACGGCGACGATAAGCCGGGGGTTATTTGCCTGTCGTACTCGTGGATGAGCGACGCACTGAAAATGCTTCCGCAACCGATCGAAAAACGCGTGAAGCTGGCGCTTGACGCGTTGAAGAAGATCTACCCCAAAGTCGACATCGCGGCGCGCATCATCGGCGATCCGATCACTGTGTCCTGGGAAGCCGATCCGCATTTCCTCGGCGCCTTCAAGGGTGCACTGCCGGGTCACTATCGCTACAACCAGCGTATGTACGCGCACTTCATGCAGCAAGACATGCCCGTTGAGCAGCGCGGGATCTTTATCGCGGGCGACGATGTTTCATGGACGCCGGCGTGGGTTGAAGGCGCGGTACAGACGTCGTTGAATGCAGTGTGGGGCATCATGAAACACTTCGGTGGCGAAACTCATGCGCAAAACCCGGGCCCGGGCGACGTGTTCCATGAAATCGGCCCGATCGCACTGGCCGAGTAACGGGAGTCCGATATGCGCGTAGCTCTCTACCAATGCCCGCCGCTACCGCTGGATGTAGCGGGTAATCTGCAACGTCTGCAAAAACTGGCGATGAAAGCCAAGGACGCTGATTTGCTGGTGCTGCCGGAGATGTTCCTGACCGGCTACAACATCGGCGTCGAGGCGGTCGGCGCTCTGGCCGAGGCGCGAGACGGGGCCTCGGCGCAACACATTGCGGGCATCGCCAAGGCTTCGGGTATCGCCATTCTCTATGGCTACCCGGAGCGGGCCGATGACGGTCAGATCTACAACGCCGTGCAAGTGATCGATGCCAAGGGCCAAAGCCTGTGCAACTACCGCAAGACGCACTTGTTCGGCGAACTCGATCACTCGATGTTCAGTGCCGGCCCGGATGAATTTCCATTGGTGGAATTGAACGGCTGGAAACTCGGCTTTTTGATCTGCTATGACCTGGAGTTCCCGGAAAACGCCCGCCGTCTGGCCTTGGCCGGTGCCGAGCTGATTCTGGTGCCGACTGCGAATATGGTGCCGTATGACTTTATTGCCGACGTCACCGTCCGCGCTCGCGCCTTCGAAAACCAGTGTTATGTGGCCTACGCCAATTACTGCGGCGATGAAGGTGACATCCACTACTGCGGCCAAAGCAGCATTGCCGCACCAGATGGCACTCGCATCGCCCAGGCCGGTCTCGATGAAATGCTGATCGCCGGAACGCTGGATCGTCAGTTGATGCTCGACTCCCGCGCTGCCAATCGCTATTTCCTTGACCGCCGCCCCGAGCTTTATGGCGACCTGAACAAGCGCTGATCGGACATTATCCGCTAGCATGAGTGCTTCTCTGTTCTGGAAGTGCTCATGCCCGCGCTGAACCACCCCCATCATCACACTGAAACACTGGCCAACGGGCTGCAGGTTTCACTGCGTCACGCACCACATTTGAAGCGCTGCGCAGCCGCGTTGCGAGTTGCCGCCGGCAGCCACGACGTGCCGCTCGCCTGGCCCGGGCTCGCGCACTTCCTCGAACATCTGTTATTTCTTGGTACCGCGCGTTTTCCCGCAGACCAAGGATTGATGGCCTACGTGCAAGGTCACGGCGGACAAGTGAATGCGCGTACCAGCGAGCGCACCACGGATTTTTTCTTCGAATTGCCTGCACAGGCGTTTGAAGGTGGAGTCGAGCGTTTGAGCGACATGCTTGCCCACCCACGCCTGCACCAGGCCGATCAACTGCGCGAACGGGAAGTGCTGCACGCCGAGTTTATCGCCTGGTCTCGGAATGCATCGGCGCAACAACAGTTCAGCCTGTTCAATGGCCTCTCTGCGGCCCATCCGCTGCGGGCCTTTCATGCCGGGAATCGCTATAGCCTGCCGGTACCGCACCCGGCTTTCCAGCAGGCATTGAGCGAGTTTTATCAACGCTTCTATCAGACCGGTCAAATGACCCTGAGCCTGGCTGGGCCACAGTCTGTTAGCGAGTTGAAGGCCCTGGCGGAGGCGTTCAGCGCAACCCTCGCCACCGGCCAGAAGGTGATGCAGAGTGCGCCACCCGCATTGATGGCGACCGCCGACACCCGTTATCAACAGGCTGGCGAGCACTGTCTGAACCTGCTGTTTGCCTTTGAGCAGCTGCCCGACTCATCACCCGAGGCGCTGGACTTTCTGTGTACGTGGCTAAACGCCTCAAAACCCGGCGGGTTGCTCGCCGGGTTACAAGGTCGCCAACTGATCGATACCCTGAAAACCGCGCCGCTGTACCAGTTCGCCGGGCAAGCGTTGTTGAACATTGAATTCACACTCACCGCCAGCGGATCGAAACAACATCCGTTGATTCATGAGCTGTTTTTCGACTGGCTCAGCTTCTTCAACGAGAACGCTGACTGGCCTCAATTGCGCGAGGAATATGCCTTGCTGCAACAGCGCAGGCAGCAGGTCAGCGGCGCACTGGAGCTGGCCCGTCTGGACAAAGAGCAATGGGAGCCGGGCTTGAGTGAACAAGGTGTCGCCGCGCTCAAAGCACTCTTGAAGCAGATGCAGCCAACCTCTGTAGATAAACCAGCAGGCGCCTGGCAGCTGCCACCGCCCAACCCCTTTCTACGCCAAGTCACTGCACCCGCCCGGGCCGGGCTGATTCGTGGGCAAACCAGCGCTCACCGCGGCCTGCGGACCTTTGCCCAGGATCGCTCGCGCGGGCGGCGTGATAATTCGAGCATGCTTTTCAGCCAGCAACTGCCAGACAATACCGGCGAAGCCGCTGTTTACCTGCGCTGGCGCCTGGACTCTGCGATGCAGGCCAGCCTTCAGCCGAAGCTCGAAAGCAGCCTGTCGGACTTGCGAGAAGACGCCCGTCAGGCCGGTGTCGATTTTTCCTTCAGCGCGCAGGGCAATGAATGGCTGCTGAAACTGTCCGGCGTTCATGGGCCGATGCCGGCGATTCTCGAACAGGCGTTGCAGCGTCTGACAAAACCCGACGCCGACTTCTGGCAAGAACATGGCGAGCCAACCAGGACTCCCCCGCTGATCCCCATTCGGCAGTTGCTAAAAGCACTGCCCGAGCATTGCCAGGGATATTTCCAGCAACCAGCGCAGCAGGCAGTCACTGTGACCGAACTGCAACAACTCTGGTCAAGCGCTCACTGGGATGGGTTGGCACTAGGTTTGCCTGCCCACACACAGACCGCGATCAGTGGCGCACTGAACCGAATGCCGGGCATCCCCGACAACCAGGTATCACCTGCGCGATCGATTCGCTCACAGCGTCTATGGAGTGAGGTGCCAACCGAGTCCAGCGAACACGCGCTGTTGCTGTTCTGCCCGACACCCACCCAGGACATTGCCGACGAAGCCGCCTGGCGTTTACTCGCGCAGGTTTGCCAGTCACCTTTCTACCAGCGCCTGCGGGTGGAGTTGCAACTGGGTTATGCGGTCTTCAACGCGGTGCGGCAGATCAATGGGCAAACCGGGCTAGTGTTCGGCGTGCAGTCGCCAGGCACTTCATTGCGCGACATCCTCGAACACATCGAAATCTTCCTTCAGCGGATTCCTGAACTAATCTTGGCTATTGATGATTCGTCTTTCATTCACCAGCGTCAGACACTCGCGGCACAATTGGACAGCAGCGCCCTGCCCGTCGCCCAAGCCGCTGAACTGCTGTGGCAAGGCAGATTGGCCGGCCATCCGCTGGATTACCTGGAGCCATTGCACAAGGCTGTTTTGACGCTGGACCGACGCACAGTGCTGGACGCCGCTCACCGACTGAATCAGGCCGAAGGCGGCTGGAGGTGTCTAGCCAACGGGCCGTCCCCGGATGACTCCTGGCAAGTGGCAAAATGATCATTACCGGGCTGCAATAAGCTTGCTTCAAGAGCGGAGGCTAATCACCAGCTGGAACTTGCCAAGATAGCCACCTGAGCATCTGAAATCTCCCACTGGAGGTGGACTCTATGTGTAGGTGTCAACTGTCCCACCCACCTGAAGGAGCAACACCATGTCCTGGTCCAAACCCGCTTACACCGACCTGCGTATCGGCTTTGAAGTCACCATGTACTTCGCAAACCGTTAATTTGTAGCGCAGTGCAACGCCTCGGCCAGCCGGGGCGTTTTTATGTTCAGCTTCTGTGTGAAGGAGCGGTCATGTTTGTCCGGATTCTGGGTTCCGCTGCCGGCGGCGGTTTCCCGCAGTGGAACTGCAACTGCGTGAACTGTGCAGGCTTTCGCGACGGCAGCCTGAGGGCCGAGGCGCGTACTCAATCATCCATCGCGATCTCCGATGATGGCGTGAACTGGGTGCTGTGCAACGCCTCGCCGGACATCCGCGCACAGTTGCAGAGTTTCGATCCGATGCAACCGGGCCGCGCCCTGCGCGATACCGGGATCAGCGCGATCATCCTGATGGACAGCCAGATCGATCACACCACCGGCCTGCTCAGCCTGCGCGAAGGCTGCCCGCATCAGGTCTGGTGCACCGACATGGTCCATGAAGACCTGAGCACCGGCTTCCCGCTGTTCACCATGCTCACTCACTGGAACGGCGGGCTGAGCTGGAATCGTATCGGGCTCGACGGCACATTCACCATCCCGGCCTGCCCGAACCTGCGCTTCACCCCCCTGCCGCTACGCAGCGCCGCGCCGCCCTATTCGCCGCATCGCTTCGACCCGCACCCCGGCGACAACATCGGACTGATCGTCGAAGACCTGCGCACCGGCGGCAAGCTGTTCTACGCCCCTGGCCTGGGCAAGGTCGACGCACCGCTGCTGGAAATCATGGCTGGCAGCGACTGCCTGCTGGTGGACGGCACGATGTGGGATGACGACGAAATGCAGCGTCGTGGCGTCGGCACCCGAACCGGTCGGGAAATGGGACATCTGGCACAGAACGGCCCCGGCGGCATGCTGGACGTGCTGGAGCGGTTGCCCAAGCAGCGCAAAGTGCTTATCCACATCAACAACACCAACCCGATACTCGATGAAGACTCGGCCGAACGTGCCGAACTTGTACGACGAAATGTCGAGGTGGCTTACGACGGAATGAGTATTGAGCTGTAACAGGGATCGTCTCACGATCAATCGCGGGCAAGCCTCGCACCTCCTGAGACCGCAATTCCCTGTGGGAGCGAGCTTGCTCGCGATGGCGCCCGACCAGACGACATAAAAATTCACGGTTGTTCCGCTGGAGAACCGAAATGCCTGACACACCGCTGTCCCCCGCCGAATTCGAACAGGCGCTACGCGCCAAGGGCACCTACTACCACATTTATCACCCCTACCATGTGGCGATGTATGAAGGCCGGGCGACCCGCGAGCAGATCCAGGGTTGGGTCGCCAATCGCTTTTACTATCAGGTGAACATCCCGCTCAAGGACGCCGCGATCCTGGCCAACTGCCCGGATCGGGAAGTGCGCCGCGAATGGATTCAGCGTCTGCTCGACCACGACGGCGCGCCCGGTGAAGAAGGCGGCATCGAAGCCTGGCTACGTCTCGGCCAAGCCGTCGGTCTGGACCCGGATCAGCTACGCTCCCAGGAACTGGTCTTGCCCGGCGTGCGCTTTGCCGTGGACGCCTACGTCAACTTCGCCCGCCGGGCCCGTTGGCAGGAAGCTGCCAGCAGCTCGCTGACTGAACTGTTCGCCCCGCAAATCCACCAGTCGCGACTCGACAGTTGGCCACAGCATTACCCGTGGATCGACCCGGCCGGTTATGAGTATTTCCGCACTCGCCTGGGCCAGGCTCGACGTGATGTAGAACATGGTATGGCGATCACTCTGCAGCACTACACTACTCGGGAAGGCCAGGAGCGCATGCTGGAAATTCTCCAGTTCAAACTGGACATCCTTTGGAGCATGCTCGATGCCATGAGCATGGCCTACGAACTGAACCGCCCGCCTTATCACAGCGTAACCGGGCAACGGGTCTGGCATAAGGGAATCACCCTATGAGCTTCGATCGCGGCAAGATCCCGAGCTGGCGGACCGGCTACCGTTACCAGTACGAACCAGCGCAAAAGGGCCACGTGCTGCTGTACCCCGAAGGCATGATCAAACTCAACGAGAGTGCCGCGCTGATAGGCGGCCTGATCGACGGTGGGCGCGATGTCGCGGCAATTATTGCCGAACTGGACGCCCGGTTCCCCGGCGTACCCGAGCTCGGTGACGACATCGAACAATTCATGGAGGTCGCCCGTGCCAAGCACTGGATCGAACTCGCCTGAGCAGGCTCAGCCGCTACCGCCCAGGCCTGAGATCGGCCTGCCATTGTGGCTGCTGGCCGAGCTGACGTACCGCTGCCCGCTGCAATGCCCCTACTGCTCAAACCCGCTGGATTTCGCTGAGCAAGGCAAGGAGCTGAGTACCGAACAGTGGATCAAGGTGTTCCGCGAAGCACGGGATATGGGCGCCGCGCAGTTGGGCTTTTCCGGTGGCGAACCGCTGGTGCGTCAGGACCTGGCCGAGCTGATCGGTGAAGCCCGTAAACTCGGTTTCTACACCAACCTGATCACCTCGGGCATCGGCCTCACCGAGCAGAAAATCAGCGACTTCAAGAAAGCCGGGCTGGACCATATCCAGATCAGTTTCCAGGCCAGCGACGAGCAGGTGAACAACCTGCTGGCCGGCTCGAAAAAAGCCTTCGCGCAAAAACTCGAAATGGCCCGTGCGGTGAAAGCCCACGGCTATCCGATGGTGCTGAACTTCGTCACCCATCGGCACAACATCGACAAAATCGACCGCATCATTGAACTGTGCATCGCGCTGGAAGCGGACTTTGTCGAGCTTGCCACCTGCCAGTTCTACGGCTGGGCGCAGCTCAACCGCGTCGGACTGTTACCGACCAAAGAGCAACTGGTTCGTGCCGAGCGCATCACCAATGAGTACCGCGCCAGACTGGAAGCCGAAGGGCATCCCTGCAAGCTGATTTTCGTCACCCCGGACTACTACGAAGAACGCCCCAAAGCCTGCATGAACGGCTGGGGCAGCCTCTTTCTCACCGTGACCCCGGACGGCACCGCCCTGCCGTGCCACGGCGCGCGGCAGATGCCGGTGCAGTTCCCGAATGTGCGCGACCACAGCATGCAGCACATCTGGTACGACTCGTTCGGCTTCAACCGCTTTCGCGGCTACGACTGGATGCCCGAGCCGTGCCGCTCCTGCGATGAAAAGGAAAAGGACTTCGGCGGCTGCCGCTGCCAGGCATTCATGCTCACGGGTGACGCCAGCAACGCTGACCCGGTGTGCAGCAAGTCAGAACATCACGGCGTGATCCTTCAGGCCCGCGAAGAAGCCGAACACGCTACCCAGACCATCGAACAACTGGCCTTTCGCAATGAACGAAACTCACACCTCATCATTAAAGGTTGAACCCATCAGCGCCGCCGAAGCCGTTGCTGCCGGTATCGACTTCGCTGAATTGCGCGTCGGCCCGCACGGCCTGTTCTGGAATGAATACCGTCCCGAAGACGCTACCTGCCGAATCTGGTACCGGCACGACGGCCAGGCCAGCTGCCTGACGCCGTCGGGGTTCAGCGTACGCAGTCGAGTCTATGAATATGGCGGCAGTTCGTTCTGCCTGAGCGTTGACGGGCTGGTGTTCGTCAACGAAGCGGATCAACAGCTTTATCGGCAATCGCTGCAAGGTGAGACGCCCCAGGCGTTGACCCAGGGCGAGTGCCGCTATGGCGATTTGCAGTTCGCTGACGGCCAGGTTCTGGCCGTCGAGGAAAACCACAATCAACACCGACTGATCGCTATCGATGTCGCCAGTGGACAACGCCGGTTACTGGTTGAAGGCGCCGACTTCTATGCCGCGCCGACCCTGAGCCCAAACGGTCAGCGACTGGCGTGGATCGAATGGAGTCGCCCGCACCAGCCGTGGACCTCTACGCGATTGATGGTCGCCGAGCGTCAGGCCGACAGCAGTTGGAGCGCGCCGCGCTGTGTAGCCGGTGATGCCACTGAAGAATCCCTGCAACAACCTCGCTTTGATGAGGCCAATCGCCTGTATTGCCTGACCGATCGCGGCGGTTTCTGGCAGCCATGGATCGAATCCGAATCAGGCTTGAACCCGCTCTCCAGCGCTGAAGCGGATCACGCACCCGCGCCTTGGCAACTGGGTAGCAGCACATGGCTGCCGCTGGGTGAAGGTGCCTATCTGGCGAGCTGGACCGAGAATGGTTTTGGCCGACTCGGACTGTGCCAAGGCGATGGTTCGCTACAGGATTTCACCGGCGACTACAGCCGCTTTCGCAATCTGGCGCTGGATGAACAGTTTATTTACTGCATCGCTGCGTCACCAATCAGCCCATCAGCGGTGGTCGCCATCAACCGCGACACTCATCGAGTCGAGGTGTTGGCTGGCGGCGTTGCGCCGTTGCCCGCCGACCAGATCAGCTGTCCGCGAACCTTGCGCTACCCAAGTGGCAAGGGTGAAGCTCATGGTTTTTTCTACCCCGCCATGAACGGCGCCACTAAACCGCCTCTGGTGGTGTTTATCCATGGGGGCCCAACCTCCGCCTGCTATCCGATGCTCGATCCACGCATCCAGTATTGGGTGCAACGGGGCTTTGCCATCGCCGACCTCAACTATCGCGGCAGCACCGGCTACGGTCGCGCCTATCGACAGGCGTTGCATTTGAGTTGGGGCGCAGTGGATGTCGAGGACGCTTGTTCGGTCGTCGCCTACCTCGCTGGACAAGGATTGATCGACGGCGAAAAAGCCTTCATTCGCGGTGGCAGTGCTGGCGGTTACACCACCCTGTGTGCACTGGCGTTTCAGAATGTATTTCGTGCCGGCGCCAGTCTGTACGGCGTCAGCGATCCGACCGCCCTGGTCCGCACCACCCACAAATTCGAGGGTGATTACCTCGACTGGCTGATCGGCGACCCCGAACAGGACGCCGAACGTTACAACGCCCGGAGTCCACTCCTGCACGCAGGCAATATCCGCGTGCCGGTGATTTTCTTCCAGGGTGAGCTCGACGCAGTGGTCGTGCCGCAACAGACCCGCGACATGATCAAGGCCTTGCAGGACAACGGCCTCCCGGCCGAAGCGCATTACTACCCCGATGAACGTCATGGCTTTCGCAAGGCCAGCAATCTGGCCCATGCGCTAGAGCAGGAGTGGTTGTTTTATCAGCGGGTGATGGAGCTGATGGATTTGTAATCAGTCGATGCCACCCAGGCGTCCCGAAAAGATCGTTCGAACGCGCCGCTTCAAGCGAGTATTTCGATACCGTACTTCTGCACGATACTCAGTAGCTTGAGCGCCATGCCACTGGGGTGCTTGTCACCCGACTCCCACTGTTTGACGGTGGAGGCGCTGGTATTCAGATAGCGCGCGAACACTGGCTGGCTGACATTGCTGCGCTCGCGCAATTGTTTGATTTGCTCCGCTGGAATTTCAGCAGGCACCGTCGCCAGGCATGATTCATCGAATTGGCGCATGGTGGTCTTGCTGATAGCCCCGACCGAAAGCAGAGCACTGGCCGAATCATGGATCGACTCAAGTGCTTCACTCTTGAATTTCCTACTCATGGTTTATCTCCACAAACTCTTTCATGTCCAACAACTGCTGGACTTGCCTGTCACTCAGGCCCTCATAGGCCTTGGCCAACTCCCGGAAAGCAACCAGCTCCGACCTGCTGATGTTGCTTTGGTTCTGCTTGGCAAACAAAAACTGAAAATCCAGTAACGACCACCCTTAGCCAAGACAATCGAGCGTTGGCGATATGCGTCCAAGCGTTTCTTCCACACTCCGCCGCCGAGATTGTCAGCCTGTCCGCTGAGCATTTCGCTGAATGCAGCAATCAGGGCTGCGTCGCAAATCAACGCTTTGCTGGCTTGAATCGCAAAGCGTTTGGTCTTGAATAACCTGAACATCATAGACATCCCTTTCACAAACATACCACTAAGTGGTATATATCTCCAATGTCAGCCACCGTGGAAACTTTTCGCAGCGGCAGCAGCCGTCCATGCCGATTCCGTTAAAAAGCCATTGTTCTAACAATCGCTCAAGCACGAGCTGGTGTTTCGCAAAGCGCGGAGACAAAAAAACGCCCCATGCAAAAAGAATCAGGCATGAGGCGACGCGTTATACCGCGAGACGGTTCGGGAGTCAGAGAGGGGCCAAATTGAGCTGAGCGCGATGGTGCAGACCGGCACCCGGATTGATCAGCGCCTGGGCCTGAGAGGCAATGGCATTCACCAACACCGAAGGGCTGTGACCAAGACTGTTGGCCGCACCAGCTTGAGTGAAATCCAGATACGCGCGGTCTGCGCTGTCCCACAGCCAGGAACCCTGGCCACGAACAAAAATCTGCCGGGGTCGTTCGACACTGGGCATCAGGCACTCGCTGGAAAGGTTATCGCCCCGGGATGACCAACACCGATCCGCCGTTAAATCATCAAGGCTTGGGGAATTGCGACGCAGGTTGAACAGACTCATGCACGCAGCCCCTCAAGCGGTAGGCCGAGCAAACGTGAAGACCAGTCTTCGACCCGGCCGGTGCGCATGCGCTTGATCGCAATATCGCGCCAGCGTGAGGACAGCGTCGGGCAATCCACCAGTTTCTTCAAACCTGCATGCTCCAGAGGCTCCTGATAAAAACAGCGTAAGGCCCAAGCCACGGTCAGCCCGGGGTAGCTGCGCTGGATCAGCTCGAATGGCTGATCGGAACTGACGAAACCAGGCTTGAGCACTCGATAGAACCATCCGCAACGACCTGTGTCCTGCGCCTGTTGCGGCAGAGACTGCAACCCCCAGCGATGGCTCAGGCGATAACACGGCGAACGCGGCTGGCTGATCTGCAGCAAAGAGCCGCCCCAGCGGAACATGTCGCCCAGACACACCTGCTCCTCCGTCAAACCATGGGTCGAGAGGTTTTCGCCGAACGCCGGTGCACACCAACCGATCTGTGGATAACGTTTGCGCCAATAGACATAGTGCTCGGCCGGGTAATGATGCAGAGCGCGTTCCGGGCCGGTGTGAAAACGCGGATCGCCATGCTCATCGCTGCCCAGGCCTTGCGGCCACAGCCAGAGTCGATTTTCAACCCGGTGCTTATCCGTATCGCTGATCAAACCTTGCCCGAGGTTTTTTGCCTTGCCTATGTAAACACCATCAACGTAAACGGTATTCATCGCGCTCTATGGCCCTGTAAGCCTTGTGAAGGCGGTTAGACTAGGCTTCTGAACGGCCATGGGCCATTTCGATTTTCCAGCTTCTTCGATAAGAATTACTTATGGATTTCAAACAACTGCGTTATTTCGTCGCGGTGTATGAAGAAGGCCATGTGGGACGGGCCGCAGAGCGCTTGTCAATCTCCCAGCCGGCGCTCTCGCAACAGATTCGCCAACTGGAACAGAACCTCGACGTCAGCCTGTTCGAGCGCAGCAGCAAACGCCTGTTGCCTACCCTGGCCGCCCACACCTTGTATAACCACGCCCTGCCCTTACTCGATGGCATGCAGCGGGCCCGTGAGGCGCTGCGCAACTTCAAGGGGCAGGCGCTGCGAACGCTGGCCATCGGCGTACTGCAGACCGTACACACCAGCCTGGTGCCACAAATGCTGGAGCGGGTGCGCAAAGCGCAACCGCACCTGGTGGTGCAGATCTATGAGCTGACGGGACTTGAAATCGAAAAACGGCTGCTTAACGGTTCACTGGACATTGGCATCAGCTATCTACCGCCGCGCCAACCGGGGCTGCAGGGTGTGCTGTTGTATGAGGATGAGTTGACCCTTGTCATCCCGGCCGAGCATCCGCTGCGCGAATTCAAGAAAGTCTCAATGAGCCAGGCTGCAGAATTACCAATGTTATTGCTGGGAGAGGAGTTCCAGGTGCGGCAGATCTGGCAGGCGCAATTGGCCAATCTCGGACGACGCCCGCAGGTGCAGGCAGAACTGAACAACATGGCCGGGATTCTCGACAGCCTGCCCCACACAAAACTGGCCACCGTATTGCCCGGCCGCTCCCGGCAGGAACACAGCAACAAGGCGTTGCTATGGAAACCGTTGAGTGAGCCGCGGGTACCGCTGAAAGTCGGTCTGGTGTGTCGCGATGTACAACGTCAGCAAGCCACGCTCGAACTTCTGCGCACTTTGCTGGAAGAGGTGATGAATGGCCCGGACGGACGGATGGCGAGCCCGGCAACACTGGATGTGCTGGGCTGAGAGCAGGTTCCTTGCCACAACAACTTTTCTCGCCACAAAAAGAAAACCCCGCCGAAGCGGGGCTTTGCAGACTGTTTCCCTGACATCCATTTCACTCCGCCATCCTGGCAGAATCCTACGTGTCCGTGTTGTTGCTTTGCGCTTCCTGCGCGACGTCCATGTGAAGTAGATTAGCTGTGGATCCAATCCTAGGCTATGGGAGAACGACAGTACGTAATGTAAGAGAATGCTTACATTAAGTAACATTCTTCAGAACTGCGCCGCATCCAGCAGAAACAGCGATTCACTGCCCGCCTTGACCGAAGCGCTCAGCGAGTGAATCCGCGGCAACAGGCGGGCGAAGTAGAAACGTGCCGTGCCCAGTTTGCTGGCGTAGAAGTCATCCTGCGCTTCCTTTCCGAATGCCGCCTTGGCCATCAATGCCCACATGTAGGCGTAGGCCATGTAGCCGAATGCCTGCAGATACTCGACCGACGCGGCGCCAATCTCGTTTGGATTGTTCTTCGCGCGGTCCAGCAGCCAGGCCGTCAGCTCGTCGAGGGTATCGACGGCATCATTCAACGGTTTGCTGAACTCGGCCAGGTCGGCACTGGCGGTCGCAGTGAAATGACGAATCTCGTCGGCGAACAGTCTATAGAACGCCCCGCCACTACCGACGATCTTGCGACCCACCAGGTCCAGCGCCTGAATACCGTTGGTACCTTCGTAAATCTGGGTAATGCGCACGTCACGAACCAATTGCTCCTGGCCCCACTCGCGGATATAGCCATGGCCGCCGAAGATCTGCTGGCCATGAACGGTGGTTTCCAGCCCCAGGTCCGTGAGGAATGCCTTGGCGACCGGCGTCAGCAAGGCCACCAGATCATCAGCGCGCTTACGGGTAGCGGCGTCTTCGCTGAACTTGGCGGTGTCCAGTTGCATCGCCACGTAAGTGGAGAACGCACGGCCGCCTTCATTCGAGGCTTTCATGGTCAGCAACATGCGACGCACGTCAGGGTGGACAATGATCGGATCAGCGACTTTGTCCTTGGCTTGTGGACCGGTTGGCGAACGGCTTTGCAGCCGATCACGGGCGTACTCGACCGCGTTCTGGTAAGAGCGCTCGCCAGACGCCAGGCCTTGAATGCCGACGCCCAGACGTTCGTAGTTCATCATGGTGAACATCGCCGCGAGGCCTTTGTTCGGCTCGCCGACGATGTAACCCACCGCCTCATCGAAGTTCATCACGCAGGTGGCGGAAGCCTGGATGCCCATCTTGTGTTCGATCGAACCGCAGGTCACCGGGTTACGCTTACCCAGGCTGCCATCGGCATTGACCATGAATTTCGGCACCAGGAACAGCGAGATACCTTTAGGCCCGGCCGGTGCGTCCGGCAGCTTGGCCAGCACCAGATGAATGATGTTTTCGGTCAGGTCGTGCTCACCGCCGGTAATGAAGATCTTGGTTCCGCTGACCTTGTAGGAACCGTCGGTCTGCGGCTCAGCCTTGGTGCGGATGATCCCCAGATCGGTCCCGGCATGAGGTTCGGTCAGGCACATGGAGCCCGCCCAGACGCCGGCGTACATGTTTGGCAGGTACGTAGCTTTGAGCTCTTCGCTGGCATGGGTGTTGATCGACACACAGGCGCCAGAGGTCAGCATCGGATACAAACCGAAGGCCAGGCTGGACGAGTTAATCATCTCTTCGACCTGGGCCGAGACCGCCTTAGGCATGCCCATGCCGCCGAAAGCAGGATCGCCACCGACACCCACCCAGCCACCTTCAGCGTAGGTCTGATATGCCTGTGGGAAACCTTGCGGCGTGGTGACCACACCGTCGCTCCAACGGCAGCCTTCTTCGTCAGCGTTACGGCTCAGCGGCGCGATGCTTTTGCTGGTGACTTTGCCGGCTTCTTCGAGAATCGCCTCGACGGTTTCAGCATCGACTGTGTCAGCCAGAGCAGGCAGTTCGGCCCAGAGTTTGGCGACCTCGAAAACTTCATTGAGGACGAAGCGCATATCGCGCAGGGGCGCTTTGTAGTCAGCCATGGCAAACCTCGTGAGAACTTGACAAGTGATTCGTAGGATCGGTTTTACGCTAGATCCCGAGTGTAACCGAACAACTTTTAAGACACATAGGGTCAGCTAGTGACTATTTTGTAAAGTTTAGTCATCAAGGCCAGGCTATAGATTTTCAGTGTAGGTGCGTATGTTTCGCGGGCAAGCCTCGCGGCGCCAACACTCAACCCGCAGCGGCGTCCATACGCACTGCGCCACGGCGGTTTTGACCGAATGCCATGACGCAGTTACGCCCCGCACCCTTGGCACCGTACAGCGCCTGATCCGCCGATTTGAGCACTTCTTCCGGGGTTCGTTGCTCGATCCGCTCGGCCACCCCGATGCTGACCGTTACCGAAACGCTGGAGGCCGAGGCGCCGGCCCGGCGCTGTCGCCCCTGCTGATCGTCCTGAGGGCGGCTGTCCTGGTTGCGCAAATGGATGTCGTAGGTAGCAATCGATTCGCGGATGACCTCAAGGTGCGGCATGCACTCTTCCAGGGTCTTGCCGGCGAATACCAGAGCGAATTCTTCACCACCGTAGCGATAGGCGCGTCCACCGCCGCTGATTTTCGACAGTTTGCTGGCCACCAGACGCAGCACCTGGTCGCCGACGTCGTGGCCGTGGGTGTCATTGAATTTCTTGAAATGATCGACGTCACCCATCGCCAACACATAGTTGCGGCCCAGGCGCTGCAAGCGTTCGTTCAGGGCGCGGCGTCCGGGCAGGCCGGTCAGCTCGTCGCGGAAGGCCATTTGATAGGCTTCGTGAGCGACCGCCGCAGCGATCATCAACATCACCTGGCTGCACATGATGTTCAGGGTGAACGGCAAAATGAAGGTCTTTGGCAACATCCAGAACAGCCCGAGCAAACCCACCAATTGCGCCGCATGCAACGGCCTTGGGTTGTTCCAGTACTGCACGGCCAGCAGCAGGAACGAGGCAAAGAACACCAGGTAAGACAACTGGATCAGACTCATCCAGCTGCCATACAACGCTGGCCAGCGGATCTCCGCCAACCAGGCCAGCAGCGCTTGCGGAAAACTTTGCTCCAGGCTCAGCGCGACACTGCCAGACACCAGCAACACGGCGAAGCGCGCCACCATGTCCTGAAACAAATGAGTGCGCTCCTGCCAGGCGGCGAACAATCCATACAGCAAAGGCAGCAGCAGGCAGCACAGATGGAACACTACCGCAGCGTCTTCACGGACTTTTCCGTTGTCGCGGTAATAGTCGGTCTGGGTGTCGAGCAGAAAATAGGCGGTGTACACCGTGACCATCAGAAACAGTTCACGCTGACGTCGATAAACCGCGCAGTAAGAACCGCCAAGCAACAGTACCAAGGTCGGCAGCACGTTGAACAACGAGGTGAAGAAGACGTTGAGATCCTTGACGTAGGCAGCCGCAAGCCCCGCGAGCAACAACAGTAATGAGGGCAAAAAATGACTGAAACGTACAGCGCTGGAACGCGGCAAGGGTAAAACTCCGACCCGGCAAATCAATAGATGGCATTGTGCCTGCATTTCTCGCAATTAAGCACACACAGAGTGACGCGCATCACACTGCACACCCTTTAACGGCAGCAAAAGCGTTCTACTTAGCGTTTTAGTCGGGATTTTTTTGCGATTAAGTCGGTGCTGCTGAGTCCTGCAGGAGCGAGCGGTGCGGCGATCCGACTTGCCCGCGAAACAGACGCTGCGGTCCTGCAGATGGACCGCATGATCTTTCATCGCGGGCAAGTCTCCCTGAAGCGCCGGTTTCCCGAGGTACCACCTGACCCGATTTCAGCTCGTCCTTGAGCCGGTAGCTCTGCCCGCAGACCTGCACGACGTGAGATCCAGCAGCACGGAGGTCATCCAGATCAAAGGTCGTTGTTGAACGGCTGCAAAGGCCCCTCTTTGATGGTGCGACCTTTTGCACCGACGGCTTTGAGCGACAACCGCGCATCTACCGCCTGCGAGCTCGTAATCTTGGGATTAATCGGCCGTCCCACCACGGAGTTTTCGTCACCCAACTCGCCTTGCGGAATCACAAGCGACGGATGATCGAATGGCGCTTGCTCCCAGGCGACCCGCGGATCGGTCAACCCGACCTCCAGGAACTTGACCAGTGCGTCCATTTCCGCGGGGGTGAAGTTTATAGGGGCAATATCCGGATCGAGGTTCGAGGTGTTGTGCTGATTCGCGCCGGGATTATCGAATCCACTGGTGTTGTTCGCATCCTGGCCACGCCGATCACCGCCGCGGTTGTAGAACTCAACGACCTGTTGGAGGGTCGCCCGGCTGCCATTGTGGAAATACGGCCCGGTCAAAGCGATGTTGCGCAGCGTCGGCACCTTGAAGGCGCCATCGACGGCATCGCGGAAGCCGATTTTGGGCGTGAGCGTCGGGTCACAGGGTATCGCCGAGCTCAATGGCACTGCGAACAAGCACACGTCGACAGTAAAAGGATCAGGCACCTGGCCGCCTTGCAGCATGGTGTTGTATTCGCGGGTGAATGACAGCGGGTTACCCCATGGATCCTTATCGCCGACCCCTATGTCCTCCGAGGTCGGGCGCACACCGATGTTGTAGAAGGAGTTGTCATAGAGCGTAGTCAGGCCGTCAGCCATCACCATACGTTCGACGAGCGCAAGGGGCGTGAGGTGCAAACGGGTGGCTGCGCCGGTCAATTCCGGCCCGCCGTGGCAATTGATGCACCTGCCCTTGCCAGTGAAAAGATTCATACCCTCGACTTGCTGGGCATTCAATGCCTGACTTTCACCCAGCAAATAGGCATCCAGCGGCGTATGATCCGAGACCAGGGTGGCTTCGTACATCTGGATCGCGAGCCCGAAGAAGAGCGGGAAATTGGCCTCCATCTGGCTATACGGCGCGCCACCCAGCGAAACCTGCTGCGTCGCGTTCCACAGCCGTGGCTGGAAGGCCTTCTGGACCAGTTCACGATAGGAAGGTCGGTGGCCGACAATGGGGGCCAATACCGAATCGGTTAATGAGATCTGCTGCTGCTTGAGTATCAGATTGTCGAGCATGCGTCGGCCGATGTCCGCGAAGGTGCGCCCGCCGCAGGACATTTCGACTGGGCTGCCGGGAGGTCCCACGGCCTGCGAGGCGGCAGAGGCATCCTTGAGTGCTAGCCGCACCTTGGCCGCAACCCCGCTGCTATCTCTGGTAACGAAGATGGCGGCATCGGGATCGCGATTGCCGAACGGCGAGAAGCCATTGAAGACGTTATTGGCCCGGCCATCCCAGAAATTGCGCACGTTGAAGACGGCGTTGATTACCGTAGGTGCGTTGCGCCCGGTACTACGACGGACATTGATGCCATTGACCTGGAAGATACCGTCCGGCTGCCGCTTGCAATCGTCGAAACGCGATTGACGCGGCTTGACGAAGTTGGCGTCGAACACGCCTTGTGAGCCGATCACATCGTCGGTCGAATAGAGGATCGGTGAATTGCGATCGAGCGGATCGGCCAGCACATGGGTCGGAAAGTCGGTTTTCTTGAGCGTGTAGTTCGGGCCGCCCTTGCCACCTGATCTGGTCGTGTATGAGGCCACGTCGCCAGGGATGTCGGACGCTGCGAACGGCTTGTTGAAGATCGACGCGACGTTCGCATTGGTGTTTCTCTGGCCGGGGTTGATCTGGTTGGTGATCCGGTGATCGGCCCCGGCGTGAAAGTGACAAGTCGCGCAAGCGGTGGAGCCATCGCTGCCGACCTCCATGTCCCAGAAAAGGGCCTTGCCCAATTGGATCGCCGCTGTGCGATTTTTCACGTAGTCGCCCATCAGAGTGACTTCGAATCCGTCTTCGGTTCCCGAGGGGTCGGGCGGTGTGATACCGCTCAGCGGCTGCAGGGTGGGTAGTACATCCACAAGCGGTGGAGCAGCGATCACTGGTGCTGTAGCGGCGAGGGCATTCTTGAAGGGCAGACTCACTACAACCAGGCCGCCTGCGATCGCGCAGGTCAAGCGGATAGTTCGATGGATGCTCAAGTGTTTCATCATGATGACACTCTCGTTCAATATGGGGTTGTCCCGTTGCGAGATAAACTCCTGGCCAGGAATCTTGCTGCTCGCGCGAGTTATAACTCCGATTGGAAGTTGGCTGACGTGAGGCGTAGTCGAACTGGCAAAGTGCTCTCTTGTTTTAGGCCTAATTGAAATGTTCTTTTGTCGCACCACGATAGGCGTCCAAGTGGACTCTAGCTGCAATGGAAAATTTTAGTAGTCGAATTTCAAATATTTTTTTATCGAACGGACCAAACGGACCATTTGTCAGCTTAAAAAAACTACCGAGCGCAGATGAGCAGCAACAATCAGAAAGAGCGGTTAAACCCCCTCAACTTCGGTGTGAAATTCCCCACTATTGGGTGCAATCCCCCAGCAGCATCCGCGTCTTGATTCACCCAGAATTTCAGCCAACAGCCAATGTTTACGGGGCACTCATGGCAAATTAAATATTTTTCATACGGCTGGCAGAGTAAATGCAGAGTGGGTTCACCCCATCCATAAAAGTTGGAGAGTCGGGAAATAACAAGTGCCCAATTTGCGTGATGATATGGACCGTTGGTTTGCGCCATGAAGCACCCTGAACATACGAGCGCGCAGGTCGCACTACATTGGTTATCGGCATTGATTATTCCATGATCATTGAGTGCCGATTCTTACGCTGCCTTATTCAATGTATCGGTAGACGTCAAACTAACCAATACCACGTTGAATAGTTCGATAACGACATTGCTCATACTGTTTTTTATGGCGCGTGTATGTTTGCGCTTTAACCATTTACGCAAACACTCGTCCAGGCCGGGTGAATTACCGGCCGCCTTTGTCCTGTTCTCGATCCCGCGAGAAAGGCTTAATCGACAACTCACGGCCTGTGCGGCCTTTGTCTTATCGTCGGCGGTCGTGATGCTGGGCCAGCGCCATCAGACGGGCTATCCAAGCCAATCCCTGTACTCCCCTCCCCACACAAAATCACAAAAAACACTGCGAGAAAAAATCACTGCATTGCCCGGTACCGGTACGAGCGATCTGCGGATGACGGTTGAGGCGGTGCGCCTGGGTTGTAGCCTCGCGCAGCAGGCCTGCCCCCATCCTCAACTTCGCGCCACACTCCCCGTGTCTGGGGACATCTCCCCCCACATCTGCGCTTCGAACAGGCCTGTGCGGAGTGCAAAAAAAAAACGCCGCAGCCAGCATTTCCGCGCATTAGCGACTGATTGTGCAATTAGGCACGACAACTGCTTTACACGCTCCAGGCTCAGAGAAATGTCTCTCGCGAGCCCCAATTCGACGCTGCTCTGCTCCGTATTTTTTGCGCAGGCCTTAGTGCATCACCGGGTAGGCGAGTCGATTGACCGGCAACTGGCCCAGCAAGATATTGGAGAGGACCATGAGCATACGTGAAAAAGCAAAAACGCTAGCCACACCACCGTTTCACAAACGATTCAACGGCGTCATCGCTCGTCCCACACTGATCGCCGGTGCGGTCGCCTTCGCTCTGGTCCTTGGGGGGGGAGGTTATGCATTTGCCAAGGGTGGGACCGCCAGGCCCCCCGCCCCGGGCGCAACAACGCAGTTCCCAACGGCCACGCTCCCTGATCCGCTATTCGCGAACCAGAATGCGATTCACCAATTCGACGTCGTTGGCTTTATCCAGAACATGACCCTGGACACCAGCAATGCCGGCTGCCCTAACACCAGCAACCCTGGCCGCTTTGGTGGTACGGTCCAACTGAATGGCGTTACGTATACAGTCCCTTGCAACACTGTTATCCAGATGCCGGCCAATACCCTGACGTGGGCCCAATTCGTCAACGGTGGATCGCTGGCCCTCAGTAAAGTCCCGCCTGCTTACCCATCGTTCGAGATCCATGTGGTTGGCAATACCGTCGGCACCAAGCAAATCGCCGGGCTGATCACTGTCTCCCAGCAATCAGTCAACGCCGGCAGCGGCGTCATCACCAACATCGACTACGCCACTGGTAACATCCAGGTTGACAGCGGCAACCCGCTGCAGCCGGCGATCATCCAGATCAACGATCCGAATGGGCGCTTTGGCCGTCCCCAGAGCCCCGACCCTCGCTTCTCCGTCGATGACGCCAACCCGACTATCCACGCCGCCACCGGCTACCCGATGTGCGTGCCACGCACGGCAGCTGGGAGCGACGCACTCTGCCCAGAGAAAAACCGGCCAAAGGTCGTTTCCGCGACCAGCTCTAACAACTGCCGAAACTTCAGCCAGGCTGGCGTAGCTCCCCCTGCAAGCGGAGAGCTCACCCCGCCGAGCCTGGGCCAGCTCTATTGCAGCCAGTACGTCATGAAGAGCTTCAGCGATGCTACACGCACGGCGACGGACCCCGACCCGACCCAGCAAGCACCGTTCGAAGTCGGCGACTTCATCACCTACGCTGGCACGCTGTTCAAGTCGACTACAGTGGGTGCCCCGGACTTCATCTCGGCGCACACGATAGAGGCCAGCGTCGGGATCTACACTCAGCCTGGTACGCAGCCCAGCTACCTGTCTATCGGAGACTTTGGCATCGGCAGCGCCGACCCCTCGGCGACGGCTGTCAACGGTGCGGCGCAGGAGACGGCGAATCGGATTTTCCTCGAAGCGTCGACTACCGACGTCAAGACTCCGGTCGACATTTACCTGATAGACGTCGATCCTTCGACCGGCGCGCAAACCAACCGCTGGGTGACACCTTTTGAGATGACAGGTGAGTGCAACCCTCTGGCCCTTACAACGAACTGTTTCGGCGCCTCGGGTGGCATCACGACCCAGAACGTTGGCCCTCAGCCGCAACGTGCCAGGATACGGGCGACCAAGGCGCCGATTGGGCTCCTCAGCCAGCCAACTCGTACCCTGCGCGTCATGGTGCGCTCACTCTGCGTTCCGACGGCGACCGCCAGCCAGACTGTAGTGGACAGTTGCTTGCAAAATGCCAGTAAGGTAACAGTGGCCAACGGTCTGATTGCGGGACAGTATGTGGCGCCGGTGTTTGAGTTCATCTTTCCGGAAAACATCAGACCGGGCGACCCCATCGTCCCGAACGACTTCTGGCACCTGCCGTTCGTGCGCAATGGGGAAGGTGCAAGCACCCCGACTGGCGTCGGCCCGCTGGAGCCCACCCCGTGGTGAGCATGGTCTGACGACTCAGGAGCAAAGCCTTACAAGCCCGGATGCAAGGTCCGGGCTTTTTTCATTCAAAAAAAAACCGCGGCTCCCGGAGGAGCAGCGGCTTTTGAAGGACTGCGTCAGGGCTTAGTAACCCAGACCGAAGTCTTCTTCTTTCATGCCCATCAGGTTGTTGGCGCCCGACAGCATGGTTGCTACGTGCGTGCGGGTACGCGGCAGGATGCGCTGGAAGTAAAAGCGCGCAGTCTGCAGCTTGGCGGTGTAGAACGCCTCTTCGGTGGTGCCGGCAGCCAGTTTTTCCGCCGCCAGACGCGCCATGTCAGCCCAGAAGTAAGCCAGGCAGGCATAACCGGAGTACATCAGGTAATCCACCGAAGCGGCACCGACTTCTTCGCGATCTTTCATGGCAGCCATACCGACCTTCATGGTCAGCTCGCCCCACTCTTTGTTCAGCGCAGCCAGAGGTTCGACGAACTCTTTGAGCGCTTCGTTGCCTTCGTTGGTCTGGCAGAACTTGTGGACGATCCTGGTGAAGCCCTTCAGAGCCTCGCCTTGAGTCATCAACACTTTACGGCCCAGCAGGTCCAGCGCCTGAATACCGGTGGTGCCTTCGTACAGCATGGAAATGCGGCTGTCGCGAACGTTCTGCTCCATGCCCCACTCGGCGATGAAGCCGTGGCCGCCGTAGATTTGCACGCCATGGTTGGCGGATTCGAAGCCCACTTCAGTCATGAAGGCTTTGGCGATCGGCGTCATGAAGGCTAGCAAAGCGTCGGCTTTCTTCTTCTCTTCCTCGTCCACACCGTACTTGACGATGTCGACCTGTTTGGCAGTGAAGTACACCATTGCACGGTTGCCTTCGGCGAAGGCCTTCATGGTCAACAGCATGCGGCGTACGTCAGGGTGCACGATGATCGGGTCAGCGGCTTTGTCCGGCGCTTTCGGGCCAGTCAGGGAACGCATTTGCAGGCGATCGCGAGCGTATTTCAGGCCGCCCTGGAAACCGATCTCGGCGTGAGCCAGACCTTGCAGAGCAGTGCCCAGACGCGCGGTGTTCATAAAGGTGAACATGCAGTTCAGGCCTTTGTTCGCCGGGCCGATCAGGAAACCGGTGGCCGCATCGAAGTTCATCACGCACGTTGCGTTACCGTGGATACCCATCTTGTGTTCCAGGGAACCGCAGGTCACAGCGTTGCGCGAACCGACCGAACCGTCAGCGTTTGGCAGGAACTTGGGAACGATGAACAGGGAAATGCCTTTGGTGCCGGCCGGTGCATCCGGCAGACGTGCCAGAACGATGTGGACGATATTGTCGGCCATATCGTGCTCACCGGCCGAGATGAAGATCTTGGTGCCGGTGACTTTGTAGGAACCGTCAGCCTGAGGTTCGGCCTTGGTGCGCAACATGCCCAGGTCGGTGCCGCAGTGCGGTTCGGTCAGGCACATGGTGCCGGTCCATTCGCCGGAGACCAGCTTGGTCAGGTAAGCCTCTTGTTGCTCAGGTGTACCGTGTTCGGAAATGGTGTTCATCGCGCCATGGGACAGGCCTGGGTACATGCCCCACGACCAGTTGGCTTCGCCAACCATTTCGCTGACTGCCAGCCCCAGCGACTCCGGCAAGCCTTGGCCGCCATGCTCTACGTCATGGGCCAGACTCGGCCAGCCACCTTCGACGAATTGCTTGTAGGCTTCTTTGAAGCCCGTCGGGGTCTTAACGCCGGTTTCGCTCCAGGTGCAGCCTTCGGTGTCACCCACACGGTTCAGCGGAGCCAACACCTGCTCACAAAACTTGGCGCCTTCCTCGAGAATGGCGTCAACCATATCCTTCGTTGCGTCCTGGCAAGCCGGCAGGCTCTGATAGTGCGCTTCGTAACCGAGCAGTTCGTCACGAACGAAGCGAATATCACGCAAGGGGGCCTTGTAGTCAGGCATAGCGATAAACCTCTGCTGATGAAACCGGGAATGAACGACCGCGTTGGTTTGTCGTGGCGGTCAAACAGTTGTTTGAAACATACGTTTACGACCAAACCTTGTCAAGCGTCGATCATTTGCCGTTCGTCATCGCCTGCCGCAACGCCACGCACGCAAAGGCCCACAGCCATTACCTGCGCAAAGACGGTGTAGGAAATATTAGTTGAAAGAGAAGGACATACCCGACAGAACGCCATGCAACGCACGGCGCAGGAGCAAAGAAAATCAGCGAGCGATCACGCGTAGGTATTGATCAGCGTACCGAGCATTTCATCGGACGCCTTGGCGACTTTGACGCCCAGTTCCGCCTGAATCTTGCCCATGGACATATCGACCATGCTGCTCGCCAGATCCGATTGCTGGCTGCGGTCTACCGAGCGCAGGCGATCGACCTGGGCTTCGGAAGACTGGCTGGTGAGCGCGCGTTCGACAGTTGTGTTGGCGATCTGGCCGGCGGCCTGATCGACACGATTCTGCCCTGTCTGGAGAGTGCTCAGACCAGCGTAGAAAGCGGTATTCCCTGAGATTTCCATGGAAGAACTCGATCCTGCAGAGGATAAACAGCGTCCATTGAAGCAGACCCACCCGGAAAAGGCCCGACAAAAACACTAATGGCATAGTGCCTTATCATAGGCAAAATCTAGTCTAGAAGGTCCAGCTGCAAATACTCGGCCACCGCTTCTGCTGTGACAACCTTAAGCTTGGGCACTCGACCGAGACATGGCGCCGGCAACCGTTCGGCCAGAGTCGCGAGATTCTCCTCCAGACGCGAAGTCTTGGGGTCGATGATGTTGGCCACCCAACCCACCAACTGCAGACCGTCCCGGGCAATCGCCTCGGCCGTCAGCAACGCATGACTGATGCAACCCAGGCGCACACCCACTACCAGAATCACCGGCAAAGCCAGGGCCATCGCCAGGTCCGACAGGTTGTCCTGATCGGCCAATGGCACCCGCCAGCCGCCAGCGCCTTCGATCAACGTGAAGTCGGCCTGCTGGCCCAGAATATGCCGCATCGGCGCCAACAACGACTGAACAGTGAGCGCCACACCCGCCTCGCGGGCCGCCAGATGGGGTGCGATCGCCGGCTCGAACGCCACCGGGTTGACCTCGGCGTAACTCAGCGGCAATGAGCATTCAGCCAGCAACGCCAGTGCATCGGCGTTGCGCAGCCCCTTGGGCGTCACCTCACAGCCGGAGGCCACCGGTTTACCCGCCGCCGTGCTCAATCCCGCCGAGCGTGCAGCATGCAACAGACCTGCGGCGATGGTGGTCTTGCCGACATCGGTATCAGTGCCGGTGATGAAATAGGCTGCACTCATAAAGGTTTCTCCAATACGGCGTAGACCACCTGGTAAGTCGCAGGCAGCCCTTGTGCCTGACGAAACTGTTCATAGGCCTGGATCAAACCGAGTATCCGCGCCCGGCCCGTCAAACCACCCGGCCGACCGGGGTTCAGATTGTGCGCGCCCAAGGCTTTGAGCTCGTGAGTCAGGCTGCGCACGTCCGGGTAATGCAACACATGCGGGCGAGTTTCCAGGCTGACTACACGCAAACCGCTGGCAGCACACAGCTGCTGATAAGCGCTGAACTGGCGGAAGCGATTGACGTGAACCATGCCATCCACCTGGCTCCAGCTATCGCGCAACTCATACAACGTACCGACGCACAGACTGGCAAACGCCAACACGCCGCCAGGCTTCAGTACGCGATACGCCTCACTCAGCACTGAGGTGAAGTCCGCACACCACTGCACCGCCAGGCTGGAAAAAACAAGCTCGCAACTCTGCGCCTGCAACGGTAAACGCTCGGCATCGCCGGCGATGAAATGTACTGCACCACCTAACGGCCGAGCGTGGTTGAGCATGCCTTCGGCAATGTCCAGCGCCAGCCCTTCGCTCTCGGGGAATGTCTGACCCAGAACGCGACTGAAATAACCCGTGCCGCAGCCCATATCCAGCCAGCGACCGGGGGAGAAGTCACCCGGCAAGCGGCTCAGCAATTCACCGCCAACCGCCCGCTGCAACTCGGCCACGCTGTCATAACTGGCCGCCGCGCGGGAAAAGGACGCCGCTACCTGACGCTTGTCGGGCAGGCCGCCGGGAAGATTGGGAAAGGACAAATCAGTCATCACCGGACTCATGCAAAAAGGCCTGGATCGCCCCCGCCACACCGTGGGGGTCTTCCAGAAGAAACGCGTGGCTGGCCTGTTCAATCAGACCGATTTCGACATCCGGCAACAACGCCAGCAACGCCCCCGCCGCTTCGGCCGGGACCAGGCCGTCGAGCCCGGCAAACAGATGCAACTGCGGGCCACGGAAGGATTGCAAGGCCTGGCGGGTATCCAGTTGCGCGAGCAACTCCAACCCGCTCAACAGGGCTGAAGGCGGTGTATTCGGCGCACCACCGAGCAACAGACGCGCTATGCCGCGCGGGTCATTGGCGCCTTGGGCGCAGAGCAGGCCGAAGCGCTTAAGCGTCCCCCGCGGGTCGGCACCGCACCCGGCAAGAAACGCATCAAAGGTTTCCCCCTGCATCGCGCTCGGCCATTCGTCATGGGCAACAAAACAAGGATTACTGGCCATCGTCAGCAAACCGCAGCAACGATCGCCACGTCGGGCGGCCAGTTCCGAGGCGAGCATGCCACCCAGTGACCAACCACCCAGCCAGGCATTGTCCGGCAGGATTGCGTCGAGTTCGTCGAGCCACTCATCCAGGTCACCCGATTCAAGCTCCGGCAACGGTTCGATATCGACCCGCAGGTGTTCGTCCAGCCCCTGCAAAGCAGCCGCCAGCGGTTCCAGCGGCGAAATGCCGAGGCCCCAACCGGGCAGCAGAATCAGTCGATCACGCATGGCTTGGCTCCGGTCCCAATTCGCTAAAGCAGTCTGCCAGTCCATTTAACAATAGCTGGACCTGAGCCTCGCTGTGGGCCGCGGACAAAGTCACGCGCAAACGTGCGCTGCCGGCCGGCACGGTCGGCGGACGGATCGCAGTGACCATCAAGCCGCGCTCGCGCAACATCTGCGAAAAGCGAACGGCGCGCCCGCTATCGCCGATCATGATCGGCTGGATCGGCGTAAAACTGTCCATCAGTTCCAGACCAATCTGCTCGGCGCCTTGGCGGAACTGGCGGATCAGCGCATTCAGGTGCTCACGTCGCCAATGCTCGCTGCGCAGCAGTTCGAGGCTTTTGAGCGTGGCACAAGCCAGTGCCGGCGGTTGGCTGGTGGTGTAGATGTACGGCCGGGCGAACTGGATCAGGCTTTCGATCAGCTCTTCGCTACCGGCGACGAACGCCCCCGCCGTGCCGAAGGCCTTACCCAGCGTGCCGACTAATACCGGCACATCCTCCTGACTCAAACCAAAGTGCTCGACGATCCCGCCACCGTTGGCACCCAACGGACCAAAGCCGTGGGCGTCATCGACCATCAACCAGGCGCCTTTGGCTTTGGCTACCCGGGCCAGTGCGGGCAAATCGGCGAGGTCGCCGTCCATGCTGAACACGCCATCGGTCACCACCAGCGTGTTGCCGGTGGCTTTTTCCAGACGCTTGGCCAGGCTGATCGCATCGTTATGCAGATAGCGGTTGAAGCGAGCGCCGGACAACAGCCCGGCATCCAGCAACGATGCATGATTGAGCCGGTCTTCCAGCACCGTATCGCCCTGCCCGACCAGCGCCGTGACCGCGCCGAGGTTGGCCATGTAACCGGTGGTGAACAGCAGCGCCCGCGGGCGGCCGGTCAAATCGGCCAAGGCTTCTTCCAGCGCATGGTGCGGGGCGCTGTGGCCGATCACCAGATGCGAAGCGCCACCGCCCACGCCCCAACGAACCGCCCCGGCGCGCCACGCTTCAATCACTTGCGGGTGATTGGCCAGGCCCAGGTAATCGTTGTTGCAGAACGCCAGCAACGGCTGACCGTCGACCACCACTTCCGGACCTTGGGGGCTTTCAAGCAGAGGACGATGGCGATAAAGGTTTTCGGCACGACGAGCAGCAAGGCGTGCGGCGAGATCGAAAGACATGCAGGCCTCGGGGGTAAGATCGGAGAAAAGCTGGCAACAACTACACCCCTGTAGGAGCGAGGCTTGCCCGCGATAGCATCACCGCAATCATTCAGCTAACCCGAGGTGTCTGCATCGCGGGCGAGCCTCGCTCCTACAGGTCAGTGTCCGATTAAACAGCGGCGTTATAAAACTGCTCGCTGCTCTTCTGTTCCACCAGCGCCTGCTCGATGGCCGCCTGATGCACTTCGTCAGCGTGCTCTTCGCGAGCTTCCGGCAGGATGCCCAGGCGCGAGAACAGTTGCATGTCCTTGTCAGCCTGCGGGTTGGCGGTGGTCAGCAATTTATCGCCGTAGAAAATCGAGTTGGCACCGGCAAAGAAGGCCAAAGCCTGCATCTGCTCGTTCATCGCCTCACGGCCAGCGGACAGACGCACGTGGGACTGCGGCATCAGGATTCGCGCAACCGCCAGCATGCGGATGAAGTCGAACGGATCGACGTCATCGGCGTTTTCCAGCGGCGTACCGGCGACTTTTACCAGCATGTTGATCGGCACCGACTCCGGATGCTCTGGCAAGTTGGCCAGCTGGATCAGCAGATTGGCGCGGTCATCGAGGGACTCACCCATGCCGAGGATGCCGCCGGAGCAGATTTTCATTCCGGAATCACGCACGTACGCCAGCGTTTGCAGGCGCTCGCCGTAAGTACGAGTCGTGATGATGCTGGCGTAGAACTCGGGCGAGGTATCCAGGTTGTGGTTGTAGTAGTCCAGACCGGCCTGGGCCAGGGCTGCGGTCTGGTCCTGATCGAGACGGCCAAGAGTCATGCAGGTTTCCAGGCCCATGGCCTTCACGCCTTTGACCATTTCCAGCACGTAGGGCATGTCTTTGGCCGACGGATGTTTCCAGGCCGCGCCCATGCAGAAACGGGTCGAACCAATGGCCTTGGCGCGAGCGGCCTCTTCGAGGACCTTCTGCACTTCCAGCAGTTTTTCTTTTTCCAGACCGGTGTTGTAGTGACCGGACTGCGGACAATATTTGCAATCTTCCGGGCAAGCACCGGTTTTGATCGACAGCAGCGTCGAGACTTGCACGCGATTGGCGTCGAAATGCGCGCGGTGCACCGTCTGGGCCTGGAACAGCAGGTCATTGAAGGGCTGAACGAACAGCGCTTTGACTTCGGCTAAAGACCAGTCATGACGCAGGTTGGCAGTGGTGCTGGCGCTCATTGGCGATTCCTTGTTTATGCTTGGCAAGCGGCTGTGGCATGTAATACCCACAGACGCGACACGGATGTTCGGCATATTTAAGGAAGAGACATGCACTGTCAACCACAATACAAAGGACCGGTTTACATCTGGTTAAAAAACAAACAGACCTGTTTGCTCTGTGACGAACTCACCGACACCCCTCATCCCATCTGCACACCTTGTGAAAGTGAGCTGCCCTGGCTCGGTGATCACTGCCAGGTTTGCGCCCTGCCCTTGCCCATGGCCGGTTTGACTTGCGGCCAATGTCTGAAAAAGCCCCCGGCCTTTCAACAGGTCGTAACACCCTTTACTTACAGCTTTCCGATCGACAGCTTGATTACCCGTTTCAAGCACAACGCAAAGTGGCCGTTTGGGCGCTTGCTGGCCGAACTACTCAGCCAATCGCTGCAACATCGCTTTGATGAGGACCTCGCACGGCCCGAGGCCCTGGTCCCTGTGCCCTTGGCCAACAAGCGCCTGCGCGAGCGCGGCTACAACCAGGCGGCGATGCTCGCTCACTGGCTCGGCGACAGCCTGAACCTCCCCTGCGAAGAACGCCTGCTGCTGCGGACTCAGGACACTGCCGCGCAACAGGACCTGGATGCCAAGGCGCGCAAACTCAACCTGCGAAGGGCATTCACCCTGCTGCCCGATGCGCAGATCAAAGGCCGGCACCTGGCTTTGATCGACGATGTACTGACCACCGGCGCCACCGCCGAAAGCCTCGCCCGCTTGTTAATGAACGCGGGAGCCCGACGGGTCGACGTCTATTGCCTGGCCAGAACCCCCAAACCCGGCGAGTTGACCTGACTTGACTCTCACGCGCCAAGGCGCCAACGTCCAACCCCATCAATACAGCTCGTAGCGCGCCGCCATGTCCTTGCCCACGCTTTTGACTCAACACATCGTCCGTCGTCCACAGCGCATCGCCTTGCTGCAACACATTGCCGAGCAAGGCTCGATCACACGCGCCGCAAAAAGCGCGGGATTGAGTTACAAGGCGGCCTGGGATGCCATCGATGAGTTGAACAACCTCGCACAGAAGCCTTTGGTCGAACGCAGCGTCGGTGGCAAGGGCGGCGGTGGCGCGAAGTTATCCACAGAGGGTGAGCGGGTATTGCGGCTCTATCAACGTCTGCAAGCCTTGCAAGCTCAGGTGCTGGAGGCCGCGGAAGATGCCAGCGACCTGGACCTGCTCGGCCGTTTGATGCTCAGGACCAGCGCGCGTAATCAACTGCACGGCAAGGTCGTGGCCATCGACAGTCAGGGGCGCAATGATCTGGTCCGCCTGGAGCTGGCCGAAGGACTGACGATCCAGGCGCAGATCACCCACGACAGCACCCTGCGATTAGAGCTGGAAATGAGCACTGAAGTGGTCGCATTGATCAAGGCTGGCTGGCTCGATTTGCTGGCCATCGATCAATCTGCAACACCTGGACACAATTGCCTGAGCGGGATTATCGAAGAAATTCTCGACGCCGAAGACGGCCCCAGCGAGGTACGGATCGCCCTGCCTAACGGGCAAACCTTGTGTGCGTTGGCCGAGCCGTTACACCTTAGAACCTTGGTGCTGACGACTGGAAAACCCGTCCTGGTGCAGTTCGCACCGTCCAACGTATTGCTCGGCACACCGCTATAACCAAGGGCGGACGCATATCCCGTAGCAGCTGCCGAAGGCTGCGTCCGGCTGCGTGTAGCAGCTGTCGAGCCTGCGAGGCTGCGTTCGGCTGCGCAGCAGTCGTAAATTCAGGCACTGCAATTCTGACCTTTTATTGAGTTAACCGGATTGCGAGTGCTTCGCCCTCGGACGCAGCCTTCGGCAGCTGCTACGGGGGCTCGGCGCAGCTTGAAAAATTATTGAAACATTTCCTTCATCGGCGCTCGTTAAGGTGCCTGCAAAAACCTGCAGGGAGCTTGATGTGAATCTATTGGAAGAAAACCAGCCCACCGACCTCGAAAAAATTGTCGGCCTCAGCCGCCGCGGCTTTATCAGTGCCGGCGCCTTGTGTGGCGCGGCAATGTTTCTGGGCGGCAACCTGCTGAGCCGCAGCGTTCTGGCAGCCAGCGTCAGCACCGGCTCAAGCGAACTGCTGGGTTTCAACAGCATTGCCACCGCCACCAGCGACACCATCACCCTGCCGCCGGGCTACACATCGTCGGTACTGATCAGTTGGGGCCAGGCGCTGCAAAAGAACGGCCCGGCCTTCGACCCGACCGGCAATGGCACAGCCCAGGCCCAGGAAGTCCAGTTTGGCGACAACAATGACGGCATGAGCCTGTTTGCCTTCCCCGGCGACCACGACCGCGCGCTGATGGCGATTAACAACGAATACACCAACTACCGCTACCTCTACCCCCATGGCGGCATGCCGCAGTCGGCGGAAGATGTGCGCAAGGCTCTGGCCAGCGAAGGCGTCTCGGTGATCGAAGTGCAACGCAAAAACGGCCAGTGGCAATTCGTCCAGGGCTCGCGCTACAACCGCCGCATCCACGGCAACTCGCCGCTGCGCCTGAGCGGCCCGGCCGCCGGGCATGACCTGTTGAAAACCAGCAATGACAAGCACGGCAAAAAAGTCCTCGGCACATTCCAGAACTGCGCCAACGGCAAAACGCCGTGGGGGACCTATCTGACCTGTGAAGAGAACTTCACCGACTGCTTCGGCAGCAGCAATCCCGAGCAGAAATTCGACACCGCGCAAAAACGCTATGGCGCGGTAGCGACCAGCAAAGAAATCAACTGGCATCAACACGACCCGCGTTTCGACCTGGCGAAAAACCCCAACGAACTCAACCGTCACGGCTGGGTCGTGGAGATTGACCCGTTCGACCCACAGTCAACCCCGGTCAAACGCACCGCCCTTGGCCGCTTCAAACATGAAAACGCTGCACTGGCCGAAACCAGCGACGGTCGCGCCGTGGTGTACATGGGCGACGATGAGCGCGGTGAGTTCATTTACAAGTTCATCAGCCGCGACAAAATCAATCACCGCGACCCGAAAGCCAACCGCGACCTGCTGGATCACGGCACGCTGTATGTTGCGCGTTTCGATGCCGGCGACGGCAACCCGGATCATCCAAAAGGCCAGGGCCAGTGGCTTGAGTTGACCCACGGTAAAAACGGTATCAATGCCAGCAATGGTTTTGCCGACCAGGCGCAAGTGTTGATCCACGCGCGCCTTGCCGCCAGCGTGGTCAACGCCACACGCATGGACCGTCCGGAATGGATCGTCGTCAGCCCCAAAGACGGCCAGGTCTATTGCACCCTGACCAACAACGCCAAGCGCGGCGAAGACGGCCAACCGGTCGGCGGCCCGAACCCGCGGGAGAAGAACGTCTACGGGCAGATTCTGCGCTGGCAGGAAAACCGCGACGACCACGCAGCCATGAGCTTTTCCTGGGATCTGTTTGTAGTGGCGGGAAATCCTGCCGTACATGCCGGTAAACCCAAAGGCGGCTCGTCGAACATCACCCCGCAGAATATGTTCAACAGCCCGGACGGCCTGGGTTTCGACATTGCTGGCCGACTGTGGATTCTCACCGACGGCGACGTCAGCAACAGCGGAGACTTCGCTGGCATGGGCAACAATCAGATGCTCTGCGCCGATCCGGCCAGCGGTGAGATCCGTCGGTTCATGGTCGGCCCGGTGGGTTGTGAAGTAACCGGTATCAGCTTCTCGCCGGATCACAAAACGCTGTTCGTCGGTATTCAGCACCCGGGCGAGAACGGCGGTTCGACCTTCCCGGAGCACTTGCCCAACGGCAAGCCGAGGTCGTCGGTAATGGCGATCACCCGTGAAGATGGCGGAATCATCGGCGCGTAACGATCGTTCCCTACGCTCTGCGCGGGAATGCAGCCAGTGAGCTTTGCGTCACTGCCCAAGCGATTGCTGCGCGTCCAGTGAGACATTCCCACGCAGAGCGTGGGAACGATCAACCACTAAAGACGCTCCGTCTGCGCTACCATGTCTGGCCGGACGCGGCAGCCTGCTGCGCGCAGGAGTCAGCATGGCCCATCCGTTTGAAACCCTTACACCCGACCTGGTGCTCGATGCTGTTGAAAGCATCGGCTTTCACAGTGACGCCCGTATTCTGGCGCTCAACAGCTACGAAAACCGCGTTTACCAGGTCGGCATCGAAGACTCCGAGCCGCTGATCGCCAAGTTCTACCGCCCACAGCGCTGGACCAACGAGGCGATCCTCGAAGAACACCGCTTTACCTATGAACTCGCCGAATGCGATGTTCCAGTGGTAGCCCCCATTGTGCACAACGGCGAAAGCCTGTTCGAACACGCGGGTTTTCGTTTCACCCTGTTCCCACGCCGTGGCGGCCGTGCGCCAGAGCCGGGCAACCTGGATCAGCTGTATCGCCTCGGGCAATTGCTCGGCCGTTTGCATGCGGTCGGTGCCACCCGTCCATTCGAACACCGCGAAGCCCTCGGGGTGAAAAACTTTGGCCAAGATTCACTGACGACCTTGCTCGAAGGCAATTTCATTCCTCGCAGCTTGCTTCCTGCCTACGAGTCGGTCGCCCGCGATCTGCTCAAGCGGGTGCAAGAGGTCTACCAGGCCACGCCCCATCAGAACATCCGCATGCACGGTGACTGCCACCCCGGCAACATGATGTGCCGCGATGAAATGTTCCACATCGTCGACCTCGACGACTGCCGCATGGGCCCGGCGGTGCAGGATGTGTGGATGATGCTCGCCGGCAACCGTCAGGAATGTCTCGGTCAGCTGTCCGAATTGATGGACGGCTACAGCGAGTTCCATGACTTCGACTCGCGTGAGCTGGCGCTTATCGAACCGTTGCGTGCTCTGCGTCTGATGCACTACAGCGCCTGGCTGGCCCGACGTTGGGATGATCCGGCATTCCCCCGCAGCTTCCCGTGGTTCGGTACGGAGCGTTATTGGGGCGATCAGGTATTGGCATTGCGCGAGCAGCTTGCCGCACTCAATGAAGAACCTTTGAAGTTGTTCTGATCCCTTGTAGGAGCGAGCTTGCTCGCAATATGGACGTTAACGATAACGCGTGTTTTCTGAATAAACGCGTCGCCCTTGAGTCCATCGCGAGCGAGCTCGCTCCTACAAAAAAAGCGAACACGACACATCTATACAACCACCCTACAATCACTGCTTTGTTAGCTGCCTAAGCAAGGATTCTGCATGCAAGCCGCCAACCCGCGTCGCGGGTACACTCTGGGTCTGACCGCCTACATCATTTGGGGACTGTTCCCGCTCTACTTCAAAGCCATCGCCAGCGTTCCCGCTGTGGAAATCATCGTCCACCGGGTGCTCTGGTCTGCGCTGTTTGGCTCACTGCTGCTATTGGTCTGGAAGCACCCTGGCTGGTGGCGCGAACTGCGCGAAAACCCGCGGCGACTGGCGATTCTGGCCTTGAGCGGCATGCTGATCGCGGCCAACTGGCTGACCTATGTGTGGTCGGTGAATAACGGCCGCATGCTCGAAGCCAGTCTCGGCTATTACATCAATCCGCTGGTGAACGTGCTGCTGGGCATGCTGTTGCTGGGCGAGCGTCTGCGGCGCATGCAGTGGTTGGCAGTGAGCCTGGCGACCATTGGTGTGGCGCAGCAAGTCTGGCAAGTCGGCAGCCTGCCGTGGGTATCGCTGATACTGGCGCTGACCTTTGGTTTCTATGGACTGATCCGCAAGCAGGCACCGGTCAAGGCGTTACCCGGGCTGGTGGTGGAAACCTGGATGCTGGTACCGATTGCCCTTGCGTGGTTGCTGCTCAACCCGGTAGCGACCAGCGCTCAGCTTGAGTTCTGGGGGACTTCCCAAGCTTGGTGGCTGGTGGCCGCAGGGCCAATCACCCTGGTGCCGCTGGTGTGTTTCAACGCGGCGGCACGACACTTGCCCTACACCACCCTGGGCTTCCTGCAATACATAGCGCCGACCCTGGTGCTATCGCAGGCAGTGCTGTTGTTTGGCGAGCATTTGTCTTCAAGCACCTTGATCGCATTCGTGTTTATTTGGGCAGGTCTGGCAATTTACAGCGTGGATGCCTGGATCAGCCTGCGCCGGCGCGCCTGATCAAAAAACACACAAAGCTCTGCAGGCCAGGATTGACGTGGCCTGCAAGCATCTTTCCCAAGGTTATCCACAGCGTGATCCCCGCCGTTTGTGCACAAGCCCTTGAAACTGTTCGTTTTTTGCTCAGTTCCTGAAGAACCCCGGCCGGCCCGGGCTTGCGGTGCATCTCTACAGGTTATCCACAGGCAGGTGCACGTTTTACTTGGATAACCTTTGCCTCTGGCTTACACCTCGCTACGCAGCACCAATTCGACCATCAAGTCATCCGCCAGGGTTTCCAGGCGCGCCTGCAATACATCCAGGGACAAGGTCAACGGCACCGCCAGAATGGCTTCGGCATGGAACAGCGGTTCGCTACTCATGGGTGCCGGCCGCACATCAGTGACCAGCCGCTCCAGGTTCACACCCTGTTCGGTCAACAGCCGCGTGATATCGCGCACAATCCCCGGCCGGTCATTGCCCACCAGCTCCATAGCGATCGGCTTCCAGGTGCAGGATTGCTCGATACTGCTTTCGGCAATCATCACGCGGATACCTTGCTCTGACAGCCCTTGCAGCGCATCCACCAATTCATCATAGGCTTCGGCCGGCACGCCGACCCGCAGGATCCCGGCGAATTGCCCAGCCATGCGCGACATACGACTTTCCAGCCAGTTGCCGCCGTGCTCGGCAATGCACTGGGCGATGCGCTCGACCTGACCGGCTTTATCCGGGGCGAATACGGTAAGTACGAGGTGGTCCATGGCGCAGCCCTCTTGTCATGACTTTTATTATAGAAGGGCAAGTATAGGCAAGCCTTGCATCCATGCGGTCAAACTGCCTTGCTCCTTACCCTGTAGGAGCGAGCAAGCTCGCTCCAGCAGAAAACTAATCGTGTACTGTTTTTATATTTATCTGGAACAATCCAATAGTTTTTTGAGAACATCCTGTCCCCCAGCGTGACCGGATAGCTGGCTTAAGTCGCTAAACGACGTATTTAGTCTAATTTTCACAACCGCAATTCATCATGTAGTATGCCGTAGCGCGCACTACATAACGTTGGATCGATGTCTGCCAAGGCGCCATCGCAACCCCGAAAAGCCCTATCAGCAAGGCTTGGAGCCGTTGATTGGACCCACCCAGCCGCCAGCAATGGCATGTACTGGTGCGGGGGTTTGTGGTTTAAATGGCCAGAGGCTTCATTGTTAAATTGAAGAGCTGAAAAGCGAAATAGCTGAGCAGAGTGAGGCAAGCAATGACTGAACACGTTCAAGTCGGTGGCCTGCAGGTCGCCAAAGTCCTGTTCGACTTCGTGAACAACGAAGCCATTCCCGGTACCGGCCTCACCGCCGATAAGTTCTGGGCCGGTGCTGACAAGGTCATTCATGACCTGGCACCGAAGAACAAAGCCCTACTCGCCAAACGCGACGACCTCCAGGCGCGAATCGATGCCTGGCACCAGTCCCGAGCAGGCCAGGCCCATGACGCCGTGGCCTACAAAGCCTTTCTGCAAGACATCGGTTATCTGCTGCCAGAAGCGGCCGATTTCCAGGCAACGACGCAAAACGTCGACGACGAAATCGCTCGCATGGCCGGTCCACAACTGGTCGTACCGGTGATGAACGCCCGCTTCGCCCTCAACGCCTCGAACGCTCGCTGGGGCTCGCTGTACGACGCGTTGTATGGCACTGACGCCATCAGCGAGGCCGACGGCGCAGAGAAAGGCAAAGGCTACAACAAGGTCCGTGGCGACAAGGTCATTGCCTTCGCCCGCGTCTTCCTCGACGAAGCCGTGCCATTGGCGGCCGGCTCCCACGTCGACTCCACCGGCTACAAGATCGTCGACGGCAAACTGGTGGTCAGCCTTAAAGGTGGCAGTAACAGCGGCCTGCGCAACGACGCACAGCTGATCGCCTTCCAGGGCGACGCCGCGGCGCCGTCCGCGATCCTGCTGAAAAACAATGGTCTGCACTTCGAAATCCAGATCGACGCCAGCTCCCCCGTCGGCCAGACCGACCCTGCCGGCGTCAAAGACCTGCTGATGGAAGCTGCGTTGACCACCATCATGGACTGCGAAGACTCGGTCGCCGCTGTCGATGCCGATGACAAAGTGGTGATCTACCGCAACTGGCTCGGCCTGATGAAGGGCGACCTGTGTGAAGAAGTGTCCAAGGGCGGCAAGACTTTTACTCGCACCATGAATGCCGACCGCCGCTACACCGCGCTCGACGGTAGCGAACTGAGCCTGCACGGCCGTTCCCTACTGTTCGTGCGTAACGTTGGCCATTTGATGACCATCGACGCGATTCTCGACAAAGACGGCAACGAAGTGCCGGAAGGAATTCTCGACGGTCTGGTCACCAGCCTCGCAGCGATTCACAGCCTCAACGGCAATAGCTCGCGCAAAAACAGCCGCACCGGCTCGGTCTACATCGTTAAACCGAAAATGCACGGCCCGGAAGAAGCGGCGTTCACCAACGAGCTGTTCGGTCGCATCGAAGAGGTTCTCGACCTGCCACGCAACACCCTCAAAGTCGGCATCATGGACGAAGAGCGGCGTACCACGGTCAACCTCAAGGCCTGCATCAAAGCGGCCAGCGAGCGTGTGGTGTTCATCAACACCGGTTTCCTCGACCGCACCGGCGATGAAATCCACACCTCCATGGAAGCGGGCGCGATGGTGCGCAAAGCGGCCATGAAGTCAGAGAAGTGGATCGGCGCCTACGAGGACTGGAACGTCGATATCGGTTTGAGCACCGGCCTGCAAGGTCGCGCCCAGATCGGTAAAGGCATGTGGGCCATGCCCGACCTGATGGCCGCGATGCTCGAGCAGAAAATCGCTCATCCGCTGGCCGGCGCCAACACCGCTTGGGTGCCATCGCCGACCGCAGCGGCACTGCACGCGCTGCACTACCACAAGGTCGACGTGTTCGCCCGTCAGGCCGAGCTGGCCAAGCGTGGTCGCGCGTCGATCGACGATATCCTGACCATCCCGTTGGCGAGCAACACCCACTGGTCGGCCGAAGAAGTCCAGAACGAGCTGGATAACAATGCCCAGGGCATCCTCGGTTACGTAGTGCGCTGGATCGACCAAGGCGTGGGTTGCTCGAAAGTACCGGACATCAACGACGTCGGCCTGATGGAAGACCGTGCCACGCTGCGTATTTCCAGCCAGCACATCGCCAACTGGTTACGTCACGGCATCGTCAATGAGGCCCAGGTACTGGAAAGCCTCAAGCGCATGGCGCCGGTGGTTGATCGCCAGAACGCCAACGACGCGCTGTACCGTCCGCTGGCACCGGACTTCGACAGCAACATCGCCTTCCAGGCGGCCGTCGAACTGGTAATCGAAGGCACCCAACAGCCGAACGGTTACACCGAGCCGGTCCTGCACCGTCGTCGCCGCGAGTTCAAGGCCAAGAATGGTCTGTGAATAAGCGTTAGCGGTAGATAACAAAAAGCCCTGATCGCAAGATCAGGGCTTTTTTGTGTTCGCTTGGATTGTGCAGTGAGTCCATCGCGGGCAAGAACTAGGCGTCCCCCCTGCTCCTACGGATTGCATGTACCTGTAGGAGCGAGGCTTGCCCGCGATGGCGATATGACAGGCAACCTAAATTCGCCCCCTACGGCACCACTCCCAGCTCATGCTTCACCAGTGCCAATAACTGGCCAGCATCGATCGGCTTGAGCAGGAAATCCACCACACTCAAGTGCATCGCATCAATGGCATCGCGGACATCGGCGTCCCCGGAAATGATGATTATTGGCAGCTCCGCCCGCTCCGACTCGCGCACCTTGCGTATCAAATCCAGACCATTGCACGGTGCCATCCGCAGATCGGTGATGAGCAGCCCAATCGATTTATTCGAGTCCAATAGTTCCAGCGCCGCTTTGCCGCTGGCTGCGGTCATGCAGCGAATGCCATCCAGACCAAGAATTTCCGCCAACAGCTCGCGCGCGTCCTTATCGTCATCGGCGATCAACACGCGCTGCGGCGGCAGATCCGGTTCCAGCATGACGGCGCTCAGCGCCTCGCGCTCGGCATCACTCAAAATATCGTGGTCAGACATACGTTTCTCTACGTTTTCTAATCAATCCCCTAGCACAGTGGTCTGACATCGCTAAGCCAGACTCCAATGTGCACTTCGTCGGATAATTTTCCAAGAGGGCTTATGAAAGGTTTTTCGCACTTATTGCGTAAGACAACTCCCACTAGTACAGCGGCTACATAGACTTACGTCCAATGGGCACCCTGCGCAGAGGGGCCGACCATGGCTAATGATCTGACAACGACAATTCAAAAAAGACTGCGGTAATGGTTATGAGTAAAGCGGATGCCTTCACCCAGGCAGGGAAAACCGCCGTGTTGCAGAACATCCACGGCACCATGCAATTCCTTCAGCGGTTCCCGCCGTTCAATCAAATGGAAAACGCTCACCTGGCTTACCTGGTCGAGCAATGCCGGCTGCGCTTCTATGCGCCGGGCGACAGCATCATCAAACCCGCCGACGGGCCGGTTGAGCACTTCTATATCGTCAAGCAAGGGCGAGTGATCGGAGAACGCCCGCACACCGCCAAGGGCGGTACCGAAACCACCTTCGAAATCACCACTGGCGAGTGTTTCCCGCTTGCCGCACTGCTCGGCGAACGTGCTACCCGCACCGAACACCTGGCGGGGGAAGACACCTTTTGCCTGCAACTGAACAAGTTGGCCTTTATCAAGTTGTTCGCGCTATCGAGCCCGTTCCGCGACTTCGCTCTGCGCGGGGTCAGCAGCCTGCTTGATCAGGTCAACCAGCAAGTTCAGCAAAAAGCCGTGGAAACCCTCGGCACCCAGTATTCGCTCAACACCCGCCTGGGCGAGTTGGCCATGCGCCACCCGGTGTCCTGCAGTCCGATGACGCCATTGCGCGAAGCGGTGACGCTGATGCACGAGCAGCAGGTCGGCAGCATCGTCGTGGTCGATGAACAAAAAGCCCCAATCGGCATTTTCACCCTGCGCGACCTGCGCCAGGTGGTCGCCGACGGCACCAGCGATTTCAACCAGGCCATCGAACAGCACATGACCCAGGCGCCGTTTTTCCTGACGCCGGATCACAGTGCCTTCGATGCTGCAATTGCCATGACCGAACGGCATATCGCGCATGTCTGCCTGGTCAAGGATCAACGCCTGTGCGGCGTGGTCTCGGAGCGTGATCTGTTTTCCCTGCAACGGGTCGATCTGGTGCACCTGGCGCGGACCATCCGCAACGCGCCTCGGGTGGAAAACCTGGTGGCGATTCGCGGCGAAATCGGCCAACTGGTGGAGCGCATGCTCGCCCACGGCGCATCCTCGACCCAGATCACCCACATCATCACCTTGCTCAACGACCATACGGTGTGCCGCGTTATCGAGTTGACGCTTGCGGACAAGGGCGACCCCGGTGTGCCGTTCAGTTGGCTGTGTTTTGGTAGCGAAGGTCGTCGCGAGCAGACGCTGCATACCGATCAGGACAACGGCATTCTCTTCGAAGCGAAAGACGCCGCACACGCCGCCGAGATCCGTAGCAAGTTGCTGCCACTGGCGCAGCAGATCAATCAGAGCCTGGCGCTGTGCGGTTTCACGCGGTGCAAGGGCAACATCATGGCCGGCAACCCCGAGCTGTGTTTGTCCCGTGCCGAGTGGGCCCGGCGTTTTGCGGCGTTCATCCGTGAAGCGACTCCGGAGAACCTGCTGGGTTCGAGCATCTATTTCGACTTGCGGGTGGTCTGGGGTGATGAGCAGGGCTGTGAGCAATTGCGCCGTAACATTCTCCTGCAGGTTGCCGACAACCCTCTGTTCCAGCGCATGATGGCGCAAAACGCCTTGCGCCATCGCCCGCCCGTGGGGCGTTTGCGCGAGTTCGTCCTGGCCCGCAAAGGCAACGAAAAAGCCACACTGGATCTGAAAGTTCAGGGGCTGACCCCCTTCGTCGACGGCGCACGACTGTTGGCTCTGGCCAACGGCATTGAAGCCAACAACACCCTGGAACGCTTGCGCCAACTGGTGGCCAAGGAGGTTATCGAACGGCTGGACGGTGCTGCCTATGAGGAGGCCTACCACTTCATCCAGCAAACCCGTATGCAGCAACATCAGCTGCAATCGCGCGAAAACCTGCCCTACTCCAACCGGGTCGATCCCGACAGCCTCAATCACCTGGATCGGCGAATCCTGCGTGAGTCATTGCGCCAGGCCCAACGCCTGCAAAGCAGTCTGATGCATAGGTATCAGCTATGAACCTGTTCTCCTGGCTACGTCTCAACAGCCCGACACTGACCGCCGAACAGAAACTGCGACTGGAACGCTTGGCGGTCCCCCCGGAGCCGGGCGAATGCAGCCTGCGCGAGCAGCGTTGGGTGGTGCTCGATCTGGAAACCACCGGGCTGAACCTGAACAAGGATCTGGTGCTGTCCATCGGCGCGGTGGTGATTGAGGACGGCGCTATCGATTTCAGCCAGCAATTCGAGCGAACCCTGCAGCGCCCTGAGCACAAACTCAGCCCCAGTGTGCTGATCCACGGTCTGGGTCCCAGCGCCATCGCCGCCGGGAGCGATCCGGTCGAAGCCTTGCTGGACTTCATGGAGTTCGTCGGCGACAGCCCGTTGCTGGCCTTCCATGCGCCGTTCGATCAGCACATGCTCGGGCGAGCCTTGAAGGACAGCCTGGGTTATCGCTTGCAGCATCCATTTCTGGACATCGCGGACATGGCGCCGCTGCTCTGTCCCCAGGTGCACATCCGCGAAGCCGGACTGGATGACTGGCTCAAGCATTTCAAATTGCAGGTCGGCGAACGCCACCACGCCAGCGCCGACGCCCTGGCCACCGCCGAACTGGCGCTGATCCTGTTCAGCCGTGCCCGGCAGCAGCAGATTCATAGCCCGCTGAATCTGCATCAGCGCCTGAGTCAGTGGAAACGCCGGCAACAAGCGCATTCGTTTTAACAAATAATCGCCGGCCCCTACGGGGAGGTGGTCACCCCAGGATGAAGGTGCAGGAGCGAGGCTTGCCCGCGAAGCGATTCCACCAGCGACACAGAACCCTCGCCAGCAGCCCCGGAACTTACTAGGCTAAACCCCTGTTCCCTGTTCCCTGATCACCGCCGAGGAAAGCCATGTTCACCCCCAGCATGACCTTGTTCCACAACCCTGCCTCGCCCTACGTTCGCAAAGTAATGGTGCTGCTCCACGAAACCGGTCAACTGAACCGTGTGGCGCTGCAAAACAGCCAACTCAGCCCGGTCAGCCCGGACGCTGCCCTCAATCAGGACAACCCGCTGGGCAAAATTCCGGCCCTGCGCCTGGCCGACGGCAACGTGCTGCACGACAGCCGGGTGATTCTCGATTACCTCGACCATCAACACGTCGGCAATCCACTGATCCCCCGTGATGGCTCGGCCCGTTGGCGGCGCCTGACCCTGGCCTCGATGGCCGATGGAATCATGGATGCCTCGGTGCTGGTGCGCTATGAAGTCGCCCTGCGCGCCCCGGAAAAACACTGGGACGAGTGGCTCGAAGCCCAACGCGACAAAATCCGCCGCGCCCTGACCGTTCTTGAGCAAGACGCCATCGCCGAACTCACCTGCCATTTCGACGTCGCCGCCATCAGCGTCGCCTGCGCCCTCGGCTACCTGGACTTCCGCCACCCGGACCTGAACTGGCGTGAAGCCAATCCAAAACTTGGCGCCTGGTATGCCGAAGTCAGTCAGCGACCGTCGATGATCGAAACTCAGCCGCCGGTTTGAAATCAGTACTGATCGTCCCCACGCACCAACGTGGGTGCGATCAAAAACAACTCATGAATCAGGCCCAGCGGTAAAGCCGAATCAGCAATCGGGCTTATCCGCCGTAAAGCGCCGCGCCGGGTTCACTGCCGCGCCGAACCCACGCAACGCCTTGGCGCCGATCAGTAGCGGGTAGTTGAAGCTGCTGCGATCGGTCAGGTTGACCTCGACGGTGCGTTTGACGTTGCCCAGGCACAGTTCCAGATCGACGACCGGGCGCCTGCTGACTTCGCTCACGCCGTCGTCTTCTTCATCGGCGCGGTTTTTGATTTTGCTGATCCGCGCGATCTTGTGCTCATAGACCTTGCTGCTTGCGCCCTTGGTCGCCAGGCGGAAACGCACCCAGTTTTCGCCATCACGGGTAAAGGTCTCGATGTCCTTGGCCGACAGCGATGCGGTCAGGGCCCCGGTGTCCATTTTGGCTTGAAGGGTCTCACCGAGCTCCGGCAGCTTGATGTATTCGTAGCGCCCGTAAAGGGTCGGCTCGGCGGCCATGACCGGCAGGGCCAGGAGGGACAACAGAACAAGAACGGATTTCACGGTGGGAGGGTTCCTTGGGGGAATGGGGCGATGACGTCGAATTCTAGACCGCAAAAAGCACAGTAAGTTAGATCGTTCCCACGCTCTGCGTGGTAACGCAGCCCGTGACGCTCTGCGTCACAAGAGCGGACGCAGAGCGTCCAGCGAGGCATTCCCACGCAGAGCGTGGGAACGATCATCTAAGGGATCTGCGTTGCGATTCGAAAACCACCCTACCCAACCAAAGGTGAAACATTCGTCAGTGCGTCAGCATTTGGCCTCTGACCCCAAGCTGCTTATCATGGCGCGCCCTGATGATCTCAAGAGTTATTTATGCGCCGCCTGCTCACCGGCAGTTTCGTTACCCTGCTGCTGTTGCTCAACACCCTGGCCCTGTTCGGACCGCTGATGGTGTTTGCCCTGTTCAAACTGATCCTGCCCGGCCGCTTGCGCGATTACGCCTCCTGGGCGGTGATGTGGATCGCCGAAACCTGGGCCGAAATCGACAAGCTGATCTTCGCCCGGTGCATCCCCACCCAATGGGACATTCGCGGCGGTGAAGGTCTGCGGCAGGACACCTCCTATCTGGTGATCAGCAACCACCAGTCCTGGGTCGACATCCCGGCGCTGATCCAGACCCTGAACCGACGCACGCCGTTCTTCAAATTCTTCCTCAAGAAAGAATTGATCTGGGTGCCGTTTCTCGGACTCGCCTGGTGGGCGCTCGACTACCCGTTCATGAAGCGCTACTCCAAGGCGTTTCTGGCCAGACACCCGGAGCTGCACGGCAAGGATCTGGAGATCACCAAAGTCGCCTGCGAGCTGTTCAAGCGTCAGCCGGTGACCGTGGTCAACTACCTGGAAGGGACCCGTTTCACCCCGACCAAACGGGCGCAGCAACATTCACCGTTCACCCATTTGCTCAACCCAAAGGCTGGCGGCGTGGCCTTCGTGCTGGCGGCCATGGGCGAACAGCTGGATGCGGTTTTGGATGTTACTGTGGTTTACCCGCAGGAAAAGATCCCGGGGTTCTGGAGTTTGATCAGCGGTGATGTGCCCAAGGTGATCATCGACATCCAGACCCGAGAGCTGACTCCTGCGTTATGGCAGGGTGATTACGAAAACGATCCGGTGTTTCGCCAGACCGTCCAGAACTGGGTCAACCAGCTCTGGACCGAGAAGGACCAGCGCATCGACGCCTTGCGCGCCGAGCGTCGTTGAATCAGCTACCGGCGCCCCAGATCCCGCCCAGGCTTTGCAGCAGCGAACCACCAACGCCCTGCTGACCGAGGAATTGCAAAATCACCGGGGCAAACAGGCCGACCATTCCGCTGTCCATGCCCAAGGCGCCGAAGGCGTTGTTCAGGTCGTTGGTGTCTTTGACATTGCCCAGCAGGCCGTCCAGCAATGGAGATTGGCCAGACTGGCCGCCGAGCATTGTGCTCAAACCACCCAAGCCGCCCAATGCACCGTTACCCGTGAGCTGATCCAGGCCCGGCACGCTTTTGCCCAGCAGCGAATAATCACCGCTGCTCAGCTGATTTCTCGCCAGCCCGAGCATTGCGCCGGTACCGCCGATCGCCTGTTCCGGAGTGATGTTGAGCTGCGAACCGAGCGTGTCGAGCAAACCGGCCGCTTGCGGTATTGCCGCGACCACTGCGTCGCCGCTCTGATTGCCTTGCGCACCGGAGACTGCGTTGGCCACATCGCTCAGGTTGAAAGCGGCGAAAACCGGGCTTGCCGCCAGGGTCATGAGCAAAGCCAGTGCAATACCGCGTGAAATCTTCATCGAGACAACCTCTTGGGCCATGAATGCCACCCAACGGGTGGCGCAAAACAGTCCGTTGGACTGGCAAGGACTAGGATTGTTCCCCGCGTCCGCTGCGTTGCGGCAGCCGTTCGGCAAGCCTTGTGGAATCCAGCCGAAATAAATTTTCCGCGCACCGCATCCAGTGTTCGCCCGCCTGCGTATATCAAGCACGGACAGACATTCCTGGCCGATTCTCCTAATAAGGATCATCACCATGAAACGCACTTCGATTAAAACCCCGCTGATCGCCAGCCTGCTGACCCTGGCCCTTTCCAGCAGTTTGGCCCTGAGCACCGCACAAGCAGCCGACATGAGCCACGACAGCGTGATGGTCGGTGGCCAAAGCATGATGCCGAGCAAAGACATCATCGATAACGCCGTCAATTCAGCCGACCACACCACCCTGGTCACCGCCGTGAAAGCCGCCGGGCTGGTCGACACGCTCAAAGGCAAAGGTCCGTTTACCGTGTTCGCGCCGGTCAACTCGGCGTTCGCCGCCCTGCCCGCCGGCACCGTCGACACCCTGCTCAAACCGGAAAACAAAGCCACCCTCACCCATATCCTTACCTACCACGTGGTCGCCGGTAAGCTCGACATGACGGAGCTGACCAAACGCATCAAGGCCGGTGGCGGCAAGGCCGAACTGACCACTGTCAGCGGCGGCAAGCTGTGGATCATGATGAACGGCCCGCACAACATCGTGCTCAAGGATGAGAAAGGCGTCACTGCCGACATCACCACCTACGACGTTAACCAGTCCAACGGCGTGATCCAGGTCATCGACAAAGTGCTGCTGCCTAAAAGCTGAGCATTGATGCCGGCCCTGCGCATCAGGGCCGGCGTTTGCTTTGAGGGACCTGCCCGTGAATGGAACAACGGCGCGCCGTGAACTAACCTCTGCCTGCAACCGGCACAGCGCGCAGCCAACCGTCTCTATATCGTCCACCTGGAGAACCGTCATTTCCACCGACGACGCCGATCAGCTCAAACAGCTTCTGGCTCAGTGTTCACTGGGCGATCGAGGCGCGTTTGAAACCCTCTACCGCCGCGTTGCCCCGCGTTTGCACGGCGTGGCGTTGCGCTTCATGGGACATCGCGATCTGGCTGAAGATGTGCTGCAAGAGAGCTTCGTGCGGATCTGGAACAACGCGTCACGCTACCAGGCGCACCTGTCGGCGCCACTGACCTGGATGATCAACATCACCCGCAATCAGGCCATCGACCAGTTGCGCAGGCATCGTGACCGGGCCCTGAGCAAATTCGCGGAGCAATCGCTGGTCGACGACGCCCCTTCTGCCCAGGAACTGCTGAGCAATGCGCGCGACGTCAGAGCCTTGAACCGCTGCCTGGAGAACCTCGAAGGCATGCAGCGTCAATCGATCACTGTCGCCTACTTTCAGGGTTTGTCGTGCTCTGAGCTGGCCGAACAGTTGGCCGCGCCATTGGGCTCGGTCAAATCCTGGATTCGCCGCGGTATGGAGCGCCTGCGCAGGTGCCTTGAAGCATGAACGACCTGACCCCCCGCCTGCGCCGCGCGCTGGCCGCCGATTACGCCATTGGCCTGATGCCCGCTGCGGCCCGCCGGCGTTTCGAACAACTGCTGCGCGAGGATGCCGCGCTGCGCGCTGAACTGGCCCGGTGGCAGGAAACCCTCGTCAGCCTGAACGAGCCGCTGGTCGAAGAGCCGGTGCCGGATCGTGTGTGGCGGGCCATCACCGCGCGCATCGAACCGCAGCGATTACATGTGCCCGAGAAACGCCCGTTCTGGAATTGGCTACGCGTCACGGCTGCGGTGTGCTCGCTGCTGGTGGCCGTGACCCTGGGCATTCTCTACACCCGCGACGACGCCCGTTACAGCGCGACACTGCTCAGTGCTACCGAACAACCTGCGCTGCGGATCAAGGCCCATGACGACTACCTGCAAGTCGAGCCGCTGACCCTCGCCGCCGTTACGCCTGGGCGCAGTCTGGAATTGTGGGCCATTCCGGCTGATGGCAAACCCATCTCCCTTGGCCTGCTGCCGGCTGACGGCAAAGGCCGGATCAACCTGAGCGAAGAGCAGCAAATCCTGCTCGGCACACCGATTGCGTTGGCCGTCAGCCTTGAACCCCAAGGCGGCTCGCCGACCGGACAACCGACCGGGCCAGTGTTGTATCAGGGGCCGTTGGCGGCGTTGTAAGATTGATCGTTCACTCCGTGTTGATCGCGCTTGATCGTTCCCACGCTCCGCGTGGGAATGCAGCCCGTGACGCTCTGCGTCACATCCAAGAGCGGACGCAGAGCGTCCAGTGAGGCATTCCCACGCGGAGCGTGGGAACGATCAGGCAGCTCAGGTCTTACACCTTTCTCGGAAATCCCCTCACGCGCGCGCCTTGCACCGCCCGAAGCATGAAGCTTATAGTCCGCCCGTCGCCCACATGGCGACCGGGTTTGGCGACCCGAGGAATAAACGGTCAAAAGCTTACTGCTTCTTTGGCAGGATCTTTTGCACCCGCAAGGCTGCGTTATGGCAGCTGTGCGTGGGAGACCTTCGGGTCTGCCGGTTTTTCCGTATGTTCCCGGTTCGCCAACCCGCGTACAGCTGCCACCCTTTCGTTTGGCGACGATTGAGTGGTGGCCCTAACCGAACTGCGGAGTTTTACCCATGAACCGATACATGCCCATCACCGGCATCGACAACGACTTCCACTCCCTGCTCATCGACACTCAGGCACCCCTCGACGTGCTCCACGACACGGCCGCCTACCGCATCCGCGCCGTGACCCAGCTGCTGGAAAACCTTGCCCTGCGCGAAGAAATCAGCAGCGACGCGCTGGTCCTCCACGACTTCGCCCGAGTCCTCGCCATCCCCCTGCGCGACGGCTGCGACTTGATGGACGTGATCGGACGGCGATTGCAGGCGCAAGCTTCGGCATAAAAAACTCACGCCGATCGTTCCCACGCTCCCGCGTGGGAATGCAGCCCGTGACGCTCTGCGTCACATCCAAGAGCGGACGCAGAGCGTCCAGTGAGGCATTCCTTTGCGGCGCGTGGGAACGATCAACCCGCTTTTGAGACAGTCAACCGCCCGTCCGAAACACCAGACTCGTCGATGCAACCTGTAATTTCTGACAGTAGACGAAACATCATCCAGGACTTACAAATTTATCAACAGGGTTTCACCCCTACAGACGGACACCTTGCACATCACTGTCTAACTAATAAAAGGAACTTAAATGATTACTTACATCTACACCGCCCGCGCGGTTAATGGCACTCACAGTAACCAATATGGATCAGTGGACGCAGACACCGCCAAAGAAGCAAAAAAGAAAGTCAAAGGCAAATTCACTTATCCAGTGAAGGTCGAAGTTATAGTGTCCCCAGAAGCGGCGACAAAAAACAGACTTATTTAAAGCACTCACCTCAAACCTCGATTTAACCTCGCGGCCCATCGTCGATGGTTGATGATTTCGGCCTCTTGCGTCCCCCAACCCTAGCAGTTCTGCTAGTAGGCAGCCTTGGCCAATTCAGGGAGAGTAATAACCTGAATCGACGCACCTCTCAGGGAACTCATCCCATGCCGATGAACCGCGAAACCCTGCTCTGCCGCTACCACTACGATCCGCTGGATCGTCTGGCCACTTGCACACCATCGGCGCAGGTCAGCACCCAGCGCTTCTACCTGAAAAACCGTCTGGCCACCGAGATTCAGGGCTCGATGCAGCGCTCGATTTTTCAGCAGGAAGATCAGCTGCTGGCGCAACAACAGCGCCAGGGCGGCACCGTTCAAACCACCCTGCTCGCCACCGATCAACAGCGCTCGGTATTGCGCGCGCTCGACGCGAAACAGCCCCATCCCATCGCCTACACACCTTACGGCCATCGCCCCCCGGAAAACGGCTTGCTCAGCCTGCTCGGCTTCAACGGCGAACACCCGGACCCGGTGACCGGGCATTATGTGTTGGGCAATGGCTATCGAGCGTTTAACCCGGTGTTGATGCGATTCAACAGCCCGGACAGTTGGAGTCCGTTTGGGGAGGGTGGGTTGAATGCGTATGCGTATTGTGTGGGGGATCCGGTGAACCTGGGGGATCCGACGGGGCATGTCAGTTGGCTGGTTTTAATGGCAAAACACTTTCCAAAAGCAATGAAAACGGCCAGGAAACTAAATACCGCCACTCCGCTGGGTTACTTTGAAAAAATCAAAGGAGCACCCCATATAACAGAACAGATTTTAAAATCTTTGCCATCCAAAGACCTGGGCTCTCTTGCCTCTACGTCTACAACCATGAAGAAAACAGTTGATGCAGTATCTGATCGGTCATTGGCACAGATTATCCCTGCCCAAGGAGAGCTGAACTTGGAGATATTGACACCCGCAATGCAAGGAGAAGCTAACGGCATCCTCCCCTACAGAGCAGTTGTTATGCACAACGAGATCCAAAACAATATGAACAACTACAACAGCGTCATGTGGCAGCTTGCAGTTAAAGAATTCAACAGAACGTTACGTCTTGTACTAAAAAGCATACGGAGCTAATCGCCCACTCAGACTAAACAGGTTCTTTTCCAGCCATAAAAACGCATTAAAAATGGAAGCTCCAAAGAGCTTCCATTTTTCATTGCAACTCCGTTATCACGCCGCACTAAACAACTTATGCGGATCGATCACAAACTTCTTCGGCACGCCGGCATCGAACTCGCCGTAACCACGTGGCGCGTCATCAAGGCTGATAACTTCAACACCCACGATGTCGGCGATTTTGATGCGGTCCCACATGATGGCTTGCATCAGTTGGCGGTTGTACTTCATGACCGGGGTCTGGCCGGTGTGGAAGCTGTGGGATTTGGCCCAGCCCAGACCGAAGCGAATGCTCAGGCTGCCCATTTTCGCGGCGGCGTCGACTGCACCCGGATCTTCGGTGACGTAGAGGCCAGGGATGCCGATTTTGCCAGCAACACGAACCACGCCCATCAACGAGTTGAGCACGGTGGCCGGTGCTTCGTGTTTCACGCCGGCATGGCCGTGACCACGGGCTTCGAAACCGACCGCATCGACGGCGCAGTCCACTTCCGGTTCGCCCAACAGTGCAGCGATCTGCTCGTGCAACGGGGTGTCCTGGGACAGGTCGGCGATTTCAAAACCCTGGGCCTTGGCGTGAGCCAGGCGGATCGGATTGACGTCACCGATGATCACCACTGCCGCGCCTAACAGGCGAGCGGAAGCGGCAGCGGCCAGACCGACCGGACCAGCACCGGCGATGTACACCGTGCTACCCGGGCCAACACCAGCGGTCACTGCACCGTGGTAACCGGTGGGCAGAATGTCGGAGAGGCAGGTCAGGTCACGGATTTTTTCCATGGCCCGGTCGCGATCTGGCAGTTTCAGCAGGTTGAAGTCGGCATACGGCACCATCGCGTATTCGGCCTGGCCGCCGGTCCAGTCACCCATGTCGACATAGCCATAGGCACCGCCGGGACGCGCCGGGTTAACGCTCAGGCAAACACCAGTGTGCATCTCTTTGCAGGAACGGCAACGGCCACAGGCGACGTTGAACGGCACCGACACCAGGTCGCCGATCTTCAGGTTCTCGACATCACTGCCTTTCTCGATCACTTCACCAGTGATCTCGTGGCCCAGAACCAGACCGGTCTGGGCCGTGGTACGGCCACGCACCATGTGCTGGTCCGAACCACAGATATTGGTAGACACCACACGCAGGATGACACCGTGTTCGATCTTCCTGCCGCGCGGGTCCTGCATTTTGGGATAGTCGATTTTTTGTACTTCGACCTTGCCATTGCCCAGATACACCACACCACGATTACCAGACATGCTTTCACCTCGCTGTTGTTTTTATGTAGCGCTCGCGTCGCCAATGGGAGGCAGCGCGTTGATTGCTCGGGTTTATTGCCTGTGTGTTTCTGTATTGTTTGAGAGGACGCCTCGCGGGCAAGCCTCGCTCCTACAGGGGTACGCGCTCGTCGTAGGAGCGAGGCTTGCCCGCGATGGGTCGCGAAGCGGCCCCCAAAATCTAAAGAACGACGGTTCTATTGGCGTTTAGAAATACGCGTCGTTCTATGTGATACCCAACCGCCCGCGCCAACGTCAGCCCTTCGATGTCACGCCCCTTGGCGATCAGGTCTTCGGGATAGTGGCTGTGGTCCACCGCTTCCACACCCTGGGCGATGATCGGGCCTTCGTCCAGGTCGTTGTTGATGTAGTGCGCAGTCGCGCCGACCAGTTTCACGCCTTTGTTGTACGCCTGGTGATACGGCTTGGCGCCTTTGAAACCCGGCAGCAAGGAGTGATGAATATTGATCGCCTTGCCATCGAGTTTGCGGCACAGCTCCGGCGACAGCACTTGCATGTAGCGGGCAAGGATCACCAGTTCGGCACCAGACTCTTCGATGACTTGCCACACCTGACGCTCTTGCGCCGGCTTGTCGTTCGGGTCCAGCGGGAAGTGGTAGTAGGGAATTCCATGCCAGTCGGCCAGGGGCTTGAGGTCCGGGTGATTGGAAACCACCGCGGCCACGTCCATGGACAACTGGCCGATGCGTTGGCGGTAGAGCAAGTCGTTGAGGCAGTGATCGGCCTTGGAAACCATGATCACTACTTTTGGCCGGTGGTGCGGCGGTGTCAGTTCGAAAATCATCCCGAAAGCGTCGGTCCGCTCGGCCAGACCTGCGCGGAACGCCTGTTCGTCGAAGTCGTCGGGCTGACGGAATTCCACACGAATGAAGAAGCGGCCGGAAAGCCGATCATCGAAGGAGTGGTGCTCGGTGACGTAGCAACCCTGTTCGAACAGAAAACGGGTCACCGCATCCACCGTGCCCAGGACGCTGGGGCAATCGGCGGTCAAAATCCATGTGTCTGGGGCGCGGCTCATAGTGCGGTGACTCCTGTAGCGAACTGATCGTTCCCACGCTCCGCGTGGGAACGCCGCCATGGACGCTCTGCGTCCGTTTTTGTGACGCAGAGCGTCACGGGATGCATTCCCACGTGGAGCGTGGGAACGATCATCCGTATCAGGCCTGAACGCTAAGGCCGTATTCCGCAGCTGCATCCTGCAACCACAGCCACCAGTAATCGGAGAAGCTGCGGCGGATCAGCAGTTCCCAGGTGTCTTCGGCGGTGTGGCGGATCACCAGTTGCGACTTGGCGAACACGGTGCCGACAGCTTTGCCCACCGGGAAGTTGTTGGGGTGCACGTCGTAGCTGGTGGACTTCATCAGCACTTCGCGGACTTTCGGGCCACTGAGTTCGAGAATCTGTTGGCCGCCGCTGACGTTGACGATGGAGATGTGCAGAGCACCCAGCGCTTCACGCAGTTTTTTCTCGGCAGCAAATTCTTCACCACCCGGCACGATCAGCAGCCATTCGTCCGGCCCCATCCATTGCAGACTGGTTTCGCCTTTGGCGATGACGGTCAGGGCCACTGGCAATTCCAGGCCCAGGGCCTTGTGCACGCCAGCGGCGAACGCTGGGTCATGGCCGTCGCCACGAATGGTCAGATGGCCGAGGAGTTTCTTTTCACGCACGGTGACACCGGCGTTTTTACGGCCCTTGCCCACCAGGCTTTGCAGGGCTGCGTGATGCAGCGACGACTCGGCCTTTGCCCCGGTGGTTGGGCGCTGTTGGTAAACGTTGGCTGTGGTCATGTGGGACACCTGTCTGAATTCTGTATGTTGATCGTTCCCACGCTCTGCGTGGGAATGCCGCCATGGACGCTCTGCGTCCGCTCTTGTGACGCGGAGCGTCACGGGATGCATTCCCACGCGGAGCGTGGGAACGATCGACTTACACGTTCTGGCGATCGCCTTTCGGATCGAAGAACACCGAAGAAACGATTTCCGCTTCGATCACGCTGCCGTCGGCCAGAGGTGCGAAGACTCGCTCGCCCAGACGCTTGAGGCCGCCTTTGACCACAGCCAGGGCAAACGAGTAGCCCAGGGAGTTGTGGGCATAGCTGGAGGTCACGTGACCGACCATGCTCATCGGAATCGCTTGCTTGGTGTTGAACACCAGTTGCGCACCTTCCGGCAGCCATTTGGTCGGGTCGATCGGCTTCAGACCAACCAACTGTTTGCGTTGATCACGCACGCAGTCTTCCCGGTTCATGCCGCGCCAGCCGATCCAGGAGAACGGTTTGGTCCGGCCAACACACCAGCCCATGTTCAGGTCGTCCGGGGTCATCGAGCTGTCGGTATCCTGACCGACGATGATGAAGCCCTTCTCGGCCCGCAGTACGTGCATGGTTTCGGTGCCGTACGGGGTCAGGTTGTACTTTTTGCCGGCCTCGACGATTTTTTCCAGTACGCCCATGGCGTAGTCGGCCTGCACGTTAACCTCGTAGGACAGCTCACCGGTGAACGAAATACGGAACACCCGCGCCGGCACACCGCCTACCAGGCCTTCTTTCCAGGTCATGAACGGGAAGCCGTCCCGGTCCAGATCGATGTCGGTGACTTCGCTGAGCAGCTTGCGGCTGTTCGGCCCGGACAGGGTCATCGTCGCCCAGTGGTCGGTGACCGAGGTGAAGTACACCTTGAGGTCTGGCCATTCGGTCTGTTGGTAGATTTCCAGCCATTGCAGCACGCGTGCAGCGCCGCCGGTGGTGGTGGTCATCAGGAAGTGGTTGTCCGCCAGACAAGCCGTAACGCCGTCGTCGAACACCATGCCGTCTTCTTTGCACATCAGGCCGTAACGGGCCTTGCCCACATCGAGCTTGGTCCAGGCGTTGGTGTAAACGCGGTTGAGGAACTCCCGCGCATCCGGGCCCTGGATATCGATTTTGCCCAGTGTCGACGCATCGAGCAGGCCGACGCTGTCGCGCACGGCTTTACATTCGCGTTTGACGGCGGTGTGCAGGTCTTCGCCGTTTTTCGGGAAGTACCAAGGACGCTTCCATTGACCGACGTCTTCGAACTCGGCGCCGTTCTTCACGTGCCAGGCTTGCAGGGCGGTGTAACGCACCGGCTCGAAGATATGGCCACAGTGACGACCGGCTACCGCACCGAAGGTCACCGGCGTGTAGTTCGGACGGAACATGGTGGTGCCCATTTGCGGGATGGTCACGTTCAGGGAACGCGCCGCAATGGCCAGACCGTTGACGTTGCCGAGTTTGCCCTGGTCGGTACCGAAACCCAGTGCGGTGTAGCGTTTGACGTGCTCGACCGATTCGAAACCTTCGCGGGTCGCCAGTTCGATGGCGGCGGCGGTGACGTCGTTCTGCAGGTCGACGAATTGCTTCGGCGCCCGTGCAGTGGCTTTTTCATGAGGCACCTGGTACAGCGCCAGGGTTGGCTCTTCCAGACGGGTCAGGGCTTTTGGCAACACGCCCTGGACCACTTTGAACCCGGCTTCGCTGGCAGCGCGCACGCCACCTTCAAAACCATCGGCCAGCGTGTCGCCAAGGCTGTACACGCCATTCACACCACCGACGCACACGCGTTTTTGCGGTGCTTCGCCCGGTACGAAACCGAGGATGTCTTCACGCCAGATCGGCTTGCCGCCCAGGTGCGAAGCGAGGTGAACGACTGGGCTGTAGCCGCCGGAGCTGGCCACCAGATCGCACTCCAGCCATTCGCCAGGGCTGGTAACGGTGTGGGCCTTGACGTCGATGGCCGCAACGCGAGCCGCGGTCACATGTTTGCTGCCACGAGCTTCGACCACTGCGCTGCCGGTCAGAATACGGATGCCTTTGGCCCGTGCTTCTTCTACCAGCGCACCGCGTGGATTGCTCCGTGCGTCAGCGATGGCCACCACTTGCAGGCTGGCATCGAGCCAGTCCAGCGCCACGCGATAGGCATGATCGTTGTTGGTGGAAAGCACCAGTTTCTTGCCTGGCGCTACGCCATAACGACGGACGTAAGTCGAGACTGCGCCGGCCAGCATGTTGCCCGGCACGTCATTGTTGCCGTAGACCAATGGACGCTCGTGAGCGCCGGTCGCCAGCACCACACGCTTGGCGCGGACCCGGTGGATACGCTGACGCACTTGACCGATAGGTGCACGGTCGCCGAGGTGATCGGTGAGGCGCTCGTGAATGGTCAGGAAGTTATGGTCGTGGTAGCCGTTGACCGTGGCGCGCGGCAACAGCAGCACGTCCGGCAGGGATTTCAGTTCAGCAATGACGCTGGCGATCCATTCGGCGGCTGGTTTGCCGTCGAGGCTTTCGCGGGTGTCGAGCAGGCTGCCGCCGAACTCTTCCTGTTCGTCCGCCAGAATCACCCGGGCACCGCTGCGCGCGGCTGCCAGAGCGGCTGCCAGACCAGCAGGGCCAGCGCCGACGATCAGCACGTCGCAGTGCTGGTTCATGTAGTCGTAGGTATCCGGATCGTTCTCGGTCGGCGAACGGCCTAAACCTGCGGCCTTACGAATGTATTTCTCGTAGGTCATCCAGAACGATTGCGGGTACATGAAGGTTTTGTAGTAGAAGCCCGGCGGCATCAGCTTGCCGCCGACCTTGCCGAGAATCCCCATCATGTCGTTGTTGACGCTCGGCCAGCCGTTGGTGCTGCTGGCGACCAGGCCCTGGTACAGCGCCTGTTGAGTGGCACGCACGTTAGGGATCTGCGTGGCTTCAGTGGCGCCGATCTGCAGCACTGCGTTCGGCTCTTCGGCACCGGCGGCGAAGATGCCACGCGGGCGGGAGTATTTGAAGCTGCGACCGATGATATCCACACCGTTGGCCAGCAAGGCTGCGGCCAGGGTGTCGCCTTCGAAGCCTTTGTAGCTCTGGCCGTTGAAGGTGAAGCTCAAGACTTTATTGCGGTCGATCCGGCCGCCGTTGGACAGACGATTGATCTGGCTCATACCTTCTCTCCCAGAGCCGTCGCGGCCGCTTTCGGACTGTCTGCTTTACCGGTGAATTGCGGCTTGGCGCCGATCTTGTAGGTTTCGAGAATCTCGTAGGTCACGGTGTCACGGGTGGCGTTGAAGTACTGACGGCAGCCGGCGACGTGATCCCACAGTTCGTGGTGCAACCCGCGTGGGTTGTCACGGAAGAACATGTAGTCGCCCCACTGCTCGTCAGTGCAAGCGTTCGGGTCCAGTGGGCGCGGGATGTGCGCCTGGCCGGATGCATGGAATTCCTCTTCGGAGCGCAGTTCGCCGCAGTGAGGACAGAAGATGTGCAACATAGGGATTTCTCCTGTTAGTGGGCGACAGCTGCAGCGCCGTGTTCATCGATCAACGCACCGCTGTGGAAACGGTCGATGGAGAATGGAGCGGCCAACGGGTGCATTTCACCCTTGGCCAGGCTTGCGGCAAACACGTTGCCCGAGCCAGGTGTCGCTTTGAAGCCACCGGTACCCCAACCGCAGTTGAAGAACATGTTCGGAACCGGGGTTTTCGAGATGATCGGGCAAGCATCCGGAGTGGTGTCGACAATGCCGCCCCACTGACGGTTCATGCGTACGCGGGACAACACCGGGAACATCTCGACGATGGCCTGAACAGTGTGTTCGATCACCGGGTACGAACCACGCTGGCCGTAGCCGTTGTAGCCGTCGATACCGGCGCCGATCACCAGGTCGCCCTTGTCGGACTGGCTGATGTAACCGTGTACGGCGTTGGACATGATCACGCTGTCGATAATCGGCTTGATCGGCTCGGACACCAGCGCTTGCAGCGGGTGGGATTCGATCGGCAGACGGAAACCGGCGAGTTTGGCCATGTGCCCGGAGTTACCTGCGGTGACCACACCGACGCGCTTGGCGCCGATAAAGCCCTTGTTGGTTTCCACACCGATGCACACACCGTTTTCCTTACGGAAACCGATCACTTCGGTCTGTTGAATCAGGTCCACGCCCAAGGCGTCGGCGGCACGGGCAAAGCCCCAGGCCACGGCATCGTGACGCGCCACGCCGCCGCGACGCTGGACGGTAGCGCCCATCACCGGGTAGCGAGTGTTTTTCGAGCAGTCGAGGTATGGGATCTCGTCCGCCACTTGCTTGGCATCGAGCAGTTCGCCGTCCACGCCGTTGAGGCGGTTGGCGCTGACCCGACGCTCGGAATCACGGATGTCCTGCAGGGTGTGGCACAGGTTGTAAACGCCACGCTGGGAGAACATCACGTTGTAGTTCAGGTCCTGGGACAGGCCTTCCCATAGTTTCATCGCGTGTTCGTACAGGTGCGCCGATTCGTCCCACAGGTAGTTGGAGCGAACGATGGTGGTGTTGCGCGCGGTGTTACCGCCGCCCAGCCAGCCTTTCTCGACCACGGCCACGTTGGTGATGCCGTGCTCCTTGGCCAGGTAGTAGGCGGTCGCCAGACCATGCCCGCCACCGCCGACGATGACCACGTCATAGACCTTTTTCGGGGTCGGCGTGCGCCACATCTTCTGCCAGTTTTCATGGTGGCTGAGGGAGTGCTTGAAGAGGCCGAAGCCCGAGTAGCGTTGCATAGTCATTTACTCCAAAACTGCTCTCAGCGGTAAACCGGGAAGTCCGCGCACAGGGCTGCCACATTCTTCGCCACATCGGCCTCGACATCGGCATCGCCGAGGTTGTCGAGAATGTCGCAGATCCAGCCGGCCAGCTCGACGCACTGAGTGACCTTGAAGCCGCGAGTGGTGACCGCCGGGGTGCCGATTCGCAGGCCCGAGGTGACGAACGGCGACTGTGGGTCGTTCGGTACGGCGTTCTTGTTCACGGTGATGTGAGCGCGACCCAAAGCGGCGTCAGCTTCCTTACCGGTGAGGCCCTGACGGATCAGGCTGACCAGGAACAGGTGATTGTCGGTGCCGCCGGACACTACATCGTAGCCGCGTTTGATAAAGATGCTGGCCATGGCCTGGGCGTTGTCGATCACTTGTTGCTGATAAACCTTGAAGCCAGGCTCCAGCGCTTCCTTGAAGCACACCGCTTTAGCGGCGATCACGTGCATCAGCGGGCCGCCCTGACCACCAGGGAATACGGCAGCGTTGAGTTTCTTTTCCAGCTCTTCGTTGGCACGGGCCAGGATCAGACCGCCACGTGGACCGCGCAGGGTTTTGTGAGTGGTGGTGGTGACCACGTCAGCGTAAGGCAGCGGGTTCGGGTACAGACCGGCAGCGACCAGACCGGCGACGTGAGCCATGTCGACGAACAGATAAGCGCCGACTTTGTCCGCGATCTGACGGAAGCGTGGGAAATCCAGGGTTTTCGAGTAGGCCGAGAAACCGGCGATGATCATTTTTGGCTTGTGCTCGACCGCCATGCGCTCGACTTCGTCGTAGTCGATCAAGCCAGTGTTGGTGTCGATGCCGTACTGCACAGCGTTATAGAGCTTGCCGGAGAAGCTGACCTTGGCGCCGTGGGTCAGGTGACCGCCGTGAGCCAGGCTCATGCCCAGTACGGTGTCGCCGGCCTGCAACAGGGCAAGGAACACCGCTGCGTTGGCCTGGCTGCCAGAGTGCGGCTGGACGTTGGCGTAGTCGGCACCGAACAGCTGCTTGGCGCGTTCGATGGCCAGGGCTTCAACCTTGTCCACGTGCTCGCAACCGCCGTAGTAGCGCTTGCCCGGATAGCCTTCAGCGTATTTGTTGGTCAGGCCGCTGCCTTGCGCTTCCATGACGCGTTTGCTGGTGTAGTTCTCCGACGCGATCAGCTCGATGTGATCTTCCTGACGTAGCTCCTCGGCATTCATGGCCGCCAGCAGTGCATCGTCATAACCCTGGATTTGGTCTTGCTTGCTGAACATCGCGTCTCTCCCAGCGGCGGCGGTGCGCCATTCGTCTCGGTGAGGCCTCTGTCCTTGGACAGTGCCCTTTGGATGCGATGGTATGACCGGCGCAGACAGGCCAAATGCCTATGGACGCCACGTAAAGGTGCGTTTACGACATAGACTGGCGCGCAGGGATCATTGGTAGCTGATCGTTTATGCACGCAAGCCTTGCGTAGCAGCTGCCGAAGGCTGCGTTCGACCGAGAATCGGTCGCAAATCCGGTATCCACGATTTACCTGCAAGACCGCGTTTTGAGCATTTTACGACCGCTTCGCGGCCGGACGCAGGCTTCGCCAGCTGCTACAGGGGACCGCTCGCACATCGGGAGTTATTCCTACAGAATCAGCAGATGTGCGCTTCCTGCGATTCTGGTTAAAGTGCGCACCATCATCGACCACAGGATCCGGCCATGACCGATAAGAGCCAACAATTCGCCAGCGACAACTATTCCGGCATCTGCCCTGAAGCCTGGGCGGCCATGGAACAGGCCAATCAAGGCCACCAACGCGCCTACGGCGACGATGAGTGGACCGCACGCGCTTCGGACGACTTCCGCAAACTGTTCGAAACCGACTGCGAAGTGTTCTTCGCCTTCAACGGCACCGCAGCTAACTCGCTGGCACTGTCGTCGTTGTGCCAGAGTTACCACAGCGTAATCTGCTCGGAAACCGCCCACGTCGAAACCGACGAATGTGGCGCACCGGAATTCTTTTCCAACGGCTCCAAGCTGCTCATCGCAGGCACCGAAAACGGCAAGCTGACCCCGGAATCGATCCGCGAAATCGCCCTCAAGCGCCAGGACATCCACTACCCGAAACCACGCGTCGTGACCCTGACCCAGGCGACCGAAGTCGGTAGCGTCTACACCCCGGAAGAAATCCGCGCCATCAGCGCCACCTGCAAAGAGCTGGGCCTGAACCTGCACATGGACGGTGCGCGCTTCTCCAACGCTTGCGCGTTCCTCAATTGCTCGCCCGCCGACCTGACCTGGAAAGCCGGCGTTGATGTGCTGTGCTTCGGCGGGACGAAAAACGGCATGGCGGTGGGTGAAGCGATTCTGTTCTTCAACCAGAAACTCGCTGAAGACTTCGACTACCGCTGCAAACAGGCCGGGCAACTGGCTTCGAAAATGCGTTTTCTCTCGGCGCCGTGGGTCGGCCTGCTGGAAAACGACGCCTGGCTCAAACACGCCCGCCACGCCAACTACTGCGCGCAATTGCTGAGCGAGCTGGTGAGCGACATTCCAGGGGTTGAACTGATGTTCCCGGTGCAAGCCAACGGCGTGTTCCTGCAACTGTCGGAATCGGCCGTCGCGGCGCTGACCGCCAAGAGCTGGCGCTTTTACACCTTCATAGGCAAAGGCGGCGCCCGCTTCATGTGCTCGTGGGACACAGAAGTAGAGCGGGTACGGGAACTTGCGGCGGATATTCGGGAAGTGATGTCCCGCTAACCCCCGTCACCCTGATCGTTCCCACGCTCCGCGTGGGAATGCCTCTCGGGACGCTCCGCGTTCCTGCCTCACCGCCTACGTAGAGCCGAGCACCGTTGTGACGCAGAGCGTCACGGGCTGCATTCCCACGCAGAGCGTGGGAACGATCAAATAGGCAAAGGCGGAGCCCGCTTCATGTGCTCATGGGATACAGAAGTAGAGCGCGTACGAGAACTGGCGGCGGATATTCGGGAAGTGATGAGCGCCTGACACATGATCGTTCCCACGCTCCGCGTGGGAATGCCTCTCGGGACGCTCCGCGTTCCTGCTTCACCGCCTACGCAGAGCCGGACACCGTTGTGACGCAGAGCGTCACGTGCTGCATTCCCACGCAGAGCGTGGGAACGATTATTAGAGGCGCGTCGCAGTTTCCCACTAACTCCGCGGCGCTGTCCTCTAGCACCACCCCACAACCCCGCTCACCCTGATCATTTCCACGCAGCAAAGGAATGCACCCATGGGCCGCAGCCACTACACCATCACCGAGCCCGACAAGCCCCACTTCCTGACCTGCACCCTCATGGAGTGGCTCCCGTTGTTCATCCGCCCCTACATTGTCGATCACCTGCTCAACTGCTGGCGCTATCAACAATCCCATCAGAACTTACAGCTGTATGGCTACGTCATCCTGGAAAACCATCTGCACTTTGTTGCCGAAGCTCCGGACCTGAGCAAATGCCTCAGTCAGTTCAAATCTTTCACCGCCCGACAAATCATCGACGATCTGCAAAGCAAAGGCGCAGAACGAGCCCTGCAACGCCTGCGTTTCAGCAAGCGCGCCCATAAGCAGGATCGGGTTTATCAGCTTTGGCAGGAAGGTTCTCACGCCGAGTTGGTCTATAGCGAAGCGGTAATGCGTCAAAAACTGGATTACATCCATCACAACCCGGTGAAGCGTGGGTATGTGGATCTGGCAGAGCACTGGCGGTACTCAAGCGCTCGGAACTATGCAGGGATGGAAGGGCTTATCGAGATTCAGCGCTGGTATTGAAACGTACGCCCGGACGACGGCGGCGAGACAGGAACGCAGAGCGTCCCCAGAGGCATTCCCACGCAGAGCGTGGGAACGATCATGGTTAGGGGGGCTCCACGTGAGCTCATTCCCACGCTCTGCGTGGGAATGCAGCCCGGGACGCTCTGCGTCCCTTCCCCCGGAATAACGGGTTAGAACTCGATCCGCACGTCCCCTTTCGGCACGCTGCAGCACGAGAGGATATAACCCTCGGCTTCGTCTTCTTCGGTGATGCCACCGTTGTGCTCCATCTCGACCTCCCCGCCCAGTTTCATCACTTTGCAGGTGCCGCAGATGCCCATGCCGCAGGCTTTGGGGATCAGCAGGCCGAGTTTGGCGGCGGCTGCGTGGACGGTTTCGCCCGGTGCGACGCGAATGCTTTTGCCGGAGGCGGTGAATTCCACCTGGTGCAGGTCGGCGGCATCGATTGGCGGCGCGTCGGCCGCTTGTTCGGCGTGTTCGACGGCGTCAGCGCGCGCTTCCGGCGGGGTCGCGCCGAAGGACTCTTCGTGATATCGCGACATGTCGAAGCCAGCGCCTTCCAGCAAGCGCTTGACCGCGTTCATATACGGCGTCGGGCCGCAGCAGAACACTTCGCGCTCCAGGAAGTCCGGCGCCATCAACTCGAGCATTTTGTGGTTCAGGTAACCGCGATAACCGGCCCACGGCTCACCCATGCCATGCTTCTCGCAGATCAGGTGCAAGCTGAAGTTGTCGATCCGCGATGCCATATGTTCCAGCTCGCGGTGATAGATGATGTCTTTGGGCGAGCGGGCGCTGTGGATAAACACCATGTCGACATTGCCGTTGGTGTCGTAGAACCAACGGGCCATGGACATCACCGGGGTGATCCCGACGCCGCCGCTGAGGTAGAGCACTTTCGGCGCGGTGAAATCCATGGCGTTGAACAGCCCGACCGGGCCGTGCACCGCCAGCTCCTGGCCTTCATGCAGGGTGTCGTGAAGCCAGTTGGACACCTTGCCGCCCGGAACGCGCTTGATGGTCACCGAAAAGCTGTACGGCACCGAAGGCGAGCTGGAAATGGTGTAGGAGCGCATGATCGGCACACCGTCGATTTCCAGCTCCAGGGTGACGAACTGCCCGGGCTTGAAGAAGAACAGAATCGGCTGATCGGCCATAAAGCAGAAGGTGCGCACATCCCAGGTTTCCTGGATGACTTTGACACAACGGACGATGTGCCGACCATTGGCCCAGGTCTGGGTTGTTACCGGATTCAGGAAACTATTGGACATGCTGATCTCCACGGCCGACTGTCGGCCTCATGTTGCCGATTCTGCTCAAGGCGTGCAGTGGCCACTTACCTATCTACGACATTCACGTACTTATCGCGACCAGCCCCCAACCGCCGGGGGTTGCGCGTCGGGAACAGATTTGGCCATGTCGCCCATGGATAAGGTTCTGGCCTGCGCCGGCCCCACACTCGCTTCAACAGATAAACGCTGTTTTCTGCCTTGCGTAGCAACCGTGGCCAGTGTCACGGGGTTGTACGGAGCAAGCCCGGATGCATGAAGTTCTGAGCCAAGGCGCCGCGACGAGTCATAGCCCGCTATGGCGAGGAGCGGCAACGCAGGATCAGGACTTCAGGCGCCGGACTTGACCGTACAACCCCGTTACACTGGCCATACAGCCACTATTCGCCGGCCACACAGATGGCCATGAGGACTTAAACGATGGACGTCACCACTACCCTGAGCTTGGGCGATCCACTGGAACCCGCACGCAAGGCCACCGCGCAGATGCTGCAAGAGCGCGAGCGTACGTTCTCGCTGCCACAGCCGTTCTACTCTGATGAGCGGTTGTTTGATATCGACATGCAGGAGATCTTCCAGAAAGAGTGGCTGATCGCCGGCATGACCTGCGAAATCCCGACCAAGGGCAACTACCTGACCCTGCAAATCGGCAAGAACCCGATCATCGTGATTCGCGGCGCAGAAGGCGTGGTTCATGCCTTCCATAACGTCTGCCGCCACCGTGGTTCGCGTCTGTGCACCAGCGAAAAAGGCAAAGTTGCCAAACTGGTCTGCCACTACCACCAGTGGACCTACGAGCTTGACGGTCGTCTGTTGTTCGCCGGCAGCGAGATGGGCGACGACTTCGACATGAAGCAGTACGGCCTGAAGCCGGTGAACGTGAAGACCGCCGGTGGCTACATCTTCATCAGCCTCGCGGAAAACCCGCCGGCCATTGATGACTTCCTGTCGACACTGAACCATTACATGGAACCGTACGACATGGAGAACACCAAGGTGGCGGTGCAAACCACCCTGGTGGAACAGGCCAACTGGAAACTGGTGCTGGAAAACAACCGCGAGTGCTACCACTGCAACGCGTCGCACCCGGCACTGCTGAAAACCCTGCTGGAATGGGACGACGTTACCGACCCACGCGCCGACCAGGCGTTCAAGGACCACGTAGCCGCTTCCGCCGCTGCCTGGGAAGCCGAGAAGATTCCTTACGCTCACGCCAGCTTCGGCCTGCGTAACCGCATCGTGCGCATGCCACTGCTCAAGGGCACCGTGTCGATGACCCTGGACGGCAAGCAAGCCTGCAAGAAACTCATGGGCCGGATCCAGAATCCGGATCTGGGCTCGATGCGTATCCTGCACCTGCCGCACTCGTGGAACCACTGCATGGGCGATCACATCATTGTGTTCACCGTGTGGCCGATCAGCGCGCAGGAAACCATGGTCACCACCAAATGGCTGGTGCACAAGGACGCTGTCGAAGGCGTGGATTACGACGTCGACCGCATGCGTGAAGTCTGGGATGCCACCAACAATGAGGACCGTCGTCTGGCCGAAGAGAACCAGCGCGGGATCAACTCCACCGCGTACCAGCCAGGCCCGTACTCCAAGACCTACGAGTTCGGTGTGGTGAACTTTGTCGATTGGTACAGCGAGCGTCTGCTGAACAACCTCGGCGCAGAACCGGCGCCGTACCTCAAGGGCGTGCCGGTTCACGGCTAAGATGATCGTTCCCACGCTCCCGCGTGGGATTGCATCCCGTGACGCTCTGCGTCACTTCCAGAGCGGACGCAGAGCGCCCATGGCGGCATTCCCACGCTGAGCGTGGGAACGATCATAAAGGTCAACAGATCGCAGCCTGCGGCAGCTCCTACGGAATCACACGATCCCTGTAGGAGCTGCCGCAGGCTGCGATCTTTTTTTTCGACAACGCAAAATCACCGCCCACACTCCCCTCCCCTATAGAACTGTACGAAATATGATCTATTGCGTTACAGCCTATAAGGGACGTGGCGTGCAGCCTTCAGCGAACAAGTTATCCACACTTCCACCCACAGCTAATGGGGACAACTGTGGAAAGGCCGGAAGGTTTCTCCACAGAAACCGAAGAAAATCCGTGACTTATCCAAAAGCAGGGTTTTCGGCAGCGATTGTATGTTTTTTAATCAGAGCCCTGTAAGCCACGGCCTGCATGGCTCGTAGCGGACCGCGAACACCTTATCCACAGAAGCGCCAACAGACTTTGGGGGCAACTCCACAGCACCGGCCCCGCTTTGTGGAAAACCGTGTCCAGGCTGCATATTTCGCGGGTTTGAGTGACAAGAGAACGGCAAAGCCCGGAATTTGGTCAGTTATTAACCAGAAGCTTGAAAGCCCCGATCTGTATGGCTTACAGCGGACAGCAAACATCTTATCCACAGAAGCGCCAACAGAGATTGGGGGCAAGTCGTGAATAACAGAATCCCTTATCCACTGGAAAAAGCTCGAAAAAACGCGGAGTTAGGCTGGTCGTTTTTCGTACAAAGGCTTACAGGGCTTGATATGCGTAGGGTGTAGCGAGGGGTGAACATGTTATCCACAGAAGCGCTAACAGGGATTGTGGGTAAATCCAAAAATCCCTGTAGGAGCCGAGCTTGCTCGCGATAGCGGTTTATCAGGCGACAGCGATGGTGAATGTCAGTACGCCTTCGCGAGCAAGCTCTGCTCCTACAGGGATTTGCGTTCGGCTCACGGCCGATACATCAGATAGGCTTCACCCGTGACCCGAATCATCGGATGAGGAGTGACCTGGCAGGTTTTGACGATGCCAAAGCCGTGTCGCTCATAGAAACGCCGGGCGCCGGTGTTCGCGGCGTAGTCGATCAGGCTCAGGCCATTGAGACCCAACTGGCTGGCTCGCGCATGGGCATGCTCAAGAAACTGCTTGCCCAGGCCCTGGTTACGCCAGCCCTCGTGCAGCGCCAGGCTGGAAATGTAGAGCGTGTCAGGGATTTCCATATCGGCGTAGGGCGCCAGGACCGGATCGGTCACAGGCTCTGCCTCGGGATCATGGCGCATTGTGTAGCTGTGCATCATGCCGACGACTTCGCCCTCGGACTCCGCAATCAAGCAATTCTGGTAAGAGAAATCCACGTCGTCACGGGCGTACCGGGCGGCGCCTACATCGAGTAAATCCTGCCCCGACGCTGCCAGTTTGCTCCAGATATAGTCGGAGCAACCCTCAGAGGAAATCTGAAACAAGCGAGCAATCTCGCGCGCATCGGAGCGCAGAGCCGAACGAAATTTAACTGCCATTACCCAACCCCACAGGACATTAACAAGATCGTTCCCACGCGCAGCAAAGGAATGCAGCCCTTGACGCTCCGCGTCACAGCCGAAGCGGACGCAGAGCGTCCATAGAGGCATTCCCACGCGGGAGCGTGGGAACGATCAAACGATCATCGCGTCACAGTCGGAACTAGCGAACCACGCCTTCTTCAATCAGCAGTTTGAGGATCGCTTCGGCGCCCTCTTGGGCGCTGACGCCCTTGAGCACCTGCCCACCGCCGCCGCTGGCCTTGGCCGTTGCGGCCTTCATGCGATCAGCGCCGCTTTTGGCCTTGATCACTTTCAGACGCTTTGGCCGGGGTTTCGCCGGTTGCAGCGTGGCGATTGTGAGTAACTCATCGTCGACCACCTCCACCTGATCGGCCTGCAACACCCCACGCCGGGCCGGGCCATAAGCACTTTGCCGAGGTTTCGGCGCGGCGTTATCCACAGTCGCGAGAAACGGCAGGCGGACTTTCAGCCGCCGACGTTGACCACGGGGCAAGGCTTGCAGCACCAGGGCCGAATTACCATCGATGGATTCGACCTGCGCCAGACCCACGACCAGCGGCCAACCAAGGCTTTCGGCCAGAAGGAACGGCAACATGCCCGAGCCTTCACCGGTTTCCGCCTGGCTGCCGGTCAGGACGACTTGAGCACCGGCATCGCGCAGATAGTCGGTCAATGCTGGAAGCGCATCCGCGCCGGGCGGCTGCTCCAGCACATGCAGCTGCTCCAGCCCCATCCCCAGGTAGGCCCGCAGTGCCGGTTCCGCGATATCGCCGGCATGCAGCACTTGCAGGTTATCCCCAGCCAGTTGCAAACCCAGTTCGACCGCCCGCGCGTCCTGTTCGGCACGCCGAGGTCGCCCGGAAGTCGGGTGGGCGCCGATGGACACCAGGCTGATCACATTCGTACTCATAACCTAAATCCTTCCCTTAAGCCGCATCGCGCTTGGCTTCGTTGCGGTAAGCCTCTACCGCCGCGATCAAGGCTTGAAGAATCGCCGCACTCTCGCCAATCACCGACAGGTCAGCGCGCTTGATCATGTCGCAACCCGGATCGAGGTTGATCGCCACCACCTTGTCGCAGGCACCGATGCCTTGCAGGTGCTGGATCGCCCCGGAAATTCCCACCGCGACATAGACCCGCGCCGTGACCCAGGTGCCGCTGGCGCCGACCTGACGGTCGCGGGCCATGAAGCCATCGTCCACCGCCACTCGCGAGGCGCCTTCGGTAGCACCCAGGGCCGCAGCGGCCCTGTGGAAAAGATTCCAGTCCTTGACCCCGTTGCCGCCCGAGAAAATGAACTCAGCTTCGGCCATGGGAATCGCCGCCGGATCGACCGCCACCGCACCGAGGTCTTCGATACGCGACAGGCTGCGAGCGACCGCTGTGGATAACTCCACCGGCAACGCTTCGTGACGGGTTTCGCTGACAGGTTCGGCGCACTCGGCAGCCGCCAGAATCAGGCGCGCCACTGGTCGTGCAAGATCCTGCAGGCCAGCACCGGCGCGGCCGATGCACTCCTCGCCCTTGACCTGCCAGACCCGCGTAGCCGGGCGCTCCCCCAAGGCGGCAGCAAAGCGCCGACCCAGTTCGCCTCCACCGCTGCGGCTGTCCGGCAGCAGCCAGTGCCGCGGGTTGAACTGGTTATCCACAGCCCGCAGGCCCTGGACTCGTTGTTCCGGTGCATAACCGCTGAACTCACTGCCATCGAGCACCAGCAAGCGGTCGACGCCAGCCGTGGCGAAAGCGTTCTCTTTGTATTCGCCGAAAACCACGGCCAGCACCGCGCCGTCGTTGCCCGCCAGCTGATGGGCCAGGCCCAGCAGGTCGCGGTCGTGGCTGCTCAGGCGGCCGCCGACCATATCCGGCACGACGCTGATGTAGAACGCCGGTTGTGCCACTTGATGCAGCGGCAATTGCACTTCAACCGTGGCCGTACGCTTGGCCGCGCCGCCCTGTTGGGCGCCGCTGCGATCGATGCGTTTGATACCGTTGGGACCGATGAATCCGATGCCGTGGGGATTCTTGCGAATGATGCCGTTAGGCCCCATCCAGCTGTGTTGCACCGGCTGCATGGCCGCGTGCAGCGGGTGCAGACGGTTGCGGGCGATCCATTCAGCGCGAGGGTCGCGGCGGATAATGTCGCTCATCAGTGCACCTCCGCAGGTTCACGTTTGGCCGGCTTCGACGGCTTGCCTGGCGCCGCGTCTTCGAGCAACGCATCAGCCACCAGCTCGGCGATGTCCTTGATCATCGGTCGCGGTTCGACCACGCCTTCAAGCATCGCGGTGCACTGTGGACAACCCACGGCCACCAGCTCGGCGCCGGTTTCGCGGATGTCTTCCATGCGCATGTCGGGGATCCGTTGCTTGCCGGGAATGTCAGTGATCGGCGCACCGCCACCGCCGCCGCAGCAGCGCGAGCGGAAACCGGAGCGTTGCATTTCCTTGACCTCGATCCCCAGCGCCCGCAGCACTTCGCGCGGGGCGTCGTATTCGCCGTTGTAACGGCCGAGGTAGCAAGGATCGTGATAGGTCACGCTGCTGCCTTTATGCTGGCCGAGGTTGAGCGCGCCGGCATCGATAATTTCTGCCATGTAGGTGCTGTGGTGCTGCACCACATAGTTGCCGTCAAAGGCACCGTATTCGTTTTTCAGCACGTGAAAACTGTGCGGATCACAGGTGACGATGCGCTTGAAGCTGTACTTGGCCAAGGTCTGAATGTTGCGTTTGGCCAGCATCTGGAAGGTCGCTTCATCACCAAGACGCCGGGCCACGTCACCGCTGTCGCGTTCTTCCAGGCCGAGTACCGCGAAGTCGACTTTGGCCGCTTTCAGCACTTTGACGAAGGCGCGCAAGGTGCGCTGGTTGCGCATGTCGAAAGCACCGTCGCCCACCCAGAACAGCACGTCAGTGGTTTTCTTCTCGCTGAGCAGGCTGAGGTTCAAGTCCGCCGCCCAGTTCATCCGTCCGCCCGGGGCGAAACCGCCAGGGTTGTCGGTGGCGATCAGGTTTTCCAGGACTTCAGCGCCCTTGTTCGGCGTGGCGCCTTTTTCCAGGGTCAGGTGACGACGCATGTCGACGATGGCGTCGACATGCTCGATCATCATCGGGCACTCCTCGACACAGGCGCGGCAGGTGGTGCAGGACCAGAGGGTTTCAGCGTCCACCAGACCGTTGACGATCGGTTGATGGGGATTGCCGCCGTGTTCGCCAATCGCTTTACCCTTGCCGTCAAGGGATGGATAGGGGCTACCGGCGAATTTGGCGTCGGTGCCGCCAGCGAGGCCGACCACCATGTCTTGAATCAGTTTTTTCGGGTTCAGCGGTTGCCCAGCGGCAAAGGCCGGGCACGCGGCTTCGCATTTACCGCACTGCACGCAGGCGTCAAAGCCAAGCAATTGGTTCCAGGTGAAATCCTTGGGTTTTTCCACGCCTAGCGGTGCGTTCGGATCGTTGAGGTCCAGCGGCTTCAAACCGGTGGAACGACCACCCCCAAAGCGTTCGGCGCGGCGGTGCCAGGCCAGGTGCAAGGCGCCGGCGAAGGCGTGTTTCATCGGCCCGCCCCAGGTCATGCCCAGGAACATTTCCGACACACCCCATAACACGCCCAGACCGAGCACGGCGGCCAACAGCCAGCCGCCGAAGTCCGCAGGCAGAATCCCGGCTACCGGCAAGGTCGCAAGGAAGAAGCTGATGGAAAACGCCATCAGGCTTTTCGGCAGGCGCATCCACGGACCTTTCGAAAGCCGCGCCGGCGGGTTGCGCCGACGCAGGTAGACGAAGATCGCCCCGCCGAACATCAACAAGGAGGCGAACAGCAAGGCGTAGCCGAGGATGCGGTTATGCAGGCCAAAACCATGGACCAAAATCGCCAGTACGGCAGCCAGCACAAAGCCGCCGGCCGTGGCAACGTGGGTGTTGGCGATGTATTTGTCCCGCGCCACCACATGGTGCAGATCGACCATGTAGCGCTTGGGTATGGCAAACAGACCGCCGATCAGGTCGACCCTGGAAGCTCGGCCCTGGCGCCACATAGCCACCCGCCGCAGCGCGCCCAGGACAGCCAGGCCCAGGGCAGCGAACAACAGGATAGGAAGAAGGGTGTTCAACATGGTGGAGCTCCCAAAGACCTCGAGGTCTTGCAGGCCTAACTACCTGGATGCCTTGCTCGACTCCTTGTAGGAGCGAGCTTGCTCGCGAAAGCGGTGGGTCAGTCGACATCAATGTTGAATGTCAGTCCGCCTTCGCGAGCAAGCTCGCTCCTACAGGGTTATCCACAAGCTCTTAGAAATCCTTGCACAACCGCAGCGCGTCGTAGATCGCCGCGTGGGTGTTGCGCTGGGCCACGCAGTCGCCGATACGGAACAGCAAGTAGCCGTCACCCGCCTGGCTCAACGAAGGCTGAGGCTTGATCGCGAACAGGGCTTCGATGTCCATCTGGCCTTTGTTGCGCGAGCCTTCCTTCAGCGCGTAGTAGATTTCTTCGTCCGGCCGCACGCCGTTCTCGACCACGACCTGGTCGACCACCCGCTCCTCTTTGGCGCCGGTGTATTCGTTCTCCAGCACCGCCACCAGCTTGTCGCCTTCGCGGTAGACCTTCTCCAGCATCATGTCCCCGGTCATGATCACTTCTTTCGGGTACATGCTGCGGTAGTAAGTCGGGAACGACGTACCGCCGATGGCCACACCCGGCTTGATGTCGTCAGTGACGATTTCGACCTGGCTGCCCTTGTCGGCGAGGAAGTCCGCCGTCGACATCCCGGTGAACTCGCAAATGGTGTCGTAGACCAGCACGTTCTTGCCAGGCGCCACCTTGCCGTCGAGGATGTCCCAGCTGCTGACCACCAAACCTTCGGCCGCGCCCCAGTGTTCGTTCTGTTCCAGGAATGGATGACCGCCGACGGCGAGTACCACCACGTCCGGACGCAAATCGAGAATGGTCGCTGCATCGGCCGCCACGCCCAGGCGCAGGTCGACTTTCAAGCGCGCCAGTTCCAGCTGGAACCAACGGGTAATACCGGCGATCTGGTCTCGTTGCGGAGCCTTCGAGGCGGTAGTGATCTGCCCACCGATGAATTCTTTCTTCTCGAACAGAGTCACGTCGTGGCCACGTTCGGCCGACACGCGTGCAGCTTCCATCCCGGCAGGACCGGCACCGACGACGACAACCTTGCGCTTCACACCCGTCGACTTCTCGATGATGTGCGGCACGCCCATGTATTCACGGGAGGTCGCGGCGTTCTGGATGCACAAAACGTCCAGGCCCTGGTACTGACGGTCGATGCAGTAGTTGGCACCAACACACTGTTTGATCTGGTCGACCTGGCCCATCTTGATCTTGGCGATCAGGTGCGGGTCCGCGATATGAGCGCGGGTCATGCCGACCATGTCGACGTAACCGCCTTCCAGAATACGCGTCGCCTGGTTCGGGTCCTTGATGTTCTGCGCGTGCAGTACCGGGGCCTTGACCACTTCCTTGATACCGGCCGCCAGGTGCAGGAACGGCTCCGGTGGATAACTCATGTTGGGGATAACGTTGGCCAGGGTGTTGTGGGTGTCGCAACCCGAACCCACGACGCCGATGAAGTCGATCATGCCGGTGTCGTCGTAGTACTTGGCGATCTGCTTCATGTCCTCATGGGACAAACCGTCCGGGTGGAATTCGTCACCGCAGATACGGATGCCGACACAGAAGTCCGGACCGACTTCCTTGCGCACTGCCTTGATCACTTCCAGGCCGAAACGCATGCGGTTCTCGAAGCTGCCGCCCCATTCATCGGTACGTTTGTTGACCCGTGGGCTCCAGAACTGGTCGATCATGTGCTGGTGCACAGCCGACAGTTCAACACCGTCCAGGCCACCGGCCTTGGCCCGCGCCGCTGCGCTGGCGTAGTTGCCGATCACCCGCCAGATTTCTTCCGGTTCGATGGTTTTGCAGGTCGCGCGGTGCACCGGTTCACGAATGCCCGACGGCGACAGCAGGGTCGGCCAATGCTCGCCATCCCAGCGCGAGCGACGGCCCATGTGGGTAATCTGGATCATGATCTTGGCGCCATGCTTGTGCATGGCGTCGGCCAGATTCTGGAAGTGCGGAATGATCCGGTCATCGGCCAGGTTGACCGACTTCCACCAGCCTTGCGGGCTGTCGATGGCCACGCTGGAGGAGCCGCCGCAAATCGCCAGGCCGATCCCGCCCTTGGCTTTCTCTTCGTAATACTTCACGTACCGATCGGTGGTCATTCCGCCGTCGGTGGCGTAAACCTCGGCATGCGCGGTGCTGAGCACGCGGTTGCGGATGGTCAGTTTGCCGATTTGAATCGGCTGGAACATTGCTTCGAAAGCCATGGCAGGATCCTCGACTTACAACGGCTTGACGGTGAACAAGCCGTCGTCGTGGCCTTCTTCGGAGCCACCGTAAACCTGTTCGGCGACGGTGCGAATCTTGCTGCCGCGCGCTTGCAGAATCTGGTCCATGGCACCGGCAAACCAGCCAGTGAACATGTAGTCGACCTTGCGTCCGACCTTGCCGTAGACGTAGACGAACGCCGAGTGTTCGAGCTTGACGCTGGCGGTGCCTTTGTCGAGGTCGATGTCCTGGATCTTGAACAGACCCCAGCCACGCTGCGACAGGCGCTTCATGTAGTGTTCGAACACGGCGACGCCTTCCAGGCCGTGGCATTCAGCTTCTTTCTCACACCAGTGCCAGGCGGACTTGTAGCCGGCCTTGTAGAGAATTTCGGCGTAAGCATCAGCGCCCAGGACTTCTTCTATACCCATGTGGTTGTTGACGAAGAAGTGACGCGGTACGTACAGCATCGGCAGGGCATCAGAAGTCCAGACACCGGTTTCGCTGTCGACTTCGATTGGCAATTGCGGGGCGATTTTGGCCATGAATAAAACTCCAGAATTCGATGTATTGAGGCGATTTGTAGCAGCTGCCGAGCCTGCGAGGCTGCGTTGGGCGGCGAAGCGGCCCCCGAGGGCGGTCCTGCGGACCGCAACGCAGCCTCATACTTCGGCAGCTGCTACAGCGATTGTTGTTGGAAAGTGGCGTTATTCGCCCCAGACGTCTTTGAGAACGTTGACCCAGTTTTCGCCCATGATCTTGCGCACCACGCGCTCAGGATGGCCGCGCTTGAGCAGCGTCTCGGTCAGGTTCGGGAACTCGCCCACGGTGCGGATGCCCAGCGGGTTGATGATCTTGCCGAAGCTGGTCAGACGACGGGCGTAGCCCTTGTCGTGGGTCAGCATTTCGAAGAAATCCTGGCCATGGCCCTGGGTGAAGTCGGTACCGATACCGATCGCGTCTTCACCGACGATGTTCATGGTGTATTCGATGGCTTCGGCGTAGTCGTCGATGGTCGAATCGATGCCTTTGGCCAGGAACGGCGCGAACATGGTCACACCGACGAAACCGCCGTGATCGGCGATGAACTTCAGTTCTTCGTCAGATTTGTTGCGCGGGTGCTCTTTGAGACCCGACGGCAGGCAGTGGGAATAGCACACCGGTTTTTTCGATTCGAGGATGACTTCTTCGGACGTCTTGGAGCCGACGTGGGAAAGGTCGCACATGATGCCGGCGCGGTTCATTTCCGCGACGATTTCACGACCAAAGCCAGACAACCCGCCATCACGCTCGTAGCAACCGGTGCCCACGAGGTTCTGGGTGTTGTAGCACATCTGTACCACGCCAACCCCGAGCTGCTTGAAGATCTCGACGTAGCCGATCTGGTCTTCAAACGCATGGGCGTTCTGGAAGCCGAAGATGATCCCGGTCTTGCCCTGTTCTTTGGCGAGACGGATGTCGGCAGTGGTCTTGACCGGAATCACCAGATCGCTGTTCTCGCGAATCAGCTTCTGGCTGGCGGCAATGTTGTTGATGGTCGCCTGGAACCCCTCCCACACCGAAACGGTGCAGTTGGCCGCGGTCAAACCGCCCTTGCGCATGTCTTCAAACAGCTCGCGGTTCCACTTGGCAATGATCAGCCCGTCGATAACGATGCTGTCGGCGTGCAATTCGGCTGGGCTCATCAGGCTGTCCCCTTGTTAGCGATTCATGCGCCGAATCGTCTGCCGGCGCTTTGGGGTCAGCATATGCCTGAGGGCAGTGGCAGCCGGGTGCAAAAACGACAGGGGAATTGCCGAAAGCGTCAATACGCGACAAAGGGTCTCAACACAGGGCCAAAGCCGATCTGTTCTTTGCCTTGCGCTTGAGCCAGAATTCGTCGCATTACTGGATTTAGGGCAACGCAATGAAATCGATCTTCCTGGCTTTGGCACTGATAGCGACCGGCGTACAGGCGGCTGAAGAGGCCGACACCTCGCCGTGCGACGCAGTGGAAAACGACCAACAGACCGTGGAATGCTCGGCCTATAGCAAAACCACCGCCGAACAGTTGCTCAACGACAACTACAAAAACCTGGTCGAGCGCATGCAGGCGCTCTATGCCAACAACAAAACCCAGCTCAACGACATCACCAACAAACTTAAAACCGCTCAGCAGCAGTGGCTGAAGCTGCGCGACGCCGATTGCGCGGTCGAGGCCTTCCCTGCTGCGCTGGGCAGCAAGGCTTACACCATTGCCCACAACGACTGCGTGGCGCGGATGAGCGACGAGCGGTCGGAGTTTCTGGAGTCGGTTGGGCAGGAGTAAGAGACCGCTGGGCGTCCGTTATGACGTTGGACTGGGGTTAAGAGACAACCGCTTGTCTGTTATTCATTTGGGCTTGCGATCTTGTCGCGAGTGAGACCCTTTGCGACGCTCGATGCTCGAAGGTATGCGACCATCACCGCAAATAACGCACTCCAGGTCTCCCCATGAAAATCTGCGGCATCGAAATCAAAGGCAGCGAAGCGATCATCGCGGTTGCCTCCCTCGACAATCAGGTGCTGAGTCACCTCGCCATCGCCACCAAAAAAATCGCCCTCGAAGACGACGATGACGCCGTCAACGTCAAAGCCTTCGCCACACAGGTCGCCGCGTTTATCCACAACAACGGCATCGAACGCGTCGCTATCAAAAAGCGCAGTAAAAAAGGCGAGTTCGCCGGCGGCCCGACGACGTTCAAGATCGAAGGCGTATTCCAGCTACTGGAAAACTGCGAAGTCACCCTGCTCTCGCCGCAGACCATCAATGCGCAGAACAAGAAGTTCGACTTCGCCCTGCCGGCAACGCTGAACAAGTATCAGCATGAAGCGTTCAAGGCGGCGTGTTCGGCGTTGATGAAAGGGGCGTGCTGATACCGCTGCTACGCCTTCACACTCTGCCGCCGGTCTTCGCGCGGACACTGCGCAAACCTCGCGCGATAACTGCGGGTGAAGTACGACGGCGACTCAAACCCGCAGGCAATGCTCACCTCCAGCACGCTCATGTCGGTCTGACGCAGCAGTTGTCGGGCCTTCTCCAGCCGCAAACCCAGATAGAAATTGCTCGGTGTGTCGTTGAGGTGCAGGCGAAATAGTCGCTCCAGCTGACGGCGCGTCACTTTGATCGATTCGGCCAGATCCAGAGTGCTCAATGGCGGCTCGCTGTGCTGCTCCATTTCGCCGATCACATGCACCAGTTTCTTGTTGCTGATGCCGTAGCGGGTGGCGATTTGCATACGCTGGTGGTCTTTGCGCGGGCGGATGCGGCCGAGTACGAATTGTTCGGACACTTGGATCGCCAGTTCCGGGCCGTGGGCCTGGCCGATCAGGTCGAGCATCAGGTCGATGGACGCCGTGCCGCCGGCCGAGGTGATACGTCGACGGTCTATTTCGAAGAGTTCCTGGGTCACGCTCAGCTGTGGATAAGACTCCTTGAAGGCGTCGATGGCTTCCCAGTGCAGGGTCAGACGGTGGCCGTCGAGCAAACCGGCTTCGGCCAGTATGAAGCTGCCGGTGTCGATGGCACCGAGGGTCACGCCATCGTGGTCGAGGCGGCGCAGCCAATGCTCCAGCACGGGGGTAGCAAACTTCAGCGGTTCGAATCCGGCCACCACCAATAAGGTCGCGCCCTTCTTCAACGGCTCCAGCGCCGCATCGGCGTTGACCGACATGCCATTGCTTGCCAACACCGCGCCGCCGTCAGCGCTCAGCACATGCCAGCGGTACAGCTCGCCACGAAACCTGTTGGCTACGCGCAACGGTTCGATGGCCGAGATAAAGCCGATCGCCGAAAAACCCGGCATCAATAAGAAGTAGAAGTCCTGAGACATGGAACGCACTCGGATGACGGGTAGCGTGGGAACCGTGATACGCCGATTCAAGGCACCATTCAAGACCACAGGTCGCTGCTGTGCAAGAGCTGGTCGCCGCTGTGCGTTTTCACACGCCTTGAGCTGCGTAACTTGGCATCACCGGCGCACAAAGACACCGGAACCCACAATAACGACCTGCCGAGGAACCCACCATGAAACGACTGATCAGCAGCTGTGTTCTTGCACTCAGCGGTACCGCTTTCTTGAGCTCCGGCGTCATGGCGGCCGAACCCGCCGCGTGCCAGAACGTGCGCATGGGCGTAGTGAACTGGACCGACGTGATCGCCACCAGTGCCATGACTCAGGTCCTGCTCGACGGCCTCGGCTACAAGACCAAACAAACCAGCGCCTCCCAGCAAATTGTCTTCGCCGGCATCCGCGACCAGCGCCTGGACATGTTCCTGGGCTACTGGAACCCGCTGATGACCCAGACCATCACGCCGTTCGTCGATGGCAAGCAAGTCAAAGTCCTGGCCGAACCAAGCCTGAAGGATGCACGGGCGACCCTGGCTGTACCGACTTACCTCGCCGACAAAGGCCTGAAAACCTTTGCCGACATCGCCAGGTTCGAAAAAGAGCTGGGTGGCAAGATCTACGGTATCGAACCGGGCTCGGGCGCCAACACCCAGATCAAGGAAATGATCGCCAAGAACCAGTTCGGCCTGGGCAAATTCCAGCTGGTCGAATCCAGCGAGGCCGGCATGCTCGCGGCGGTGGATCGCGCCGTGCGGCGCAACGAAGCCGTGGTGTTCTTCGGCTGGGCGCCGCACCCGATGAACGTCAACGTGAAAATGACCTACCTCACCGGCAGCGAAAACGCTCTCGGCCCGAACGAAGGCTCGGCCACCGTCTGGACCGTCACCGCACCGAACTACGCCAGCCAGTGCCCGAACGTCAGCCGCTTGCTCAGCAACCTGACCTTCACCGCCGAAGACGAGAGCCGGATGATGCAGCCGCTGCTCGACCACAAGGACGCTTTCGAGTCGGCCAAGCAATGGATCAAGGATCACCCGCAAGACAAGCAACGCTGGCTTGAAGGCGTGACCACCTTCGACGGCAAACCGGCTGCCGAGAATCTGCAACTGACCAACAAGTAATACCGATATGAACCACCGATTCGCAGCCGATGACGGCTGCGAACGGGCCTGCTACGCCCAAAAACCACGCCCCAAAAAAACGGCCTGAAGGAAATCGCACCATGAACCACGACGTCATCATCACCTGCGCACTCACCGGTGCTGGCGACACGACCGCCAAGAGCCCGCACGTGCCGGTCACCCCGAAACAGATCGCCGCCGCTGCGGTGGAAGCCGCCAAAGCCGGGGCCACCGTGGTCCATTGCCATGTGCGCGATCCTGAAACCGGCAAGTTCAGCCGCGACGTGGCGCTGTACCGCGAAGTGATGGAGCGCATTCGCGAAGCGGACGTCGACATCATCGTCAACCTCACTGCCGGCATGGGCGGCGACCTGGAAATCGGCGCCGGTGAAAATCCGATGGAATTCGGCCCGAACACCGATCTGGTCGGCCCGCTGACTCGTCTGGCCCACGTTGAAGAGTTGCTGCCGGAAATCTGCACCCTGGACTGCGGCACCCTGAACTTCGGCGACGGCGACACTATTTACGTCTCCACCCCGGCGCAGCTGCGCGCTGGCGCCAAACGCATTCAAGAGCTGGGCGTGAAGGCCGAGCTGGAAATTTTCGACACCGGTCACCTGTGGTTCGCCAAGCAGATGATCAAGGAAGGTTTGCTGGACGACCCGCTGTTCCAGCTGTGCCTGGGCATCCCGTGGGGCGCGCCGGCAGACACCACCACCATGAAAGCCATGGTCGACAACCTGCCGGCCAATGCGGTCTGGGCCGGGTTCGGCATCGGCCGCATGCAAATGCCGATGGCCGCCCAGGCGGTATTGCTCGGCGGCAACGTGCGGGTCGGTCTGGAAGACAACCTCTGGCTGGATCGCGGCGTGCTGGCCACCAACGGTCAATTGGTTGAGCGCGTTTCGGAAATTCTCAGCCGCCTCGGTGCCCGCGTTCTGACCCCAGCCGAAGGCCGGGCGAAGATGGGCCTGACCAAGCGCGGTTAACCCCAACCCACGGCTCCCTTGTAGGAGCCGAGCTTGCTCGCGATGACGTCGGAACATCCGGAACATCTTCTGCGGCTGAAAAACCGCTATCGCGAGCAAGCTCGGCTCCTACAGGGATCACCAAACTCTTTAGGAAGTCACCATGAGTTTTATCACCGAAATCAAAACCTTCGCCGCGCTGGGCAGTGGTGTCATTGGCAGCGGCTGGGTTTCCCGCGCCCTCGCCCATGGCCTTGATGTGGTGGCCTGGGACCCGGCGCCCGGTGCCGAAGCCGCTCTGCGCAAACGCGTCGCCAATGCCTGGGGCGCTCTGGAAAAACAGGGCCTGGCACCCGGCGCGTCACAGGATCGTCTGCGCTTTGTCGCGACCATCGAAGAGTGCGTGAAAGACGCCGACTTCATCCAGGAAAGTGCCCCGGAACGCCTGGAACTGAAACTTGAGCTGCACAGCAAAATCAGCGCTGCGGCCAAACCAAATGCGCTGATCGGTTCCAGCACTTCAGGTCTGTTGCCGAGCGAGTTCTACGAGGGCTCGACCCACCCGGAACGCTGCGTGGTCGGTCACCCATTCAACCCGGTGTACCTGCTGCCATTGGTGGAAGTGGTCGGCGGCAAAAACACCGCACCCGAAGCCGTGCAAGCGGCGATGAAAGTCTACGAATCCCTTGGCATGCGCCCGCTGCATGTGCGCAAGGAAGTCCCTGGCTTCATTGCCGACCGTCTGCTCGAAGCGCTGTGGCGTGAAGCGCTGCATTTGGTTAACGATGGCGTAGCGACCACCGGCGAAATCGACGACGCTATCCGCTTCGGTGCCGGTTTGCGCTGGTCGTTCATGGGGACCTTCCTGACTTACACCCTGGCCGGCGGCGATGCCGGTATGCGGCACTTCATGGCGCAATTCGGTCCGGCGCTGCAACTGCCATGGACTTACCTGCCAGCGCCGGAACTGACCGACAAGCTGATCGACGACGTGGTCGACGGTACCAGCGATCAGCTCGGCAAACACAGCATTTCGGCCCTGGAACGCTATCGTGATGACTGCCTGCTGGCAGTACTTGAAGCGGTGAAAACCACCAAGGCCAAGCATGGCATGACCTTCAGCGAGTGATGTCGATCGTTCCCACGCTCTGCGTGGGAATGCAGCCCGGGACGCTCCGCGTCCCAAAGACGTGACGCAGAGCGTCACAGGAGGCGTTCCCACGCAGAGCGTGGGAACGATCATGTCTGGAGATAAACATGCCTGCCCTCACCACCTACAACACCAAAATCATCCCCGACTGGGTCGACTACAACGGCCATCTACGCGATGCGTTTTATCTATTGATCTTCAGCTACGCCACCGACGCGCTGATGGATCAACTGGGCATGGACAGCAACAACCGCGAAGCCAGCGGCAACTCGCTATTCACCCTCGAACTGCACCTCAACTACCTGCACGAGGTGAAACTCGGTGCCGAGGTTGAGGTACACACCCAGATCATCGGCCACGACCGCAAACGCCTGCATCTCTATCACAGCCTGCACCTGGTCGGCGAAGAGCAAGAACTGGCGGGCAATGAGCAAATGTTGCTTCATGTCGACCTTGCCGGCCCACGTTCCGCCCCCTTCAGCGAACCGGTTCTGAACAAACTGCTGGCCATCACCACCCTGCAGTCCGACCTGCCAGCACCGGCCTACATTGGCCGGGTGATCGGCCTGCCTCCGGAAAAATAACAAACCAAAAACAAGGAGATCGCCATGAACACCGCCGCCGCTTTTGCCGACTTCCGCAGCTATCCGTTGATCAGCGCTTTGACCGCCGTACAAGCCCGGACGGACGGTGTTCAAGTGCAATGGGCCGATGGCCGATTGAGCCCGTTTCACCATCAGTGGTTGCGGGACAACTGCCCCTGCCCGGCCTGCGTCTATACCGTGACTCGCGAACAGGTACTGGAAATCGTCGACGTCGCCGAAGACCTGGCACCTTCCTTGACCCATATCGATGCCGACGGATGCCTGTGCATCGATTGGCAGGACGGTCACAGCAGCCGCTTCGATCCCGGCTGGTTGCGGGCTCATGCTTATGACGACGAATCCCGGGCAGAACGTCGTGCCAGCAAACCGAAAAGCCAGCTGTGGCACAGCGACCTGAAACTGCCGGTGTTCGAGTATCAAGCAGTGATGGACGATCCCAAGGCGCTGCTGCAATGGCTCTTGGCGCTGCGCGATATCGGCCTCACTCAAATCCGTGGCCTACCCACCGAACCGGGCTCGCTGACGCAGATCGCCAAGCGGATTTCCTTTATCCGCGAGAGCAACTTCGGCGTGCTGTTCAACGTGCAATCCAAGGCTGACGCCGACAGCAACGCTTACACAGCGTTCAACCTGCCGCTGCACAGCGACCTGCCGACCCGCGAGCTGCAACCGGGGCTGCAATTCCTGCATTGCCTGGTCAATGAAGCGGACGGCGGCGAGAGTATTTTTGTCGACGGTTTTGCCATTGCCGAAGCCTTGCGCCAGGAAGATCCGGAAGCCTTTCGCAGCCTGTGCGACATCCCTGTGGAGTTTCGCAACAAGGACCGCCACAGCGACTACCGCTGCCTGGCGCCGATCATCGCCCTTGACGCACTGGGGCAAGTGTCGGAAATCCGCATGGCGAACTTCCTGCGGGGGCCGTTCGATGCATCAGTCGAGCAGATGCCCAAGCTGTATCAGGCCTATCGACGCTTTATCGCCATGACCCGCGAAGCCCGTTTCAGGCTTATCACCCGGCTCAATCCCGGTGAGATGTGGTGCTTCGACAACCGCCGCACGCTCCACGCCCGCAACGCCTTCGACCCCACCAGCGGCGCCCGGCATTTCCAGGGCTGCTACATCGATCGCGATGAATTGCTGTCGCGGATATTGGTGTTGCAGCGCTAGAGGAGATCGTTCCCACGCTCCCGCGTGGGGATGCATCCCGTGACGCTCTGCGTCACAGCCGGAGCGGACGCAGAGCGTCCATGGCGGCGTTCCCACGCAGAGCGTGGGAACGATCTCCTCTCTCCAATCCCCAGACAAAAAAAGCCCCGATCAAGCCGTGACAAGATCGAGGCAGAGGTTGTTTCTGAGGAGCTTTGCGCAGAGGGTGACCAAACCGTCGACACGTCAGCTGAGGCTCAGTGTGCCCAGTCATCGTCCCTGCAAGTTAGCCGAAAACGACCTGTTCATAGGTATCGCGGCCATTGCGACAATTCCTCCTTGCCCCCACCCATCGCCCCTACCAGAATCGAGCCACGACAATGTTCCCTGAAGAAGGATAGCGTCATGATGCACGCCGATTTGATAGACCAGGAAGACCTGTTGGGCCAGCTCAAGGCTCTTGGGTTTGAAGTCCCGAGTGGCGCCACTGCAGAGCAGGCCTGTGAATGCGCGGTGCGCGGCTTGAACGATGTACGAGCCATGACCCTGAGAACCATGGTCAAGCAGATGTACACCAGCAGCGCGACGATTCTGCCCGCTGTGCGCCAGGCGATAGACAAGCAACTGCTGCCGGCATTGGCGCAATATCAGCAAAGCCGTAGCGCCTGACAGGAAGCCTTTGATCGTTCCCACGCTCTGCGTGGGAACGCAGCCCAGGACGCTCCGCGTCCCTGCCGAAGCGGACGCAGAGCGTCCATTGAGGCATTCCCACGCAGAGCGTGGGAACGATCAGCTGTTAGAGCCTTACGCTAGCAAACGTCGACTCGTTACGCGCCTGGCTCAACGCCGACAACGGTCCGGACAACGGGGCCAATACCAGCGCCTGCGGAATCGGCATCATCGCCACTTGTTGTGCAGTGTTGGAACCGACGCGTTCATCGCGTGGCGGAATGCCGAAGTATTCGCGGTAGCACTTGGAGAAGTGTGGTGTGGAGACGAAACCACAGACCGACGCCACTTCGATGATCGACATCGGCGTTTGCTTGAGCAACTGCCGGGCACGGATCAGGCGCAATTTCAGGTAGTAGCGCGATGGCGAACAGTGCAGGTATTTCTGGAACAGACGCTCCAGCTGACGCCGCGAGACGGTGACATACACCGCCAGCTCGTCGAGGTCGATCGGCTCTTCCAGGTTGGCTTCCATCAGCGCGACGATTTCCTGCAACTTCGGCTGGTTGGTGCCGAGCATGTGCTTGAGCGGCACGCGCTGGTGATCCTGTTCGTTACGAATGCGTTCGTAGACAAACATCTCGGAGATCGCTGCCGACAGTTCACGGCCGTGATCACGGCTGATCAGGTGCAGCATCATGTCCAGCGGCGCGGTGCCGCCGGAGCTGGTGAAACGGTTGCGGTCGAGGGTGAACAAACGAGTGCTCATCGCGACACGCGGGAAAGCTTCCTGCATCGACGCCAGGCATTCCCAGTGCACGCTGCAATCAAAGCCGTCCAGCAGACCGGCGCAGGCCAGGGCCCAGCTGCCGGTGCAGACCGCTCCGAGGCGACGGGACTGACGTGCCTGGCTTTGCAGCCACGACACGTGCTCACGGGTCACGGTGCGTTGAATGCCGACACCGCCGCAGACGATGACGGTGTCCAGGGCGGGCGCTTTGTGCATGGAGGCGTCGGGGGTGATTTGCAGACCATCGCTGGCCCAGACCTGGCCGCCGTCGACGGTGAGGGTCGTCCAGCGATACAGCTCGCGACCGGACAATTGGTTGGCCATGCGCAGGGGTTCTACTGCGGAGGCCAAAGAAATAAGCGTGAAATTGTCCAGCAGCAAAAAGCCGATGGATTGAGGCGCACGGTTCTGGGGTTGAGCTCCAGAGTTGAACGACGTCATCGCGGTATCTCCTCACACAAAGCGGGTGATGGCCTCAGGCGGAGGCTCTTGTTATGGCCATCGTTCTCTCGCGGAGACGGGCTTTGTTATGACAGAGCAATTGCCATGCCTAAAGTTGAATGCGCATTCAATAACTCCTGAAAACGACGTCGCGATGCGTCTATATAGCCCCCGCGCGGAGTGAGGGTTATAAGCGAGGAAGAGGTGTGTAGGCGCTTTGCCCCGGGGGCTGTGAGCAAATCGGTAGCACTTGTGGGAAAAGCACTGAGAACCCTTGGGAAAGAGTGTCACCTCAAGCACGGGTGACCAACGGTCAGGGTCGAAATCGAGCCCTGACCTGAGGGTGTTTCTCTTAACTGTAAGCGACGCGCCAAAAAGCAGCGCTTATTCGAATCAGTGTTCACTTACCGCGCAGTTTTGACTGGTGTACTGCGCTCAACATTCCACCGCACTCACCGCCAGCCCACCGCGCGAGGTCTCTTTGTATTTGTCGTGCATGTCGGCACCGGTGTCGCGCATGGTGCGGATGACCCGGTCCAGGGAGATAAAGTGCTGGCCATCCCCACGCAGGGCCATCTGTGCGGCGTTGATGGCCTTTACTGCGGCAATCGCATTACGCTCGATACACGGCACTTGCACCAGGCCGCCCACCGGATCGCAGGTCAGACCCAGGTTATGTTCCAGGCCGATTTCCGCCGCGTTGCACAGTTGCTCCGGTGTCGCGCCGAGAATTTCCGCCAACCCGGCCGCGGCCATGGCGCATGCCGAACCGACCTCACCCTGACAGCCGACTTCGGCACCGGAAATCGACGCGTTCTTTTTACACAGAATCCCGATCGCTGCCGCACTCAGGAAATAGTCGACGACATTGGCATCGGTCACCGCTTCGCTGAATTTCATGAAGTAGTGCAGCACCGCCGGGATGATCCCTGCCGCACCGTTGGTCGGTGCCGTGACCATGCGCCCGCCGGCAGCGTTCTCTTCGTTGACCGCCAGGGCGAACAGGTTGACCCACTCCATGGCGCTCAACGTCGAGCCGATCACGTTGGGTTTGTTCAGCTCTTGCAGGCTGCGGTGCAGCTTGGCGGCGCGGCGTCGCACATTAAGACCACCGGGCAGGACGCCTTCGTGCTTGAGCCCTTGCTCGACACAGTCCTGCATCGCGCGCCAGAGCTTCATCAAACCACTGCGAATTTCTTCTTCCGGGCGCCAGACCTTCTCGTTAGCCATCATCAGTTCGGCGACACGCAGGTTGTGTTTCTTGCAGAGGCTGAGCAGTTCGACCGCTCTGGAGAAATCGTAAGGCAGCACAGTCCGATCAAGGTCTACCACACCGCTGCTGGCTTGCGCCTCGTCGACGACAAAACCGCCACCAATGGAGTAATAGGTGTCGCGATGCAGCTCGCCTGCCTCGCCTTCGACGACCAGGGTCATGGCGTTGGGGTGGAACGGCAGGTTCTCATCGATCAAGCGCATGTCCCGCGCCCATATAAAGGGGATCGGCAAGCGACCGTCGAGCAGCAGCGTGCCGGTTTCGCGCAGGGTGTTAATACGCACGCCGATCTGCGATGGATCAATGGCGTCCGGCCACTCACTCATCAGCCCCATGATCACCGCGTTGTCGCTGCCGTGACCGATACCGGTGGCGGACAGCGAGCCGTACAACTGCACTTCGACCCGCCGCACCTGATCAAGCAGACCTTGCTCGCGAAGCGTCTGGACGAATAGCGCCGCTGCGCGCATCGGTCCGACGGTATGAGAACTCGAGGGCCCGATACCAATCTTGAACAGGTCAAACACACTGATAGCCATTACCGCGAACCTCCTGATGAGCATACTCCAGGCGCCAAAGCACCCGGTGACGGAGCTGCTACGCTCAAATCGCAATCCGCCTGGATCGCCGCATCATCCGGCTTTTGCAGTCAGGCACGACGTCTCACACCGACTCGCTCATGTCCATCAACGTCGCAATCGGCCAACAGCAAGTTCTGGCCGTTTTTCGCGGTGCAGATGGACAAAAAGTGCGGTTGCAGGGCTGAAAAAATCTGTAAACGACGTTACCGACACTGGATGCGACCCTCCCTGTACTGGATACGACGCACCCTGTAGGCGTCAGATTTTCACTGGTACATGATCAGTCTCGACTCGATTGCAAGATGCTGTGGTAGAGCTGCTCCCCACACGTCTCCAACCGCAACACATAAGCGCGGTCATCCAGTCGGTAAACCGCCAAAAAAAAACATCCAGGAGTCCACCCATGAAAGGTTCCCCGTCGTTGTTGTTGGCCGCCATGCTGAGTCTGCCTGTTCTGGCTCAAGCCGCAGAACCGGCACAGTGCAGCACCGTAAACTTCTCCGATGTCGGCTGGACCGACATCACCGCCACTACTGCGACCACCAGCGTCGTCCTCGATGCCTTGGGTTACAAGACCAAGACCACCATGATTTCCGTGCCGGTGACCTACAAGTCCCTGGCCGACGGCAAGAACATGGACGTATTCCTCGGCAACTGGATGCCGACCATGGAAAACGACATCAAGGCCTACCGCGATGCCGGTACCGTGGAAACCGTGCGTACGAACCTCAAAGGTGCCAAGTACACCCTGGCGGTTCCACAGGCTTTGTATGACAAGGGTCTGAAAGATTTCAAAGACATTGCCAAGTTCAAAAAAGAACTGGACGGCAAGATCTACGGCATCGAACCGGGTAATGACGGCAACCGCCTGATCCAGAGTATGATCGACAAGAACGCCTTCGGCCTGAAAGACGCTGGCTTCAAAGTGGTCGAGTCCAGCGAAGCCGGCATGCTCTCGCAAGTCGAGCGCGCCCAGAAGCGCGATACCGCCGTGGTGTTCCTGGGCTGGGCACCGCACCCGATGAACAAGCGCTTCAAGATTGAGTACCTCACCGGTGGCGATGATTACTTCGGGCCGGATTTTGGCGCAGCCACTGTCCTGACCAACACCCGCAAGGGCTACACCCAGGAATGCAGCAACGTTGGTCAGTTGCTGAAGAATCTGGAGTTCACCGTCGACATGGAAAGCTCTCTGATGGGCAACATCCTGGACGACAAGATGAAGCCTGACGCGGCCGCCAAGGCCTGGCTGAAAAAGAATCCACAGGTGCTCGATACCTGGCTCGCTGGCGTGACCACCATTGACGGTAAACCAGGCCTGGAGGCCGTTAAAGCCAAACTCGCGAAGTAATCGTTGACGCCGGGCGGGCTAGCCCGCCCGGGCTGTTTTTTTCCTTGCATGCGGACGTTCACTACCATGCTGACTGATCACAAAATCCCCCTAGGCCAGTACATCGCTGCCTTCGTTGAATGGTTGACGCAACACGGCGCCAGCACTTTCGATGCGATCGCCACGACACTGGAAACGATGATCCATGGCGTGACATTTGCGCTGACCTGGTTCAATCCGCTGGCATTGATCGGCCTGATCGCGCTACTGGCTCATTTCATTCAACGCAAATGGGGCCTGACGGCCTTTGTCGTACTGTCTTTCCTGCTGATCCTGAACCTGGGTTACTGGCAGGAAACCATGGAAACCCTCGCCCAGGTGCTGTTCGCTACACTGGTCTGCGTGGTCATTGGCGTGCCGCTGGGCATCGTCGCGGCGCACAAGCCGATGTTCTATACTTTAATGCGTCCGGTACTCGATCTGATGCAGACCGTACCGACGTTCGTTTACCTCATTCCTACCCTGACCCTGTTCGGTCTGGGTGTGGTGCCCGGTCTGATTTCCACGGTGGTGTTCGCGATTGCCGCGCCCATCCGTCTGACCTACCTGGGTATCCGTGATGTACCGCAAGAGTTGATGGACGCCGGCAAAGCCTTTGGCTGCTCGCGCCGTCAGTTGCTCTCGCGCATCGAACTGCCCCACGCCATGCCGAGCATCGCTGCCGGCATCACCCAGTGCATCATGCTCTCACTGTCGATGGTGGTGATCGCGGCGCTGGTGGGTGCTGATGGCTTGGGTAAACCCGTGGTCAACGCACTGAACACTGCTGATATCGCACTGGGCTTCGAAGCAGGCCTGGCGATCGTATTGCTGGCGATCATGCTCGACCGTATCTGCAAACAACCCGACGCTAAAGTAGGGGGTGACGCATGAGCATAATCCGCTTCGACAAGGTAGATGTTGTCTTCTCCAAAGACCCGCGTGAGGCCCTGAAATTGCTGGACAAGGGCCTGACGCGTGATCAGATCCTGAAACAGACCGGTCAGATCGTCGGTGTCGAAAAAGCCAGTCTGGACATCGAAAAAGGCGAAATCTGCGTGCTGATGGGCCTCTCCGGCTCTGGCAAGTCGAGTCTGTTGCGGTGTATCAACGGCTTGAACACCGTCAGCCGCGGGCAGTTGTTCGTCGAGCACGAAGGCAGGCAAATCGACATCGCCTCCTGCACCCCGGCCGAACTGAAGATGATGCGCACCAAGCGCATTGCCATGGTGTTCCAGAAGTTCGCCCTGATGCCTTGGCTGACCGTACGCGAGAACATCAGCTTCGGCCTCGAGATGCAGGGTCGTCCGGAAAAGGAACGGAACAAACTGGTCGACGAAAAAATCGAGCTGGTGGGCCTGACCCAATGGCGCAACAAGAAGCCCGATGAACTCTCCGGCGGCATGCAACAACGTGTGGGCCTGGCCCGCGCCCTGGCGATGGACGCCGACATTCTCCTGATGGACGAACCCTTCTCGGCCCTCGATCCGCTGATCCGCCAAGGCCTGCAAGACGAACTGCTGGAGCTGCAACGCAAGCTGCACAAGACCATCGTGTTCGTGAGCCACGACCTTGATGAAGCCCTGAAGCTGGGCAGTCGTATCGCGATCATGAAAGACGGTCGGATCGTCCAGTACAGCAAACCGGAAGAAATCGTGCTGAACCCGGCCGATGACTATGTTCGCACGTTCGTTGCCCATACCAACCCGCTGAATGTCCTGTGCGGTCGCAGCCTGATGCGCACGCTGGACAACTGCAAACGCATCAACGGTTCCGTATGCCTGGACCCAGGCGGTGACTCCTGGCTCGATCTGGCCGAAGGCAACACCATCAAGGGCGCACGCCAGAACGGCGCCAGCCTTGATCTGCAGAACTGGATACCTGGCCAGGCGGTGGAAGGACTGGGGCGTCGACCAACCCTGGTGGACTTCAACATCGGTATGCGCGACGCGCTGCAGATCCGCTACCAGACCGGCAACAAGCTTGTTCTGCATGACAACCACAAGGTGGTCGGAATACTCGGCGACAGCGAGCTCTACCATGCGTTGCTAGGGAAGAATCTGGGTTAAGACAGCACACATAAAAACGCCGCGATCCTCGCGGCGTTTTTGTGTGTGCGATCAGTGGACGCAGAGCGTGCTGGATCGTTCCCACGCTCCGCGTGGGAATGCATCCGGTGACGCTCCGCGTCAGACTCAACAACGGACGCAGAGCGTCCAGGGCGGCATTCCCACGCAGAGCGAGGGAACGATCACCAAGCACAAAAAAGGAGCTCTATCCGAGCCCCTTATGCTTTAGCTATACACCCGGCCCAAGAGCTGCCGATGGCTTTCAAACTGATCGAGCACGTCACGGGTAATCTGCTCTGGAGTGAACCCCATCAAGTCATATTCCTGACTGCCGCTGTGCAGGTAAACCTCGGCACGGTAGTAACGACTGCGCACTTCAGGCTCCACGCCCGCCCCTTCAAGCTGAACCGATTCGCTCGGCGCCGCGAGGTAACCCTCCAGGCTGACCTCGTAAACGAACGGATTGCCCTCATTCATTTCCACCCGCAGGCCAATATTGCTGCGGGATTTGCCCAGGTTGCTCTGCACCGTCAGGCCCAGGTTACGCAGTTGCGCGGCGGCATCTTGCAGCGCCGCACTGACGTGCTTGTCCATGTAGCGTTGCACGATGGCCTGAGTCGGTTGCAGATCCAGCGCACTCAAACGTTCGCTGAAACCACGACGACCGCGAGCGGCCAATTCGGCTTGCTCCTGCTCGATCTGCACGTCCTGGCGCATGGCCTTGTGCAAACCGAACATGAAGAACACCAACACCACCGAGAACGGCAGACCGGCCAGCACCACCATGGTTTGCATGGCTTCGAAGTTACCGGCGAACAACAGACCGATGGTCACCAGCGTGATCACCACCGACCAGAAGATCCGCAACCAGTGCGGCGCGTCTTCATCGACATTGCCGCCCTTGCAGGACAGGTTGGCCATCATCACCGCGCCAGAGTCGGCCGGGGTCAGGAACAACACGAAACCGACAAAGATCGACACGCCGATCACGATTTTCGACGCTGGGTAGTGCTCAAGCAGCTGGTAGATCGCCATGGACGGCTGCTCGAGCGCCGTCTTCCCAAGCTCCACCGCTCCCTGGTTCATCACCAGATCCAAAGCCGAGTTACCGAAGATCGACAGCCAGGCCAGGGTGAAACCCAGCGGAATCAGCAGCACGCCAGCCACCAGTTCACGCACGGTACGACCGCGGGAAATACGCGCGATGAACATGCCTACGAATGGGGCCCAGGAAATCCACCAGGCCCAGTAGAACAGAGTCCACAGGCCCAACCAGCGCTCGGATTTGGCGTTGTCGGCTTCGTACACATAAAGGTCGAAGGTTTTCAGCACCACGCCGTTAAGGTAGTCGCCGATGTTCTGCACAAAACCGTTAAGCAGATGCAGGGTCGGGCCGAACAGCAGCACGAAAATCAGCAGACCGCTGAACAGCACGATGTTCAGGTTGGACAGACGACGGATGCCGTTTTCCACGCCAGACACGGCAGCGATGGTCGCCACAGTGCTCATCACGATGATTACGATCAACAGGTTGGTGTTGTTGTGCTCCATGCCGAAGAGGTTCTCAAGCCCCGACGACACTTGCAGCGAGCCAATCCCCAGGTTGGTCACCAGACCCAGCAGGGTCACGAACATGCCAAAGCCGTCGACCGCATGACCGGCCGCGCCTTTGACCCAACGCTCGCCCACTAGCGGATACAGCGCCGAACGCAGCGCCAGCGGCTGGTTATGACGGTAAGCAAAGTACGCCACGGCCAAGCCGACCAACGCGTAGATCGCCCAGCCATGCAGGCCCCAATGCAGGAACGTCAGCTGCACTGCCTGACGCGCCGCCAGGTTGCTGCCGGCCACGCCTTCCGGCGGGTTGAAGTAGTGATCCAGAGGCTCGGAAGCACCAAAGTAGAGCAGCGAGATGCCGATGCCGGACGAGAACAGCATCCCGGCCCAGGCGCCATAGCTGAAGTCCGGGGTGTCGTCCTTGCTGCCCAGTTTGAGCTTGCCATAGGACGAAAACGCCAGACCGACGACGAATACCAGGTAGGCGGCGATCACCACCATGTAGTACCAGCCGAAGCTGCGCGACAACCAGGCCTGGGCTATCCCCAGCACTCTCCCGGCTTCTTGCGGCGCGGCGATGAGGATGGCGGTCAGCAGCAGGATCAATGCGGTCGAGGTGTAGAACACCCAACCGTTGACCGTCACCTTTTCGGGCGAGGTCTTTATAAGAGAGGCAGAACTCATTGCACAGATGCTCCAGGCAGTGCGAGAGAAGGACACAAGGCAAAGCGTTACCCGACCAATCGGTTAGTTGGCAGCCGATCAGCGGGTGATATAAAGACACCCCGAAAAAAGCCCGAACCCACAGGAACGGCGCGGAAAACCGGCGAGGGGTTTGCGCGAAAGAATGCTTGGCCATATGACCTCAAGCACTCGACACGTCCTTCCTCGGCGGTTAACGCCATGTCTTGAGTGGGTTTCGAGCTTTTTTGGATGCCGTTTTTCCGCCATCTACACGTAGGAAAAACCTGCAGACAGCGACGATTTGTCGCAGATCTTATTCTTTGTTGATTGAACGTTCAATCAAAACAAAATAGACTGGCCTCCACGCCAGTAGTCACTAGTCGACTGCTGGCAGGCCTAAGGAGATGTGCAAGATGCCCAAGGTCGGTATGCAACCCATACGCCGCCAGCAGTTGATCGAAGCCACCTTGCTGGCAGTCGATCAGGTCGGAATGGGGGACGCCAGCATTGCGCTGATCGCCCGTTTGGCCGGTGTCTCGAATGGCATCATCAGTCACTATTTTCAGGACAAGAATGGCCTGATCGCCGCCACGATGCGGTATCTGATGAGCGTCCTGAGCGAGAACGTCACCGCGCGCCGCCAGGCGCTGGAAGATAGCTGCCCACGGGCTCATCTCCAGGTGATTATCGAAGGCAACTTCGACGCCAGCCAGGTCAATGGCCCGGCAATGAAAACCTGGCTGGCCTTCTGGGCCACCAGCATGCACCACCCGTCATTGCACAGGTTGCAGCGGATCAACGATCACCGACTGTATTCCAACCTGTGTTGCCAGTTCCGCCGAGTGCTGCCGATTGACGCAGCACGCAGCGCAGCACGCGGTCTGGCAGCCCTGATTGACGGTTTGTGGTTGCGCGGCGCGCTGTCGGGAGATGCTTTCGACACCGTGCAGGCGCAACGGATTGCTTACGAATACATGGATTTCCAACTGGCTAAGCAGGAGCGCTAGAGCACACATAACCGCTCGGCCCCTGAACGGCCACTGACCAGCGATGCCCAGGCTTTACGGCACGCCCAGTGGTTAACGCCAACCACTTATGCACTTGCGAGGACACTATGGCCCGTTTCGAACTGCAAAAACTTTACATCGACGGCGGTTACTCCGACGCCAGCGGCGACGCCACCTTCGAAGCCATCAACCCGGCTAACGGTGAAGTTCTCGCACAAGTGCAACGTGCGACCTTCGCTGACGTCGAGCGCGCCGTTGTTGCCGCCGAAAAGGGCCAGAAAGTCTGGGCCGCGATGACCGCCATGCAGCGTTCGCGCATCCTGCGTCGTGCCGTTGAAATCCTCCGCGAGCGCAACGACGAACTGGCCGTTCTGGAAACCCTGGACACCGGCAAGTCGTACTCGGAAACCCGTTACGTCGACATCGTTACCGGCGCTGACGTGCTCGAGTACTACGCCGGTCTGGTCCCGGCCATCGAAGGCGAGCAGATTCCGCTGCGCACCACCTCTTTCGTCTACACCCGTCGCGAGCCGCTGGGCGTCGTCGCGGGTATCGGCGCGTGGAACTATCCGATCCAGATCGCTCTGTGGAAATCCGCTCCGGCCCTGGCGGCCGGTAACGCGATGATCTTCAAGCCAAGCGAAGTCACCTCCCTGACTACCCTGAAGCTGGCTGAGATCTACACCGAAGCCGGCCTGCCGGATGGCGTGTTCAACGTTCTGACCGGCAGCGGCCGTGAAGTCGGCACCTGGCTGACCGAGCACCCACGCATTGAAAAAATCTCTTTCACCGGCGGCACCGACACCGGCAAGAAGGTCATGGCCAGCGCTTCCAGCTCCTCGCTCAAAGACGTGACCATGGAGCTGGGCGGCAAATCCCCGCTGATCATTTTCGACGACGCCGATCTTGATCGCGCTGCCGACACCGCGATGATGGCCAACTTCTACAGCTCCGGTCAGGTCTGCACCAACGGCACTCGCGTGTTCGTTCCGAGCCACCTGAAAGCCGCTTTCGAAGCCAAAATCGTTGAGCGCGTTGCGCGCATTCGCGTTGGCAACCCGCAAGACGAAAACACCAACTTCGGCCCACTGGTCAGCTTCGCCCACATGGAAAGCGTGCTCGGCTACATCGCCAAAGGTAAAGAAGAAGGCGCCCGCGTTCTGTGCGGCGGCGAACGTCTGACCGACGGCGAATTCGCCAAAGGCGCGTTCGTGGCACCGACCGTGTTCACCGACTGCACCGACGAGATGACCATCGTCCGCGAAGAAATCTTCGGCCCGGTGATGAGCATCCTCACCTACGAAACCGAAGAAGAAGTGATCCGCCGCGCCAACGACACCGAGTTCGGCCTGGCTGCCGGTGTGGTCACCAAAGATCTGAACCGCGCTCACCGCGTGATTCATCAACTGGAAGCCGGTATCTGCTGGATCAACGCCTGGGGCGAATCGGCAGCGGAAATGCCGGTAGGCGGCTTCAAGCAATCGGGCGTGGGCCGCGAAAACGGCATCAGCTCGCTGAACAACTTCACACGCATCAAATCGGTACAGGTCGAGCTGGGCGAATACAACTCGGTGTTCTAAGACTCGAGTCTTTCACCGCTCGCGAGGCCGCCTCGCGAGCAAGCTCGCTCCTACAGGTTTTGCGCGGGCCCTGTAGGAGCGAGCTTGCTCGCGATCGAGTGCGCAGCACTCGCAACGGCCCCACCTGACCCAACATCAAAGAGGGTGCATTCAATGTCCCAAGAATTCGACTACATCATCATTGGTGCCGGCTCTGCCGGTAACACCCTGGCGACCCGTCTGACTGAAGACGAAGGCGTCACCGTGCTGCTGCTCGAAGCAGGCGGCCCGGACTACCGTTACGACTTCCGCACGCAAATGCCTGCGGCCCTGGCGTTTCCGCTGCAAGGCCGTCGCTACAACTGGGCCTACGAAACCGACCCAGAGCCACACATGGATGGCCGTCGGATGGAGTGCGGTCGCGGCAAGGGCCTGGGCGGTTCTTCGCTGATCAACGGCATGTGCTACATCCGCGGTAACGCCATGGACTACGACGGCTGGGCGAAAAACCCTGGCCTGGAAGACTGGACCTACCTGGACTGCCTGCCATACTTCCGCAAAGCGGAAACCCGCGACATCGGCCCGAACGACTACCACGGTGGCGAAGGCCCGGTCAGCGTGACCACGCCCAAAGCCGGCAACAACCCGCTGTTCCACGCGATGGTTGAAGCAGGCGTGCAGGCCGGTTACCCGCGTACCGAAGATCTGAACGGCTACCAGCAGGAAGGTTTCGGTCCAATGGACCGTACCGTGACGCCTAAAGGCCGTCGCTCCAGCACCGCTCGCGGCTACCTGGACATCGCCAAAAAGCGTTCGACCCTGCACATCGTCACCCACGCTCTGACCGACAAGATTCTGTTCGAGGGCAAACGTGCCGTTGGCGTACGTTACCTGGTGGGCAGCGCCGAAGAGCGCGTTGAAGCCCGTGCACGCAAGGAAGTACTGCTGTGCAGCGGCGCGATCGCTTCGCCACAGATCCTGCAACGCTCCGGCGTCGGCCCGGCCCAATTGCTGAAAAGCCTGGACATCCCGGTCGTTCACGATCTGCCAGGTGTTGGCGAGAACCTGCAAGACCACCTGGAGCTTTACCTGCAGTACGCTTGCACCCAGCCGGTCTCGCTGTACCCCTCGCTGCTGCTGCACAACCAGCCGGCCATCGGTGCCGAATGGTTGTTCAACGGCACCGGTATTGGCGCCAGCAACCAGTTCGAAGCCGGTGGTTTTATCCGTACTCGCCCGGACTTCGAATGGCCGAACATTCAGTACCACTTCCTGCCGGTTGCGATTAACTACAACGGCAGCAACGGTGTGAAAGAGCACGGCTTCCAGGCGCACATGGGCTCCATGCGTTCGCCAAGCCGCGGCCGCATCCAGGTCAAATCCAAGGATCCGCGCCAGTACCCGAGCATCCTGTTCAACTACATGGCCACCGAGCAAGACTGGCAGGAATTTCGCGACGGCATCCGCCTGACCCGTGAAATCATGCAGCAGCCGGCACTCGACGCCTTCCGTGGTCGCGAACTGAGCCCGGGCATCGAGGTGCAAACCGACGAGCAACTGGACAAGTTCATCCGTGAACACGCCGAAACCGCGTTCCACCCGTCCTGCTCGTGCAAAATGGGCACCGACGAGATGGCCGTGGTCGATGGCCAGGGTCGCGTCCACGGGATGCAAGGCCTGCGCGTGATCGACGCCTCGATCATGCCGCTGATCACCACCGGTAACCTGAACGCGCCAACGATCATGATCGCCGAGAAAATCGCCGACAAGATCCGTGGTCGCAAGCCACTGCCTCGCAGCAAGGCCAAGTACTATGTGGCGGGCAACGCCCCGGTACGTGGCAAGCCACTGCGTGAAGTGAGCCGTACCGCGTAATAACCGGCATGGCGCCAATCGCAACGGTTGGCGCCTAATCCCGTAGCAGTTGCCGAAGGCTACGTTCGGCTGCGTAGCAGTCGCAACCCGGTAAACTCGGTTCCATCCAGAAGCGGGGACTCAGGTTTTACGACTGCTGCGCAGCCGAACGCAGGCTTCGCCAGCTGCTACAGGGTTTGCGTAAACCCGCCCACACCGTTTCACCCTTGATCCCACCCCCCGCGCAGGCCTAATCTAGTCATCGCGCAAACGTTTCACCTCCCTCGCCCCCATCGAAAGCCGCCACCTGGCTGGCCACGAGGCATACTCATGTTTGATGTCGTTTCTTCGAGCAAATGGCCCACCGGCTTCCTGATCAATCCAAACGTTGAACCCCTCGATCCAAAATGGCTGAAGGAATTCAGCAAGATCCCCGCCGCTGCCGTCAGCGATTGCCTGGGCCGCAATGTCGGTGGCCTGGGTCTCAAAGCCTTCCACGGTAACGCTCCGATGCTCGGCAGCGCGCTGACCGTGCGCGTGCGCCCCGGCGACAACCTGATGATTCTCAAAGCCATGCAGATGGCCCGCCCCGGCGACGTGCTGGTGATCGACGGCAGCGCCGACCTGACTCGCGCAGTGTTCGGCGGCATCATGCGCGCCATGGCGCTGAAAGCCGGGATCGTCGGCGTGGTGATCAACGGTGCTCTGCGCGACCTCGACGAATGGCAAACCGGTGAACTACCGGCCTACGCCATCGGCGGCGTACACCGTGGCCCGAGCACCGATGGCGGCGGTGAAATCAACGTGCCGATTTCCTGTGCCGGGATGCTCGTCGCACCAGGCGATCTGATGATCGGCGACGGTGACGGTGTGGTGGCCGCATCGCGCAGCGAACTGCCGGAACTGTTGGTGCGTTGCCACGACCTGCTGGCCCGCGAAAAAGCGACACTGGCAGCAATTGAAGCCGGTACCTTGGACCCGGATCGCTTCGACGCGATCCTGCGCGCCAAGGGTTGCCCGGTCTAACGCTAAAAGCATCGCGGGCAAGCCTCGCTCCTACGGTTTTGTGGTTGATCACACATCCATGATTCAATCTTGGCCTTGTAGGAGCGAGGCTTGCCCGCGATGAGGCCCTCAAGGTCGCCGCTACTCACAAGGAGGTTCTCCAATGTTCGATTTCCACCCCCAGCTCAAACAGCGCTTCGCTGCGTTGCGCACGGGCGCTGAATTCTTTTCGCTGCGCTACGTGCGTGAGTCGGGCCAGTACCTGTCGGTGCGCAAGAACGTTGCAGAGCCCCCACACCTTGGCCGCGACGATGGCGCGATGCTGACCGCACGGGTCAACGGCGTTGAAGCCTATGCCGCGACCAACGATCTTTCCCAATCCGGCCTGCAAGCCGCCCTCGAACGGGCCGAGCAGCAAGCCCGGTTGATCGCCGCCCACGCCCTGCTCGACCTGCGCCAACAGCCGGTTTCCAGCGAGCGCGGCGATTACTTGTCACCGAACTTCGAACACCCCTTCCCATCCCTGAGTGACTGCTACCAATTGCTCGGTGACGAATCCGCCGCCGTGCCAAAAGACGAGCGGTTGGTGAACTGGGAAGTGAGCATCGGCATCACCAATGTCGAGCAGATCTACCTCAACAGTGCGGGTGCCGAATTGCGCCAGGCGCAGCGTTTCGTCTACCCGAGCCTGGAGGTTACCGCCTACGACGGCAGCGACAGCCAGACCCGCAGCCTGGGCCGCGAGAACTTCGGCCAGCAGGGCGGCGCCGACGTGATCAGCCGCTGCGGGCTGGTGGGCGCCGGCCCAACAGTGGCCGACCAGGCCCTGCAACTGCTGCTGGCGCCGAACACCCCGCAAGGCCCGCGCGACCTGTTGTTGATGCCGGACCAGATGATGCTGCAGATCCACGAGTCCATCGGTCACCCGCTGGAACTGGATCGCATCCTCGGCGACGAGCGCAATTACGCCGGCACCAGTTTCGTCAAAGCCAGCGACTTCGGCAGCCTGCAATACGGCTCCAAATTGCTCAACGTGACCTTCGACCCGGACATTCCCGAACAGCTCGCCAGCTACGGCCATGACGACGACGGTACGGCCGCCAGCAAACAATTCCTGATCCGTGACGGGTTGCTGCTGCGTCCGCTGGGCGGCGCGCTGTCGCAATACCGCTCCGGCCTCGACGGCGTCGCCAACAGCCGCGCCTGTAGCTGGAACCGTCCGCCGATCGATCGCATGGCCAACTTGAATATCGAGCCGGGCGATCAGCCTCTTGAGCAACTGATCGGCGGCATCGAGCACGGCGTGCTGATGTCGACCAACCGCTCCTGGTCGATCGACGATGCGCGCAACAAATTCCAGTTCGGCTGCGAATGGGGCCAGTTGATCGAAAACGGCGAACTCAAGGGCGTCGTGAAGAACCCCAACTACCGTGCCATTTCCGCGCAGTTCTGGCGCAACCTCAGCGCCGTCGGTGACGCCGGCACCTTCAAGGTCCTCGGCACGCCGAACTGCGGCAAAGGCGAGCCGAATCAGGTGATCCGCGTCGGCCATGCATCGCCCGCCTGCGTATTCAGCAACGTTGATGTGTTTGGAGGGGATGCCTGATGAGTACTGCCATGAGTCAGGAGCAACAATTCCAGGCACTGGTCGGTTGGTTGCAGGGCAACCTGCGCGAGCCAGAGCAATTCACCCTGAGCTACGACGCCGAATCCTCGGAGTTCATTCGTTTCAACCATGCCAAGGTGCGTCAGGCCGGGCATGTGCAGCAGGCCAGCCTGAGCTTCAAGCTGATTGACGATGGTCGTCATGCAAACCTCGGCATCACCCTCGCCGGCGACCCGCAAGTCGACCGTCAGCGCCTGGCCGAAGGCCTGCAACAGCTGCGCGAAACCTTGCCGCTGTTGCCGCAGGACCCGTATCTGCTGCTCAACTACAACGGCTGGCAGAGCCAGAATGTGCAGGACCACCCACTACCGGACACCGCCCAGGTCGTTGAAGCCATCAGCCGTGCCGCGGACGGGCTCGACCTGGTCGGTTTCTATGCTGCCGGTCCTGTCAGCCGTGGCTTCGCCAGCTCGGCCGGAGCCTTCGGCTGGCATCAGGCCAACAGTTTCAACTTCGACTTCAGCCTGTTTCACGCCAACGGCCAAGCGGTGAAAGCCAGCTACGCCGGGCATGACTGGAGCAGCGAGGGTTTCGCCAAGCGCTTCCAGCAGGCCCGCGAGCAGTTGCAATACCTGAGCCGCCCCCTGCGCACGTTGGCGCCGGGACAGTACCGTGCTTACCTCGCGCCGGCTGCCCTTGAGGAAATTCTGGGCATGCTCTGCTGGGGCGGCTTTTCGGCCCGCTCGATCGCCAGCAAGAGCAGTCCGCTGCAACGACTGTACGGCGGCGATTGCGCGTTCAGCCCGCTGGTGTCTCTGGATGAGAAAGTGACAGGCTCGCTGAGCCCGGCGTTTTCCGGCGAGGGTTATCCGCGTAGCGATCTGACGCTGATCAATGCCGGCCAGGCTGATGCGCAACTGGTCAACTCGCGCAGTGCCGCCGAATACGGCCTCACCGCCAACGGCGCCGCTAGCGGCGAAGCGCCGAGTGCATTGAACATGGCGGCGGGTTCGCTGGCGCAGGAGGACATTCTCAAGCAACTGGGAACGGGCCTGTACATCAGCAACCTCTGGTACCTGAACTACTCGGACCTGCCGGCAGCACGCCTGACCGGCATGACTCGCTTCGCCACCTTCTGGGTGGAAAACGGCGAGATACAGGCACCAGTCAGCACCATGCGTTTCGACGACAGTGCCTACAGCTTGCTCGGCTCGCAACTGGAAGCACTGACCCGCGAGCGGGAACTGATTTTGTCGGCCAGTACCTACAGCCAGCGCCAAACCGCCTCGGCGCTGCTGCCGGGAGCGCTGGTCAGCCGACTCACGTTGACCCTGTAGTGACGATCGCCCCCACGCTCTGCGTGGGAATGTATGACGATCGCTCCCACGCTCTGCGTGGGAGTGTATCCATGGACGCTCTGCGTCCGCTCTTGAACTGTGACGCGGAGCGTCACGGGCTGCATTCCCACGCAGAGCGTGGGAACGATCACTGACTCACACTCACAAGAGGTCCCATGCCCAACCGCCCGACGCTTGATGCAACAACCGCCCGCTGGGTGCCGTGGGTAGTGGCCATCGCGTTTTTCATGCAGTCCCTCGACGGAACAATCCTCAACACAGCATTGCCCGCCATGGCCCGGGATCTGGCGGAGGACCCGCTGCGCATGCAAGGCGTGGTCATCGCCTACATGCTCACCGTGGCCCTGCTGATTCCCGCCTCGGGCTGGATCGCCGACCGCTTCGGCACCAAAAAGATTTTCTTCGGCGCGATATTTCTGTTCAGCATCGGCTCGCTGCTCTGCGCGTTATCCCACTCGCTGAACATTCTGATCGGCGCCCGGGTCGTGCAGGGGCTGGGCGGCGCACTGATGTTGCCGGTAGGCAGGCTGGTGGTGCTGCGGGCTTACCCACGCTCTGATCTGGTGCGGATTATGGGTTTCATCACCATTCCCGGCCTGCTCGGCCCGCTGCTCGGCCCGACCATGGGCGGCTGGATGGTGCAGTACCTGACCTGGCACTGGATTTTCCTGATCAATCTGCCGGTCGGCCTGATCGGCTGCTACGCCGTCTGGCGCTTCATTCCCGACCTGCGCGGCAGCGAGCGCACGCGCTTCGACGGCCTCGGTTTCCTGTTCTTCGGCGCGGCGATGGTACTGATCACCATCGCCATGGAGGGTCTCGGCGAACTGCACCTGCCGCACTTGCGGGTGATGTTGCTGCTGTTCGGCGGCATGGCCTGCCTCGCGGCGTATTGGCTGCGGGCCGGGCACATCGACAACCCCTTGTTTGCACCGTCGCTATTCAAGACCCGGACCTTTGCCGTGGGCATCCTCGGTAACCTGTTCGCCCGTCTGGGCAGCGGCGCCCTGCCGTTTCTGGTGCCGTTGCTGCTGCAAATCGCCCTCGGTTATTCGCCGTCCCAGGCCGGGATGAGCATGCTGCCGCTGGCCGCGGCGGCGATGATCGCCAAATCCATCGCCCGGCCGCTGATCGAACGCCTGGGTTATCGGATCGTGCTCACCGGCAACACCCTGGCGCTGGGTTTACTGCTGGCGAGCATGGGGCTGGTCAGCGAACAAACGCCTTACGGGTTGTTGCTGTTTCAATTAGCGCTGCTCGGCGCAGTCAACTCGTTGCAGTTCACCGCGATGAACACCGTCACCCTGATCGACCTCGATGACGCCAGCGCCAGCAGCGGCAACAGCCTGCTGTCGGTGGTCGCGCAGCTGTCCCTGAGCCTGGGCGTGGCCTGTGCCGGTGCCCTGCTCGGCGGCTTTACCGCTGAGGTGGGCAACGACGGTGTGAACAGCGTTTTGGGCGCCTTCCAGTTGACCTTCGTGACCGTCGGCATCATGGCAATGCTGGCTGCGGCGATCTTTTTGCAGCTGTCACCAAAAGACGGCCGGCGTATTCGCCGTCCGCAAGAGCACATCGAGCCATAGTTTCTGACAAAAGGTGCCCGCACCTGGCTACTTTTCGTCCATAACTTGCAGGGAAAATGCTTGGGACTGGTACACTGCGCGACATTTTGTTTTGCAGGCCAGTCCCGTGACCACCATCGCCACCGCTTTTAATACTTTGCCGCTGTCCGCCGCCATGCTGGCTAACCTCGACTCCCTCGGTTATGCCCAGATGACGCCGATCCAGGCGCAAAGCTTGCCGGTGATCCTCAAGGGGATGGACCTGATCGCCCAAGCCAAGACCGGTAGCGGCAAAACCGCCGCCTTCGGTATCGGCCTGTTGAACCCGATCAATCCGCGCTTCTTTGGCTGCCAGGCACTGGTCATCTGCCCGACCCGTGAGCTGGCCGACCAGGTCGCCAAGGAAATCCGTCGCCTGGCCCGCGCCGAAGACAACATCAAGGTCCTGACCCTGTGCGGCGGCGTGTCCTTCGGCCCGCAGATCGGTTCGCTGGAACACGGCGCGCACATCATCGTCGGCACCCCGGGCCGGATTCAGCAGCATCTGCGCAAGGGTTCGCTGGTGCTCCATGGCCTGAACACCCTGATCCTCGACGAAGCCGACCGCATGCTCGACATGGGTTTCTACGATTCCATCGAAGAAATCATCGCCCAGTCCCCGGAGCGTCGCCAGACCCTGCTGTTCTCCGCCACCTACCCGGTGGGCATCAAGCAGCTGGCGTCGAAGTTCATGCGCAACCCGCAGCAAGTGAAGGCCGAGGCGTTCCACGACGACACGCAGATCGAACAGCGTTTCTTCGAGATTTCGCCGGAAGAGCGCATGGACGCAGTGGTCAAAGTCCTCGCGCATTTCCGTCCGCAGTCCACTGTGGCGTTCTGCTTCACCAAGCAGCAGGTGCAGGAAACCGTTGATCACCTGACCGCCAAAGGCATTTCCGCCGTCGGCCTGCATGGCGACCTGGAACAGCGCGATCGTGACCAGGTGCTGGCGATGTTCGCCAACCGCAGTACTTCGGTACTGGTCGCCACCGACGTCGCCGCTCGCGGTCTGGACATCGATGCGCTGGACATGGTGGTCAACGTCGAACTGGCCCGTGACTCGGAAATCCACATCCACCGCGTCGGCCGTACCGGTCGTGCCGGTGAGAAAGGCATTGCGATCAGTCTGGTCGCGCCGTCCGAAGCCCATCGCGCCCAGGCCATCGAGCAGCTGCAGAAATCGCCACTGAGCTGGGATCAACTGGACAACCTGAAATCCCAGGGCGGCGCCCCGCTGCTGCCGGCCATGAGTACCCTGTGCATCGGCGCCGGCCGTAAAGACAAGGTTCGCCCGGGCGATATCCTCGGCGCCCTGACCGGCGATGCCGGCATCCCGGGTGCCCAGGTCGGCAAAATCGCGATCTTCGACTTCCAGGCCTACGTGGCCGTGGAGCGCACAATCGCCAAGCAGGCTGTGCAGCGCTTGAGCGAAGGCAAAATCAAAGGCCGGTCGCTGCGCGTGCGGATTTTGTAAGAACATGATCGTTCCCACGCTCTGCGTGGGAATGCATCCCGTGACGCTCCGCGTCACAAAAGCGGACGCGGAGCGTCCAAGGCGGCGTTCCCACGCAGAGCGTGGGAACGATCGAACATGTTGAGGGTTTCGTTTTGCGCTCTACCGAAGTCGTGATCATTGGCGCTGGCGCCGCAGGTTTGATGTGTGCACTGACCGCCGCCGGGCGTGGGCGCAAGGTGACGTTGATCGACCATGCAAACAAGGCCGGCAAGAAAATCCTGATGTCCGGTGGTGGGCGCTGCAATTTCACCAACATGTACACCGAACCGAACAATTTTCTCTCGCAGAACGCGCACTTTTGCAAATCCGCCCTCGCCCGCTACACCCAATGGGATTTCATCGGGTTGGTGGCCAAGCACGGCGTGCCGTACCACGAGAAGAAGCTCGGCCAGTTGTTCTGCGATAACAAATCCAGCGACATCCTCGCCATGCTGCTCGAGGAGTGCGAACAGGTCGGCGTCAGCCTGCACCTGGACACTTCGATCCAGCAGATCGAAAAATTCGAAAGCGGCTACCTGCTGGAAACCACCCTGGGGCAGTTGACCTGCGAATCCCTGGTGATCGCCACCGGCGGCCTGTCGATTCCAACCCTCGGGGCTACCGGTTTTGGCTACCAAGTGGCCAGGCAATTTGGCCATGAGCTGCTGCCGACTCGCGCAGGGCTGGTGCCGTTCACCATCACCGATCAGCTCAAAGAGTTGTGCGGCGAGCTGTCGGGTACCTCGGTGGATTGCCTGGTGAGCTGCAACGATCAGAGTTTCCGCGAGAACATCCTGTTCACCCACCGCGGCCTGAGTGGCCCGGCAATTTTGCAGATTTCCTCGTACTGGCAATCGGGCGACACCGTGGAGATCAACCTGCTACCCGATTACGACGTGCCGGGCTGGCTGCAACAGCAACAAGCCGAACGCCCCAACAGCGAGTTGAAAACCCTGCTTGGCGAGATCTTTACCAAGAAGATGGCCAACCTGCTGGCCGAACAATGGTTCGCCTCCAAGCCAATGAAGCAGTACACCCACGCTGAGTTGGCCGATATCGCCGAAAAGCTGGCGTGCTGGAAGCTGGTGCCGGCCGGCACCGAAGGTTATCGCACCGCGGAAGTAACGTTGGGCGGCGTGGACACTCGCGAAGTGTCATCCAAAACCATGGAATCGCTGAAAAGCCCAGGGCTGTATTTCATCGGCGAAGTACTGGACGTCACCGGGCACCTCGGCGGTTTCAACTTCCAGTGGGCCTGGGCCTCCGGCTACGCCGCCGCGCAGTACGTTTAATCAACACAGACCTCCTGCGTAGCAGCTGGCGCAGCCTGCGTCCGGCTGCGCGGCAGTCGTAAAACCAGACGGTGCGGTGTGCCAGGCAAATCGCGGCGCCTGACTTGCCAGGACTGCGTCCTGGAACGCAGCCTGCGGCAGCTGCTACATGGTGTTATCCAACAGTTGCTCCCACGGAACAGATTTTGCTGTCAGATGTGATCGACGCCATTGCGTCGACGTCATTACTGGCTCAATTTAGCTGCATTGCCCCGGAAGGCCTTCGCACTTCATGTCATCGACCTCGTTCCGTCAGTCTCTGCGGCGCCTTTGGGCGCTGGATAAATTCAGCTACAGCGTGCGGGTATTCGTCGCCCTGACCGGTACGATGGCGCTGTGTTGGTATCAGGATGAAATGGGCCTGCTGATCCCGTTGTTCCTGGGGATTATCGCCAGCGCCCTGGCCGAGACCGACGACGGCTGGCAAGGCCGCTTGAATGCCTTGGCCGTGACCCTGGTCTGTTTCAGCGTCGCGGCGCTTTCCGTCGAACTGTTATTCCCCTACCCGCTGATTTTTGTCGGCGCTCTGGCGCTGGCCAGTTTCAGCCTGACCATGCTCGGCGCCTTGGGCGAACGTTATGGTGCGATTGCTTCGGCGACCTTGATTCTCTCGGTCTACACCATGATTGGCGTGGACCAGCGCGGCGGCGCGGTCAACGACTTCTGGCATGAGCCGGTGCTGCTGGTGGCCGGTGCCGCCTGGTACGGCCTGCTATCCGTGGTGTGGCAGGCGCTGTTTTCCAACCAGCCGGTGCAACAGAGTCTCGCCCGGCTGTTTCGTGAGCTGGGTTATTACCTGAAGCTGAAGTCGTTGCTGTTCGAGCCGATCCGGCAGATGGATGTCGAGGCGCGGCGTCTGCAACTGGCCCAGCAAAACGGCCGGGTCGTCGCAGCGCTCAACGCCGCCAAGGAAATCATTCTGCATCGGGTCGGCAATGGCCGACCGGGCTCGAAAGTCAGCCGCTACCTGAAGCTGTACTTCCTCGCCCAGGACATCCACGAACGCGCCAGCTCTTCCCACTATCCCTACAACGCGCTGGCCGAAGCCTTTTTCCATAGCGACGTGCTGTTTCGCTGCCAGCGCCTGCTACGCCAGCAAGGCAAAGCCTGCCGGGCACTGGCCGAGACGATTCAGTTGCGCCAACCGTTCGTGTATGACGCCAACTTCGCCGAAGCGCTGAGCGACCTGCACGCCTCCCTCGAACACTTGCGCATCCAGAGCAACCCGGCCTGGCGCGGCTTGCTGCGCTCTTTGCGTGCGTTGGCGGCAAACCTGAGCACCCTCGACCGGCTGCTCAGCGATGCGAGCAACCCCGACAGCCTGGCCGACGCCACCGACAGCAGTCTGCTGGACCGTTCGCCGCGCAACCTCAAGGACGTCTGGACGCGCCTGCGAACCCAACTGACGCCAACTTCGCTGTTGTTCCGCCATGCCCTGCGTTTACCCCTGGCCTTGAGCATTGGCTACGGCATGGTGCATTTGATTCACCCGTCCCAAGGCTATTGGATCATCCTCACCACACTGTTCGTCTGCCAGCCGAACTATGGCGCGACCCGGCGCAAGCTTGGTCAACGGGTCGTCGGCACGGCGATCGGTTTGACTGCGGCCTGGGCACTGTTCGATCTATTCCCAAGCCCCCTGATCCAGTCGCTGTTCGCCATCGCCGCCGGGATAGTGTTCTTTATCAACCGCACCACCCGTTACACCCTGGCCACGGCGGCGATCACCTTGATGGTGCTGTTCTGCTTCAATCAGGTCGGCGACGGTTACGGGCTATTCCTGCCACGACTGCTCGATACCTTGCTCGGCAGCCTGATCGCGGGGCTTGCGGTGTTTCTGTTCCTGCCGGACTGGCAAGGTCGACGCTTGAACAAAGTGCTGGCCAATACCCTGACCTGCAACAGCATCTACTTGCGGCAAATCATGCAGCAATATGCCATCGGCAAAAGTGACGATCTGGCGTATCGCCTGGCCCGACGCAATGCCCACAACGCCGATGCGGCGCTGTCGACCACGCTGGCCAACATGCTGATGGAGCCGGGGCATTTTCGCAAAGAAGCCGACGTCGGTTTCCGCTTTCTGGTGCTCTCCCACACCTTGCTCAGCTACTTGTCGGGCCTCGGTGCCCACCGTGAAACCCCGTTACCGCCGCCAGTGCGCGAGCAATTGATCGACGGCGCCGGCGTCAGCCTGGCGGCGAGCATCGATGAAATCGCTCAAGGGTTGGCAAGCAAACTGCCGATTGCGATTCAGAGCGATGCCGAAGAAGCGCTGGCCAATGAGCTGGAACAGATGCCGGATGAAATCGACGAAGGCCAGCGGCTGGTGCAAACCCAGCTGGCACTGATTTGCCGCCAGCTCGGCCCATTGCGGACCCTGGCGGCGCATTTGATCAAGGATACCAGCGAGCATTAGCAGGGCAGATCGTTCCCACGCTCTGCGTGGGAATGCCTCACTGGACGCTCCGCATCCGCTTCTGGATGTGACGCGGAGCATCACGGGCTGCATTCCCACGCAGGAGCGTGGGAAGGATCATCAGAAACAGCTTCGCTTCAGGTTACATCCCATGCTGCTTCAGCAACCGGTCATAACTCCCGTCAGCCTTCATCGCCGCGATCTCCCGATCGAAACCGGCGACGATTTGTTGATGCTCGGGGTTTTTCAGGCTGACCAGAATATGCAGGCTGTTCTCGCTCAACGGCTTGGGCACAAACTCCACCCCGTTGCGCACCCTGGGCGACTCACGGGCCAGGTAGTAGCGCGCGACGTATTCATCTTCCAGGGTCAACTTCACGCGGCCGGCGGCCAGCATCCGCACCGCCATCGAAAAGTTGTGCACAGGCACTTTCTGTAAGTCCGGGTCTGCGTCGAAGGCCGAGGAATAGGCATAACCACGCACCACAGCGATCGGATATTCATGCAATTGCTGCAAATTGTCGTATTCGATCGGCTCATCCTTGCGCTTGATAAAGCACACCCGATTGATTAGATACCCGCTGGAAAACTGCCCCAGATGGGTCCTGGCCTCGTTGAACCAGGCATTCACCAACACGTCGTAACGCCCTTCGCCAACGCCCTGCAAGGCTCTGGCCCAAGGTACTTGCTCGAATTCACTGGCATAGCCGGCCCGCGCCAGGGCAGTACTGACTATATCGGTGGCTAACCCGCCATTAACCAGCGTGGCATCGGTAAACGGCGGCCAGGCATCGGCTACCAGACGCAATTTTTCCGCGTAAACGCTCTGACCCAGCAAGAGCAATCCAATCAAAGCAAAGGCTCGATGCAATCGCGGCATGCTAAAACATCCTTAGCGGGCGGGCTGCCCAGCGTGTTTTTAGCCAAAACTCGAAGGCCCGTGTGCCGGTACGCCGCCACAACTCCGGTCCTAACACTAGCTCATGGGAGCCACTGCACAGAGCTACCCAGCAGATTACACAAAGAAGACAGGAGCGAGCAAAATGAATGATGGCAATTTGATTTTTCTCACATAAACGACCTCTGCCGGCGGCAGACATCCACTCGCAGGACGCTTAGTATCCGAACCAGGTTTCTTACAGGATGAACAGATGACAATCGATTGGGTCTGCAAACACCACAGCGATCTGGGCAAGGAGCAGTTGTACGCCATTTTGCAATTGCGCACGGAAGTCTTTGTTGTCGAGCAGAAATGCGCCTATCAAGAAGTCGATGGCCAGGACCTGGAAGGTGACACCTGCCATTTGATGGCGTGGGACGGTGATCGGTTAGTGGCGTACTTGCGTTTGCTCGACCCGGTCTCCCAAGGCGGGGACGTGGTCATCGGCCGGGTGGTGATTGCACCGCACGCGCGAGGCAAAGGGCTGGGGCATGAACTGATGGCCAACGCCTTGAAGCAGGCTGAAAAGTACTGGCCTGAGGTCCCGATCTACTTGTCGGCCCAAGCGCATTTGCAGGGCTATTACGAGCGATACGGGTTTGTCGTGGCGGGTGAGGAATATCTTGAAGATGGTATTGCGCATATCGGGATGCGCAAATCCTGAACCTGATCGTTCCCACGCTCCAGCGTGGGAACGATCAGTGCTCAGGGATACCCCAACACCGCTTTGATCTGCCCAAGATTCTGCGTAATCCAGCCCTTATCAATCGCCCCCCAACTGTGGATCTGATAACGCCCGGCATGGTTGCGAGCACCGTCCTGCTGCTCGAACTCACAGACGATATCCAGATCCGCGAGCGCCGCGATCGTGTCCTGCGCCGTGCGTCGGGGCATGCCGGTGACGTCGATGAGCGCCGGGACGCTGCTGGCCAGCTGGCTGTCGATCAGGTAAGCCACGTACAAGCGGCGGTAAAAGCTGCTCTTGGTCTTGCTCACGTCCATCCACAAACTCCTTGTTGGTAACCGTTACGAAGCCACAACGGTCTTGCCCTGCATGTCCCGGTACGTCAGGTAAATCCGCAGGTCGAATTCCAATTGGTGATAGCCCGGCAGCATGTGCTCGCAGAGCTGATAGAACGCCTTGTTGTGGTCGGATTCTTTGAAGTGTGCCAGTTCGTGCACCACAATCATGCGCAGAAATTCCGGTGCCGCGTCCTTGAACAATGACGCGATGCGGATCTCCTTCTTGGCCTTGAGTTTGCCACCCTGCACCCGCGAAATGGCGGTGTGCAAACCAAGGGCGCGATGGGTCAAATCCAGGCGGTTATCGAACAGCACTTTGTCGATGGCCGGTGCATTACGCAGATGCTCCTGCTTGAGCGCCAGAGCAAAGCTGTACAGCGCCTTATCGCTCTGCACCGCGTGCTTGTGTGGATAACGCTGGCTCAAATAGTCGCCCAGCCGATCTTGCGCAATCAGCTGACGCACTTGCTCTTGCAAGGCAGCGGGATAAGCCTGGAGATATTTCAGCGCAGTCATGGGGCAGCAACACAGTCACGAAAGATCGCCAGTGTAGCGAATTCAGCCCTCCAGCGCGCTCCAGTCAAACGGCAGTGCAAAACGGCTGACGTCACGGGCCATCAGCGGATGCGCCACCAGAGAGCCTTGCGCGTACTGACAGCCATTGGCCTGCAACCACTGATACTGCTCGTGGGTTTGCACACCTTCAGCGATCACCAGCAAACCGAACCGCTTGCACAGATCGATAACGCTGCTGGCCATCGCTGCATCGCGCGGCGAATCGAGCAAGCGGGCAATCAGCTGCCGATCGAGTTTCAGGGTATCAAGTTCCAGGTCGCGCAGATGAGCCAAAGAGCAGTTGCCCATACCAAAGTCATCGAGCGCGACCCGCACCCCAAGCTTGCGCAATAGCCGCAGCTGCTTGCGAGCTTCATCGAGGTTTTGCATCAAGGCATCCTCGGTCACTTCGACTTCCAGCTGTTGTGGCCGCAAGCCATGACGCTCGAGCACCTGACGCAATTCTGCCGCCAGATTGGGCATGCCGAACTGGGTACTGCTCAGGCTCACGCTGAGCACCAGGTCGTCAGCAAAAACGCTTCCCCAGTCACGCCGCTGAGCCGCACTCTGCTGGTAGATCCAACTACCCAGACAGCTGATCAGCCGTGCCTCTTCCAGCAATGGCAGGAACAACCCCGGCGGCACGTCACCGACGCTCGGGTGCTGCCAGCGCAGCATGGCTTCGAAACCGCGCAGACGGCCGTCGGATATCGCCACCTGAGGCTGGTACACCAGGTTGAAATCCTTGTTCTCAATCGCTGAGCGCACGCTTTCTTCGAGCATCAAACGCGAACGCGCGCGACCATTCATCTCGTAATCGTAGAACCGATACTGCTGGCGCCCCGCGCGCTTGGCCTCGTACATCGCGATATCCGCAGCCCGCAGCAAGCCGTCGAGGTTGGAGCCGCAGTCCGGGTAAGTAGCGATTCCGATGCTTACCCCAAGCGCCATATCCAGGCCCCCGACTTGCTGACAAATCGACACCCGTTCAATGAGTTTCTCCGCTATTTTCGCCGCCTGTTCGGGGAACTCCAGATCGAGAAACGCGGTGAACTCATCGCCCCCCATGCGCGCCAGAATATCGAAGGAGCGCAAGCACGCCTTCAATTGCTCGGACACCCAGCGCAGCACCCGATCCCCGGCATCGTGCCCCAGGGAATCATTGACCCGTTTGAAGCCGTCAAGATCCAGATACAGCAGCACCGGCGTGGTGCCCGATCGCTCACTGCGCAGCAGCAGGTTCTCCACGGTCTGATAAAAGCCACGTCGGTTGAGCAACCCGGTCAAAGGGTCCGTGACCGCCTGGAATTCAAGCTGCTGATGCAGATGGCGCACCTCCGACATATCCAGCACGGTCACGACCATCGCCTTGTGCTCAGACGGCAGCGGCGCACACGACAATGCCACGGGCACCTGCTGGCCGGGAGCCGTGCGCAACACGGCGTCGTGCAAGCGCCAGGTGTCGCCACGGCGGTAGCCCGCATAAAGCTCCGAATCGAGCCAACGGGGCACATGAGGTTTTTGCAGAAAACTCACGAACTCCGCGCCCTGCAGCTCTGTCACCGGGGCATCGAGCAACCGCGAGATCGCCGGGTTGGCGAAGCGGATGACTCCGCCTTCATCCACCACCAGAATCCCTTCAGCCGCGTTTTCCAGCACCGAGGCATTGAATGCCCTCGCCGCCTCCAGATCATGACTCAAGCACTGCAAGGCCAGACGATTGCGCTGGTATTCCAGCAATGCCTGGACTTTGGGTTTGAGAATCTGCGGGTCGAACGGCTTGAACAGGTAATCGACCGCACCGTTGGCGTAGCCCTTGATCACGGCGTCCCGGGACTGCTCGTTGGCGGTAAGGAAAATGATTGGAGTCAGGCGGGTACGCTGGCTGTCGCGCATCAAGCGTGCCACTTCAAAACCATCCATCCCGGGCATCTGCACATCCAGCAGCACCAGGTCGACTTCATGTTCGAGTAATAAGCCCAGAGCCTCGACCCCGGAGGCGGCGGTCATTACGCACCAGTCCTGCTGCTGTAACAACGCACGCATGCTGATCAGGTTTTCAGGATAGTCATCAACGATCAAAAGGACTGAGCGGACTTCACCTGGCTTGGGCTGCGCGCATTCCATGCTGCTTCTCTTGTCTGGACGTCATTCCGGTAACCGAGGGAACACCGGACAAATAGTGAGCCTTCACTCTAGTCCCGGATCAGACAAAGCAGTAGATGTCACCACGCTATCATTTAACCAAATCCTCAGGCACCCGACTAACGGTCAGCGCTTCTGCCCCGGTAAACCGGGGTTAAATGACACACAGTCATTAAACTGACGTCAATTTTATGAAATGTCGAACCCATATGCAGGACACCGCAAGACTTGTAGGAGCGAGGCTTGCCCGCGATCGCCCGCGCAGCGGTCGCAAAACCTTACATCACGGCCAATCAGACAGAATGCGGATGCCGGATTTGCGTGCGCTTCGTCCGAACACGGCCCGACTCGTTCGCGGGCAAGCCTCGCTCCTACCAGAGCTGTGTTCCGGCCGGCAGTGCTGCGTTTTTTTGAAACATTGATTCATCGTTACAAACGAAGTACCAGATTCAGAGCCGAATCCCGCTGGATGCTGTAATCCGACAATGTGCGTCCATCTTCCAGTTTTATTCCTGAAAAATTCAAACGTTGCTGGTCCGGGGGGATTCCCTCTTTGTCCTGGATCTTCGCTTTCACGCTCTCGATCGTATCCGACGGTTCCGTCTCTAACGGGCGCCCACAAAAAACCCGCATCTCTGCGGGTTTTTTACTAACGCTATTAAACGCTCAGGCTTAGTTGACCTTGGCGTTCAACTCACCTTTGAGGTAACGCTGGAACATCGCTTCCAGAGAGACCGGCTTGATCTTCGAAGCATTGCCCGCAGTACCGAAGGCTTCGTAACGAGCGATACATACATCGCGCATCGCCGTCACGGTGGCGCCGAAGAATTTACGTGGGTCGAATTCGCTCGGGTTGGTGGCCATCAGGCGGCGCATGGCGCCAGTCGATGCCAGGCGCAGGTCGGTGTCGATGTTGACCTTGCGTACGCCGTGCTTGATGCCTTCGACGATTTCTTCAACCGGTACGCCGTAGGTTTCTTTGATGTCGCCGCCGTACTGGTTGATGATCGCCAGCCACTCTTGCGGAACCGAAGAAGAACCGTGCATCACCAGGTGGGTGTTAGGGATGCGTTTGTGGATTTCCTTGATGCGGTCGATGGCCAACACGTCGCCGGTAGGTGGCTTGGTGAACTTGTAGGCGCCGTGGCTGGTGCCGATGGCGATGGCCAGGGCGTCGACCTGAGTACGCTTGACGAAGTCAGCGGCTTCTTCCGGGTCGGTGAGCATCTGGCTGTGATCCAGCACGCCTTCCGCGCCGATGCCGTCTTCTTCACCGGCCATACCGGTTTCCAGCGAACCCAGGCAGCCCAGCTCGCCTTCTACCGAAACGCCGCAGGCGTGAGCCATAGCTACGGTTTGTTGGGTAACACGGACGTTGTAGTCATAGTCGGTCGGGGTCTTGCCATCTTCGCCCAGGGAACCGTCCATCATCACCGAGCTGAAGCCCAGCTGGATGGAACGCTGGCAGACGTCAGGGCTGGTACCGTGGTCCTGGTGCATGCACACCGGGATGTGCGGGAACTCTTCGATCGCGGCCAGGATCAGGTGACGCAGGAATGGCGCGCCAGCGTATTTGCGGGCGCCGGCCGAAGCCTGGACGATCACCGGGGAGTCAGTCTTGTCAGCGGCTTCCATGATGGCGCGCATCTGCTCAAGGTTGTTGACGTTGAAGGCTGGAACGCCGTAGCCGTATTCGGCTGCGTGGTCCAGCATCTGGCGCATGCTGATAAGTGCCATTGGGTGTGTATCTCCCGGTCGAGGGTCGTTAATCGTGCAAGCCTGCCGTAGCGGCGGCTGCTATTCAAGTTATTGCAGATCGGGGGTTAGCCCTGGCTGCCAATTCGGTATTGCATAAATCCTGAGAGCCTTCGATCTCCTGTAGGAGCCGAGCTTGCTCGCGATGGGGCCAGCACATACAACATCATGTGCTGGTAGATCGCTATCGCGAGCAAGCTCAGCTCCTACAGCCACGGCCGATCAAATCGTTGGTGGCGACCCAGTAAACCAGGCCTTCCTCACCTTTTATGTGAAACGCCAGCATGTCATTGCTGTACAGCGAGCCCGAGCCGCCTGGCTCAAGCTTCAGGCGATACACCTGGTCGCTGCCGCTCAGGCGTAGATCGACTTCCTTACGACTGCTATCGGTGTAACGCCAGACTACTTGCGCCTGGCTGTCACAGCTCCAGGTTGTCCAGCTATCCTGCTGCGGCGACTCGAGCAAGTGCAGGTTGGTGCAACCTGCAAGCAACGCCAGCACCGCCACGGCGATAAAGCCTCTCATCGGTGTTCCTCGACTTGCGGCTCACCGCCGCAAGCACAGCGCGTTATTGAATCTGACCCGTCAAGGGCAACCATGTTCCATGGCCTTGGCAGGAGTCTCGTACTTATCCAGACCATCCGGTCCCGAGCGCTTGTCGATCACCGGAGCGGTTTCGGCCTGCCAATCGGCTTGGTAGCAACCTTTTTCCGGCCCACCTGCTGCAGGTTCAGGTCTGGCGGCGTTCGGAGCACTGGCACAACCGGCCAGCAAGCCCGCGACGATCAATAGCGGTAATGTCTTGACCATGTGAATGTTCCTTTTTCCGGCCAGATCAACCTTTACGCTTTCGCGCGGCTTTCCAGCACTTCAACGGCTGGCAGCACTTTGCCTTCGACGAATTCGAGGAATGCGCCACCACCGGTAGAAATGTAGGAGATTTGCTCGGCAACGCCATATTTATCGATGGCTGCCAGGGTGTCGCCACCGCCAGCGATGGAGAATGCCGAGCTGTCGGCGATGGCCTGGGCCAGGACTTTGGTGCCATTACCGAACTGGTCGAATTCGAACACGCCGACCGGGCCGTTCCACAGAATGGTTTTCGACGACTTCAGCAGTTCAGCGAAATGCGCTGCGGTTTGTGGACCGATGTCCAGGATCATGTCGTCTGCAGCTACGTCAGCGATCAACTTGACGGTCGCGGCGGCGCTTTCAGCGAATTCCTTGGCAACCACCACGTCGACCGGCAATGGCACGCTGACTTTTGCAGCGATGGCACGGGCGGTGTCCAGCAGATCCGGCTCGTACAGCGATTTGCCAACCGGGTGACCGGCCGCAGCGAGGAAGGTGTTAGCGATGCCGCCACCAACGATCAGCTGATCGCAGATCTGGCTCAGGCTGTTCAGCACGTCGAGTTTGGTCGAGACCTTGGAACCGGCAACGATGGCCGCCATTGGCTGGGCCGGGGCGCCGAGGGCTTTGCCCAGTGCGTCCAGTTCGGCCGCCAGCAACGGGCCAGCGGCGGCGACTTTGGCGAATTTGGCTACGCCATGGGTCGAACCCTCGGCACGGTGAGCGGTGCCGAAGGCGTCCATCACGAACACGTCGCACAGGGCGGCGTATTGCCGGGCCAGTTCGTCAGCGTTCTTTTTCTCGCCTTTGTTGAAGCGCACGTTCTCGAACAGCACGATGTCGCCGGCCTTGACGTCAACGCCCCCCAGGTAGTCGGACACCAGTGGCACTTCACGGCCCAGGGCCTTGCTCAGGTAATCAGCAACCGGCTTGAGGCTGTTCTCGGCCGAAAATTCACCTTCGGTCGGACGGCCAAGGTGCGAGCAGACCATCACGGCCGCGCCTTTTTCCAGGGCCAGCTTGATGGTCGGCAGCGAAGCCAGGATTCGCGCATCGCTGGTGACAACACCGTCCTTGACTGGGACGTTGAGGTCTTCGCGGATCAATACGCGCTTACCTTGCAGATCGAGGTCGGTCATCTTCAACACGGTCATGGGTCGCATTTCCTGGGTTACTGCTGTTGAGAAGCAGAGAGTGGAGAGTCAGGTTTTGGAGTAGCGGTGTGCAGATAGTGTTCTGCAACATCCAGCATTCGGTTGGCAAAACCCCATTCGTTGTCGAACCAGGCCAGCACGTTCACCAGCCTTGGGCCGGAAACGCGGGTCTGACTGGCATCGACGATCGCCGAATGTGGGTCATGGTTGAAATCACAACTGGCGTGAGGCAATTCGGTGTAAGCCAAAAGACCTTTGAGCGGGCCGCTGGTAGCCGCCTCGCGCAGGATCCGGTTGACCTCGGTGGCGTCAGTGTCAGTCACGGTTTGCATCGTGATGTCGAGGCAAGACACGTTGACCGTCGGCACGCGTACGGCTTTGGCCTGAATTCGCCCGGCAAGTTCCGGCAGCAGGCGTTCGATACCTCGCGCCAGACCGGTGGACACCGGGATCACCGACTGGAACGCCGAACGGGTGCGGCGCAGGTCCTCGTGGTGATAGGCGTCGATCACCGGCTGGTCGTTCATTGCCGAGTGAATCGTGGTGATCGACACGTAGTCCAGACCAAAGGCCTGATCCAGCAGACGCAACAGCGGCACGCCGCAGTTGGTGGTGCAGGACGCGTTGGAGACCAGCAATTCATCGCCGGTCAGGCAATCCTGATTGACGCCGTAGACGATGGTGGCGTCGACATCCGCTTCACTGGCCATCGGCTGGGAAAACAGCACGCGCGGCGCGCCGGCGTCGAGGAAACGCTGGCCGTCTGCGCGGGTGTGATAAGCGCCGGAGCACTCCAGCACCAGATCGACGCCAAGCGACACCCAATCGATGCCTTCGGGGGTGGCACTGCGCAGGACCTTCACGCAGTCGCCATTAATATGCAGACAGTCACCGTCGACCCTCACCTCTCCGGGAAAACGCCCATGGGTGGAGTCGAAGCGTGTCAGGTATTCGATGCTGGCCATATCAGCCAGATCATTGATCGCAACAATTTCAAACCCGGCGCTCGCCCCTCGCTCGAACAAAGCACGCAAGACGCAACGACCAATCCGGCCGTAGCCGTTGAGTGCAACTTTGTAGGGACGCGGTTGAGGCATGGGGTTCTCGATAATGCGCAGCAGACGAATTCTGTAAACAACACGGACCTGTAGCAGCTGGCGCAGCCTGCATCCGGCCGCGTAGCGGTCGTAAAAACAGGCACCGCGCTCCAATTGAAGATACGCGCTGTCAGGTTTACGACCGCTTCGCGACCGGACGCAGCCTTCGGCAGCTGCTACAGGGGATCGCGGCAGCCAGTGGCTACCGCGTCCGCGTTTTTTAGTCTTCCAGTAGCTCTTCAGCCTGACCCAGGATGTTTTCCAGGGTGAAGCCAAACTCTTCGAACAAGGCTGGCGCAGGCGCCGACTCGCCGTAGGTGGTCATACCGATGACGCGACCTTCCAGGCCCACATACTTGTACCAGTAATCCGTGTGAGCAGCTTCGATGGCGATACGGGCGCTGACCTGCAACGGCAGAACCGCTTGCTTGTAGCCGGCATCCTGAGCATCGAAGACGCTGGTGCATGGCATGGAAACCACGCGCACCTTACGGCCAAGTTCTGTCAGTTTGTCGAAGGCTTGAACCGCCAGACCAACTTCGGAACCGGTTGCGATCAGGATCAGCTCAGGCTCGCCTGCGCAGTCCTTGAGCACGTAGCCACCACGGTTGATGTACTCAATCTGCACGGCATTACGGGTTTGGTGCTGCAGGTTCTGACGCGAGAAGATCAATGCCGACGGACCGTCGTCGCGCTCCAGCGCACATTTCCAGGCCACGGCCGATTCTACGGCATCGGCCGGACGCCAGGTGTCGAGGTTCGGCGTGCAGCGCAGGCTGGACAGTTGCTCGATCGGTTGGTGAGTCGGGCCGTCTTCGCCCAGACCGATGGAGTCGTGGGTGTAGACGTAGATTACGCGTTGCTTCATCAGCGCCGACATGCGCACTGCGTTGCGGGCGTATTCCATGAACATCAGGAAGGTCGCGCCGTAAGGCACCAGACCGCCGTGCAGCGTCACGCCGTTCATGATCGCGCTCATGCCGAACTCGCGAACGCCGTAATACATGTAGTTGCCGCTGGCGTCTTCAGCGCTGACGCCTTTGCAGCCTTTCCACAGGGTCAGGTTGGAACCGGCCAGGTCAGCGGAGCCACCCAGCAGTTCCGGCAGCATTGGGCCATAAGCATTCAAGGCATTCTGGCTGGCTTTACGGCTGGCGATGGTTTCGCCTTTGGCCGCCACTTCAGCGATGTAGGCCGCAGCTTTCTCGGAGAAGTCCTCTGGCAGCTCGCCACTCAGACGACGGATCAGTTCGTTGGCCAACTCCGGGAAGTCTGCAGAGTAAGCAGCAAAACGCTGGTCCCACTCGGCTTCGGCAGCACGACCGGCTTCTTTGGCGTCCCACTCGGCGTAGATGTCGGCCGGGATTTCGAACGGCTCGTAGTTCCACTTCAGGGCAGCGCGGGTCAGAGCGATTTCATCGGCCCCCAGTGGTGCGCCGTGGCAGTCTTCCTTGCCTTGCTTGTTCGGCGAGCCGAAGCCGATGGTGGTCTTGCAGCAGATCAGCGTCGGTTGCTCGCTTTTGCGTGCGGTTTCGATCGCAGTCTTGATTTCGTCCGGGTCGTGGCCATCGACATTGCGGATCACTTGCCAGTTATAGGCTTCGAAACGCTTAGGGGTGTCGTCAGTGAACCAGCCTTCAACTTCGCCGTCGATGGAGATGCCGTTGTCATCGTAGAAGGCGATCAGTTTGCCCAGGCCCAGAGTACCGGCCAGGGAGCAGACTTCATGGGAAATGCCTTCCATCATGCAGCCATCACCCAGGAACACGTAGGTGTGGTGGTCGACAACGTTGTGGCCTGGACGGTTGAACTGCGCCGCCAGGACTTTTTCCGCCAAGGCGAAACCGACAGCGTTGGCCAGACCCTGGCCCAGCGGGCCGGTGGTGGTTTCAACGCCCGGGGTATAGCCGTATTCCGGGTGACCCGGGGTGCGGCTGTGCAGCTGGCGGAAGTTTTTCAGGTCATCGATCGACAGGTCATAGCCGGTCAGGTGCAGCAGCGAGTAGATCAACATCGAGCCGTGGCCGTTGGACAGGATGAACCGGTCACGGTCGGCGAACGATGGATTGCTCGGGTTGTGCTTGAGGTAGTCACGCCAAAGTACTTCGGCGATATCCGCCATACCCATAGGGGCACCGGGATGGCCGCTGTTGGCTTTTTGCACGGCATCCATGCTGAGGGCACGAATGGCGTTGGCACGCTCACGACGGCTGGGCATCGCTGATCTCCTGGGGGCTAAATAAAACGAAACGGAAAAAAGGCGAGCATTTTCCCCCAGCGGACAGCCTTGGGGCAATGACAGATAGTCACTCAAGCGACTTTTTCCTGTGGATAAAGGCCCAATCTCTTGGTGAAACCATTCCGCTGTTCATTTGTAGCGTGAACCCAAGCCCTTGAAGTGCCATTTATCGAGCAATATCAAAACTTTTTGATATTGCTCTTGCGAGGATTTCGCACCCTCACTAGACTGCCAGCCCTATGAACCTGCGCGTACCTTCCATTCGCCATGACGAATCCGATGAGCTGGCTGCCCTGTGCAAAGCCGGCGGCGATCCGTTACGGCTGAATGTATTGCGTGCGCTGGCCAACGATTCGTTCGGCGTGCTGGAGCTGGCACAGATCTTCGCCATCGGCCAATCCGGCATGAGCCACCATTTGAAGGTGCTGGCCCAGGCTGACCTGGTGGCGAGCCGCCGCGAAGGCAACGCGATTTTCTACCGTCGTGCCCTGCCCCACACCGAGCTGCTGGGCGGCAAGCTGCACGCAGCTCTGCTCGATGAAGTGGACAACCTGACCCTGCCTGCCGATGTGCGGTCGCGGATCGGTCAGGTCCATGGGCAGCGGGCCGCGGCCAGCCAGGACTTTTTCTCACGGGTTGCGGAAAAATTTCGTGCCCAGCAAGACTTGATCGCCGGGTTGGCGCAATACCGCGAAAGCGTACTGGCGCTGCTCGACAAGCTGAGTTTCGACAGTGGCGCCACGGCCATTGAAGTCGGGCCCGGCGACGGCGGTTTTCTGCCAGAGCTGGCGCAACGTTTCAGTCAGATCACGGCGCTGGACAACAGCCCGGCGATGCTCGAACTGGCACGTCAGGTCTGTGAGCGTGAATCCCTGACTAACGTCAGCCTGCAATTGGCCGATGCATTGAATGGCGTAAGCCTTCAGGCCGATTGCGTGGTGCTGAACATGGTGCTGCACCATTTCGCGGCACCGGCCGAGGCACTCAAGCACATGGCCAACTTGCTGCAACCAGGCGGTAGCCTGTTAGTGACAGAGTTGTGTAGCCACAATCAAAGTTGGGCCAGGGAGGCCTGCGGTGATCTTTGGTTGGGTTTTGAACAGGACGATTTGGCCCGTTGGGCCACCGCTGCGGGACTCGTTCCCGGGGAAAGCCTCTATGTAGGCTTACGTAATGGTTTCCAGATCCAGGTACGCCACTTTCAGCGACCGGCTGGCGACACTCACCATCGGTAAATTCAGGAAACCATCGAGATGAGCGAATATTCCCTTTTCACCTCCGAGTCCGTGTCTGAAGGGCATCCGGACAAAATCGCCGACCAGATTTCTGATGCGGTGCTGGACGCCATCATTGCTGAAGACAAGTTCGCCCGTGTGGCGTGCGAGACTCTGGTGAAAACCGGCGTAGCAATCATCGCTGGCGAAGTCACCACTTCGGCCTGGGTTGACCTCGAAGACATCGTCCGTAAAGTCATTATCGACATCGGTTACGACAGCTCCGACGTCGGCTTCGACGGTGCGACCTGTGCCGTGATGAACATCATCGGCAAGCAGTCGGTAGACATCGCCCAGGGCGTTGACCGCAGCAAGCCGGAAGACCAGGGCGCCGGCGACCAGGGCCTGATGTTCGGCTATGCCAGCAACGAAACCGACGTGCTGATGCCAGCACCGATCACCTTCTCTCACCAGTTGGTGCAGCGCCAGGCTGAAGCCCGTAAATCCGGCCTGCTGCCGTGGTTGCGCCCGGACGCCAAATCCCAAGTCACCTGCCGCTATGAAAACGGCAAGGTCGTGGGCATCGACGCCGTCGTTCTGTCGACCCAGCACAACCCGGAAGTATCTTACAAAGACCTGCGCGAAGGCGTGATGGAGCTGATCGTCAAGCACGTGCTGCCAGCCGAGCTGCTGCACAAAGACACCCAGTTCCACATCAACCCGACCGGCAACTTCATCATCGGCGGCCCGGTTGGCGACTGCGGCCTGACCGGCCGCAAGATCATCGTCGACACTTACGGCGGCATGGCTCGTCACGGTGGTGGCGCATTCTCCGGTAAAGATCCATCGAAGGTTGACCGCTCTGCGGCCTACGCCGGTCGTTACGTGGCCAAGAACATCGTCGCTGCAGGCCTGGCCGAGCGTTGCGAGATTCAGGTTTCCTACGCCATCGGCGTTGCTCAGCCGACTTCGATCTCGTTGAACACCTTCGGCACCGGCAAGATCAGCGATGAAAAAATCATCAACCTGGTCCGTGAATGCTTCGATCTGCGTCCATACGCAATCACCACCATGCTCGACCTGCTGCACCCGATGTACCAGGAAACCGCAGCCTACGGCCACTTCGGTCGTACGCCGGAAGTGAAGACCGTCGGCAACGACACCTTCACCACGTTCACCTGGGAACGCACCGACCGCGCCGAATCCCTGCGCGCTGCTGCCGGCTTGTAATCGTTCTTCCGCTACACCTAAAGCCCCGCACGGTTCGCCCTGCGGGGCTTTTTTGTGCCCAGACCGACACACCCGGAAAGACACCGACTCGCTCACCAGCGCTCTCCATCACCGCAGCTGACCTAGCCTTAAGCATCCCACCCGAGCAAGGATGCTCACGATGCGTCTGTTCACCGGTTTATGGCTGGTCCTCTGTTACCTGAACGCCAACGCGAACACTTGCCCCGACTGGCCACCGGCACGAGCCGAGAAGGAGATCGGCGCATTGCAACACCACATCGATCGCTGGGACGACAACTACCATCGACAAGGTCGCTCTCTGGTCACCGACGAGCTTTACGACCAGTCCCGCGCCCGACTTACACAATGGCGTGCGTGTTTCCCCCTGGCCAACGAGCCATTGAATCGTCCCTTGCGCACCGCTATTGGGCCCATTGCCCATCCCATCCCCCATACCGGCCTGGAGAAACTCGCCGACAGCCGCGCCGTCGAAGCCTGGCTCAATAGCCGCAACGACGTATGGATTCAACCAAAAGTCGATGGCGTGGCAGTAACGCTGGTGTATCGCCAAGGCCGGTTAACGCAGGCGATCAGTCGCGGTGACGGTGTCCAGGGGCAAGACTGGACAGCCTCGGCCCGCAAGCTCGACGCCATCCCCGCGCACCTGCCGCAAGCTGTCGATCTGCAGCTTCAAGGCGAACTCTATTGGCGCCTCACCGACCATGTGCAAGCCAAGGCCGGCAGCCTCAACGCCCGCAGCACCGTTGCCGGATTGATGGCACGCAAAGAACTCAGTACTGCCCAGGCTGATGGTATCGGGTTGTTCGTCTGGGATTGGCCGCAAGGCCCGGCCACCCTGCCCGAACGGCTGACCGGTTTGAAGGCACTGGGCTTTACCCAAAGCGTGCAATACAGCCATCCGGTTACACGTTTTGCTGACGCCGAACAATGGCGCGAACACTGGTATCGCACGCCCCTGCCGTTTGCCAGCGACGGCGTGGTGCTGCGCCAGAGTCAGCGCCCACCCGCACAACGCTGGCAAGCCAAAACACCTTATTGGAGTGCCGCCTGGAAGTACCCGTTTGCCCAGGCTTTGGCAGAAGTGCGCAAAGTCAATTTCAAGATCGGCCGTACCGGGCGAATCACCCCGGTACTGGAACTCAAGCCGGTGACACTGGATGACCGGCAGATCAAACGCGTGAGTGTCAGCTCACTGCAACGCTGGCAGGCGCTGGACATCCGTCCCGGCGATCAAGTCGCGATCAGCCTGGCAGGCTTGACCATTCCCCGCCTCGACAGCGTCGTTTTGCGCAGCACGGAGCGCCCCGCGGTAGTCGCACCGCGAGCGGAGGACTTTCATCACCTGAGTTGCTGGCAGCCTGTACCGGGATGTGAGAGCCAGTTCCTGGCACGCCTGATCTGGCTCAGTGGCAAGCAGGGGCTGGCGTTGCAACATATTGGCCCCGGCACCTGGGAAAAACTGATCAGCGCCGGGCGCATCAACAGTCTGCTCGATTGGTTGACCCTCGACCCGCAAGAGCTTGCTAACATTGACGGCTTCGGCGAACGCAGCAGCGCCCGCCTGCTCAGTAGTTTGCGCGACGCCAGGCAACGCCCTTTTGCACGCTGGCTGAAAGCCTTGGGCCTGCCGCCGACAGCTGATGCCCGCCTCACAGGCCCATGGCAGGCGCTGGCAGCAAGAAGCACCGAACAATGGCAAACCGAAGCCGGGATCGGCCCGGGACGGGCCGCGCAATTGAGCGCGTTTTTCCGCGACCCGCAGGTACTGGCCTTGAGTGAAGAATTACGCGCTGCCGGGATTGATGGCTTTTAGTGGCCTCCCGGCAGTTTTGAACCCGATGAATGTAGATGAGCTCCAACAGCGCATCTGTATGCAGACCTGAAAGCGATTTTTTTCACGGAGCCTTTATGAATTTTTTGTCACCGCTCGCCCTGCTCACGGTTTGCAGTCTGCTGGCCACCCCCCTGCTGGCCACAGAAGAAACCCTCGAGCTCACCGGCTGTGCGGCTAAAGGCCAGGCCATCAGCACCCAGATCGACCAGGCTAAAACCAACGGCAACAGTGATCAGCAGGCGGGTCTTGAAAAAGCCCTGAGCGAAGTTACTGCCCATTGCACCGACTCGTCTTTAAAGAAAGAGCGGGAGAACAAGGTGCTCGATGCCAAGCACGAAGTCAGCCGCCGTCAGACCGACCTTGAGAAAGCCATGAAAAAAGGCGACTCCGAGAAGATCAACAAACTCAAAGACAAACTCGCCAAGTCCCGCAAAGAACTGCAGGACGCACTGAGCGAGTTGGATAAGTAAGGCTGGACAAGGCCGGTGCTAGTTGTGGCAAGGGGCTTTTGTGGCGAGCGAGCTTGTTCCCTCGCCACAGGGTTATCTATTGAGCTGAAAGATCAATGATCACGAAACTGCTTATGACACGCACTACAGGCATCTTCGACTTTCTGCACCGCCGGGCCCAGGTTACTGGCCTTGTAGGGCTGAACCTTGCTGACGATCACCAGTTCGCCGGTGGCGGCTTCCAGCGTGCGGGCCAACTCCTGAAAGCGTGCCTGCTGCTGCCAGACATTGTCCTTGGCGCTGGTGTGATCCTCTTCCTTGACCTGCGGAAAATGCTTCCACGGTTCGCGGGACAAACTGTCCAGTTTCACCGCTCCCTCGGCAAAGCGCCCCCCGTCGAAGGGAATGCGCCCGCGCAACATACCGCCCAGGTCTTCACCAGCCTTGAGCATTTGCTTGAAGATTGCCTTGCGCTGACCCAGCGGCGAGTTCGGATCGACACCGCCGCAGGCGGACAGCGTCAAGCAGGCCAGCAATACAACAGAAAGTCTTTTAAGAGTCATGGTGGCTTCAGGTCACGGGAAACGGCGGCCAGTATCCTCGCGTCATCCGCAAAGACCAATAGCCCTATTAACAATACGGGTTGTTTGAACGCTTCAAGCGCTTGGGCAACCGGCAAAGGAAATACCGAATGAATAGCAATTTCAAGGCATGGCGTCGAAGCCTGACCTGGACTCTACCGATAGTCGCCCTGCTTGCCGGTTGCACTGGTGGCGACAACACAAAGCCGAAAACACATGCTGTCGCCACCTACACCAGTGCGACCTGGGATGCACTGCCTGCCGTTTCCGATAATGATTTGCTCGCCGGCTTCGGCTCCTGGCGCAGTGCCTGCACCCGACTCAAGGCTGACCCGATCTGGGCCGCCACCTGCACGACGGCAGCCAATGTGCCGCAGACGCCTGGCGATATTCGTGGTTTCCTCAAGGAACATCTGGACGTTTACGGCCTGCGCTCTGCCAATGGCAGTGGCAACGGCCTGATCACCGGCTATTACGAACCGGTGTATCCAGGCAGCCTGAGCCAGACGGCGCAAGCGACGGTACCCGTCTATGGCGTGCCCGACGACATGATCATCGTAGCGCTCGACAGCATTTACCCCGAACTCAAAGGCAAGCGCCTGCGTGGCCGGCTCGAAGGTCGGGTGCTCAAACCCTATGACGATGCTGCCGCCATCGATGCCAAGGGCGTCAAGGCGCCGGTGATTGCCTGGCTGACCGATCCGATGAATCTACAATTTCTGCAGATCCAGGGCTCGGGCCGCATTCAACTGGAAGACGGCCGTCAGCTGCGCATCGGTTATGCCGATCAGAATGGTCACCCGTATCGGCCAATCGGTCGCTGGCTGGTCGACCAGGGCGAGCTGAAAAAAGAAGACGTGACCATGGGCGCCATCAGCGCCTGGGCCAAGACGCATCCAACGCGGATTCCAGAACTGCTCGGCAGCAACCCCAGCTACGTGTTTTTCAATCGCAACCCGGACAGCAATGAGGGCCCGCGCGGCTCGCTCAACGTACCGTTGACCGCTGGCTACAGCGTCGCAGTGGACCGCAAGGTGATTCCGCTGGGCAGCCTGTTGTGGTTATCAACCACACGACCTGACGGCTCCGGACTGGTTCGTCCGGTTGCGGCTCAGGACACGGGTGGCGCCATTACCGGCGAAGTCCGTGCAGATCTGTTCTGGGGAACAGGTGATGCGGCAGGGCAATTGGCCGGGGATATGAAACAGCAGGGACAGATCTGGATGCTGTGGCCTAAAGGCGCGGTGTTGCCAAAGGTGCCCGACGCGCCAACTACCCCGTAGCAGCTGCCAGAGGCTGCGTCCGGCCGCGAAGCGGTCGCAGAATGCCGTACCGCGATTTATCAGGCAGATTGCGGCCGCCGGTCTACGACCGCTTCGCGGCCGGACGCAGGCTACGCCAGCGGCTACGAAACTGCGTCGTCCTTCTACACCGAAACAATAAAGAAACCGGTAATGAGCGCCATACCCACAAACCACACCAGCGAACGCAATATCGCCCAATCCGCCAGATAGCAAATGATGTAGAGCAAGCGGCTGGTGATGAACAACACCGCCAACACATCGATGGTCACCAGCTCAGCGTTGTCGGCGATATGCGCAATGATCACCCCTGCGGCAAACGCCGGGATCACTTCGAAGCTGTTCAATTGCGCGGAGTGCGCGCGCCTGGCGAGCCCTTCCAGGTTGTCGAGAAAGGCCCGCGGATCATGGTTCTCCCGCAGCCCAAATTTGCCGCCACTGAACTTGGCAATATAGGTGCACAGGTAAGGGAGAAAAATAGCGATCAACACACACCAGAATGCGACAGTCATTGCAGTTTCCTTCTTGGCGTTCTTTTGAAGTGCGGTTTAAAACTTCATCACGAGCATGCCGACCAGCACCAGCCCACAGGCCAGGAGCCGCGGTCGGCCGAAAGGTTCTTTCAAGTAGCGCATGCCAAACAGCACCACCAGAATCACACTGATCTCGCGCAGGGCCGCTGCTTCGGCAATCGAGCCCAACTGCATGGCCCATAGCACCAAAGCGTAGCTGAACAACACGCAGAACCCGACGCTCAACCCCAATCGCCATTGCTCGCGCCAGAACGACATGTAGGCCGCACGCTTACGCACCAGCGCCAGCAAAGGAAACGGCCAGGCACTGAGCAACGTCACCCACACCAGGTAATCCAACGGGCGGGACCAGCGCCGCAAGGCCTGGCCGTCGATGAAGGTGTAGCAACCGATACACAGACCGATCAACGCGACCACCGGCAGCATCGACCACGGCAAACGTTCGCCGCCTCCACCCTGCCATAGCAGACAGAGCATGCCGAAGGGGATCAGTAAAATCCCGAGGGTTTGCTGGGTCGTCAGCACTTCGCCAGCGAAAATCAGCGTCAAGGCCAGCACCACCAGTGGCGACAACCCACGCATCAACGGGTAGACAAGTCCCAGATCACCGACCCGGTAGGCCTGAATCAGCAGGTAGCGATAGAGCAACTCGAACGCCGCGGAAGCCAGGATCCACGGCCAGATTTCGACTGGTGGAAGCGACAGGAAAGGTAGCATTGGCGCCACCAAGAGCATCGCTACGCTGTCCATACAGGCCACCACCAACAACCGCTCACCACTGAACTTGATCAGGGTATTCCAGGCCGCGTGCAACAGTGCCGCCACTAACACCAGAGCCGTCGCAAGCACGACACCCTCCTTGTCTGGATCAAGAGAATTGATTCGCCATATGTTGGCAGCTGTTTATACTGAGGCCGACCACGCCGCACTCAGTTGCGCACATACCTATTCCAATAATTTTTTGCAGCTGCCCAATCCAATGGAGAAGGTAGCCTGCATGCGTATGCCTGATCAGAGCGTCAAGACTACAGACAGAGACCCTGCGCATGCCACTCGCCTTGCTTGCACTGGCTGTTGCCGCTTTCGGCATCGGCACTACTGAATTCGTCATCATGGGTTTGCTGCCCGATGTCGCCAGAGACCTTGGCGTCAGCATTCCCGACGCTGGCCTGCTGATCAGCGGCTACGCCCTGGGCGTGGTGTTCGGTGCACCGATCCTGGCAATCGGCACCGCCAACATGCCGCGCAAAGCCACGCTGCTGGGAATGACCTTGATGTTCATCCTCGGCAACATCCTCTGCGCCCTGGCGCCGAACTACACGACCTTGATGGCTGCCCGGGTGATCACCGCCCTTTGCCACGGCGCGTTCTTTGGCATCGGCTCGGTGGTCGCCGCCGGATTGGTGGCACCGAACAAACGGGCTCAGGCGATTGCCATGATGTTCACCGGCCTGACTCTGGCTAATGTGCTCGGCGTGCCATTGGGGACAGCCCTGGGACAATATGCCGGTTGGCGCTCGACCTTCTGGGCAGTCTCGGTGATCGGCGTGATTGCGGCCATTGCCCAATGGGTCTGGCTGCCAAAGGAAATCGCCATGGACAAAGCCAATCTGGCCAGCGAGCTCAAAGTGCTGGGCAAGGCCAATGTGCTGCTGGCACTGGGCATGAGCGTGCTGGCGTCCACCAGCCTGTTCAGCGTCTTCACCTACATTGCGCCGATCCTGCAGGACATCACCGGTGTAAGCCCCCACGGCATCACCATCATGTTGCTGTTGTTCGGCGTCGGCCTGACCGCCGGCAGCATACTCGGCGGTCGCCTGGCAGACAGCCGCTTGCTGCCGTCATTGGTGGGCATGGCGTTGGCCGTGGTGTTGGTCCTGGCGGCGTTCAGTCAGACCAGCCACTCGGTGATCCCGGCCGCCATCACTTTGTTGCTGTGGGGCGTGTTCGCTTTCGCCTTGTGCCCGATCCTGCAACTGCTGATCATCGACCAGGCCCATGAAGCGCCAAATCTTGGTTCGACCCTGAACCAAAGTGCCTTCAACCTCGGCAATGCCGCCGGCGCCTGGATCGGCGGACTGGTGGTCGCCAGCGGCACCGACCTCGCCGACCTGCCCTGGACCGGTGCACTGGTCAGCGGCCTGACGGTGCTCACAGCGCTTTTTTTCATCTACCTGCAACGTCACAGCGCGGCTGCGGTCAATGTTTCCGCGTAGGAGCGAGGCTTGCCCGCGATGAATACGACACGGTATCTCTGGCGCGACGAATCGCGCTATCGCGAGCAATCGAGCGTCGACCGGCCGCTCCTACAGAAGCCTCACGTTACTCGACAGGCGCGTCTTCCTTGAACTGATCCTTCACATACTTGATCTCGGTCTGGCCATGGGGCGCCGGCAGGCCGTCTTCGCCGAGGTTGACGAAAACCATTTTCTCGACCGTGAGGATACTTTTGCGGGTGATCTTGTTGCGCACTTCGCAGGTCAGGGTGATCGAGGTGCGACCGAACTCGGTGGCGGTGATGCCCAGCTCGATAATGTCGCCCTGACGCGAGGCGCTGACAAAGTTGATTTCCGAAATGTACTTGGTGACCACGCGCTGGTTGCCCAGCTGGACGATGGCGTAGATCGCCGCTTCTTCGTCGATCCAGCGCAACAGGCTGCCGCCGAACAGCGTACCGTTGGGGTTGAGGTCTTCGGGTTTTACCCATTTGCGGGTGTGGAAATTCATGCTCACTCCTGACCGTCTTGCCGATTGATGCTGGCCATCATGGCAGACCGCAGCACCGACCTCTATCAAGCAATGACTATGGACTCGATTACCGTTGGAACATCGGCCGACAGAAAGCCTTGGGATCAATCGCCGACACGGCTATAATCGCCTCCGTTTCAAAACGGTCATCTTCACTTGATACCGTTTTCCCGCCACCTGTCCGAGGGGCGCTGCAGCAGGTATTGACCTGTCAGGCTCGGATGGGGCGTTGTTTGTACAGAGCTCTCCTTTCAAGGGCTTTCTGCACAGACACTAAACGCACAACGGCGCCCATTCGCACACTACGAATGGAGGCTCTTGATGAGCGCTGTAATTACGCCTGCAGATTTTAACGACTACAAAGTCGCCGACATGTCCCTGGCCGCCTGGGGCCGTCGCGAAACCATCATCGCCGAATCGGAAATGCCGGCCCTGATGGGTCTGCGTCGCAAGTACGTTGGTGAGCAGCCGCTCAAAGGCGCAAAAATCCTCGGCTGCATCCACATGACCATTCAGACTGCCGTGCTGATCGAAACCCTGGTTGCCCTGGGTGCCGAAGTACGCTGGTCATCCTGCAACATTTTCTCGACTCAAGACCAGGCCGCTGCCGCTATCGCTGCTGCCGGCATCCCGGTTTTCGCCTGGAAAGGCGAGACTGAAGAAGAGTACGAGTGGTGCCTGGAGCAGACCATCCTGAAAGATGGCCAGCCATGGGACGCCAACATGATCCTCGACGACGGCGGCGACCTGACCGAGCTGCTGCACAAGAAGTACCCTGCCGTTCTGGAGCGCGTTCACGGCGTCACCGAAGAAACCACCACCGGCGTTCACCGCCTGCTGGACATGCTGGCCAAGGGCGAGCTGAAAATCCCGGCCATCAACGTCAACGACTCGGTGACCAAGAGCAAGAACGACAACAAGTACGGCTGCCGTCACAGCCTGAACGACGCGATCAAGCGCGGCACCGACCACCTGCTGTCCGGCAAGCAAGCGCTGGTCATCGGCTACGGTGACGTGGGCAAGGGCTCTGCGCAGTCCCTGCGTCAGGAAGGCATGATCGTCAAAGTTTCCGAAGTCGACCCGATCTGCGCCATGCAAGCCTGCATGGACGGTTTCGAACTGGTTTCGCCGTTCATCGACGGTATCAACACCGGTACCGAAGCAAGCATCGACAAAGCGCTGCTGGGCAAGATCGACCTGATCGTGACCACCACCGGTAACGTCAATGTTTGCGACTCGAACATGCTCAAAGCCCTGAAGAAGCGTGCCGTTGTCTGCAACATCGGTCACTTCGACAACGAAATCGACACCGCTTTCATGCGCAAGAACTGGGCATGGGAGGAAGTGAAGCCACAGGTTCACAAGGTTCACCGTACCGGCCCTGGCGATTTCGACGCACAGAACGACGACTACCTGATCCTGCTGGCCGAAGGCCGTCTGGTTAACCTGGGTAACGCCACTGGCCACCCAAGCCGCATCATGGACGGTTCGTTCGCCAACCAGGTTTTGGCGCAGATCTTCCTGTTCGGTCAAAAGTACGCCGACCTGTCGCCAGCCCAGAAAGCCGAGCGCCTGACCGTTGAAGTACTGCCGAAGAAACTCGACGAAGAAGTGGCCCTGGAAATGGTCCGCGGTTTCGGTGGCGTGGTCACTCAACTGACCAAGCAACAGGCTGAGTACATCGGCGTTACCGTCGAAGGCCCGTTCAAGCCGCACGCTTACCGCTACTGATCGGCACTGCTGTCCGCTCCCCTGTGGGAGCGGGCTTATGCAGGAGCAGCGCTTACTGTAGGAGCCGAGCTTGCTCGCGTGCAGGCACCGCGGTGTTTCAGTAACACCACGGTGATGCTATCGCGAGCAAGCTCGGCTCCTACAGTAAGCGGCCGCTCCTTATGCATGTAGAGGCAGCTAAAGCGCTATCGCGAGCAATCGAGCGTCGACCGGCCGCTCCTACAGAGTTTCCAAGGGTATTCCCATGTCCCAAGACCGTCGCTACAGCTTCGAGTTCTTCCCGACCAAGACCGATGCTGGGCATGAAAAGCTCCTCGCCACTGCCCGTCAGCTGGCCAGTTACAACCCCGATTTTTTCTCCTGCACCTATGGTGCTGGTGGTTCCACCCGTGATCGCACGCTCAACACCGTGCTGCAGCTCGAAAGCGAAGTCAAAGTCTCTGCCGCACCGCACTTGTCCTGCGTCGGCGATAGCAAGAATGACCTGCGCAACCTGCTGAGCCAGTACAAGAATGCGGGCATCACCCGCATTGTCGCCCTGCGCGGTGACCTGCCCTCGGGTATGGGCGTGGCCAGTGGCGAACTGCGCTACGCCAATGATCTGGTGAGCTTCATTCGTGAAGAAACCGGCAACCACTTCCACATCGAAGTCGCCGCTTACCCGGAAATGCACCCGCAAGCGCGCAATTTCGAAGATGATCTAACCAATTTCGTGCGCAAAGCCAACGCTGGCGCCAACAGTGCGATCACCCAGTACTTCTTCAACGCCGACAGCTACTTCTACTTCGTCGAGCGCGTGCGTCAGATGGGCGTGAACATCCCGATCGTGCCGGGCATCATGCCGATCACCAACTACAGCAAGCTGGCACGGTTCTCCGACGCCTGCGGTGCGGAAATCCCACGCTGGATCCGCAAGCAGCTGGAAGCCTACGGTGACGACACCCAGAGCATTCAAGCTTTCGGTGAGCAGGTCATCACCCAGATGTGCGAACGCTTGCTGCAAGGCGGCGCACCAGGGTTGCACTTCTATACCCTGAATCAGGCTGAACCTAGCCTGGCTGTCTGGAATAACCTGAAACTGCCACGTTAAAACAGCCGCAAGCAAGATCAAGAGATCGCAGCCTCTGGCAGCGGTCTTTTGATTTTCAGGCCCTTCGACACCCTTGAGCTAGAGCTTCCAACACCGGTTCTGGCTATTGCTGAAGTCTCGTCGTAATCTCCAGCAATGCCCGTCATTGCCCAGCTACTGACCCTCTTTCTTTTTACTTGCCTGAGCTTTACCGCTCGAGGCGAGAAGCTGCGCATTGTCACCGAGCCCTGGGCGCCCTATGTGTACGAGGAAAACGGCGAGTTTCGTGGCCTGGACTACGAAACCACGGCCATCGTCTTCCAGCGCCTGGGAATCGATGTGGAGTGGCAGTTCCTGCCCTGGAAGCGTTGCCTGGCCATGCTGGAACAAGGTCAGGCCGACGGCGCACTGGATATTTTTCACAGCGACGAACGTGACAACACACTGCTTTATCCCGGCGAGCCGCTGTCGCAAGTGGAGTTCGTACTGTTCTACGCCAATGACCGACCTCACCCTATTCGCACCCTGGACGACCTGCGCGGCCTGACTGTCGGGACGTCGCCAGGCTACTTGTACAGCCAGGATTTCAGCGAGTCGACTCTGTTCAAGCGCGAACCAGCGCCCAGCCATGAAGCCAACTTCGGCAAACTGGTGCGCGGCCGCATCGACTTGCTGATCACTGATCGCCGGGTTGGCCAGTACTTGCTCGATGAATTGCATTTACGCGACCAGATCAGTGAAAACCCCACGATGATCAGCAGTAATAGCCAGTTTCTGGCGCTGCGGCGCAATGCAGGCATGGATTTGCTGGTACAGCGCTTCGGTGCAGAGCTCAAGCGCTTCAAGCGTGAACCGGCCTACGCCGCGCTTAGCGCCCGGTACGCCGGTCACAAGGCCATAACGACCCAGCAAGCGACACCTCCAGACAGCGCAGGAAAAACCGTTGAGCAGCAGGAAAGCAGCGCACACTGATTGCTCTGTTATACTCCGGCCTTCCCGCCAGGCTCACGCCCGGACGCTCGACCTTGTACAAGGCATCTCGACACCGCTACAGCGCAGCCCCAGGCCCGCGCGAGCGCTTTCAGATAAGCTTTCAAGACCGAAGCAGGACCGGACGGGATTGCGTCCTCTTAAACGCGATTCACGCCAGGCAAGACTATCCCTTTGGGCCAAGCCCTAACTAAAACAGGATTACTCATGTCCTTTGCTTCCCTCGGTCTCTCCGAGGCTTTAGTCCGCGCCATCGAGGCAGCGGGCTATACCGAGCCTACTCCGGTGCAACAGCGGGCTATTCCCGCCGTGTTGCAAGGTCGCGATTTGATGGTCGCGGCACAGACAGGTACTGGTAAAACCGGCGGCTTCGCCCTTCCGATTCTGGAGCGGTTGTTCCCCAACGGTCACCCGGACAAATCCCAGCGTCACGGCCCGCGCCAACCGCGCGTACTGGTCCTGACCCCGACTCGCGAACTCGCCGCTCAAGTGCATGAAAGCTTCAAGGTCTATGCCCGCGACCTGAAGTTCGTCAGCGCCTGCATCTTCGGCGGCGTCGGCATGAACCCACAAGTCCAGGCCATGTCCCGTGGCGTTGACGTGCTGGTGGCCTGCCCGGGCCGCTTGCTCGACCTCGCCGGCCAAGGCAGCGTCGACCTGTCCCACGTGGAAATCCTCGTGCTGGACGAGGCCGACCGGATGCTCGACATGGGCTTCGTCCATGACGTGAAAAAGGTCCTTGCCCGCCTGCCGGTCAAACGCCAGAACCTGCTGTTCTCGGCGACCTTCTCCAAAGACATCACCGATCTCGCTGGCAAACTGCTGCACAACCCCGAGCGCATCGAAGTCACGCCACCGAACACCACGGTCGAGCGCATCGAGCAACGGGTGTTCCGCCTGGCCGCCAGCCACAAGCGCTCGCTGCTGGCGCACCTGATTACTGCCGGTGCCTGGGAACAGGTTCTGGTCTTCACCCGTACCAAGCACGGCGCCAACCGCCTGGCCGAGTACCTGGACAAACACGGCCTTAGCGCCGTTGCCATCCACGGTAACAAGAGCCAGAACGCCCGCACCAAAGCCCTGGCTGATTTCAAGGCCGGCGAAGTGCGCATCCTGGTGGCCACCGATATCGCCGCTCGCGGCCTGGATATCGACCAGTTGCCACACGTGGTCAACTTCGAGCTGCCGAACGTCGACGAAGACTACGTACACCGGATTGGCCGTACTGGCCGCGCCGGTCGTTCGGGCGAGGCGATCTCGCTGGTGGCTCCGGATGAAGAAAAACTGCTGAAAAGCATCGAGCGCATGACCAAGCAGAAAATCGCCGATGGCGACCTGATGGGTTTTGACTCCAGCGCCGTAGAAGCCGAGAAACCTGAAGTCCGTGAACGTCCGGATGTGCGTAACCCGCGCAATACTCCGCGCGGTCCACGTGGTGACGGCCCGAATGGCAGCGGTGGCGGCGGTGGCCGCAAAGACAAAGGCAAGGACAAGGGTGGCAAAGAGACCCGTTCCGAACGCCCTGCTCGCGAACATAAGCCACGCGAAGGCACTCCGGCCCGTGAACAGCGTCAGCCAGCTCCACGCGCAGCCGCTGATCGTGCACCGGACGAGTTCCTGGACGACGATGTCGATAACTTCGGTAACCGCGTCGATTACGTCCCGCAACAGAAAGCTCCTCAGGGCCGTGGCCGCCGTCCAGGCGCTCCAGCGCAAGGCGCAGGCTCAGGTGCCGGCGCACCGTCTCGCAGCGGTGGCCAAGGTCGCCCAAGCGCTCCGCGCAATGGCAGCGGCGCCAGCACTGGTACCCCGCCAGCCAAGCGCAACGGCCCGCGTAGCGGTGCTCCACGTGACGGTCAGGCCCGTCGCGAAGAGCCGCGTAACCGTCGCCCGGCACGTGACGATCAGCAGTCGCGCCAGGAACCAGCCGTTCAAAACCCGCGCGCAAACCAGCCGAAGATCATGCACAAGGAGTCGAAAAGCGATCGCTTCCCGACACCTGAGCAACTCGATCAACTGCCAAGCCGTCCACGTGGCGAGAAACCAGCATTGCTGACCCGCAATCGCTGATTTCTCCCGCTAACAAAAACGCCCCCGATCTCACGATCGGGGGCGTTTTTGTTTGTGTCTTTGCAGGAGCGAGGCTTGCCCGCGATGGGGGCAGCTCGGTATCTCTGCTGCTCCCGATATAGTTATCGCGAGCAAGTTTGCGTCTTTGTAGGAGCGAGGCTTGCCCGCGATGGGGGCAGCTCGGTATCTCTGCTGCTCCCGATATAGTTATCGCGAGCAAGCTACGCTCCTACGGTCTCAGCATTACTTCGCTTGAACACCTTCGAACGAGATGATCAGTGCCAGCTCCTGGGTCTTTGGACCCAGGTCTTTCTGAATCTCGAAGTCTTTCAGCTTGATGGTGGTAGTGCCTTCAAAGCCTGCGCGGTAGCCACCCCATGGATCCTTGCCTTCACCCAAGAAGCGAGCAGCAATGACCACTGGTTTGGTCACGCCGTGCAGGGTCAGGTCACCAGTCACATCAGCAGTGTCGGCGCCGGTCGATTTAACCGAAGTCGAGACGAATTTCGCTTCCGGGAATTTCGCTGCATCGAGGAAATCCGGTGTGCGGATATGCTTGTCACGTTCGGCGTGGTTGGTATCGACGCTGGCGGTTTTCAGCACGACGTTGATTTTGCTGGCTTCAGGATTTTTTTCATCAAAACTGAAGCTCCCATCCCAGTCCTTGAAGCTACCGTAGATGTAGCTGAAGCCCAGGTGGCTGATCTTGAAGTTGACGAAGGCGTGATTGCCTTCCTTGTCGATCTTGTAGTCCGCGGCCATCGCCCCACCGGCAGACAACAATGCAGTACTGATTGCCAGAGCGGCGAGAGTCTTTTTCAACATGCTTTCTATTCCTTTTGAGTTGAGATTGAACGTCAGGCTTTGCGCCCCAGCATTCGAGTCAGGGTCGCATCACGGTCTATAAAGTGGTGTTTCAAAGCGGCCAGGGCATGCACACCGGAGAAGATCACCAGTATCCAGGCCAGATACAAATGCACAGCACCCGCCACATCAGCCTGGTCGGGAAGACCGGAAATCAGCGCAGGAACATCGAACAGACCAAACACCGGAATCCCGACGCCGTCGGCGGTGGAAATCAGGTAACCGGCGATCATCACCGCGAACAGGCTCAGATAAAGAAAGGCGTGACCGAGCTTGGCGCCAAGGCGAGTCAAACGCCCGTGACTGGCCGGCACGGGTGGCGGTGGGCTGATAAAGCGCCACAACACCCGCAGCAACATGATCGCGAACAGCGTCAGGCCAATGCTTTTATGAAGGTCCGGTGCTTCTTTTCGCCAGGTGCTGTAGTAGTCGAGACCAACCATCCACAAGCCCAAGGCAAATAGACCGAAAACCGCGAGCGCTACGCCCCAGTGCAGAGAAATGCTGACCCAGCCGTAGCGAGTGGAAGAGTTACGTAGCTGCATTACCTGAATCCTGTAAGAACTGCGACCAAGACTAACCACTTATCTATCGAATTAAAGCGCAAAAATTTGCTTTGAAATATCGAGAAATACGATCAAGAGTCTGAGTTGAGTTGGTTAAGGAAAGATTAACGGCAAATAGGGGGCGCAATTCAGTGCCCCCAAGGGAGGTGCCGGATTAATGAGTCCGACGACTCAAAGAACCGCAAAGAATACGTCAGGCATCGCCTCTATCGCCCCCACTCAAGATAGCTCAAACAACACAATAGGTTGTCCAAGGGACTTGCATTGCATAGGCTTGCGCGATTGTTTGCCTGCGCACGTCGCGAGCCGCCTCGAGGAGAGTGAAAATGGGCCTGAATAATCAGTGGATGCAACGTGATCTCGCAGTTTTGTGGCATCCCTGCACCCAGATGAAAGATCACCAACAACTGCCGCTGATTCCAATCAAGCGTGGTGAAGGTGTCTGGCTGGAAGACTTCGAAGGCAAACGCTACCTCGATGCGGTCAGCTCCTGGTGGGTCAATGTGTTCGGCCACGCCAACCCGCGGATCAATCAGCGTATCAAAGATCAGGTCGATCAGCTTGAGCACGTAATCCTGGCCGGTTTCAGCCATCAACCCGTGATCGAGCTGTCCGAACGCCTGGTACAGATGACGCCTGAAGGCCTGACCCGGTGCTTCTACGCCGATAACGGCTCATCCTGTATCGAAGTTGCACTGAAAATGAGCTTTCATTACTGGCTCAACCGCGGCCAGCCGAACAAGAAGCGCTTCGTCACCCTGACCAACAGTTACCACGGCGAAACCATCGCCGCGATGTCGGTCGGTGATGTGCCATTGTTCACCGAGACCTACAAGGCGCTGCTGCTCGACACGATCAAGGTGCCGAGCCCGGACTGTTACCTGCGCCCGGAGGGCATGGGCTGGGAAGAGCACTCGCGCAGCATGTTCGCCGCCATGGAACAGACCCTGGCCGAAAACCATGACAGCGTCGCTGCGGTGATCGTCGAGCCACTGATCCAGGGCGCTGGCGGTATGCGCATGTATCACCCGGTGTACCTCAAGCTGCTGCGCGAAGCCTGCGACCGCTACGGCGTGCACCTGATCCATGACGAAATCGCTGTCGGCTTTGGCCGCACCGGAACGATGTTCGCCTGCGAGCAGGCCGGCATCCGTCCGGATTTCCTCTGCCTGTCCAAAGCGCTGACCGGCGGCTATCTGCCACTGGCTGCGTGTGTGACCACCGACGAGGTCTATAGCGCTTTCTATGACGACTATCCAACCCTGCGCGCCTTCCTGCACTCCCACAGCTACACCGGCAATCCGCTGGCGTGTGCAGCGGCGCTGGCTACCCTGGATATCTTCGAACAAGACAACGTGATCGAGAACAACAAGGCCCTCGCCCAGCGCATGGCCAGCTCGACCGCGCATCTGGTCGATCATCCGCACGTTTCGGAAGTGCGTCAGACCGGCATGGTGCTGGCCATCGAGATGGTTCAGGACAAGGCTGGCAAGACAGCCTATCCATGGCAGGAACGTCGCGGGCTGAAGGTGTTCCAGCATGCGCTGGAGCGCGGTGCGTTGCTGCGGCCGCTGGGCAACGTGGTGTATTTCCTGCCGCCGTATGTGATCACCCCGCAGCAGATCGACTTCCTTGCCGAAGTGGCCAGTGAAGGGATTGATATCGCTACTCGCAGCGATATCAGCGTGGCGGTGCCAGCGAATTTTCATCCGGATTTTCGTGATCCGGGCTGATACCCACTGATCATTCCCACGCGCAGCAAAGGAATGATCCCGTGACGCTCTGCGTCACATCCAAGGCGGACGCGGAGCGTCCATGGCGGCATTCCCACGCGGAGCGTGGGAACGATCAAATTACAGAGATCCATGATGAGACTGTCCCGCTTCTTTATCGACGCCCCTCTGAACCTGGGCGAACACGAACTGCCAGAGGCCCAGGCGCACTACATCAGCCGCGTGCTGCGCATGGCCGAAGGCGATGCGCTGCAAGTATTCGACGGCTCAGGATTTGAGTTTCGCGGCAAGCTGCTGGAAGTCGGCAAGAAGCGCGTGCTGGTCCAGCTGGATGAACATTTCGCCGGGCAGATCGAATCGCCGCTGCAGATTCATCTGGGCCAGGGTCTGTCCCGCGGTGAGCGGATGGATTGGGCCATTCAGAAAGCCACTGAGCTGGGTGTCACTGAAATCACTCCGATCTTCAGCGACCGCTGCGAAGTTCGCCTCAAGGACGAACGTGCCGACAAGCGCCTGATGCACTGGCGCCAGGTCGCCATCAGCGCTTGCGAGCAATGCGGGCGTTCGCGCGTACCGGTGATTCATCCGCCGCTGCTGCTGGCCGATTGGTTGAAACAGACCGAAGCCGAGTTGAAGCTGGTGCTGCACCCGGTGGCCGAGCCGCTGGTCAGCCATGCCAAACCGCAGACGCTGGCCTTCCTGATCGGTCCGGAGGGTGGGCTGTCCGACCCTGAAGTCGATCAGGCTCAAGACGCGGGTTTCCATTCCGCCCGTCTTGGCCCGAGAGTGTTGCGGACCGAGACGGCGCCGGTGGTGGCGTTGGCGGTTGCACAGCAGTTGTGGGGCGATTTCTAACGGCACTATTTGATCGTTCCCACGCTGAGCGTGGGAATGATCTGCGCTGGGGTTATTGCACCGGATCACTCACCGGTTTGGCGATGATTGCCTTCAGCTCGCTGGTCATCGGGAATTCCAGGTTCAGGCCCTTGGGCGGGATCGGCTGTTCGAACCAGCGCTGATAGATGCCGTTGATCTCACCCGAACGGTACAGGTCAGCCAGCGTGCCGTTCACCAGTTCAAGGAACTGCGGGTCATCCTTGCGCACCATGCAACTGTAGATTTCCCGCGACTGCTCTTCCCCCACCACAACCCATTTATGCGGATCGCGGGCTTTGGCGCGTTCGCCATACAGCAGCGCGTCATCCATGTAAAACGCCGCAGCCCGACCCGTTTGCAACATCTGGAAGGCTTCGCCGTGATCCTTGGCGCTGATCACGAACATGTCGATCTTGTGCTCGGCGTTGTAGCTTTTCAGGAAGCGTTCGTTGGTGGTGCCGGCGGTGGTCACCACGTTCTTGCCGCGCAAGTCGGTGAAACTCTTGATCCCGCTATCCTTGGCGGTCAGCAGTTGGCCCTTCACATAGATAAACCCGTAGGAAAAGGCTACCTGCTTCTGCCGTTCGGCAGTGACGCCGGTGGAGCCGCACTCAAGGTCCACGGTGCCGTTCTGCACCAGCGGGATGCGGGTCTGCGAGGTGACCAGGTTGTAGTTCACCTTAAGCTGCGGCAGATCGAGTTTGTGCCGGATCCGTTCGACGATTTTGTTCGCCAGGTCTACCGAGTAGCCCATGGGTTGGCCAGTGTTGTCACCCACATAGGAAAACGGCACCGACGCATCGCGATAGCCCAAGGTGATGCTTTGGGCATTGGCGATCTTGCTGAGCGTACCCTCGAGCGGTGCTTGGCCGGCCTGCAACTGGGCGCTGAGCAGAAGGCTCAGGGTGCAACCGATCAACGTGATTTTTTGCATTGTTATTCTCCGTTGTGGGTAAGGGAACTTAGCGGCGAGCCGCGGTGACAGTGATTTCTACCAATATTTCCGGCCGCGCCAGTTCGGCTTGCAGGGTTGTGCGCGTTGGTGCCTGACCGGGCGATAACCAGGCCGACCAGATTTCATTCATGGCGGCAAAGTCGTTCTGAATATCCTTCAGGTAAATGGTCGCGCTGAGCAGATGATCCTTGTCGCTGCCCGCCTCGGCCAGCAAGTCGTCGATCTTGTCCAGCACCTCCTGGGTCTGGCCGCTCACTTCGGTACTGGCACCCGGCACTTGGCCGGAAAGAAATACCAGCTCCCCGAAGGTCACGGCACCGCAGAGTCGGCTGTTGCTGTTGATTCGGCTGATGGTCATACGATTTTCCTTCTAATGGATAAGGGGTCAGGCGGCATGGGGCGTGAGGCCCTGCATATCGATCGAGGTGCTGCGCTGGCCTATCAACTCGCTGAGCAGACGAGCACTGCCACAGGCCAGGGTGAAGCCCAGGGCACCGTGCCCCAGATTGATCCAGAGATTGCGATAGGCACTGGCGCCGATCAGCGGCACGCCGCTGGGTGTGGCCGGACGCATGCCGGCCCATTCGGTGGCAGCGTCATAGTCCCCGGCATTCGGGAAAGTCCCGCAGGCCTGGCGTTTCATCAACGCCAGACGTTTTGGCTCAAGGGCCGGATCGAAACCGACGATGTCGACCATCGCCGCCACCCGCAATTGCTGACCGATGCGCGCGTAAACAATCTTGCGGTCGTAATCGGTGATGCTGACGTCCGGCGCCCGATGCTGCGGGCCGATCGGTACGGTGAGGCTGTATCCCTTGAGGGGATAAAGCGGCACATGCATACCGGGCAGCGCCAGGGCCGGGCTGCGATGACCGGCAGCGATCACCAGTTGCTCGACCGGCAGGACTTGATGACCTAGCTCGATGGCCTGCACCGCGCCGTGCGCATGACGAATGCCCGTCACCGAACGGCCCAGCAGAAACTCGCAGCGACCTGAAGCTTTCAATCTCGCGGCCAGTTGCTGGCAGAAGGCGTGACAGTCGCCGACCTCTTCGTCCGGGGTGTAAATCGCGCCGACAAAGGGTGCTCCGCTCAACACCGGCTCGAGTTGTGCGCAGTCGGCCTGGGACAGTATTTGCTGGTGAAGGGTATCGGTCAGTTTGTGCCTGGCATGGGCAAAACTGCCCGGCTCGCGGAAAGTCACCAGCTTGCCATTGCGCCGCCAGTTGAAACCGTCGAGGCGATCTTCGTCACGCCAGGTTTGCAGCGTCGACTGGCTCAACAACGCCAGACGCAACAGATGACCGGCGTTCTTGCGGTTCACTGAAGTACGGCATGCCCCCAGGAACGCTGCCATCCAGCGCCACTGCGCCAGGTCCAGACGCGGGCGCAGCTTCAACGGCGAATCACCGCGCAACATCCAGCCGATCGCCTGCAAGGGCACACCGGCATCCGCCAGCGGAGCGACATAGCGATAAGAGAGCTGGCCGCCATTGGCGAAACTGGTTTCGCTGCCCAGTGAGTCCCGCGCCTCGACCACAGTGACATCAAAGCCATCGCGAACCAGCGCGTAGGCGGTTGCCAACCCGATCACGCCACCACCGATGATGCAAACCCGCTGAGTCATGTCAGTCCTTAGCCTGTTATTGAAACAAGCTTGAGGTTAGGACCAGGTGACAGGCGCGGAACAATGAATAAAGATGTGGCAACCATAAACAAAGGTTATGGACTTGCCATGCGATTGCGCCATATCGAGATCTTCCAGGCCATCCGCCAGACCGGTTCGGTCAGCGGCGCGGCGCAACTGCTGCACGTCTCGCAGCCTGCGGTAACCAAAGTGCTGCAACATGCCGAGCTGCAATTGGGCTTCCCGTTATTCCTGCGAGTACGCGGCAAATTGCAAGCCACGCCCGAGGCGCTGGAGCTGGAGCGCGAGGTCGATAAGGTCACCGAAAGCCTGCAAGGCGTGCGTCGCCTGGCCCAGAGCCTGCGGCGCGAACCGGGCCACAGCCTGCGCATCGGCGCCACACCGGCGCTGGCCCTCTCACTCTTGCCGCCGGCCATCAGCGAGTGGACCCGGCGTTACCCGGACATCGTCTGCGAGCTGTCCAGTGCCCACAGCCGCGAACTGGTGCAGAACCTGTTGATGCGAGAGATTGATGTCGCCCTCACCCTCCAGCGACCGGACCATCCCGGGCTGACTGCCCAGGCACTGGCTCACGGTGTGCTGGTGGTGTTGGCGCCACTGGACTATTGGCCCGACGACGCCAAAGGCAAGCCGTTACCGCTGATGGAGTTGGCCGATGCGCCATTGATTGGTCTGTCCAGCGCCGATCCGTTATCGGCAAAACTCGACAGTTACCTCAAAGCCGTCGAACCGCCACCGCGGGTCAGCATTGCCGTGCAGACCTATTCATTGGCCAGGGCCATGGTCGAATCAGGCGCCGGGTTGGCGGTGATCGACCCGTTCACCGCCCTTGGCGCCTCGCCGGCCACCACCGCCATCCGCCCGCTGGCGCCGGCGCTGCCGATCACCCTGTACGCCGTGACCCGCGCCGATGAAGCGCCTGCGCATACCCTGAGCAACCTGCTGGAGATTTTCAGCAGCCGCGCTCAGGAGCAGCTGGATCGGTTGATGGATCGGGGTTGAGCTTTTGCTTCACAACACATAAAAAAGAATCGCCACAAAGTGCAGCAAACTGCCGGCGATCACAAACAAGTGCCAGATTCCATGGGCATGCCGCAGACGGCTGTCGAGGGCGAAGAAGATGATACCCACGGTGTAAAGCACCCCGCCCGATGCCAGCCAGGCGAAACCGGCAGTGCCCAGTGCCGCCAGCAGTGGCTTGACCGCCACCAGCACGATCCAGCCCATCACGGCGTAGATCACAATCGAAAGTATCCGCGCCTCGGAGCGCGGCTTGATCTCTTGCAGGATGCCGATGATCGCCAACCCCCAGACAATCCCGAACAACGTCCAGCCCCACGGGCCGCGCAAGGTGACCAGACAGAACGGCGTATAACTCCCGGCGATCAGCAGGTAGATCGAAAAGTGATCAACCTTTTGCATGATCGCTTTCTTGCGCCCTTTCACGCTGTGATACACCGTCGAGGCGCTATATAGCACCAGCAAGGTGAAGCCATAAATCGCCACGCTGACAATCTTCCAGGGACTGCCGTCCAGGCTGGCAATTACCAGTAACCAGACCACCCCGATACACGCCGCGACCGCCCCCACCAGATGCGTCCATGCGTTGAGCTTTTCCCCGTGATACATGCCTCACTCACCTCGTCCACCGACACAACATCACCTAAGGCTTAGTCTTGCAGACTAAAAGTGCAATGTTTCTAAACGTCGCACATTGAAAAATGCTTCAGCCAAGTGCTGATCAGTTGGGCACAATCAGGTCATTCGAATAAGAGTCTGCGCCATGCTGATCGATGAAGAGTTGACCCTGAAAAAGCTTGAAGTGTTCCTGGCCTTCATGCGCACCGGCAATCTGGCGCGGGCGGCGGTTGAGTTGCAGACCAGCAACGTCAGCGTGCACCGGGCGATTCACTCGTTGGAGAGCGCCCTGCGTTGCCCGTTGTTCAAACATGAAGGACGCAACCTGACGCCGCTGGAAAGCGCTTATGTACTGGAAGAACGCGCGCAGAAGCTGATCCAGGACGTGGTCGAATGCGTGCGCCTGACCCGCGAAGCCGCCGGGTTCTCTGCTGAGCGCTTCAAGCTTGGCTCGCTGTATTCGCTGACGGTAAAGACCGTGCCGCAACTGATCATGGGCCTGAAAATCCGCCGCAGCGAACTGAATATCGACCTGATTCTCGGCTCGAACATCGACCTGTTGTACAAGCTGAAAAACATGGAAGTCGACGCGATTCTGGTGTCTCTCGACGAGAGTGTGAACGACCCGGACTGCGAACAGATCCCATTGTTCTCCGACGATATTTTCCTCGCCACACCAGCCGACTCACCGTTCGCGCAACAAGCGGAAGTCGACCTGAACGATGTGCGCGACGCGACGTTCATCACCCTGACCCAAGGCTTCGCCACCCATCAGGACGGCATTCGGGTGTTCAAACAGGCAGGCTTCGAGCCGAAGGTGGCGATGCAGGTCAACGACATCTTCACCCTGCTGAGCATGGTCAGCTCCGGGGTCGGTTATGCGTTGCTGCCGGGGAGGATTGCGGCGGTGTATGAGAATCGGGTGAAGCTGATCCCGTTACAGGCACGTTATCGCCTGCAACAGCATATCGGCGTAGTGTTTCTCAAGGCCAAGGAGCGTGATCCGAATTTGTTGGCGCTGCTGGCAGAGTGTCGAATGTATGCCAATCGACATGCCTGATACACCGCCTAATGATCGTTCCCACGCTTCGCGTGGGAATGCCTGAATGGACGCTCGGCGTCCGCTCTTGTGACGCAGAGCGTCACGGGCTGCATTCCCACGCGGAGCGTGGGAACGATCTGAAAAACGATCTGATGCAGAGTTCGGGCTTACCCCACTATCCCCCGCACAATGAAATACAGCAGCGAAGGCCCAAGCAGGCAACCCAGCCCGGTGTGGAAAGTCGCCGTCAGTGCACCATAGGGCACCAGCCGCCGATCTGTCGCCGCCAGTCCCGCCGTCACACCGCTGACCGTCCCGGCCAAACCACCGAAGACCATCGCCGAGCGCGGGTTGTCGAGCCCCATCCAGCGTGCGGCCAACGGCGTGCCGACCATTACCATGATCGCCTTGATCAACCCGGTAGCAATGGACAACGCCACCACATCGGAGCTCGCACCAATCGCCGCTCCGGTAACCGGGCCGACGATGTATGTCACCGCGCCGGCACCAATGGTGGTCATGCTGATCGCATCGCGATAGCCGAACACCCAGGCAATACTCGCGCCGACGATAAACGGCAGCACCGTGCCCAACAACAGCGCGATCGCCCCGACCAGTCCGGCCTTGCGCGCTTCGCTGGCTTGTACTTCGAAAGCCGTCGCGACAATCGCAAAGTCCCGCAGCATGGCACCGCCCATCAGGCCGATACCGGAAAACAGGGCCATGTCCGCCAGGCCTTTCTGTCCACCAGTAATGGTGCCGCCGACCCAGGCCAGCACCAGCCCGATGACGATGGCAATCGCCGAGCCGTGAATCCGACCGAAGGTCAATCGCTTGGACAGCACCACGGAGATCCACATGATCACGCCGACGAAAGCGAACGCTGTAACCAGACCGTTATGTTCCAGACCTTGTTCAATGAGATTCCACATATCAGCGGCCCCCAACGGTAGCGACAGGCGACACGCTATCGACCGGTTCGTCCGGCAGTGGCTCGCCTTTATGAGTCCGGCTGATCAGGGCGATGGTGCAACCGCAAACCACCACCGAACCGATCGCCGCCAGCACCGCCACCGGGCCGCCGTGCAGGGCGGTGACCACGTTCTGTTGCGCGGCCATGGCCACCACCACCGGAATGTACATGGCGCCCCAGAAGCCGACGCCCATCTCGCAATCCTTGGTCATGCCACCGTGCCTTTGCATCCACAAGCGCGCGCAGATCAGCAGGATCATGGCGATGCCCACACCGCCGACATTTGATTTCACCCCCAGCAGCACACCGAGCATGTCACCCAGGATCACCCCTGCCAGCGTACAAATCGCCAACAGCGCCACACCGTAAATAATCATTGTTGTTGTCCTCAAAGTGCATCGTCGAAGTTGTTGTTTTTGTCCTTCGAAAGCGTGACCTGTATCTATGGTTGGCGGCTTCCCTCCTCACACAACAGTGCTTGCAAGGTGTCCAGACGCGCACCATCAAAAGCGATGGCCGTGCCTTGCTCGAACACCCGGCGCGCCAGCCCGGTGAGCACCGCACCCGGCGGCAGTTCAATCTGCAAGCGCACACCGCGCTCGTAAGCGCTTTGCACCGTGCCCCGCCAGTCGACAACCCGGCACATGTTAAAGGCCAAGTCATCGCGCAGCTGCTCGACTGTACGAATCGGCCGTGCGCGACTGCCGCTCAGATAGCCCCGCGCCGGAACCTGCAACGGCACCCGGGCAAAGGCTCGCGCCAGGACCTGCGCCGGTTGCTCCAGCAACGGGCAATGGGACGGCACGCTGACCGCCAGCCGCTTGGCCAATCCGGCGCCGCGACCACGAGCCAATTGAGCGACTGCGTTCATCGCCGCGTCGCTGCCGGCAATCACCACCTGGTTATCGGCATTGATGTTGGCCAGGTAGACCGGTGTTTGCACACCGTGCACCTGCGCCAACAACCCTTCCACCGTCGCCAGATCCAGACCGATAATCGCGGTCATGCCATAGCCCTGTGGATAAGCCTGCTGCATCAACTCGCCGCGCAGGCTGACCAACCGCAGCGCATCGCTGAAGGCCAGTGCACCCGCCACCACTGCCGCCGGATAGGCGCCAATCGACAACCCAGCCACATAGTCCGGCACCAGTGCTTGCTGCAACAGCACACTTGAACCCGCGACCCCGGCAATCAGCAGGCAAAGCTGAACCGCACGGGTCGAAGTCAGCGCCTGGGCCGTGTCTAACTGCAGCACGTCCTCGCCCAGTACCTCATTCGCCTCTTTCAAGCACGCTTGAACCACTGCACCTTGAGGCAAGCGATGGAGCATGCCCGGCTGCTGCGCGCCCTGGCCCGGGAACACAAACAGGCTGCTCACGCTGCCTGCTCCAGTGCATTCCACGGATCCATCACCAACCGTGCACCGCTGGCGCTTTTGAGCAACACCCGCCGCGCCGAGCCAGCCCATTCACGCAAGGCGACGGCGCCGCTGGGGGTTTGCAATTGCATGTCTACCGGGCAAACGGCGGCGTCCAGCAGCTTTAACAGTTCCAGCGCCTGAGCACGACCCAACGGCTGCGGGGTGCGCAAAATCAGGTCGAGATCGCTGTGCTGATGCAACGCTGCAACACCACTGGCCAATTCAAACCCGGCACTGCCGCTGACACCCCAGCTCACCCCCCCTGCGTCCAACAGTGGACGCACTTGAGCCAACGCCTGCAGCGCCGGCCAATCCCGATCCGTCTCCACATGACACAGCTCTTCGGGCCGCACCCGCCGCTCAATCGCCGCGACCGCCATCAGTGTGGCGTAACGCTGCTCACGCAAACACCCGCGCACACCGACGGCGACCTGGCCGGCGGCGGCCAACGCACGCCGCACCACCACTGGCTGACCTTCACCCATGGCATCCATCACCCAGGCCGGAGCATCGGCGGGCAAGTAGTCTGGAGTCAGCCCCCAGAGCAGGTCATGGGCAAGTATCTCGATCATTTCGCTCACCACTGCTCGCGCAACAGCTGGCGAACCTTGCTTGACGCGGCTCGATTGCTGGCACCCAAGCGGCTGCCCAAATCATGACCAGAGGCTTGAACATCGCGAATCGCCTGAACCAGGCAACCGTTCACCCGCACCAGATCACTCGCCGTCGGCTGCTCGATCTGGCTGACTTCAAGGGTCTCCCACAGCAAGCCAAGACTGGCGAAGCTATCGATGTCATACGCCATCGGCGGTACGCTGGCGGCCAGGGCTTCGAGCTCTTCGACGCTACGCAAAGTCACTCGCGCTGCCGAGGCCTTGCCCATGGCATGCACCATCACGCCGGGATCGCGCAGGGCGATGAGTCGGTTGGCTTGATAACCATGCGCCAGAAAAGCCCCGGACATTGCCTTGCCTACCAACAGACCAATCACCGCATGCCCGGCCAGTCGTGCCCGGGCATAACTGTCCACCGCGCCAGCCAATGCCTGATGAATGCCCAGCGCCTCTTCGCGCCGGCCATACGCCTGGCTCGGTACATCGACAATGGCGATCAAGGCACGTTTGTGCGGTTTGTTGCGATCAGCCTCGATGATGTCATCCACCGCTTTGGCCAACCCCCAGCCTTCCAGCAAACCGACCTCACCGTTGCGGGCACGCACGAAGCGGTTATCCGGGTCCGCCACTACGGCGAGAAAGCGCACCGGTTGCTCGCCCAGCAGACCGTCGGCGACTTTCAATGACGCGGGTAATCCGCTTACCGGCTCAGCGTCGGCACTCAAGGCCTGGAACCACTGCAAGCCTCTCTGGGAATACATACTCATGAGCGCTCTCCTTGATACAGATCGCGAACCGTCGCTGGATCGATTTGCGGCTCGGCATCCAGACGGGCCAAGCGTTGCAGGAACAGATCGGCCTGACGGCTGCGCTGTTCCGCCGGCAAACCCTGTTGCAGCAATTCACTGATCTGCTGCTGAATCTGCACTACATCGTCGACCACATAACGGTCCACCAAACCACTGGCAAACCGCTGTTCGCCGCCGGTCAGGCTCCAGATGAATGGCCGGTCACGGGAGTCATATTCTTCGAGCCCGGCTTCCTGCTCGATCACCTGCGGACCATTGAGACCAAGCCGTGCTTCCTGGGTCACCAGCAAATAGCTGCACAACCCGGCAGCAATTGACATGCCGCCAAAGCAGCCGACACTGCCGGCCACCACACCGATGACCGGCTGGTACTGACGCAAGTCGACAATCGCCGCGTGAATATCGGCAATCGCTGCCAGGCCGAGATTGGCTTCCTGCAGACGCACGCCGCCGGTTTCCAGTAACAGCACAGCGCGGGTGGGGATGCCTTTGCGGTTGTCCTCAGCCGCCAGTTCCAGCGCACCGGCAATCTTCGCCCCGCCGACTTCGCCAAGGCTGCCGCCTTGAAAAACACCTTCGATGGCGGCTATCACCACCGGCAAACCGCCCATACTGCCTTTGGCAATCACCACGCCGTCATCGGCTTGCGGCACCACGCCCTGGCGGGCAAGCCACGGCGACATCAGGCGCTGAAACGGATCGAGCAATTCACGAAAGCTGCCGACATCGAGCAAGGCTTTCGCCCGCTGCCGGGCACCGAGTTCGACAAAGCTACGTCTCTCAAGGTATGGGTTCAACAACGTTGCGCTGTCAGTCATGGCCGATCTCCTCGAAACCTTGCTCCAGACGCAAACGCACAACACCTGGGGTGGCGCCAAAATCATGGATATCGATCAACAGCGCCGGTGGCGTCGATTCGTCGAACATCCGCTCGAACAGATGCTGCCAGCGTTGCGCACTGCCGTTGACCGAGGTCTGCACCTGGATCGTCAGCTTGCCGGCCTGACCCGGTTCCAGCAGCACTTCCAGATCACCGGAACCGACACAGCCCACCAGCGCCCTGCCCCTGGCTGGCTGCCCGGCGGGGAATTCAAAGGATAAGGTTTCCATCAAAATGCTCCCTGGATGAAGCCGTCGCCGGACTCGATAAGATCGATAAACAGGCAAGCCGCGAGCAAATCCGCAGCCCCACCGGGCGAGGCGTTCAATGCCAATAATTGTTGATCCAGCTCGTGCAGGCGACGACGTCCGGCAAGGCTTGCGCTGCCACCCGCGTCGAGCACCGCTTGCGCGCCGTTCTGCATGGTTTGCAGACCTGCTTCGCCAGCGCGATAGAGCACACAGGTGTCAGCCAGCGTGGTCATGATCGCCAGCAAGGCATCGAGCCGGGCGTTCTGCTCACTGTGGCCATCGGCACGGCTGCGCTTGAGTTGCGGCAGAGCCCGTTGCACCACGGCAGGGAAACCAAGTTGCGCTTCTTCACGGGCTCCGCGAGCGCCATAGCGTTGGGCGACTTGCGCACCGTGACTCTGTGGACGCGGGGCATAACGGTCGTCGAGCAAGGCCATCCGCGCTGCACGCAAGGTCACAGCGCTCGCGGCACTCGATTTGGGTTCCAGCGCGACAGCCGCGACCAAAAGACCCAATGCCCAGATCGCCCCACGATGAGTGTTCACACCGTTGGTGGTGGCGAGCATCGCTTGCTCACCTTCACGACCAATACGCCCGAGCGCTTCACGCAGCGGCAGGCCGATTTCACCAAACTCAAGCGCCGCTTCGGCCATTTCCTTGAATGCCGGCCACAACGACAACGCCGAAGCGTGCATCAGCCCCAAGTGCAAATCGCTGTGGGCGCCATTACCACGACAGTCCACCAGCGCCGGTTTCGGCGACAGGTCGGCTTCATCGATCAAAGCGTCTACCGCCAGGTCCGCCAGCCGTTCGGCCAGCGATAGGGTTTTGGGTTGCAGGTTGAATGCGTGCATTACCAGCTCCTGAACTTGGCGGGCGGGTTGTACAAGCCACCCGACCACTCCACCAGATCGGCGACGCTTTTCGCCGCGAGCAATTGGCGGGTGGCGTCGGCACGGCGAATACCGAGGTCTTCCGGCAGCGCGATCAAACCTTCGCGGCGCATGCGGGCAGTGTCTTTCGGGTTATGCCGCAGGCCGATTACCGTCACCCCGGCTACCGCGGCGATCATCGCCTGGCGCTCTTCCAGAGTACGGGCCTTGTACAGGTAGGCGATGCCTTCCTCGGTAAGCAAGTGAGTGACGTCGTCGCCGTAAATCATGATCGGCGCCAGCGGCATGCCGCTTTTCTTCGCCACCTCGACTGCATCCAGAGTCTCGACGAAGGTCGGTTTTCCGCCTTCCTGAAAGGTCTCGACCATCTGCACCACAAGTTTTTTACCGCGTTCAAGCAAGGCTTCCGGTGCATCGCCACGACGCATGTCCAGCCAGGCCGGTGTGCCGTGGCGGCGACCGCGAGGGTCGTGGCCCATGTTCGGCGCCCCGCCGAAACCGGCCAGCCGCCCACGGGTAACGGTCGAAGAATGACCGTCACCATCGACCTGCAAGGTCGCGCCGATAAACAGGTCCACCGCGTATTGTCCGGCCAGTTGGCTGAACATCCGGTTCGATCGCAATGAACCGTCGCGCCCGGTGAAGAACACGTCCGGCCGGGCGGCGATGTAGTTTTCCATCCCAAGCTCCGTGCCGAAACAATGCACGCTCTCGACCCAGCCACTTTCAATGGCCGGAATCAATGTGGGATGGGGGTTGAGGGTCCAGTTGCGGCAGATCTTGCCTTTGAGGCCGAGGGACTCGCCGTAGGTCGGCAGGATCAGCTCGATGGCCGCCGTGTTGAAGCCAATGCCATGGTTGAGAGACTGAACGTTATGTTTCTCGTAGATCCCGCGGATCGCCATCATCGCCATCAACACGTGTACCGGTTTGATGTGCCGCGGGTCACGGGTGAACAGCGGTTCGATGTAGAACGGCTTGTCAGCGACCACAACGAAATCGACCCACGAGGCGGGAATATCCACTCGCGGTAACTCGCTGACGTCATCCACCAACTGGTTGACCTGGACGATCACAATGCCGTCGCTGAAAGCGGCCGGTTCGATCAGTGCCGGGGTATCTTCGGTGCTCGGCCCGGTGTAGATGTTGCCCGCGCGGTCGGCCATAAAACCGGCCGAAAGCACCACGTTGGGAATCAGGTCCACTACCAGCCGGGCGTAAAGTTCGATGTACGTGTGAATCGCGCCGATTTCCAGCAGCCCGTCTTCCAGCAACTGGCTGATACGCAGGCTTTGGGTGCCGGCAAAGGAGAAGTCCAGCTTGCGGGCGATGCCGCGCTCGAACAGGTCCAGATGCTCGGAGCGACCGACGCTGGGCATGATCATGTGCAGATCATGCAACTTCAAAGGATCGGCTTTGGCCAGGGAACGGGAAAGGAAATCCGCCTGCTTCTGGTTGTTGCCTTCAAGCACCACCCGGTCACCGGGCAGAATCAGTGCCTCCAGCGCCGCGACAATCTTGTCGGTCGGCAACACCACTCCATCGGCGAGACCCCGCACCTGTTCGAGGCGACGCTGCTTCTCGCTGCGTCGCCGCGTCCAGCGCGAGTCGGGGGATATTATTGTTGTCATGCTCACTCCACGGGTTCGCTGTCGTGGAGCTACCTTAGGAGCGAATGAGGTGGCGCATCAATCAAGCACAGAGACGGATTGTTACGGTCAGGGTAATGGATGCATGGTCATCGTTTGTTCCACATGCACCAGCAACTGCGCAGTGCTTTCCAGCAACTGAGCGAGTAAAGCCTCGTCCTCATCCATATACCCCTCGTACTCCGCAAGATTACGCCGCTCATGGCACAAGGCGAAAAGTCGGACCTGAATTTTATTCACATTGGCGGTATGGAGGAGACACTGAAACACCAGATAACGTTTATCGGAGCGATAGCCACACAAACGCAAGGCAGTCAGAGCGATGGCGTGGGCGGCGTTATAAGCAAGATCAAAACGACTGGCGAAGGAGAGTTGTGATGCCTGTGCATCCTTCAAGCGGTCTATGGCTGAACGCATCAGCCCTGCACATTCCTTGCGATCGGGTGGCTCGGCTTTCAGACTGCCGCTACGTAGAAGGTTCTCCAGGTTTTCGTTCCTGCCCATCCTTGGACTCCGAAGGGTTCTCACCCATCAGGTTGATCTTTTCCTGTTGTGCTACCCGCTGAACAAAGCTGTTACCAGCCGCCAGTTTGCTCGCCCAATCTTCAGGGGTGTACAGCGTCGGGTTAAGGGTGCGGCCCAATTGCTCTTCAGTTGGCATCAACCGCTCCATCACTTCGCTGTAGTGCAACCCCACACCGATCAACATCAGATCTATATCACTGGATGCGTGCGCCTGATCTTTGGCGATGGAGCCGTAGACAAATGCCCATGTCAGTTGAGCTGCAAACGGCGACAACGCCTTGCGCAGTGGCTCGGCAATACCGAAAGTCTTACGGGCAATGCCAAGCAGTTCCTGATAAATAGGACAATCAGGATTGGCTTGATAGTGGGTCTGGTTGCCCTGGTGCGTCATGCTCAGCACCCCTGCCAACCGCAACCTCTCCAACTCGCGCATCAGGCTACCCTTACCGACCTGCGCCCAACGAGCGATCTGATTGGCATAAAAGCTTTGGTCGGGTTTGCCAAAGAGCAAACCCAACACTTTTTGCTGTGTTGAGGTAAACAATGCGTCACTTAAAGATAGACTTTGCACGGCCACAACCAACGAGTCCTAAAAAGGGAACGATAGGTCCCTTTTTAGGACTTATCAAGTCACGATCGAATGATCAAACCAACCCTGCTCCCACCAGCAACTCTTCCAGCCCCAGCAAGTCCGGTACCTTGGCCACTTGCTCGGCGATCTGTACGGCGGCTTTTTCCAGTGGGCAGAGCGGCACATCGACGTAGCTCAATTGGCTGTCGAGTTTGCAGGAGCGTGGTATCCCCTGAACCAGCAAGGCAATGAATTTGAGTTGCGGGCGGCCGCCCAGGGCGTTGAGCACGACGATGCGTGCGCGGTCGCCGATCACGGTTTTGTTGCCGCAGGCTGACTCGAAGCTGAGCAGCGGGATTTGCCGGTCGCGCCAGGTCACCATGCCCAGGTACCAGGGCGGCGAGTCGAGGTCGAAGGTGCCGGGTTGGTAGTCGATCAGTTCGGCGATGGCGACGTTGGGCAGGATCAGATTGCGGTCGGCCAAGGGCAGCAGCAGCCCGGTGAGGTTGCTGGTGCGGTGCTCAAGCATGGCTTTTACTCCAGTGGGCGATGCTCTCCAGCAAAACCGATTCCTGATACGGCTTGCCGAGGTAGTCGTTGACACCGATGGCCATGGCGCGATCGCGGTGTTTCTGGCCGGTGCGGGAGGTGATCATGATGATCGGCAGGTGCTGCAAGCGCGGATCGCTGCGGACCTGCATCGCCACTTCGAAACCGTCCATGCGTGGCATTTCGATGTCCAGCAACATCAGGTCAGGGGTGTGCTCCTCCAACAGCGCCATGGCGTCGACACCGTCCTTGGCAGTCAGCACGTTCATACCGTGACGTTCGAGCAGGCGGCTGGTGACCTTGCGTACGGTGACCGAGTCATCGACCACCAGCACCAGCATTGGCCGCATCTGTTCGGCCTCGACCACAGGTAACTCGCCGCCGTTGGCAGTACGCAGTTGCGGCAAGCGTGTCTGCGTGGCGCGGATGTGTGTCAGCAGGTCAAGAATCAGCACCACCCGGCCATCGCCGAGGATGGTCGCGCCGGACAACCCCTGCACCGCGGCAAACTGCGGGCCGAGGCTTTTCACCACGATTTCCCGGGTGCCGGCCATGGCATCGACCTGCACCGCAATCCGTCGCTCATTGCAATGCACCAACAGCACCGGCAACGGCAGGCTCTGGCCGAGCAGCTTCGGTTTGACCGTGGTCTGTAGCAGTTCACCGAGGTAGCAGAGTTCATAGCGCTGGCCGGCGTACTCATAGAGCGGCGGGTCGAGTTGATAATAACTGTCCAGCTCGTTGGGCAGCACACGAACGATGCCTTCAATGGTGTTCAGCGGGATCGCGTATTGGTCATCGGCGCACTGCACCATCAGCGCGCGGTTGACCGACACGGTAAACGGCAGACGAATGCGAAAGTGCACACCCTGTCCCGGGATCGAGTCGATGCTCATGCTGCCGCCCAGTTGCCGGACTTCTTCGTGGACCACGTCCATACCGACGCCACGACCGGAGATCTGGGTGATTTTTTCGGCGGTGGAAAACCCCGGTTGCATGATGAACTGCAGCACTTCGCGGTCGCTGATGTCGAGATTCGGATCGAGCAGCCCGCGTTTGATCGCCTTGCGCCGCACCGCTTCGAGGGGCACTCCGGCGCCATCGTCGCGTATGTCGAAAATGATGTCGCCACCTTCGTGAGCCAGATCCAGAGTGATCCTGCCCTGCTCCGGCTTGCCGGCAGCACGGCGCACCTCGGCGGATTCCAGACCATGGTCGACGGCATTACGCAGCATGTGTTCCAGCGGCGCGACCATGCGCTCAAGCACGTTGCGGTCCATCTCGCCCTGGGCGTTGCCGACAATGAATTCGACGTCTTTGCCCAACTCACTGGCGACCTGCCGGACGATTCGCTTCAGGCGCGGCACCATGCGTTCAAACGGCACCATGCGCGTACGCATCAAACCTTCCTGCAATTCGGTGTTGATCCGCCCCTGCTGTTGCAACAGGTTTTCCGCGTCATGGTTGCAGCGGTCAAGCGTTTCCTTGAGGTCGAGCAGGTCGGACGCCGACTCGAACAGCGCCCTCGACAGCTGTTGCAACTGTGAGTGACGGTCCATTTCCAGCGGGTCGAATTCTTCGTAGCCCAGACGTTCGGCCTCGACTTGCTGACGGCTGAGAATCCGCCCCTGAGTTTCGGTGTCCAGACGACGCAACTGGTCGCGCATGCGCTCGATGGTGGTTTCCATCTCGCTCAGGGCTACCTGGGCATCGTTGACCTGCTGCTCGATGCGGCCACGGAAGATCGAGGTTTCCCCGGCCAGATTGACCAGATCATCCAGCAGCTCGGCTGATACCTTGACCATATCGCCGGCCGCGCCGGCTTCGGGCGAAATCACTGGCGACTCGGCTTTAGCCTGTGCTTGTGGCGCGGCCTCGGCGGTTAGAGTCTGCAACTGCGGATCGCCCGCTACAGGATGAGTGAAGCCTCTGATTGCCTCGATCAATGTCTCGGCCGACAGCACCTGTTGACCCGCCCGCGCGGCATCCAGCATTTGTGCAAGCTGGTCATGGCTGCTTTGCAACAGCGTGAACAATTGCGCCGTCGGTTGCAGCAAGCCAGCCGACAGACCTTCGTAAAGAAACTCCAGCTCATGGGCCAGATCGCCAATCGGTGCGATTTCGACCATCCGCGCGCCGCCCTTGAGGGTATGCAGGTCGCGCAGCAGGGTTTCCACTTCAAGACGGTTTTGCGGCTCGGCTTGCCAGCGCAACAACGCGGCACCGGAACTGTCGATGATATCGAAACCTTCTTCGAGGAAAATTTCCAGCAACTCGGGATCGTTGCTCGTCGAGTCTGGCGGGGACGCGACTTCGAGCACTTCAGCGCTCGGGACACTGCCCAGACGGAACTCGCGAATTGCCTCGATCAAGGCACTCGGATCGCTCAGCGGTTGTTGATGGTGCAGTTGCTCAAGCAACATGGCCAAGCGGTCATGGCTCTGCTGCAACAGCTGCGCTAATTCGCTGGAGTGGCTGTAGCGGCGATCGACCAAACCTTCGTAGAGACTTTCCAGCTCATGGGCCAGGTCACCGACCGGCCCGACTTCGGCCATCCGCGCACCGCCCTTGAGGGTGTGCAAGTCGCGCTGCAACGACAATAGCGGCGCGGCGTTATCGGGCTCATCCAGCCAACGCTGCAAGGCTTGCCCGGCGCTGTCGAGGATATCCACCGCCTCTTCGAGAAAGATCGAGACGATTTCGTCATCCAGATCCAGGGCAACCGGCGCCTTCTCCAGCTCAGTGGTGGCGGCGCTCAGTTCGGTAATGCTCAACGAGCGACTGCCATCGCTCCTGATCAGGCCCATGGCTGACGGGTCGAGGCTTTGATCGAGCAAATCGCGCAGGGCTTTCACTCGCGCAGGCTGCGGGCTGACTTCCTGGCCGGCAGCCAGTTGATCAAGCATGCTGATCAACGCTTCGTGGGCACTGTCGGCCTCATGGAAAAACCGTTCGCTGACTGCAAGGCTGCTCTCTTCCACCGCGCCATACAGGTCGAGCAAGGCTTCGCACAGCTCATCGACCGGATGCAGGTCAGCCAGATGCGCGCCTTCACCCAAAGTGGTCAGTTCATCCAGCAAGGCACTGAGTTCCTGACGCTCACCCGGATGTTGCTGCCAACGGCGCAACAGGTTTTCAGCATCCAGCAGGATGTCCATGCCCTGGGCGAGAAAGTTGCTGACCAGTTGCGGATCACGCTTGATCCGAAGGCCCGTGTTCGGAGAGTTGAGGAGCGCTTGCAGGCGTTCGGCGAGTAGCGTCTGGGTACGTTCGATCAATGATTTCGCACCATTGATGTCAGCCAGCGGGTCGGTTTTCAGTTGCGTCAAACCCCGGCGCAACAACCCTTCGGCTTCGAGCAACAGTTCGACCTCATCCAGGTCCAGCGCAACCAGGTGCGCCTTGTATTCACGGGCCAGTTGATCAAGCGGTGTCGCCAGCTCGGCAATCGGCAACACGCCGGCCATGTACGCGCTGCCTTTGAGGGTGTGCAGCGCGCGTTGCAATTCATCGCTGGCCTGTAACGGCATGTGTTCGGCGGCTTGATCGAGAAAGCGGTTGAGGCTGTCGAGATGGGTTTCAGCTTCGTTGCGGAAAATCTCCAGCAACTGCGGATCGAGTGCTTCCAGTTCTTTCGCAACGGCGTCCGGGGCCTGTTCATCGCCCTTGCTCAGCGCATGGGCACGGAAGGCCAACTGGTCAACATCATCACGCTGGCGCTGGGCATTGGCGGCAAACTCGCCGACCAGTTCGGGCAACAGTTGCAAGACCTCGCCCAGCAGTTGCTGCACCTGCGACCCTGGCTCGACGCTGTGTTCCAGGACCCGGTTGAGCAGGTTTTCCACCGACCAGGCCAGCTCGCCCAACACCAGTGCCCGGACCATTCGCCCGCTGCCTTTCAACGTGTGGAAGGCACGGCGCAGTTCGCTCAACGCGGCTTTGTTGTCGGGGTCAGCCGACCATCGTGGCAAATATTCGTGCAATACCTCGAGGACTTCGTCGGTCTCTTCGAGAAAGACTTCGCGCAACTCGTCGTCCACCGGCGCCTCACCGACGGGCGGTGGCAGCAAGCTGCCCGGCGTATGCAGGGCTGGCGGGTTGAGGACGGAAACCGGGCTGGCCAGTACGTCGGCCAGGGACTGCACGACTTCAGGGCTGTCCAGCGTTTGCAGATCGTTCATCACCAAGGCTTCAGGCGCGGTGAGCACATCATTGAGCAGCGGCACTTGCAGCTGGGCCGGGAAATAACCCAACGCGGCCAGGCTCTCCTCGGCGACGTCCAGCACCTGTTCGCCAGGCGCCTGAGGGTCTTCACTCAAGCGCTCCAGGTAATACTCGACGCTGGTGATGACGTCGGCCAGATTGTCGAGTTGCTGCCAACCGGGCTTAATCCGATCGACCAACAAATGCTCACGGATGAAGCCGTTACAGGCTTCCAGCAGACTCGCCGCGCGACTCAGCGGAATCATCGCCAGGGCACCGCGTACCTGGGTCACCAACGCCGGCAACGGTTGCAGCCGCCGACGATCCCAACCGGCGTCGATGAAGTCGACAATCATGTCCTTGGCTTGCTGCAAACAGATCCGCGCTTCCTTGATCACCAACTGGTGAATCTGGGTCAGGTCGGTGGTCGGCAGCCGGCTTTCTTCGCGACTCTCAGGCTCCACCGTACCGACCATTCCGGCCAGGGTTGCCTCGACGTACAGCAAGGCCCCGGCCACATCCATGAGAATCGCATCATTGGGTTGGCGCTGCCCTTGGGCCAGACTCAGGACTACCGCCAGTTGATCAATGATCACCTTGCGCGGCTGGCCGAAACCGAGCACCGCCAGGGTGTCGGCAATTTGCCGCAACGGCGCGAGCAGGTTGTCCAGGTCGGAGGCATGCTGGCGATCGCTGCGCACGAACAGGTCCAGGCGCTCCTTGACCCGCACCAACTCTTCGCACAACGCGGCCAGTACCGAACGCATGGCATCCCGGTCCGGGCCTGCCAGACGTGCGCGCTCTGCATCGACCACGGCACTGTCAGGCAGCGCGTCATCAAGTCCGTAACTTTCTTTCATGGTCTGCATCTGCCCGGTGGGGTGTTCGGCTTTAGCAATATAGAACAACAGGCTTTTAAGCAGCTCTTGCGGGGCAGGCTGATTGATTCCGGCCATCCCTTGTTCGAGCAAGCGCTTGAGTTCCCTGTCGGCGTCTCTGAGCAAACTGCGCAGTGCCGGGCTGTTGGCGATGCTGCCAGCGAGCATGCCCTCCACCAGCGCCGAAGCGACCTGCCACAACGGACTCAGGGGCGCGTTCCGGCAAAGCTCTTCAAGGCGGGCGAAGACCTTGGCCAGATGAACCAGGTGGGTTTGATCATCCTGTTCGCGCAGCAGCCCGGTAACCGCCACATGCAGCATTTGCCGCAACGTGCGCAGCACACTTGGCAGATCCGCCGGCTCGAGCAGCGCCAGGGTTTCTTCGTCCAGCGCTGGCAAGTCCAGTAACTGCGGGCTGAACAGACTGGTTTCCGACAACAGGCTTTCGCCGCGGGCGCTGCGCAGATCATTGAGCAATGGCAACACCACCAGCGGCAAATCGCGGCGGACGCTGTGAACGCGGTCGAGGTAGATGGGCAGTTGACCAAGCGACTGCTGCAACAGCCGGATGGCTTCATCGCGATGGCTGACGCGGTTCTGCTGTAGAGCCAGCGCCAGTTTTTCCATTTCTTCGGCAAGCAAGGCCGCGCCGTAAAACTCGACCAGCTGCAGACTGCCATGAACCTGATGAATGCACGCCAGGCACTGGTTGAACGCGGACGCCACCTGCGGGTCGTCGACCAGGGTGTCGAGGGCCATGCTGTCCAGGGCAAGAAAGGCCTGCTTCAGCGTTTCGGCAATCTCGCCCTTGACCCATTCGAGGGCCACATAGTCGTGCCGATCAACCATAACCACTCCAGTCAATTTCATACCCGGCATGCACTGATCAAGCGTTATCCGCGTCCCGCTCCATGGCGGCTGGCAAGGTGAAGCCGGACACCGAGCGCCGTAGTTGGCTGGCCATTTTCGCCAGGTTACCGATGCTCTCGGCGGTGGCGGTCGAGCCGGACGACGTTTGCGTGGTGATCTGCTGGATCACGTTCATCGTCAAGGAAATCTGCCCCGCCGAGGACGTCTGCTGCTGCGCCGCATTGGAGATGCTCTGGATCAAAGCCGCGAGGGTTTTCGACACGCCTTCGATTTCTTCCAGAGCAACCCCTGCATCTTGAGCCAGTCGGGCGCCACGCACCACTTCGGTGGTGGTCTGCTCCATGGAAATGACCGCTTCGTTGGTGTCAGTCTGGATTGCCCGCACCAGGTTTTCGATCTGCCGGGTCGCTGCCGACGAGCGCTCGGCCAGCCGCTGCACTTCATCGGCCACCACGGCAAAGCCACGCCCGGCGTCACCGGCCATGGAGGCCTGAATAGCCGCGTTGAGCGCCAGAATATTGGTTTGATCGGCAATGTCGTCGATCAGGCTGACAATGTCGCCAATTTCCTGAGAAGACTCGCCCAGACGCTTGATGCGTTTTGCGGTGTCCTGAATCTGCTCGCGAATGTTGTCCATACCGTGGATGGTATTGTGCACCACCTCGTTGCCTTTGTTGGCGATCTCCACCGAACGCTCGGCCACTGCCGAGGATTCCGCCGCGTTGGCCGACACCTGGTCAATGGACTGGGCCATTTCATTAATAGCCGTCGATGCCTCGGAGATCTGCTGCGCCTGATGCTCGGAAGCTTGCGCCAGGTGCATCGCCGTCGCCTGGGTTTCCTGTACCGCGGCGGCGACCTGGCCGGCAGTGAGGTTGATGGTTGCCACCAGATCGCGCAGCTGATCGACCGAGTAGTTGATCGAATCGGCGATGGTGCCGGTAAAGTCCTCGGTCACCGAAGCGGTCACCGTCAGGTCGCCATCGGCCAGGTCTTCGATTTCGTCCAGCAGACGCATGATCGCGTTCTGATTGCGTTCATTCTTCTCGGCCGTCTCGCGCAACTGGCGATTGGTTTCCCGAACCATCACCAGACCGATCAGGATGATCGAGGTCAGCGCCAGCAAGCCCAGAACGTAACCGCCGATAGAATGGGTCGAGCGCCCACCTGCCAGGTTCTCGAAGCCGGTGGCCAGCAGCGAGGCTTCATCGAGCAGGGTCTGCGACAGACTGAAAATGTTGCTGGCCGACTCACGAACCTTGAACAGCTCGGGCGAGGTTTCAAGGATTTCATCCACTGAACCCGAGACGAACTGGAACAGCTCGGCGATCTCGGTCAGACGTGCGCGAGCATCGAGGTCCTCGACCTGACTGATTTTCAGCGCTGGATTGCCCTGGAGCATACCGTTGAGCACCTGGCCAAAGCGCGTCGCATCACGACCAAAGGCATCGGCGGCCTGCACCGCGGTATCGTCACCGGCAAGCACGGTGTTCACCGCACCGAGAATGCGTTCGGCCAACAGCGACTGACGCTGGGCCATGGCCACCTGACTGGCAGGAGCCCCGCGCTGCAGCAGGATCTCCACGACTTTTTCGTACTCGACCTGCAATTGCGGCACGGTCTCGGCCAGCGTCGCCGCGACCTGGTGCAAGGACAGCACGGTTTGTTCGCTGGAAAGAATCGCATCGGTGTTCTTTAGCAAGCGTTCCCAATCCAGCTGCACCGCACGCATTTCCGGGCGCACGTCCGGCGGCGCCCCCGGCAGACCGGTGCTCGGGTCGCCTTTTTTCAGATAACCCCAGCGTTGCGCAAAATCATTGCGCGCATCGCTCAGCAGCTTGAATGCGGCCGCCTTGCCAGCCGCCGCCTCGGTGGCGTTCTTGGCGATACGCTGGGACAGCACCCGCAATTCACCGGCATGGCCGATGTACTGCTTGTCGTAGTTGGACTGAGTGTTGAGGTAAGCGAAGTTGGCGAACAGCAGCATGATGAACACGATCAGGGCGATGAACAGCACGATGATCTGCGAACGGCTGCGTGACCCTTCCATTGATTTGCCTGTATTTGCTTTTATCATCGGTCCTCGCCTAAATACCTGAATTCCTACCTTCTGTAGGAGCGAGGCTTGCCCGCGAAATGGGCAGCGCGGTTTTACAGGTTCACCGCGTTATCGTTCATCGCGGGCAAGCCTCGCTCCTACAGCGCTACATCCATGAAGCCCGGCGACTGTGCCAGGGCGAACGGGCTGAAGACCTGCCAGAGTTGCTCGCGCTGGAACTGCCCCTTCACGTACGGTGCAATCGCGACTTCCAGAGGGTACGACGAAACCGACTCTAGACTGTCGTGCGCAAAGTGCTGCATGCCGAACACCTCATCCACCATCAAGCCGGCAAACACATCATTGTGCTCGACCACCAGCACTCGCCGCTGTTTACGCAACGCCGACAGCTCGTGTCCGAAGAAACCGCACAAATCCATGATTGGCAACAGCCGTCCGCGCAGATTGGCGACACCTTTGACCCAGGGTTTTACCCCGGGTAGCACGGTATAACGCGGCTCATGCAGGACCTCGCTGACTTCACCCATGGGCGCGACGTACCAGCATTCGCCGATACGAAAGCCAATCCCGCTCCAGCTCTGCTGGCGGGTTTCCTGGGACGGCAAATCCGCCGCCAGCAGGCGACAGCGCTGGTCGATCTCCAGCAATAGCTCAAAAGCAGTTTGCGAGTCGGTCATACGACCGCCGTCAGCCGGCCGACTTGTTATCAAGAACCGCGTTCAAGGTCTTGATCAGGGTTTCTTCATCCACAGGTTTGGTCAGGTAGTCCTTGGCGCCCTGGCGGGTACCCCAGACTTTGTCGGTTTCCTGATCCTTGGTGGTGATGATGATCACCGGAATGTGGCTGGTTTCAGCGTCCTTGGTCAGCTGGCGGGTCGCCTGAAAACCGTTGAGGCCCGGCATGACGATGTCCATCAGGACGGCGTCGGGCTTTTCCTGGCGGGCCAGGGCCACACCGTCGGCGCCGTTTTCAGCCTTTAACACTTCATGGCCGTGCTTTTCCAACATACCAGTCAGTTTGTACATTTCGGTCGGCGAGTCATCGACGATCAGAATACGTGCCATGGTCTTCCCCATTGGTATAGGCGTACGGCCCGCTGGCCGCACGTCAATGTGCTTGTTCTACTGCAGCGAAACCCGGCACATGGGCCTTGATCGCGCTCAGCAGTTCTTCCTTGCTGAAGGGCTTGGTCAAAAACTGGTCAGAGCCGACGATCCGACCCTTGGCCTTGTCGAACAGACCGTCCTTGGAGGACAGCATAATCACTGGTGTGGACTTGAACGCGCTGTTGTTCTTGATCAGGGCGCAGGTTTGATAACCATCCAGACGCGGCATCATGATGTCGACGAAGATGATTCCGGGATGATTATCGGCAATCTTGGCCAGCGCATCGAAACCATCGATCGCCGTGATCACTTCGCAACCCACGTTCTTCAATAATGTTTCGGCAGTACGGCGAATCGTCTTCGAATCGTCGATCACCATGACCTTCAAGGCGCTGGAATGCTGTTCCATATCTGCTCTACCATCGCCACAGCGAATCGATTTTGTCCGTGTACCGGTTACCAGCACTTGAAACCCTTGATGTTCAAGGGCTCGGGAGCCTTTTTAGCACAGTCGCAAGCTTCAATCTATCGGCCGACCAGCGAGGTGTTTTTTCCTTGACCGGGAACAAGCCGAGCGCCACTCTGACGCCACTTTTTCAAGCCATATCGGCCTTGCCGAATCGAGGATATTGCCCATGAGCGTTCGCGTCGGGATTGTCATGGACCCCATTGCCAGCATCTCCTATAAAAAGGATAGCTCGCTGGCCATGCTGCTTGCCGCCCAGGAGCGCGGCTGGTCGCTGTTCTATATGGAGCAGCGCGACCTCTACCAGAATGCCGGTGAGGCGCGGGCGCGGATGCGTCCCCTGAAAGTTTTTGCCAACCCGGAAAAATGGTTCGAACTGGAAGCCGAAACCGACAACGCCCTGAGCGATCTGGACGTGATCCTGATGCGCAAGGATCCGCCGTTCGACATGGAGTTCGTCTACTCCACCTACCTGCTGGAACAAGCCGAACGCGCCGGTGTGTTAGTGGTGAACAAGCCGCAAAGCCTGCGCGACTGTAATGAAAAGCTGTTCGCCACACTGTTCCCGCAGTGCACGCCGCCGACCGTGGTCAGCCGTCGCCCGGATATCTTGCGCGAGTTCGCCGACCACCACGGTGACGTGATTCTCAAACCGCTGGACGGCATGGGCGGCGCATCGATCTTCCGTCACACCGCCGGCCACCCGAACCTCTCGGTCATTCTGGAAACCCTGACCCTGCACGGCAAGCAGCAAATCATGGCTCAGGGCTATTTGCCGGCGATCAAGGACGGCGACAAACGCATTCTGATGATCGATGGCGAGCCGGTACCGTATTGCCTGGCGCGAATCCCGGCAGCCGGCGAAACCCGCGGCAACCTCGCGGCCGGTGGTCGTGGCGAAGCGCGACCGCTGACGGAGAAGGATCGCTGGATCGCCGCTCAGGTTGGTCCGACCCTGCGTGAAAAAGGCCTGCTGTTCGTCGGCCTCGACGTGATTGGCGAGCACCTGACGGAAATCAACGTCACCAGCCCGACCTGTATCCGTGAGATCGACAACGCCTATGGCACGAAAATCGGCGAAATGCTGATGGATGCCATCGATCTGAAGCTTAAAGCCCGTTGATATAGAACACACAAGCACAAACCAACATTGCGTTATCATGCGCCGCCTGTGAAACGCGCGATGTTGGTTTTCTTGACATGACACTCCCCGCCGATCTACCCCCCGAACTCTCCAACAGCGGCGTGCGTGCGGCCGATCGCCTCGGCTTTACCCTGTTTCTCGCGGCGCTGATTCATCTGGCGCTGATCCTGGGCCTGGGGTTTACCTTTGCCGAACCCAGGCAGATCAGCAAAACCCTGGAAATCACTCTCGCCACCTTCAAAAGCGAAACCAAGCCGAAGAAGGCTGATTTCCTCGCCCAGGACAACCAGCAAGGCAGCGGCACCCTGGACAAAAAAGCAATCCCGAAAACCACCGAAGTTGCGCCATTCCAGGACAACACGGTGAAAAAGGTCACGCCACCGCCCTCAGTGAAAGCCGAGGTCCTGGAGGCCGCGCCGAAAGCTGCGGTCGCCACCATTACGCCGAAACCGAAGAAGACCACCACCACGCGTGAAGAGCTCAAGACCGAGCCCAAACCCAAGGCCGCCACACCGAGTTTCGACAGCTCACAACTCTCCAGCGAAATCTCCAGCCTGGAAGCCGAACTTGCCAATGAACAGCAGTTGTATGCCAAGCGCCCGCGCATCCACCGCCTGAGCGCCGCTTCGACCATGCACGACAAAGGTGCCTGGTATAAGGACGAATGGCGCAAGAAGGTCGAACGCATCGGCAACCTGAACTATCCCGACGAGGCCCGGCGCAAGCAGATCTACGGTAATTTGCGACTGATGGTCTCGATCAACCGCGACGGTTCACTGTATGAAGTGCTGGTGCTTGAGTCCTCAGGTCAGCCGCTGCTGGATCAGGCAGCACAGCGAATCGTCCGCCTGGCTGCGCCTTTTGCACCGTTCAGCGGCGACCTGTCGGATATCGACCGACTGGAAATCATCCGTACCTGGAAGTTTGCCCGTGGGGACAAGTTGTCGAGTAACTAGGTAAACGCAGGCTCTTTGTAGCAGCTGGCGAAGCCTGCGTTCGGCTCGGTCCGCGTTCGGGCGCAGCAGTCGTAAATGGCCAAACCGCGTTTTCCCAGAAGGATCGCGATCACAGGTTTTGCGAGGACTGCGTCCTCGAACGCAGGCTTCGCCAGCTGCTACGGGGGAGTACCGCTCACCATTTCCTGTGCATCACCAGCTTGTCAGCTCGCCCCGCCAACGCCACACTAGCGCACATGAAGAACGTCAGCCCCAGCTACCTCAAGCATCACTTCCTGATCGCCATGCCGCATATGGCCGACCCGAACTTTGCGCATTCCTTGATCTACATCGTCGAGCACACTGCCAATGGTGCCATGGGGTTGGTGATCAATCGCCCACAGGACCTGAGCCTGGCGGACATCCTCGAACAGCTGCGCCCCGACATCGAGCCTGCGCCGCTCTGCCAGCACGTGCCGATCTTTACCGGTGGCCCGGTGCAGACCGACCGCGGGTTTGTCTTGCACCCCAGCGGTTCGACCTACCAGGCAACGGTGGAGCTCAACGGCCTGGCGCTGTCGACTTCCCAGGATGTGCTGTTCGCCATCGCCGATGGCGTTGGCCCGCCAAAAAGCCTGATCGCCCTCGGCTACTCCGGCTGGGACGCCGGGCAACTGGAGGCCGAACTGGCCGAAAACGCCTGGCTGACCTGTCCGTTCGACGCTGACATTCTGTTCAACACCAGCAGCGAACTGCGCCTGGAAGCAGCTGCCAAGCGATTGGGCATCAACCTGAACCTGTTGACCAGCCAGGCGGGGCACGCCTGATGGCCGCATTGCGTTTGCTGCTGGGTTTCGACTTCGGGACCAAACAGATCGGCGTCGCCGTCGGCCAGGTGATTACCGGCCAGGCCCGTGAACTCTGCACCCTGAAGGCGCAGAACGGCATTCCCGACTGGAATCAGGTCGAAGCACTGATCAAAGAGTGGAAACCCGACGCCGTGGTGGTTGGCCTGCCGCTGAACATGGATGGCACGCCCAGCGACATGTGCGCGCGTGCCGAGAAATTCGCCAGGCGCTTGAATGGCCGCTACAACCTGCCCTTCTATACCCATGATGAACGCCTGACCACCTTCGAGGCCAAGGGCGAACGCCTGGCCCGCGGCGGCCAGCGTGGCAGCTATCGCGACAACCCGGTCGACGCCATCGCCGCAGCCCTGCTGCTGCAAGGCTGGCTCGACGAAAATGCAGCGCTGTTCGAATCCTGAAAAGTCGAATCCTGAAGACGTGTGGCTGTCATCAGCGACGCGCCTCCTGGCCGCAAACCAAGCAGTTACAACCCGAGCCTCATTGTGCAGAACCCGGCTCGGGCCCATGAAGGAGCAACCATGAGCCTGCCCAACCCCACCGAACTGATCAGCCAGATGGCGATCGATCTCAAGGTCCACCTGGCCCAACGCGCCATCAGCGAGCCGCGCTACATCGGCATTCGCACTGGCGGCGTCTGGGTTGCCCAGGCCTTGCTGGAAGCCCTGGGCAGCAATTCGCCACTGGGCACGCTGGATGTCTCTTTCTACCGCGACGACTTCAGCCAGAATGGCCTGCACCCACAAGTGCGCCCATCCGAGCTGCCATTCGAGATCGAAGGCCAGCATCTGGTGCTGATCGACGATGTGCTGATGAGCGGACGGACCATCCGCGCGGCGCTCAACGAGCTTTTCGATTACGGCCGCCCTGCCAGCGTCACGCTGGTCTGCCTGCTGGATCTGAACGCCGCCGAGCTGCCGATCCGACCGAATGTGGTCGGCGCCACGCTGTCACTTGCCGCAAACGAAAGGGTAAAGCTGTCCGGCCCTGCGCCGTTCCAACTCGAACTTCAAGACCTCGCCCTTTAAGAGTCCATTGCGATGACGCCTCTCAATACCAAGCGCCCGCTGCAGCTCAATGATCAGGGCCAGCTGCGCCACTTCCTCTCGCTCGACGGTTTGCGCCGCGAGTTGCTGACCGAAATCCTCGACACCGCTGACTCCTTCCTTGAAGTCGGCGCCCGGGCGGTCAAAAAAGTCCCGTTGCTGCGCGGCAAAACCGTGTGCAACGTGTTCTTCGAGAACTCCACCCGCACCCGTACCACCTTCGAACTGGCCGCCCAGCGGCTGTCGGCGGACGTCATCACGCTGAACGTGTCGACCTCCTCCGCGAGCAAAGGCGAAACCCTGCTCGACACCCTGCGCAACCTTGAAGCCATGGCTGCCGATATGTTCGTAGTGCGCCACGGCGATTCCGGTGCAGCACACTTCATCGCCGAACACGTATGCCCGCAGGTGGCGATTATCAACGGTGGCGACGGCCGTCACGCGCACCCGACCCAGGGCATGCTCGACATGCTGACCATCCGTCGGCACAAGGGTGGTTTTGAAAACCTCTCGGTGGCCATCGTCGGCGACATCCTGCACTCGCGGGTCGCGCGCTCGAACATGCTCGCGCTGAAGACCCTCGGATGCCCGGATATCCGCGTGATCGCGCCGAAAACATTGCTGCCAATCGGTATCGAGCAGTACGGCGTGAAGGTCTATACCGACATGACCGAAGGTCTGAAAGACGTCGACGTGGTGATCATGCTGCGCCTGCAGCGCGAGCGCATGACCGGCGGCTTGCTGCCGAGCGAAGGCGAGTTCTACCGTTTGTTCGGCCTGACCACCGCGCGTCTGGCCGGCGCCAAACCGGATGCCATCGTCATGCACCCAGGGCCGATCAACCGTGGGGTGGAGATTGAATCGGCGGTAGCCGACGGTCCGCACTCGGTGATCCTCAACCAGGTGACCTATGGCATCGCAATACGTATGGCCGTGCTGTCCATGGCCATGAGCGGGCAAACTGCCCAGCGTCAATTCCAGCAGGAGAACGCCCAGTGAAGCTCAGCATCCTCGGCGCCCGCGTCATCGATCCAGACAGCGGTCTGGATCAAGTTACCGATATCCACGTCGAAGCCTGCAAGATCGTCGCCCTTGGCGCTGCTCCGGCCGGTTTCGTTGCCGTCGACACCATCGACGCCAAAGGCCTTGTGGCCGCACCCGGCCTCGTCGACCTGAATGTCGCCCTGCGCGAGCCGGGTTACAGCCGCAAAGGCACGATTGCCAGCGAAACCCGCGCTGCCGCGGCCGGTGGCGTCACTAGCCTGTGCTGCCCGCCCCGGACCAAACCGGTACTCGATACCTCGGCAGTCGCCGAACTGATCCTGGACCGCGCTCGCGAAGCCGGCAACTGCAAGGTTTTCCCGATCGGCGCATTGAGCAAAGGCCTGGAAGGCGAGCAGCTGGCAGAGCTGATCGCCCTGCGCGATGCCGGCTGCGTCGCGTTTGGCAACGGCCTGGACAGTTTCCGCAACACCCGCACCCTGTGTCGGGCGCTGGAATACGCAGCGACTTTCGATTTGACGGTGATTTTCCACTCTCAGGATCATTATTTGGCAGAGGGCGGCCTGGCCCACGAGGGCCCGACCGCCAGCTTCCTGGGTTTGCCGGGGATTCCGGAAACCGCCGAAACCGTGGCTCTGGCCCGGGATCTGCTGTTGGTCGAGCAAAGCGGCGTGCGCGCGCACTTCAGCCAGCTGACCAGCGCACGTGGCGTGGCCCTGATCGCGCAGGCCCAGGCTCGCGGGTTGCCGGTGACTGCCGATGTGGCACTGTATCAATTGATTCTGACGGACGAAGCGCTGATCGATTTCAACAGCCTGTATCACGTGCAACCACCGCTGCGCACCCGCGCCGACCGCGATGGCCTGCGCGCGGCGGTGAAATCTGGCGTGGTTCAGGCCATTTCCAGCCATCACCAGCCCCATGAACTGGACGCCAAACTGGCGCCGTTCGGTGCTACCGAACCGGGCATCAGCAGTGTCGAATTGCTGCTGCCATTGGCCATGACCCTGGTTGAAGATGGTTTGCTGGATCTGCCAACGCTATTGGCGCGCCTGAGTGCCGGACCGGCCAACGCACTGCGCCTGCCAGCTGGCAAGCTTGCGGCAGGCGCGCCTGCCGACCTGGTGCTGTTCGATCCGGCCGCGTCGACGGTTGCCGGTGAGGCCTGGCTGTCCAAAGGCGAAAACTGCCCGTTCCTCGGCCATAGCCTGCCGGCGGCCGTGCGTTACACGCTGGTGGACGGGCGGATCAGCTACAGCAGTTGATGATCGTTCCCACGCTCCCGCGTGGGAACGCCTCACCGAACGCTCTGCGTCCGCTTCGTGACGCGGAGCGTCACGGGCTGCATTCCCACGCAGAGCGTGGGAACGATCATCGCGCGAGCGTGGGAACAATCATTTAACGACGCTGTGCATTCCTGATGGAAATCTGGTCATTCAACGTCCAGAAGTCATACAGCACACCAATCAGGAACAACCCTCCGGTCAGCAGGTAAATAATCCCGCTGATCCATTTTCCCTGATACATGCGATGCAAACCGAACACACCGAGGAACGCCAGCAGGATCCAGGCGACGTTGTACTCGATCGGGCCTGCGGTAAATCGCAGGTCGGCTTCGCGATCCATGCCTGGAATCAGAAACAAATCGATCAGCCAGCCAATCCCGAGCAAACCGAAGGTGAAAAACCAGAGAGTCCCGGTCACCGGCTTGCCGTAATAGAAGCGATGCGCTCCGGTAAAGCCGAAAATCCAGAGCAGGTAACCGATCACCTTACTGTGGGTGTCCTGCGGCGAAACATCCTGACGATAGGTGCTCATGGGTTCCCTCTTTCGACGTGATAGATAAATTTTTTTAGTAGCTCTGTGACTTTTTTGTGTCGAGCCGACGTGTGGCTCATCGACCTTGCAGTCGGCGCAAAGCCTTGTAGCGCCTGACTTGTGTCGGACAGTTGCGCCAATTTACCGCATATTTGCCGAACTTGACCCCCAGGTTGAATCGACCAGCGGCCTTAAAAAGGCCCAAAAAGCTGTTATAAAGTTGCGCGCTTACCTACATAGAGCCTTGCCTTATGCGTCCATTTTTCAAGACATGGCTAACCATTTGCCTATTAATGCCACTGGCCGCCCACGCCACCAATCGTGAGCAACGTCTTCCAAACGTTAATGGTCACACACCGAAATCCCACGTTTCACTAGCCACCACTAAACACAAACATTCTGTAAAACACCCGATTCATCTGAGCAAGGCCGACACCACTCAGGTCCCGCCAATGGCGACCAAGCAAAGCAGCAACGTGTTGAGCCGTGCCGTGAACGTGTTGGGTACTCCTTATCGTTGGGGCGGTAGCAGCCCAAGTAAAGGTTTCGATTGCAGCGGCCTGGTGAAATACGCGTTCACCGATGTCGACGAGGCCGATCTGCCACGCACCTCGAATGCCATGGCCAGCGGTCACGGACAGAAAGTCGACCGTAAGGACCTCAAGCCAGGCGATCTGATCTTCTTCAACATCAAAAGCCACAAGGTCAACCACGTGGCCATCTACCTGGGCAATGACCGCTTCATCCATGCGCCGCGCCGCGGCAAGTCGGTGACCATCGATACACTGAAAAAGCCGTACTGGGAAAGCCACTACGTCGTCGCCAAGCGGGTACTGCCGAAAGACCCGAACGCCATGCGTATTGTTCAGCGTTGATTTGAAGCCTTCGAGTTTAGATCGTTCCCACGCTCCAGCGTGGGGATGCAGCCAGTGACGCTCTGCGTCACATTCAAAAAGCGGACGCAGAGCGTCCAGTGAGGCATTCCCACGCGCAGCGTGGGAACGATCAAGGCCCTCATTTCCCACTTCAAAAACCATCCGGCGACCTGGCCTTCTCACGGGCGTGCTCGCGGCTGATCAAGCCCTTGGCCACAAGGTCCTTGAGACACATATCCAGGGTTTGCATCCCCACCGAGCTACCGGTCTGCATTGACGAGTACATCTGCGCAACCTTGTCTTCACGGATCAAATTACGAATTGCCGGGGTGCCGATCATGATTTCGTGGGCCGCAACCCTGCCACCACCAATCTTTTTGATCAGACTCTGAGAAATTACCGCCTGCAACGACTCGGAAAGCATCGACCGAACCATCGATTTCTCCTGTGCTGGAAACACGTCCACCACCCGATCGATGGTTTTCGCCGCAGAAGTGGTGTGCAGCGTTCCGAACACCAGGTGCCCGGTCTCTGCAGCCGTCAGCGCCAGACGGATAGTCTCCAGGTCGCGCATCTCGCCCACAAGAATCACGTCCGGGTCTTCACGCAGGGCCGAACGCAGCGCGGTGGAAAAACTTCGGGTATCGCGGTGCACTTCACGCTGGTTGATCAGGCACTTCTTCGACTCGTGGACGAACTCGATAGGGTCTTCGATGGTGAGGATGTGGTGATGTCGATGGTTATTCAGGTAATCGATCATCGCCGCCAGGGTAGTCGACTTGCCCGAGCCGGTCGGCCCGGTGACCAGCACCAGCCCGCGGGGCACATCGGTAATCTTGCGAAACACTTCATCCATACCAAGATCGTCCAGGCTCAGGACTTTCGATGGAATAGTCCGCAACACCGCGCCGATGCCCCGATTCTGGTTGAACGCGTTGACCCGAAAGCGCGCCACACCAGGCACCTCGAAAGAGAAGTCGAGTTCCAGCAGTTCCTCGAAATCCGCCCGTTGCTTGTCGTTCATGATGTCGTAAATCAGCTCATGAACCTGCTTGTGGTCCAACGCTGGCAAATTAATCCGCCGCACATCACCATCAAGCCGGATCATCGGTGGCAAGCCAGCGGAAAGGTGCAAGTCGGACGCCCCCTGCCTGACGCTGAAGGCCAGCAGCTCAGTGATATCCATAGCGCTCCCCAATTCCAGTAGAATGCCGCAAACCTCAAACCCCTGGCGCACATTGAATGTCCACGATAGCAGACAACATCGCTCAGGTTGATGCACGGATCCGCGCCGCGGCACTTGCCGCGCAACGTGACGAAAACAGCGTCCGCCTGCTGGCTGTGAGCAAGACCAAACCCGCCGAGGCGCTACGCGAGGCTTACGCCGCCGGGATCCGCGACTTCGGTGAGAACTATCTGCAGGAAGCCTTGGGCAAACAGCTCGAATTGGCTGATCTGCCCTTGAGTTGGCACTTCATCGGCCCCATTCAATCGAACAAGACTCGCGCTATCGCCGAGAACTTCGCTTGGGTGCACTCCGTGGATCGTTTGAAAATCGCACAACGCCTGTCCGAACAACGTCCTGCCGAACTACCGCCGCTGAACATCTGTATTCAGGTCAATGTCAGCGGTGAAGCCAGCAAGTCCGGTTGCACCCCGGCCGACTTGCCTGCCCTGGCCAGCGCCATCAGTGCCTTGCCGCGCTTGAAACTGCGCGGGTTGATGGCCATTCCCGAGCCGACTGAAGATCGTGCCGCCCAGGACGCCGCCTTTGCGGCGGTGCAAACCTTGCAATCCAGCCTGAATTTGCCACTCGACACGCTTTCCATGGGCATGAGCCACGATCTGGAATCGGCCATCGCCCAAGGCGCCACCTGGGTACGGATCGGTACCGCACTGTTTGGCGCCCGCGATTACGGCCAGCCCTGAACGTGGCTGACTCACCTCTCTATAAGGACCTGTCATGAGCAAGACTCGTATTGCCTTTATCGGTGCTGGCAACATGGCCGCCAGTCTGATCGGCGGCCTGCGCGCCAAGGGGCTGGAAGCGGCACAGATCTGCGCCAGCGATCCGGGCGCCGAAACCCGGGCCAAAGTCCATGCCGAACACGGCATCGAACTGTTCGCCGACAACGCCGAAGCTGTTCAGGGCGCCGATGTGATCGTCCTGGCGGTCAAACCCCAGGCGATGAAGGCTGTGTGTGAAGCTCTGCGCCCAAGCCTGCAACCCCATCAACTGGTGGTGTCCATCGCTGCCGGCATCACCTGCGCCAGCATGAACAAGTGGCTCGGTGAGCAGCCGATCGTACGTTGCATGCCCAACACCCCGGCGTTGCTGCGCCAGGGCGTCAGCGGCCTGTACGCCACTGCCCGGGTTTCCGCCGAGCAACGTCAGCAAGCCCAAGAGCTGCTCTCGGCTGTCGGCATCGCCCTGTGGCTGGACCAGGAACAGCAGCTCGATGCCGTCACCGCCGTCTCCGGCAGTGGCCCGGCGTATTTTTTCCTGCTGATCGAAGCCATGACCGCTGCCGGCGAGAAGCTTGGCCTGCCACGGGAAACCGCCGCGCAACTGACCCTGCAAACCGCCTTGGGCGCCGCGCACATGGCAGTTGCCAGTGATGTCGACGCCGCCGAACTGCGTCGCCGCGTGACTTCACCTGCGGGCACCACAGAAGCTGCAATCAAGTCGTTCCAGGCTGGCGGCTTCGAAGCTCTGGTGGAAAAAGCACTCGGCGCCGCTGCGCACCGCTCGGCCGAAATGGCCGAACAACTGGGTCAATAAGGAGCCAAGAATGATTGGATTGAATACCGCAGCGGTTTACGTGCTGCAAACCCTCGGCAGTCTGTATCTGCTGATCGTGCTGCTGCGCTTTGTGCTGCAACTGGTGCGGGCGAACTTCTACAACCCGCTCTGCCAGTTCGCCGTGCGCGCCACCCAACCACTGCTCAAGCCCCTGCGCCGGATCATTCCAAGCATGTTCGGCCTGGACATGTCCTCACTGGTGTTGGCGATCATCGTGCAGCTGGCCTTGATGGCCCTGACCCTGTTGTTGACCTACGGCACCACCGGCAACCCGCTGCAATTGCTGATCTGGTCAATCATTGGCGCGACGGCACTGTTCCTTAAGATTTTCTTCTACGCCCTGATCATCAGCGTGATCCTCTCCTGGGTCGCTCCTGGCAGCCATAACCCGGGCGCCGAACTGGTCAATCAGATCTGCGAACCGGCCCTGGCGCCATTCCGCAAAATCCTGCCGAACCTCGGCGGCCTGGATATTTCGCCGATCCTGGCGTTCATGGTGCTCAAGCTGCTGGACATGCTGGTGATCAACAACCTCGCCGCCATGACCATGATGCCGGAAATCCTGCGCCTGCTGATCTAGCCCAGGTCTTTCTGAATGAGCTATTTCCGTTGGGACGGTGACGATCTGATTCTGGAGTGTCACCTGCAACCTGCAGCCCGTAGCGACGAGTTCGCGGGGCTGCATGGTGAGCGGCTGAAAATCCGCCTCACCGCGCCACCGGTCGAAGGCAAGGCCAACGCACACCTAATGGCGTTTCTGGCCAAGGCGTTTGGGGTTTCCAAGAGCCAGGTGAGTCTGATCAGCGGTGAGTTGAATCGACAAAAACGGGTTCGGGTGAACTCGCCGAAGAAGCTTCCGGATTTGCCGGGACTGGTGCGTTAAGGCTGGCAGACTGCGTCAAGATCGTTCCCACGCTCCACGCTCTGCGTCCGCTTTGGAGGTGACGCGGAGCGTCACCGGATGCATTCCTTTGTGGCGCGTGGGAACGATCATTGAATCCTTGGTTGCTGGTCTGGGCAGCGGTCTTTAGACTTACGCCTCATTCAAGCGAGAGCAGGGTCGATGTCCACTGTCTTTCCCCACGATTCTGTTGGTCTGGTGACGCCGCAAATGGCGCACTTCAGCGAACCCCTGGCCCTTGCCTGCGGTCGTTCACTAGCTGCCTACGACCTGATCTACGAAACCTATGGCAAGCTGAACGCCACGGCCAGCAACGCCGTGCTGATCTGTCACGCCTTGTCCGGTCACCACCACGCGGCAGGCTTTCACAGCCCCGCTGACCGCAAGCCCGGCTGGTGGGACAGCTGCATCGGCCCCGGCAAGCCGATTGATACCAATAAATTCTTCGTCGTCAGCCTGAACAACCTCGGCGGCTGCAACGGCTCCACCGGCCCGAGCAGCATCAACCCGGAAAACGGCAAGCCGTTTGGCGCCGATTTCCCGGTGCTGACCGTGGAAGACTGGGTCCACAGCCAGGCGCGTCTTGCCGATCTGCTGGGCATCAGCCAGTGGGCCGCAGTAATCGGCGGCAGTCTGGGCGGCATGCAAGCCTTGCAGTGGAGCATCAGCTACCCCGACCGCATCCGCCACTGCCTGGCGATTGCCTCGGCGCCCAAATTGTCTGCGCAGAACATCGCCTTCAACGAGGTGGCCCGCCAGGCAATCCTGACCGATCCCGAGTTCCATGGCGGTTCGTTCCAGGAACTGGGCGTGATCCCCAAGCGCGGGTTGATGCTGGCGCGGATGGTCGGGCACATCACCTACCTGTCGGACGACTCCATGGGCGAGAAATTCGGCCGTGGCCTCAAGAGCGAAAAGCTTAACTACGACTTCCACAGCGTCGAGTTCCAGGTTGAAAGTTACCTGCGTTATCAGGGCGAAGAGTTTTCCGGGCGTTTTGATGCCAACACTTACCTGCTGATGACCAAAGCGCTGGACTACTTCGATCCGGCGGCGAACTTCGACGATAACCTGGCGAAAACCTTCGCCGGTGCCAAGTCGAAATTCTGCGTGATGTCCTTTACCACCGACTGGCGCTTCTCGCCGGCCCGCTCGCGGGAGCTGGTGGACGCACTGATGGCAGCCAAGAAAGACGTCTGCTACCTGGAGATCGATGCTCCGCAAGGCCACGACGCCTTCCTGATTCCGATCCCGCGCTATCTGCAGGCGTTTAGCAACTACATGAACCGAATTTCGCTTTGAGGACGCCATGAGAGCCGACCTGGAAATCATCCAAGAATGGATCCCCGCCGGCAGCCGCGTGCTCGACCTCGGTTGCGGTGATGGCGAACTGCTGACCTGGCTGCGGGACCACAAGCAAGTCACTGGCTACGGTCTGGAAAACGACCCGGACAACATTGCCGAGTGCGTGGCCAAGGGCATCAACGTCATTGAGCAGGATCTGGACAAAGGGCTTGGCAACTTTGCCAGCAACAGTTTCGATATCGTTGTCATGACTCAGGCCCTGCAAGCCGTGCACTACCCGGACCGGATCCTCGACGAAATGCTGCGGGTCGGCCGTCAGTGCATCATTACCTTCCCCAACTTCGGTCACTGGCGCTGCCGCTGGTACCTGGCCAGCAAAGGCCGGATGCCCGTTTCGGAGTTCCTGCCCTACACCTGGTACAACACGCCGAACATCCACTTCTGCACGTTCGGAGACTTCGAAGAACTGTGTCGTGAGCGTGAAGCGCGGGTCATCGATCGCCTTGCCGTCGATCAACAACATCGACATGGGTGGGCCAGTAAGCTATGGCCTAATCTATTAGGTGAGATCGGCATCTACCGCGTCAGCAGCCCCGGACTGCAAGACCACAAGGTCGCGGTGTAAACCACGTTATTTCGAGGAGAACGATCATGGGTCGTTTAGCTCTGTTTCTGCTCACAGCCTGCCTGAGCGTTACGGCCATGGCGGCCGAAGCAATCAAGAGCGATCGCCAGGAAACCTTCGGTGATCTGACGGTGCACTACAACACCTTCAATTCCACCTACTTGCAACCGGATATTGCCAAAGCGGCAGAGCTGATCCGCAGCAAGAACCAGGGCGTGATCAACGTGGCGGTGCTCAAGGCCAACAAACCGGTGATCGCACAGGTCAGTGGCTCGGTAAAGGACCTGACCAGCAAGAGCATCCCGTTGAGCTTCAAACAGATCACTGAACAAGGCGCGGTCTACTACATCGCGCAATTCCCTGTGGACCAGCAGGAAACCCGTACCTTCACGATCAACGTTCAAACTGGCAGCGACACCAACAGCTTCAGTTTCAACCAAGAGCTTTTCCCGGGCGAATAATGAACTTCACGCAACTCGTATTGGCCAGCCATAACGCCGGCAAACTCAAAGAACTCCAGGCCATGCTCGGCGAGTCGGTGCACTTGCGCTCGATCGGCGAGTTCAGCAGCGTCGAGCCAGAAGAAACCGGCCTGTCGTTCGTCGAAAACGCCATTCTCAAGGCCCGTAACGCCGCACGTATTTCTGGCCTGCCGGCATTGGCTGACGATTCAGGGCTGGCGGTGGACTTCCTCGGCGGTGCGCCAGGTATCTACTCGGCACGCTACGCCGACGGCCAGGGCGATGCGGCCAACAACGCCAAACTGCTGAATGTCTTGAAAGATGTGCCTGAGGCCGAACGCGGCGCGCAGTTCGTTTGTGTGCTGGCGCTGGTGCGACATGCCGATGATCCGTTGCCGATTCTCTGCGAAGGGCTGTGGCACGGCCGTATCCTGACCCAAGCCAGCGGCGAGCACGGTTTCGGCTACGACCCGCTGTTCTGGGTGCCGGAACGCGCTTGCTCCAGTGCACAACTCAGCCCGACCGAGAAAAACCAGCTGAGCCATCGCGCCCGCGCCATGGCTCTGCTGCATCAGCGTTTGGGTCTGGCATGACTCAGGATTCATCCGTGCAGCCGCTGATTTTCGGCGGTTCGCAGACGCCTCGCGCGGCCCTGCTCCAGCTGCCGCCCCTGGCGCTGTACATCCACATCCCGTGGTGCGTGCGCAAATGCCCGTATTGCGACTTCAACTCCCACACTGCCAGCCCCGTGCTGCCGGAAGAGGAGTATGTGGACGCCCTGTTGGCTGACCTTGATCAAGACCTGCATGCGGTTTACGGCCGTGAGCTGAGTTCGATTTTCTTCGGCGGCGGCACACCAAGCCTGTTCAGCGCGCAAGCGTTGGGCCGTTTGCTTAAAGGTGTGGAGCAGCGAATTCCGTTTGCCAGCGACATCGAAATCACCCTGGAGGCTAACCCCGGGACTTTCGAGCAAGAAAAATTCGTCGCTTACCGCGCTTTGGGCATCAATCGTCTATCGATTGGTATTCAGAGCTTCCAGCAAGAGAAACTCAAGGCGCTGGGGCGGATCCACAACGGCGATGAAGCGATTCGCGCCGCTGGCATGGCCCGACAGGCCGGGTTCGACAACTTCAACCTGGACCTGATGCACGGTTTGCCCGATCAGTCCCTGGACGATGCCCTGGACGACTTGCGTCAAGCCATCGCATTGAAGCCGACTCATCTGTCCTGGTATCAGCTGACGCTGGAGCCGAACACCGTGTTCTGGAATCAGCCGCCGACCCTCCCGGAAGACGACACCCTGTGGGATATTCAGGAGGCCGGGCAAGCGCTGCTGGCCGAGCACGGTTACGCCCAGTACGAAGTGTCGGCGTATGCCCAACCCGGTCGCCCGGCGCGGCATAACCTCAATTACTGGAGTTTCGGTGACTTCATCGGCATCGGTGCCGGGGCGCACGGCAAGCTCAGCCATTCGGACGGGCGCATTGTCCGCACCTGGAAAACGCGCCTGCCGAAGGACTACCTCAACCCAGCCAAAAGCTATAAGGCTGGTGAGAAAGCCCTGACCAACGAAGAGCTACCGTTCGAGTTCCTGATGAACGCCCTGCGCCTGACTGACGGTGTCGAGGCGCGGCTGTATCCGGAGCGCACCGGTCTGACGCTGGAAAGCCTTGCCGAAGGCCGTCGCGAGGCCGAACAAAGTGGCTTATTGCAGGTCGAACCCACACGCCTGACGGCCACCGCCCGCGGACAGCTATTCCTCAATGACTTGCTGCAATATTTTCTGATCTAAGGAAATCGAATGGATCTGGTACTCGACCTGCTCGCCACCGTGTCCCGCTGGAGTCGCAGCAACCTTTCGGAAATCGCTCTGGCGCTTGTCGGCTGCCTGCTGGTGCTGTTCGGCGCAGACATCAAAGGCTGGATCGAGCAACGCCTGGGCAGCATCGCCGGCGCCTTGCGCGTCCCGTTGATGGCCCTGCTGTGCATGATCGGCAGCGGCGCCGCACTGATCTACGCCACACCGTGGATTGTTCGCGGCCTGAGCCAGTTCAACAACTACAGCCTGGCGCCGGTGTTGTTGGTGGTGCTGGTGTTGATCGGCGTCGTCGCAGACCGCCGCTGAGCCATTGATCGTTCCCACGCTCCGCGTGGTAACGCCGCCATGGACGCTCTGCGTCCGATTTTGGCTGTGAGGCAGAGCGTCACGGGATGTGCATTCCCACGCAGAGCGTGGGAACGATCATTTCAGCACTGGCTGATCAGGCCAGCTTTTCGAACTTCAAATCCCACACGCCATGCCCAAGACGTTCGCCACGGCGTTCGAACTTGGTGATCGGGCGTTCGGCCGGACGCGGTACGCATTTGCCGTCTTCGGCGAGGTTGCGGTAGCCCGGCGCGACGTCCATGACTTCCAGCATGTACTCGGCATAGGGTTCCCAATCGGTGGCCATATGCAGCACGCCGCCAACTTTCAACTTGCTACGCACCAGCTCAGCGAACGACTCTTGAACGATGCGACGCTTGTGGTGGCGGCTCTTGTGCCACGGGTCCGGAAAAAACAGCAGCAGGCGATCGAGGCTGTTATCCGCGATACAACGATTGAGCACTTCGATCGCATCGCAATCGTAGACCCGCAGGTTGGTCAGGCCCTGAGTCAGCACGCCATTGAGCAGCGCGCCGACACCCGGACGGTGAACTTCAACGCCGATGAAATCCTGTTCCGGTGAAGCCGCAGCCATTTCCAGCAGCGAATGACCCATGCCGAAACCGATTTCCAGGGTGCGCGGCGCGGAACGACCGAACACCTGGTCGAAGTCCACCGGCGCATCGGCCAGCGGCAGAACGAACAGCGGCGTACCTTGTTCCAGACCTTTTTGCTGGCCTTCGGTCATACGCCCGGCGCGCATCACGAAGCTCTTGATGCGGCGGTGCTGGCGTTCTTCGCCTTCTTCCTGCCGGATAGGCGTGTCGTTTGATTCAGTCATCAATGGCTCTTACTTGATCAGACCATCCAGCGGCGAGGAGGCGCTGGCATAAAGTTTTTTCGGCATGCGCCCGGCGAGATATGCCAGACGGCCTGCCACAATGGCGTGTTTCATGGCTTCAGCCATCATGATCGGCTGCTGCGCGTTAGCGATGGCCGAGTTCATCAGCACCGCTTCGCAACCCAGCTCCATGGCGATGGTTGCGTCGGAAGCAGTACCGACACCCGCATCCACCAACACCGGGATCCTGGCTTCTTCGAGGATGATCTGCAGGTTGTACGGGTTGCAGATCCCCAGGCCAGTACCGATCAGGCCGGCCAGCGGCATCACGGCGATGCAGCCGATTTCTGCCAATTGTCGGGCAATGATCGGGTCATCGCTGGTGTAGACCATGACGTCGAAACCTTCTTTGACCAGTACTTCAGCGGCCTTGAGGGTTTCGATTACGTTGGGAAACAGGGTTTTCTGATCAGCCAGGACTTCAAGCTTGACCAGGTTATGACCATCCAGCAGTTCGCGGGCCAGACGGCAGGTGCGCACCGCTTCGATCGCGTCATAGCAACCGGCGGTGTTCGGCAGGATGGTGTAACGATCCGGCGGCAGGATGTCGAGCAGGTTCGGTTCACCCGGGTTCTGGCCGATATTGGTCCGACGTACGGCAACGGTGACGATCTCGGCACCCGAGGCCTCGATGGCCAGGCGGGTTTCTTCCATGTCACGGTACTTGCCGGTACCTACCAGCAAACGCGACTGGTAAGTACGACCGGCCAGGACGAAGGGCTTATCGCTACGAACGTTGCTCATGGGAAATCCTCTGTTGGGGTGAGGTTCTGCAGAATGTGTCGACGCTGAATAACCGAGTGATCTAACCGCCGCCGATGGCGTGCACCACTTCAACCTGGTCACCCTCGGCGAGGGCCGTCTCGGCGTGCTGGCTGCGCGGGACGATATCCAGATTGAGTTCGACCGCCACCCGGCGTCCGGTCAGATCCAGACGGTTCAGCAGGGCCGCGACGGTTTCGCCGTCGGGCAGTTCGAAGGATTCACCGTTCAACTGAATGCGCATGCCGGATGCCGTCATCATTTTTAGGGGCCAGCATTCTAGCCCGATCAGTCAGGCCGACCCAAGCCATTCGTCATGAAATGGACCGCTCGGTCAGCTCAACCGCCAAGCGGCAAGGCCGAGGCAGAACCAGCCGACCAGAAAGGCCAACCCGCCAAATGGCGTGACGATACCCAGCGTGCTGACACCGGTCAGGGTCAACAGGTACAGACTGCCGGAGAACAGCAAGATGCCGATGGCGAATGAAGCGCCCGCCCAGTTCATCAAACGCCCGGAAATCTGTGTCGCCAGCAACGCTACCGCCAGCAATGCGAGGGTGTGCACCAATTGGTAAGTGACCCCTGTGTGAAAAATCGCCAGGTACTCCGCGCTCAGGCGACTTTTCAGGCCATGAGCAGCAAACGCTCCAAGGGCGACGCCGGTAAACCCGAAGAAGGCAGCCAGCATCAGAAAGCCACGCAGCATGAGGAACTCCAGTCAGAATCATTCAACAAGGTCTGTATAATGACCCGCTCCACGGGTTCGACCAAGCCATCTCTATGCTGCGTTTACTTTTTCGTCGTTTCACCAAAGCCCTGTTCTGGTTCGCAGTTGGCAGCGTTTTGCTGGTACTGGTGTTTCGCGTCGTGCCACCACCAGGGACGGCGTTGATGGTCGAACGCAAGGTCGAATCCTGGTTCGACGGCGAGCCTATTGAGCTGCAACGCAGCTGGCGGCCGTGGAACGAGATATCCGACGACTTGAAAATCGCGGTGATTGCCGGCGAGGACCAGAAGTTCTCCGAGCACTGGGGTTTTGATTTCGGCGCGATTGAGGCGGCGCTCGCCCATAACGAGCAAGGCGGCTCGATCCGCGGTGCCAGCACCCTGAGCCAGCAAGTATCGAAAAACCTGTTTCTGTGGTCCGGTCGCAGCTGGCTGCGCAAGGGCCTGGAAGCCTGGTTCACGGGGCTCATCGAAGTCTTCTGGCCCAAGCAGCGGATTCTTGAGGTGTACCTCAACAGCGTCGAGTGGGATGACGGCGTGTTCGGCGCCGAAGCGGCGGCTCGGCATCACTTCGGCGTCAGCGCGGCGTCCTTGTCGCGTCAGCAGGCCAGCCTGCTGGGGGCCGTACTGCCTAACCCGCGAGCCTGGAGCGCCAGCCATCCGAGCAGCTATGTTGCAGGACGCGCGAGCTGGATTCGTCAGCAGATGGGCCAGTTGGGTGGGGATGGCTATCTCGCGGGGTTGAACGATTCGCGCAGGGCGCCTTGGGCGCTGTGATCATTGGAGAGTGATGCAGAACCTGTAGGAGCGAGGCTTGCCCGCGATGAACGATGACGCGATGTTTCAGATATACCTCGGTCGCAGCTATCGCGGGCAAGCCTCGCTCCTACAACAGCACAAACAAAAACGCCCCGATCAGATCGGGGCGTTTTTTTGTCTGGACGCAGCGTTTTAAGCGGCGATCGACAGTTTCAGCTTGTTCATCGCGCTCTTCTCAAGCTGACGAATACGCTCGGCTGACACGTTGTACTTCTGCGCCAGGTCATGCAGCGTGGCTTTATCTTCTGCCAGCCAGCGCTGGTAGAGAATGTCGCGGCTTCGATCGTCGAGCACTTCCAGCGCTTCGTGCAGGTTGCTGCTGGAGTTGTCGGTCCAGTCGGCGTCTTCCAGTTGACGCGCCGGATCGTACCGGTGGTCTTCCAGATAGTTGGCCGGCGACTGGAAGGCGCTGTCGTCGTCTGCTTCCGCAGCCGGGTCGAAGGCCATGTCATGGCCGGTCAGGCGACTTTCCATCTCGCGCACTTCCCGCGGCTCTACGCCGAGGCTTTCTGCCACACGATGGACTTCTTCGTTGTTCAGCCAGGCCAGACGTTTTTTCTGGCTGCGCAGGTTGAAGAACAGCTTGCGCTGAGCCTTGGTGGTGGCGACCTTGACGATGCGCCAGTTGCGCAGGATGAATTCGTGGATTTCAGCCTTGATCCAGTGCACGGCGAACGACACCAGGCGCACACCCATTTCCGGGTTGAAGCGTTTTACCGCTTTCATCAGGCCGACGTTGCCTTCCTGGATCAGGTCAGCCTGAGCCAGACCGTAGCCGGAATAGCTACGCGCTATATGTACTACAAAACGCAGGTGGGCGAGCACCATCTGCCGAGCCGCCCCAAGATCTTGCTCATAATAGAGACTCTCGGCCAGTTCACGCTCCTGCTCCGGTGTCAGCAATGGGATGCTGTTCACCGTGTGCACATAAGCCTCCAGGTTTGCACCCGGGACTAAAGCATATGCAGGTTGCAAAGAAGTGGTCATACGAAAAAACCTCCGACTCACATAACTCGTGCAGTTCAGCACTGCGAAAATTGACCGGGAACCGTAGGACAAGTTCCCTAGAAAGCTGAAAGGTCAATACAAGCAAAAAGACACTACTTCGGCGCAAGCTCCCTTAGGTGGCGTGCTACCGCAATCCAAGCACCGATATACCCTAACAGCACCGCGCCAAGCAAGAGCGACAGACCATCGGCGGGTGGCACCCCCGCCAGTGCAAAATCACTGCCGTACAACCCGGCCAGCCCGACCACCGCGTCGTTCAGCCAGTTGAGGCCGAACGCCAATACGCCCCAGGAAAAAATCCCTGCACCGAAGCCATAAAGCGCACCCATATATAGAAAGGGCCTACGCACATAGCTGTCAGTGCCGCCGACGAGTTTAATCACTTCTATCTCTGTGCGGCGGTTTTCAATATGAAGACGAATGGTATTGCCTATCACCAAAAGTAATGCAGAAACCAAAAGCACGGTCAGACCGAACACAAAACGGTCCCCCAGCTTGAGAATCGCTGCCAGGCGCTCGACCCAGACTAGATCAAGCTGTGCCTGTTGCACCTTCGGCAGCCCGGAAAGTCTTTGTCTTAATGCTTCAAGGGTGGGCTTGTCGACTTCATTCGGGGTCACCAGGACCACGCCTGGCAACGGATTCTGCGGCAGCTCTTTGAGCGCCTCGCCCAGGCCAGACTGCTGTTGAAACTCTTCCAGCGCCTGATCACGGCTGATGTACTCAGCATCCGCGACGCCCGGCAGGCCCTTGATCTGCTCACGCAGGTGCTCGCCTTCGTTGGCGCTGGCGTCGAGTTGCAGGTACAGGGAAATCTGCGCCGCACGCTGCCAGGACCCGCCTAGACGTTCGACATTGCTCAGCAACAGCGAAAGCCCCATCGGCAAGCTGAGGGCAACGGCCATCACCAGACAGGTGAAAAAGCTGCCGATCGGCTGTTTGCCCAGGCGACGCAGGCTGTCCAGCAGGCTGGCGCGGTGACTCTCGATCCAGGCATGCAGCAAGGTGCTGAAGTCCGGGCCGTCGTCATCGTCGCGTTTTTTCTTCTGCGGTTGCGGGTCGGCGGCCTTTGGCGCCACACGCTCGGAAACCTTCGGACTGCGTGTCGCACTCATGCCCCAGCCTCCCCGTCGCCGATAAGGCGGCCGCGTTGCAGCGTCAGCATGCGATGACGCATGCGGGCAATCAGCGCCAGGTCGTGGCTGGCGATCAGCACGCTGGTGCCCAGCCGGTTGATGTCTTCGAATACACCCATGATTTCCGCCGCCAGACGCGGGTCGAGGTTACCGGTCGGTTCGTCCGCCAGCAGCAGTGCCGGGCGGTGAACGATGGCACGGGCAATACCGACGCGCTGTTGTTGGCCGGTGGACAGGTCACCCGGGTACAGGTCGGTCTTGTCCGAAAGCGCCACACGCTCCAGGGCCGAGTCCACGCGCTTGGCGATTTCAGCCTTGGACAAGCCAAGAATCTGCAACGGCAAGGCGATGTTGTTGAACACCGTGCGATCGAACAGCAACTGGTGGTTCTGGAACACCACGCCAATCTGCCGACGCAGGAAAGGAATCTGGGCATTGCTGATCTGACCCAGATCCTGGCCGGCCAGCAGCAACTTGCCAGTAGTCGGGCGCTCCATGGCCAGCAACAGCCGCAATAAGGTGCTTTTACCGGCGCCGGAATGGCCCGTAACAAACAAAAATTCGCCCCTTCGGACTCGAAAGCTCAGCTCATGCAAGCCGACGTGTCCGTTCGGATAGCGTTTACCGACCTGTTCGAAACGAATCATGAACGCTCCCGCTCGGCAAAAAGTGCCTGGACAAAGGGTTCGGCTTCAAAAGTACGCAGATCATCGATGCTTTCACCGACACCGATGTAGCGAATGGGCAGGCCAAATTGCTTGGCCAGGGCGAAAATCACCCCGCCCTTGGCCGTGCCATCGAGCTTAGTCAACGCCAGACCGGTCAGCTCGACCGTCTGATGGAATTGTTTGGCCTGGTTGATAGCGTTCTGGCCAGTGCCGGCGTCGAGCACCAGCAGTACTTCGTGCGGCGCATCGGCGTCGAGTTTGCCGATAACCCGACGAACCTTCTTCAGTTCTTCCATCAGGTTGTCTTTGGTGTGCAGGCGACCGGCGGTGTCGGCGATCAATACATCAATGCCACGGGCTTTGGCGGCCTGGACTGCATCGAAGATCACAGACGCGGAATCGGCCCCGGTATGCTGGGCGATCACCGGGATCTTGTTGCGCTCGCCCCAGACCTGTAATTGCTCGACCGCCGCCGCACGGAAGGTATCACCGGCCGCAAGCATGACTTTCTTGCCTTCGAGTTGCAGTTTCTTCGCCAGCTTGCCAATAGTGGTGGTTTTACCGGCACCGTTCACACCAACCACCAGAATCACGAATGGCTTGTTCTGCGAGGTGATGTTCAGTGGCTGCTCGACCGGTTTGAGCATGCTCGCAAGCTCGGCCTGCAGGGACTTGTAGAGTGCATCGGCGTCGGCCAGCTGTTTACGTGCGACCTTCTGGGTCAGGCTCTGGATGATCACCGAAGTCGCTTCGACACCGACGTCAGCGGTCAGCAGACGGGTTTCGATATCTTCCAGCAATTCGTCATCGATCAGCTTCTTGCCCAGGAACAGGCTGGCCATGCCCTCGCCGATGCTGGCACTGGTCTTGGACAGGCCTTGCTTGAGGCGGGCAAAGAAACCGACTTTGTTTTCTTCGCGACTGGCACCGACCGGCTCCGCGGCTGCAGGCAATTCACTCGGCGCGCTGGATACTGGCGCAACTGGCGCAGTAACAACCGGTGCAGCGACTGGCACTGGCACCGGAGCCTGGACAGGTTCTGGAGCAACAAATGCGGCAATCACTGACTCTGGGACATCGGGTTCAACAGCAACCGGCTCAACAAACGAAATCGGCTCGACAGCCAGCAGCTCTACCGCTTGCTGAGTGACCGTTGGCGCAGGAATCGGCGGAGTGATATGCGGCGCCAGCTCATCTTCGACCAGCCCCACCGGCTCTTCTGCCACCGGCAGGACCAGCCAGGGCTTGTGCTCGACTTCCGGCGTCAGCGGTGCTTCCTGCGCCGGAGCAGGTTCAGCTACCGGCTGATGCACCGACTCGGTGATCGGCAACACCAGCGGCGCCGGCGCTTGTGCAACGGGCGCAGCTTCTATTACCGGCTCAGGAACGGCCTCAGGAAGTGGCTTTGGCTGTTCGACGACGGCTTCCTGCGGCTTTTTGCGCAGCCACCCGAACAGGCTTTTTTTCTCGCCAGCCGCAGCTGGGCTCTTCTTGTCGTCGTTGGAACCAAACATGGATGACGGCTATCTCAAGGTAGCGACGCGCCAATGTGACGCCTCGACAGATAAATATTCGATGCAGAACAGACTGCTTTTTAGCCAGCTTGTTCACGCGCAACATTTTGTCGAGGTGCCCATCGGCACCTCAAAGGTCGACTAATACGAAGGACTGGTACGGCATCGTCGGCGAAAACGCAGAGTTTAGTTGACAAACTCAAAGCTTCAGCCGCAAACCCAAACAACCTGCTGACCGTTCAAAGGCCTGATAGGCGTGGCCGCCAGTAAAACGGATCAGTATCCTAGGGCGTGTCATCAATCATTACCAGTACCGCGTGGCCGCCTGAAAACGGGCTGATAGTGCGCGGTACTGGTAATGATTGATGACACGCCCCAACCTCTCGCCCGCCGACGCCAAGACCAAGCGGGCAGCCCAACAGGTTTAAAAACGAATGAATGCTCTAGCCCGCCGCGCCGCAGGCCTGTTGCTCAGCACAGTTTGTCTGCCTCTTTCAGCTCTGGCTGCCGACCCACAGCCCACCCACGAGTTCACCCTCGACAACGGCCTGAAAGTGGTCGTGCGCGAAGACCATCGCGCTCCCGTGGTGGTTTCGCAGATCTGGTACAAGGTCGGCTCCAGTTATGAAACCCCGGGCCAGACCGGTTTGTCCCACGCTCTGGAACACATGATGTTCAAGGGCAGCGAGAAAGTCGGTCCCGGCGAAGCCTCGTTGATCCTGCGCGATCTGGGCGCCGAAGAGAACGCGTTCACCAGCGACGATTTCACCGCCTTTTACCAGGTACTGGCTCGCGACCGCCTGGGCGTGGCTTTCGAGCTGGAAGCCGACCGCATGGCCAACCTGCGCCTGCCGGCCGATGAGTTCAGCCGCGAAATTGAAGTGATCAAGGAGGAGCGTCGCCTGCGCACCGACGACAAGCCGACGTCCAAGGCCTACGAGCGCTTCAAGGCCATGGCTTACCCGGCGAGCGGTTACCACACGCCGACCATCGGCTGGATGTCGGACCTGGACCGGATGAAGGTCGAAGACCTGCGCCGCTGGTACCAGTCCTGGTATGTGCCGAACAACGCCACGCTGGTGGTGGTCGGTGATGTGACCCCGGATGAAGTCAAAGCCTTGGCCCAACGCTACTTTGGTCCGATCGCCAAACGTGCCATACCGCCAGCGAAGATCCCGCTGGAGCTGGCCGAGCCCGGCGAACGCCAGATCACCCTGCACGTGAAGACCCAACTGCCGAGCCTGATGCTGGGCTTCAACGTGCCAAGCATCGCCACTGCGGTGGACAAGCGCTCGGTGAATGCCTTGCGACTGATCTCGGCCCTGCTCGATGGCGGTTACAGCGCACGCCTTCCGACCCAACTGGAGCGCGGCGAAGAGCTGGTCTCCGGTGGCTCGTCGAGTTACGACGCCTACACCCGTGGCGACAGTCTGTTCACGCTTTCTGCGACGCCCAACTCCCAGAAAAAGAAAACCATGGCCCAGACCGAAGCGGGCCTGTGGCGCCTGCTCGAACAGTTGAAAACCACCGCCCCCACCACGGATGAACTGGAACGCGTCCGCGCCCAGGTGATCGCCGGCCTGGTCTTCGAGCGTGACTCGATCACCAGCCAGGCCACTGCCATCGGCCAGCTGGAGAGCGTCGGTCTGTCCTGGAAACTGATGGATACCGAACTCGCCGAGCTGCAAAGCGTGACTCCGGAAGACATCCGCAACGCCGCCCGCACCTATTTCACCCGCGAACGTCTCAGCGTTGCGCATGTCCTGCCCGAGGAGACAACACATGAGTGAGCGCAAAAAATCACGCCTGGCCTTGATCGGCCTGGTACTCGTCGCGCTGGTCGTTTCACTGGGTTTCTACTTCAGCCGCCCAGGCCAATCCGATGCCAGCCAGGCACTCGATCAGGCCAAGGCCAGCAAAAAGCTGCAATCGCTGACCGAGCTGGACGGCAAGGCGCCAAGCCACCGTGCGCTGGACGTACAAACCTGGAAAACCGCCGAAGGCGCCAAGGTGCTGTTCGTTGAAGCCCGCGAACTGCCGATGTTCGACATGCGCCTGACCTTCGCCGCGGGTAGCAGCCAGGATGGCAGCACACCCGGTCTGGCGCTGCTGACAAACGCCATGCTCAATGAAGGCGTGGCTGGTAAAGACGTCGGCGCGATTGCCGAAGGCTTCGAAGGTTTAGGTGCCGATTTTGGCAATGGTGCTTATAAAGACATGGCGATAGCATCGCTGCGCAGCTTGAGCGCCGTTGATAAACGCGCACCTGCCTTGAAGCTGTTTGCCGAAGTCGTGGGCAAACCGACACTCCCGGCTGACTCGCTGGCGCGAATCAAAAACCAGATGCTCGCCGGTTTCGAATATCAGAAGCAGAGCCCCGGCAAACTGGCGAGCCTTGAGCTGATGAATCGCTTGTACGGCAATCATCCTTATGCCCACGCCAGCGATGGCACGGCGAAAAGTATTCCGTCGATCACCCCCGCGCAAATACGGACGTTCCATGACAAGGCTTATGCCGCTGGCAATGTGGTGATTGCCTTGGTCGGCGACCTGTCACGCACGGAAGCCGAAGCCGTTGCCGCGCAAGTTTCCGCCGCGCTGCCGAAAGGTCCGGCGCTGGCCAAAATCGAGCAACCGGTTGAGCCAAAGGCCAGTATTGGCCATATCGAGTTCCCGTCCAATCAGACCAATCTGATGCTCGCGCAACTGGGCATTGACCGTGATGATCCGGACTACGCGGCGCTGTCCCTGGGCAACCAGATCCTCGGCGGTGGTGGTTTCGGTACACGGCTGATGGACGAAGTCCGCGAGAAGCGCGGCCTGACCTATGGCGTATACTCCGGTTTCTCCCCGATGCAGGTCCGCGGGCCGTTCATGATCAATCTGCAAACCCGCGCCGAGATGAGCGAAGGAACGCTGAAACTGGTCCAGGACGTTCTCGCCGATTACCTGAAAACCGGTCCGACCCAGAAAGAACTGGACGACGCCAAGCGTGAACTGGCCGGCAGCTTCCCGCTGTCCACCGCGAGCAACGCCGATATCGTCGGTCAGCTTGGTGCCATGGGTTTCTACAACCTGTCACTGAGCTACCTTGAAGACTTCATGCAACAGTCCCAAAGCCTGACCGTCGACCAGGTCAAGACTGCGCTGAACAAACACCTGAGCGCTGACAAAATGGTTATTGTCAGCGCCGGGCCAACCGTTCCACAAAAGCCGTTACCGGCCCCTACTGACAAACCTGCCGAGCAACCGCTCGGGGTTCCGGAGCATTAATGGCCAGCCCATCGCGTCCCAGCAAAAAACCTGTTCACAACGTCCATAACGGCGTTGGTCAGCTGCGTATCATCGGCGGAGAATGGCGTAGCCGTCGCCTGAGCTTCCCGGACGCTCCGGGCCTGCGCCCGACCCCGGACCGCGTCCGCGAAACCCTGTTCAACTGGCTCGCACCGTACGTCGTCGGGGCCAAAGTGCTCGACCCGTTTGCCGGTAGCGGCGCACTGTTCCTCGAAGCCCTGTCCCGTGGCGCTGCCATGGGCCAGGCGCTGGACAGTAGCAACATTGCCGTTTCCAGTCTGCGCGAGCACCTGGGCACCCTGCGCTGCACCACCGGTCACGTGCAGACCGCCGACGCCTTGCGCTACCTGGAAACCCAGCCGGCGACGCCGTTCGACCTGGTATTTCTCGATCCACCGTTCAACCAGAACCTGTTGCCCGCTGCCTGCACACTGCTGGAAGAGCGCCAATGGCTGGCCGACGCCGCGTGGATCTATACTGAAAGCGAAACGGCGCCCTCGACGCTCGGCCTTCCAGCCAGCTGGCGCCTGCACCGGGAGCAAAAATCCGGGCGGGTGCACTATGCGCTGTGGCAACGTATGGCAGAGACCGTCGGTTAATCGACCGGCCTGAAAAAGGTTCATACCCGGGGTCTGTTGACAGACCTTGGGTACGCAATTGTGCACCGAGAAAAATCGTGCCCACACCGTCAGATCGTTTCACCCCCGCCTTTGGCCTGGGCAACCCGCACCTGCAAACCTTGTGGGGCCCACTGTGGCGCAAAACCACTCATCTCGACCGGCAACGTGAACGACTCTGGCTTGAAGATGGCGACTTCCTCGACCTCGACTGGCATGGCCCTCATAGCTCCAATGCCCCCTTGGTGCTGGTGTTGCACGGACTGACCGGGTCTTCAAATTCGCCCTATGTGGCCGGGTTGCAAAAAGTGCTGGCAGCTCGAGGCTGGGCCAGCGTGGCGCTGAACTGGCGCGGCTGCTCGGGCGAACCGAATCTGTTGCCACGCAGCTATCACTCCGGCGCCAGCGAAGACCTCGCGGCAACGATCAGCCATCTGCGGGCCCAACGGCCGTTGGCTCCGTTGTATGCAGTCGGCTATTCGCTGGGCGGTAATGTGCTGCTCAAACATCTGGGGGAAACCGGCCACGACAGCGAGCTGCTGGGCGCCGTGGCGGTTTCGGTACCCTTTCGTCTCGACCAGTGCGCTGACCGTATCGGCCAGGGTTTTTCCAGGGTTTATCAGGCGCATTTCATGCGCGAGATGCTGGCCTACATCAAAAACAAGCAACGGCGATTCCTGCATGACGGCCGCCACGAAGGCCTGGCCACCCTGGACGGGCTCGGCTCGCTGGACAACTTGCGGACTTTCTGGGATTTCGACGGCCGGGTCACCGCGCCACTGAATGGGTTTCTGGATGCCGAAGACTATTACCGGCGCGCCTCCAGTCGTTATTTTCTCGGGGCCATCCGCACACCGACCCTGATCATTCAGGCAGCTGACGATCCGTTCGTATCCCTCCACAGCTTGCCGCAGGCTGAAGAGCTGTCACCGAGCACGCAGTTTGAATTGCAGACCAAGGGTGGGCATGTCGGTTTTGTCGACGGAACCCTGCACAAACCCGGCTACTACCTGGAACGCCGTATCCCGCATTGGCTGACCGGTGCAGGTCACAGGTAGCGATGATGAACACCGAGGGCGAGTCGATCCGCTTCTGGCAAGCCGCGCCGCTGGCCGGTGTCGAGTTATTGGCCGCCCGCTACATCGAGCACCGTTTTGTACCCCATGTGCATGATGGTTATGTCATTGGCCTGATCATGGCCGGCGCCCAGCGTTATCGCTATCGCGGCGCAGAACATCTGGCGGGCACCGGGACATTGGTGCTGATCAATCCGGACGAATTGCACACCGGCCACAAAGGTACCGATGACGGGTGGCTGTATCGGGCCTTTTATCCAGACAACGAGCAGATTCTCTCACTGCTGGCCGAGCTCGAACTCCCGGCCAACAGCCTTCCGGCATTCGGTGCCACGCTCTATCGCGATCCGGACCTGGTGAGCGGCTTCTGCCAGCTGCACCGGTTGCTGGAAAGCCCGGCCACGGCGCTGCAACAGCAGACAGTCTGGCGGGAAATGATGCTGTCTTTGCTGCAACGGCACGCGGGAGTGCCCACGCCCGGTAAGCCAGGGCAGGAACATCGCGCCATCGTCCAGGCCAAAGAGCTGCTGCAATCGCAACTGGCCTCGCCGCCCTCCCTCGAGGAACTGGCCACTGCGGTTAACCTGTCACCCTTTCATTTCGCCCGAGTGTTTCGCCGGGCAACCGGCATGCCGCCACATACCTGGCTGATGCAGCAGCGCATTGCTCAAGCGCGGGCATTGTTGCGCAAAGGCTGCCTGCCGCTGGAAGTGGCGACGCAATTGGGCTTCGCCGACCAGAGCCATCTGAGCCGGCAGTTCAAGCAAGTCTATGGCGTCGGGCCGGGGGCTTATCGGACCGCAAGCGCAAGATCGTTCAAGACAGACTTTTCCTGAGCTGCCTAAGATGCGGGCAACAAGGAGAGTCTTGATGACCCGCAAACAGCTTTATTCCCGAGGTATCCGCGACAGCTTTGCCATGGCCGTGGGCATTCTGCCGTTCGGGCTGATCTTCGGCACATTGGCCGGCGCCGCTGGCCTGACGTTATGGCAAGCGGTCGGTATGTCGCTATTCGTCTACGCCGGTTCCGCGCAATTTATCGTCATCAGCCTGTTCGGCGCGGGTGCCAGTGCGGTGGTGATTCTGCTGACGACCTTTATCGTCAATCTGCGCCACGTGCTTTACAGCGCCACCCTGCAGCCTCATGTCAGCCAGTTGCCGCAGCGTTGGCGAGTGTTGTTGGCGTTTTGGCTGACGGATGAAACCTTCGCAGTGGTTCAACGCTTCTATCTGCTGCACGGTGATCGCCCGCTTGCGCACTGGTATTGGCTGGGCGTCACCAGTTCGCTGTATGTGTGCTGGGTGTCGAGTTCACTGGTGGGTGTGCTGTTCGGTCAGGCCGTGCCGGACTTGGCGAGCTGGGGGTTGGAGTTTGCCATGCTGGCGACCTTTATCGGCATCGTCGTGCCGTTGCTGCGCAATAAACCACAAGTTGCTGCCGCACTGGCGGCAGGCGCCGTAGCATTGGTGACCTATGGCTGGCCCTACAAACTCGGACTGATGGCAGCCGCCTTCAGCGGGATTGCGGTGGGCGCAGTGTTGGAGCGCCGACGATTGGCGACTCAGACTGGCAAGGAGTTGCACTCATGAGTTACTGGTGGCTGATTTTCGGCATGGCCGCGATTACCTTTGTGCTGCGCTACAGCTTGTTCGCCTGGCCAAATCTGAGCTTCCCGCCGCTGGTGCGCCAGGGTTTGCACTATGTGCCGACAGCGGTGCTGACAGCTATTGTAGTGCCCGGCATGTTGCTGCCCGATGGTGAGCATTGGGCGCTGAACCTGAGTAATGCGTACCTGTTGGCGGGGTTGGTCGCGATTGCCATTGCCGCGTTGACCCGGCATTTGCTGGCGACCATTGGAGGCGGGTTGCTGGTGTTCTTTTTGTTGCGCTGGATGATGGGGCAATTGCCAGTCTAGTGATCGTTCCCACGCTCCGCGTGGGAATGCCGCCCGGGACGCTCTGCGTCCGCCGTTGATGTGACGCAGAGCGTCACTGGATGCATTCCCACGCAGGAGCGTGGGAACGATCGTTATCTTCAATCGCCCTTGGCGATGCCACGCTTGGGATCGGTAATCCACTCACTCCACGATCCTGCATACAGACTGGCCAGCGGATAACCTGCCAGGCACAACGCAAAAAGGTTATGGCAAGCCGTCACGCCGGAACCGCAATAGGCCACCAGTTCATTCGGCGAGCGGTCACCCAGCTTCGCAGCGAAACGTTGCTTGAGCTGGTCTGCCGGGAGAAAACGCCCGTCGCCACCCAGGTTTTCGCTGAACGCCGCGCATTGTGCGCCGGGGATGTGCCCGGCCACGGGGTCGATCGGCTCCACCTCGCCACGGAAACGCGGCTGGGCGCGAGCATCGAGCAAGGTCAGGGTTGGCTGGCCGAGGCGCTTTTGCAGTTGTTCGGCACTCAATAGCAGCGAGTCGTCTGGTGTACCTGCAAAGCTGCCGGGGCGTGTATCAGGCGCGTCCAGACTCAACGGCAAACCAGCCGCGTGCCAGGCCTTCAAGCCGCCATCGAGAATGAACACACCGTCGCGCTTGCCCAGCCAGGCCAGCAGCCACCAGGCGCGTGCGGCAAATGCACCGGGGCCATCGTCATACAGCACAATTTCACTTTCGGCATTGATACCCCAGGCCTGCAAACGCTCAGTAAGCTGCTCAGGATCCGGCAACGGATGGCGACCGGTCACCCCCTTGATCACAGGACCGCTGAGGTCACGCTCCAGATCGGCGAAAGATGAGCCGGCGATATGCCCTTCGGCATAACTGCGCTGGCCGTAGTCCGGGTCTTCCAGGGCAAAACGGCAATCCAGAATCACCAGCCCGGCCTGCTCCTTTTTCAAGTCCAGAGCTTGAGGGCTGATCAATTGCGCAATGGGCATAACGGGCTCCTGTGATTAAGTCTGTGGTTGATCCTACTGCACTTCTTCCAGTGCCTGCGCCAGCGGCACATAAAACTCATCGAACAGCGCAGTCACTGCCTCCCGAGCCTGGTCAGTGACAAATCCGGCTTCCAGTACCAACACCTGATAGACCCCGCGCTTGATGGCCTCTTCACTCAGATGCGTGGAATTTTCCCGCGTGGTGCAGAGAAAGCGCACCCAAGAGGTGAGGATGATCCACGCGTTGAGGGTCAGGGATTCAATCTGGACCCTGCCCATGCTCAGGATTCCGGCCTCGACAAAGCCCTCGTAAATGGCCGTGCCCTGGATCAGACAGCGCTGGGAAAAACGTCGGTAGCGAGCGGCCAGTTCCGGGTCACTGTCGAGCAGGTGTTCGAGGTCTCGGTGCAGGAATCGGTAGCGCCACATGGCGGCGAGCAGCGCCTGCAGGTAATAGCGTTTGTCTTCGACCGTAGCCGCACGGCCCTGGGGTGGGCGCAGGAAACTGTCCACCAGGTTTTCGTACTCACTGAACAGCACGGCGATGATCGCCTGCTTGTTGGGGAAGTGGTAGTACAGGTTGCCCGGGGAAATTTCCATGTGGGCCGCGATGTGGTTGGTGCTGACGCTACGCTCGCCCTGCTGATTGAACAGCTCAAGGCTGTTCTGGACGATGCGCTCGCTGGTTTTTATCCGTGGGGCCATGGGCTTGGGCTTTAATTCAGAGTGCGTTGCCGAGCATCTTACGACCTATCCCGAATCGGATAAATCAAAGCTGTCGAGTGATGTCATTTGACATTTTAGAGCATAGACTCTAAAAGCAAGTCTCTCGAATAAAAATCGGAGCCATCCATGCCTGCCGACATTGCCTATCTGCAAGACTCTCAACCGCAACTGGATGAGCTCCACAGGCTGTTTGCCGCCCAGCGCCAGGCCTATGCGGCCCACCCAATGCCGCCAGCGGCGCAACGCCAGCAATGGCTCAAGGCCTTGCGTCATGTATTGAGCGACGAACGCCAGGCATTGATCGACGCCATCAGCCAGGATTTCAGCCACCGCAGCGCCGATGAAACCTTGCTTGCCGAACTGATGCCCAGCCTGCACGGCATTCATTACGCCAGCAAACACCTCAAAGGCTGGATGAAATCGTCCCGACGCAAAGTAGGCGCAGCCTTCCAGCCCGCCTCGGCCAAAGTCATCTATCAACCACTGGGCGTGGTCGGGATTATCGTGCCGTGGAACTATCCGCTTTACCTCGCCATCGGCCCCTTGGTCGGCGCGTTGTCCGCCGGTAATCGGGTGATGCTCAAGCTCAGCGAGTCGACGCCGGCCACCGGGCAATTGCTCAAGGAATTGTTGGCTCGGGTCTTTCCAGAAGATCTGGTCTGCGTGATATTGGGAGAAGCCGAAGTCGGCATGGCGTTTTCCAGACTACGCTTCGATCACCTGCTGTTTACCGGCGCCACCAGCATTGGCAAGCATGTCATGCGCGCCGCGGCAGAACACCTGACCCCCGTGACCCTGGAACTGGGCGGCAAATCGCCGGCCATTGTCTCCGCCGACGTACCGCTCAAGGATGCCGCTGAACGCATCGCCTTCGGCAAAACCCTGAACGCGGGACAAACCTGTGTCGCTCCGGATTACGTGCTGGTGCCGGAGGACCGCGTTGGCGCCTTCATCGAAGCCTATCGCAAGGCCGTTCGCGGGTTTTATCCCAAGCTTGCAGACAACCCGGACTACACCGCGATCATCAATGACCGACAAATGGCACGGCTCAACGGTTACCTCAGCGACGCCACCAGCAAGGGCGCGTTGCTGATCCCGCTGTTCGACCAGGGTCAGGGTCGACGCATGGGCCACAGCCTGTTGCTGAACGTCAACGACGAGATGACCGTAATGCAGGACGAAATCTTCGGTCCGGTGCTGCCCATCGTCCCCTACACCGGCCTGGATCAAGCCTTTACCTACATCAACCAACGACCGCGTCCGCTGGCGCTCTACTACTTCGGCTACGACAAGGCAGAACAAAGCCGCGTGCTCAACGAAACCCACTCAGGGGGTGTTTGCATCAACGACACCCTGCTGCACGTCGCTCAAGACGATATGCCGTTCGGCGGCATCGGCGCATCGGGGATGGGCCATTACCACGGCCGTGAAGGCTTCCTGACGTTCAGCAAGGCCAAGGGCGTGCTGACCAAGCAGCGGCTGAATGCGGCGAAATTGATTTACCCGCCTTACGGAAAATCCATCCAGAAGCTGATTCAGAAGCTGTTTGTCCGCTAACCACATTGCTGTCGGGTAATAACAATAATGAACCCAAGCCTGTCTGAATCACCCGAGCTGTCACGACGCGGTCTATTGAAGTTCGGCCTGTGCGCCAGTGCCTTCCTCGCCACTGCCGGGCTTGGCGCCAGCCTCAGCGGCTGCTCGGCCAGCACCCCGGCCAGCGGTTTTGCGATTCTGCGCAGCAGCGACCTGCCATTTCTACGGGCACTGATCCCGGTGATGCTCGAGGGTGCCGTGACCGTCGAGAAAATGCCTGTGGCCATCGACGGCACCTTGCAAAGCCTGGATCGCGGTCTCGATCACCTGTCGCCGGAAATGCTCAAGCTGACCCGGCAACTGTTCGATGTGCTCGGCATGGCCATCACCCGTGGGCCATTGACCGGCATCTGGGGCAGTTGGGAGAACGCCAGCGTCAATGACATCCGGCACTTTCTCAAGCGTTGGGAAAACAGCTCGTTGAGCCTGCTGCGCATGGGCCACAGCTCGCTTGTGCAACTGGTGATGATGGCCTGGTACGGTCGCACCGAATCGTGGGCGCACTGCGGGTATCCGGGGCCGCCGAAGGTTTGAGATTTGCAGTGCCCCATTCGCGGGCAAGCCTCGCTCCTACGGACTGGTCCAAAAAAAACTGGACCACAACAGTTTGCTCGCGATTGGCCGCTTAGCGGCCACCTCGTTTAATCCATAAAAACAAGAGCACCTGATATGCCCGTACCTGATCTGTTTCGCGAGGGCCTGGCCCGTGGCTGGAAAACCCATGACGGCTCGCAACTGGAGCAGGACCTGACGCTGGAAGCGGACGTGGCGATCATCGGCAGCGGTGCCGGCGGCGGCACTACGGCAGAGATTCTCAGCGCCGCCGGCTACAAGGTGCTGCTGATCGAAGAAGGCCCGCTCAAGACCAGCAGCGACTTCAAGATGCTGGAAGATCAAGCCTACGCCAGCCTCTATCAGGAAGGCATCGGCCGCATGAGCAAGGACGGTGCGATCACCATCCTGCAAGGCCGCGCGGTCGGCGGCACGACGTTGATCAACTGGACTTCGAGCTTTCGAACCCCGCAGCCGACCCTTGAGCACTGGGCCAAAGAACACAATGTCAAAGGCCACAGCCCTGCCGAGATGGCGCCCTGGTTCGAGAAAATGGAGAAGCGCCTGGGCATCGCGCCGTGGATGGTACCGCCTAATGCCAACAACGACGTGATCAAGAATGGCTGCGAAAAGCTCGGCTACAGCTGGCATGTGATCCCGCGCAACGTTCGCGGGTGCTGGAACCTCGGTTATTGCGGCATGGGCTGCCCGACCAACGCCAAACAATCAATGTTGGTGACCAGCATTCCGGCAACCCTGGAAAAAGGCGGCGAACTGCTATATCTGGCCCGTGCCGAACATCTGTTGATCAAAGATGACAAGGTCACTGGCCTGCAATGCGTGGCCATGGACGCACGCTGTGTCGCGCCGACCGGGCGCAGCATCACCGTCAAGGCACGGCACTATGTTCTGGCCGGCGGCGGCATCAACAGCCCGGCGTTGCTGCTGCGTTCCAAGGCGCCCGACCCCCATGAGCGGCTCGGCAAACGGACCTTCCTACACTTGGTAAACATGTCTGCCGGGCATTTCGACGGCGTGATCAACCCGTTCTACGGCGCGCCCCAATCGATTTATTCCGACCATTTTCAATGGCAGGACGGCACTACCGGCAAAATGTCCTACAAGCTGGAAGTCCCCCCGCTGCACCCGGCGCTGGCCAGCACCCTGTTCGGCGGTTTCGGTTCCGACAACGCACTGCGCATGGAACAACTGCCCCACACCCACGCCATGCTCGCGCTACTGCGTGATGGCTTTCACCCCGACAGCCCCGGCGGCAGTGTCGAGTTGCGCGGTGATGGCACACCGGTGCTCGACTATCAGGTATCAGCTTATGCCTGGGATGGCCTGCGCCGGGCCTTCCACAGCATGGCGCAAATCCAGTTCGCCGGCGGCGCAAAGGAAGTCATGCCCCTGCACAACGATGCCCGTTATGTAAAAACCCTGGCGCAAGCCCGCACGCTGATCGACGGTCTGAGCCTTGAGTTGTATCGCACGCGCCTGGGTAGCGCTCACGTGATGGGCGGCTGCGCCATGGGCGAAGACCCGAAAAATGCCGTCTGCGACAGCCTCGGCCGGCATCATCAGTTGGGCAATCTGTCGATCCACGATGGCTCGTTGTTCCCCACCAGCATTGGCGCCAACCCGCAGCTGTCGGTCTACGGACTGACGGCGCAATTGGCCACTTCACTGGCCGAGCGTTTAAAAAACTCGTGAAAAAGCACATTATTCGTATCGTCTATAGTGCTTTCTTCCCCCAAAGGCGACTTGGCCGACCGGGAAGGCTGCGATACCATCCGACTCCCCAACGGACTCCCGCCAGGACGACGCGATGAACCGAGTGTTGTACCCAGGTACCTTCGACCCGATTACCAAGGGCCATGGCGATCTGGTCGAACGCGCCGCGCGCCTGTTCGACCATGTGATCATTGCCGTCGCCGCCAGCCCGAAGAAAAACCCGCTTTTCCCCCTGGAACAGCGTGTGGAGCTGGCCCGCGAGGTCACCAAACATATACCGAACGTTGAAGTCGTCGGTTTCTCCACGCTGCTTGCGCACTTTGCCAAGGAAAAGAACGCCAATGTGTTCCTGCGTGGCCTGCGAGCGGTGTCGGACTTCGAATACGAATTCCAGCTGGCCAACATGAACCGCCAGTTGGCGCCGGATGTGGAAAGCCTTTTCCTCACCCCGTCAGAGCGTTATTCGTTCATTTCTTCGACGCTGGTTCGTGAAATTGCCGCCCTGGGCGGCGATATTGCCAAGTTCGTCCACCCGGCCGTCGCTGACGCCCTGACCCTGCGCTTCAAGAAGTAGTCAGGAAACAGCCCATCGCGCCCGCGTGCACTGCGGGCGCCAATGCGGCACAATTGCAGCATTAGTTTTCAGATGCCTGGGCCAGCCGCCCCGGCAGGAGTGCCCCATGTCCCTGATCATCACCGACGACTGCATCAATTGCGACGTCTGCGAACCCGAGTGCCCGAACGCCGCCATCTCGCAAGGCGAAGAGATCTACGTGATCGACCCGAACCTGTGCACCCAGTGCGTCGGCCACTACGACGAACCGCAGTGCCAGCAGGTCTGCCCGGTAGACTGCATCCCGCTGGATGAAGCCCATCCGGAAACCGAAGAACAGCTAATGGCCAAGTACAAGATCATTACTGGCAAGGCGTAAACTTCAGATGATCGTGCGGTTTCGTCAGCTCTGGCAACGCGGGCAATAGACGCTGGCGCGCTGCCCCAGACGAACCTCACGAAGGCCAGTGCCACACACCTTGCAGTGTTCATTGCCACGACCGTAGACGAACAATTCCTGCTGGAAATAGCCGGGCTGGCCGTCGCCACCAATAAAGTCGCGCAATGTGGTGCCGCCGCGCTCGATGGCATGAGCCAAAATGCGCTTGATCTCGATAGCCAGCTTCAGATAACGCGCCCGGGAAATGCCCTTGGCTTCGCGTCGCGGATCGATGCCTGCCGCAAACAGCGCTTCGGTCGCGTAGATATTGCCCACTCCCACCACCACCGCGTTGTCCATGATGAACGGCTTTACCGCCATGGAGCGCCCGCGCGATAGCTGGAACAGCCGCTCGCCATCAAACAGGTCGGTCAACGGCTCCGGCCCCAGCCGGATCAGCAGTTCATGATTGAGCGGATCAAGACTCCAGAGCATCGCCCCAAAACGCCGAGGGTCGGTGTAGCGCAAAGCCAGACCCGATTCCAGTTCGATATCCACATGTTCATGCCTGGCCGCCGGCATGCCGACCTCCACCAGCCGCAAATTCCCCGACATCCCCAAATGGCTGATCAACGTCCCGACCTCGGCATTGATCAGCAGATACTTGGCACGTCTATCGACCGTCACGATGCGCTGCCCGGACAGACGCACATCAAGATCTTCCGGAATGGGCCAGCGCAAGCGGCGGTCACGGACGATCACGCGGCTGACGCGCTGGCCTTCCAGATGCGGTGCGATACCGCGTCGGGTGGTTTCGACTTCAGGTAGTTCAGGCATGGCGCTCTCAGATCAATAAATAGCCGACCACGGCATTGCGCGCTGGCTCTGGCATATGGGCCAAGCAACGATTCTAACCCTTATAAAGTCCGACCCGACACCTCCAACACCCGAAGCAGCGCCCGCTTTCTATAGGAGCGTCGACCGGCGGCTCCTACAGTACATCTGCCCGCGCGGCCATTCTTTACACAACGCGCTATACTCCCGCTCTTTTTTCCGGAGCGACGTCATGTCCCTGCCAAGCCTGCGCCTCAAAGCCAACGCCGACCGTCGCCTGCGCAACGGTCACCTGTGGGTCTACAGCAACGAAATCGATGTAGCCGCCACCCCACTGCACGGTTTCAAGGCAGGCGATCAAGCGGTTCTGGAAGCCGCCGGCGGCAAGCCGCTGGGCATCGTCGCCATGAGCCCGAACAACCTGATCTGCGCACGCTTGCTGTCCCGTGACATCAAGTTGCCGCTGGACAAGTCGCTGCTGGTACACCGCCTCAACGTGGCCCTGTCCCTGCGCGAGCGCCTGTTCGACAAGCCGTTCTATCGCCTGGTCTACGGTGATTCCGACCTGATGCCGGGTCTGGTGGTCGACCGTTTCGGCGACATTCTGGTGGTCCAGATCGCTTCGGCGACCATGGAAGCCCATAAAGACGACGTGATTGCGGCGCTGACCCAAGTGATCAAGCCAAGCGGCATTCTGTTCAAGAATGACTCCGCGGCCCGTGATGCCGAAGGCCTCAACCGCTACGTCGAAACCGTCTTCGGTCTGGTGCCGGAGTGGGTTGCCCTGGAAGAGAACGGCGTGAAGTTCGAAGCGCCGGTCATGGAAGGCCAGAAAACCGGCTGGTTCTATGACCACCGCATGAACCGCGCCCGCCTCGCTCCGTACGCCAAGGGCAAGCGCGTGCTCGATCTGTTCAGCTACATCGGTGGCTGGGGCGTGCAAGCCGCAGCCTTCGGCGCCAGTGAAGTGTTCTGCGTCGACGCCTCGTCCTTCGCCCTCGACGGCGTCGAGCGCAACGCTGCGTTGAACGGTTTCGCCGAGAAAGTCACCTGCATTGAAGGCGACGTGTTCGAAGCCCTGAAAGAACTGAAAGCCAGCGAAGAACGCTTCGACGTGATCGTCGCCGACCCACCGGCCTTCATCAAACGCAAGAAAGACCTGAAGAACGGCGAAGGCGCCTACCGTCGCCTGAACGAGCAAGCCATGCGTCTGCTCAGCAAGGACGGCATTCTGGTCAGCGCGTCGTGCTCCATGCACCTGCCGGAAGACGATCTGCAAAACATCCTGCTGACCAGCGCCCGTCACCTGGACCGCAATATCCAGATGCTCGAACGCGGTGGTCAGGGGCCGGACCATCCGGTGCACCCGGCGATTGCCGAAACGCGCTACATCAAGAGCATTACCTGCCGGTTGCTGCCTAACAGCTAAGGCAGCGCCGCTTCGCGGCTGATCGCGAGCAAGCTCGCTCCTGCAGGGGTACCCGATCACCTGTAGGAGCGAGCTTGCTCGCGATGCTCTCAGGCAGACACATCCAGATCTACTGTCAAAAAGACTATCCTCCTTGCCTCACGTAACGTTGCTCTTCCAGCCACAGGGAGGACAACGGAATGTCCAAAACACCTCATGCCCATCGCTTACGCACCGGCCGTTTCTCGGACTCCGGACGCATTTATCTGCTCACCGCCGTCACTCATTTGCGCCAACCGCTCTTCCACGATTGGAGCATTGGCCGCCTGGTCGTGAACGAATTCAGAAAAGCTCAAGAAGACGGTGCCGCTGACTCCGTTGCCTGGGTGGTCATGCCAGATCACATTCACTGGCTGGTTGAGTTGCATAACGGCGACTTGCCCAAATTGATGCAAGCAACCAAGTCCCGCTGCGCCCGGGCCATCAACAAAGCAAGAAACAGCCATGAACCTGTATGGCAAAAAGGCTATTTCAACCGAGCACTGCGCCGGGAGGAAGATCTAAAAACCATGGCCCGATGCATCGTTGCCAATCCCCTACGAGCCGGATTGGTCATTCATATTGGTGACTATCCGCTTTGGGATGCCATCTGGCTCTAACTGTAGGAGCGAGCTTGCTCGCGAAAAATTAACAGGCGCCGCGGCATATCAGGTACACCGCGTCATCGTTAACGTTTTTCGCGAGCAAGCTCGCTCCTACAAGGGAAGGCGTACGTACGTCCCGTCATCGCACCATTCCTTCCTGACGCCAGCGGTGTAGAATCACAAGATTCATCGCCAGTCATCCCCCGGCGGGTTTATGAGCTCAGGCTGAGGCGCGCGGCGATCCCGCAGCGTTATCGGCATCTTCCGGGCACACGGCCATTTCTGTGTGTTCCAGACGTCAATAGAAGCTCACTTCCCTTTTGATACCCGATTAGCCGCCCGGAGTGCTCCATGCCTGATTACCGCTCGAAAACATCCACCCACGGCCGCAACATGGCCGGTGCTCGCGCCCTGTGGCGCGCCACGGGGATGAAAGATGACGACTTCAAGAAGCCGATCATCGCCATTGCCAACTCCTTCACCCAGTTCGTACCGGGCCACGTGCACCTGAAGGATCTGGGCCAACTGGTTGCCCGGGAAATCGAACGGGCTGGCGGCGTCGCCAAGGAATTCAACACCATCGCCGTGGATGACGGCATCGCCATGGGCCACGATGGCATGCTCTATTCGCTGCCGAGCCGCGAGATCATCGCCGACTCCGTCGAGTACATGGTCAACGCCCACTGCGCCGACGCCATCGTCTGCATCTCCAACTGCGACAAGATCACCCCCGGTATGCTGATGGCCGCCCTGCGCCTGAACATTCCGGTGATCTTCGTTTCCGGCGGCCCGATGGAAGCCGGCAAGACCAAACTGGCCAGCCACGGTCTCGACCTGGTCGATGCCATGGTGATCGCCGCCGACTCCAGCGCTTCTGACGAGAAGGTTGCCGAGTACGAGCGTAGCGCCTGCCCGACCTGCGGTTCGTGCTCCGGCATGTTCACCGCCAACTCCATGAACTGCCTGACCGAAGCTCTGGGCCTCGCCTTGCCGGGCAACGGTTCGACCCTGGCCACCCACAGCGACCGCGAAGAGCTGTTCCTGCAAGCCGGCCGCACCATCGTCGAACTGTGCAAACGCTACTACGGCGAGAACGATGAATCGGTGTTGCCGCGCAACATCGCCAACTTCAAGGCGTTCGAAAACGCCATGACCCTGGACATCGCCATGGGCGGTTCCACCAACACTATTCTGCACTTGCTGGCTGCGGCCCAGGAAGCCGAGATCGATTTCGACCTGCGCGACATCGACCGTCTGTCCCGCCATGTACCGCAATTGTGCAAGGTCGCGCCGAACATCCAGAAGTACCACATGGAAGACGTGCACCGTGCAGGCGGGATCTTCAGCATTCTCGGTTCCCTGGCCCGTGGTGGTCTGCTGCACACCGACCTGCCGACCGTACACAGCCGCAGCATGGAAGAAGCCATCGCCAAGTGGGACATCACCCAGACCACCGACGAAGCCGTGCATCACTTCTTCAAGGCCGGTCCTGCAGGCATCCCGACTCAGACCGCGTTCAGCCAGTCGACCCGTTGGGAAACCCTGGACGACGACCGTGAAAACGGCTGCATCCGCAGTGTCGAACACGCCTACTCGCAAGAAGGCGGCCTGGCCGTTCTGTACGGCAACATTGCCCTGGACGGTTGCGTGGTAAAAACCGCCGGCGTCGATGAGTCGATCCACGTCTTCGAAGGCAACGCGAAGATCTTCGAAAGCCAGGACAGCGCCGTACGCGGCATCCTCGCCGACGAAGTGAAGGAAGGCGACATCGTAATCATTCGCTACGAAGGCCCGAAAGGCGGCCCGGGCATGCAGGAAATGCTGTACCCGACGTCCTACCTGAAATCCAAAGGCCTGGGCAAAGCCTGCGCCCTGCTCACCGACGGCCGTTTCTCCGGCGGCACCTCGGGCCTGTCCATCGGCCACGCTTCACCAGAAGCCGCTGCCGGCGGTGCAATCGGCCTGGTACAGGACGGTGACAAAGTGCTGATCGATATCCCGAACCGCTCGATCAACCTGTTGATCAGCGATGAAGAACTGGCGGCGCGCCGGGTTGAACAGGACAAGAAAGGCTGGAAACCGGTCGAAGTGCGTCCACGTAAAGTGACCACCGCATTGAAGGCCTATGCCCTGCTCGCCACCAGCGCCGACAAAGGCGCGGTGCGTAACAAGGCGATGCTCGACGGTCTGTGATTGCTTAGCCGTTGAATAAAAATGCCCCGCCAAGTGCGGGGCTGATCGTTCCCACGCTCCCGCGTGGGAATGCCTCAAGGGACGCTCTGCGTCCAGTGACGCGCAGCGTCACGGGCTGCATTCCCACGCGGAGCGTGGGAACGATCATCCAACGATCATCCAGTACCTACTGAATATCTTCAGGCTTGACGATCACCCAGTTCTTGTCCGCCGTCACCACCAGGCCTTCTTTGGCCTGAGCGGCAGCATGCCTGGTCATCATGCCGTTGAGCTGAGTCATGTACTTGTCCTTGCGGTTGACCCACAGGTGCACACCACCCTTGGCCACGTCAACGCTGTGGAACAGCATGTAACCATCGCTGGATGGAGTATCGCCACCCACCAGAACCGGTTTTTTCCACTCGTCGATGTAGGTCAGGATCGCTGCCTGTTTGCCGGCCATCCAGGTGGCCGGGGTCCACAGGTAAGGCGTCAACTCCAGGCCCAGGTTGGCTTTCTCGTCATATTTGCCGGCGGTGATCTGCTTGCGTGCGGTGGTCAGCTCGCCGGTCTTGCGATCCTTGAGCAGCGTGCTCACGCCAATCACGTTCTGTGGCTTGACGTTGTAGCCGTACTTCGGATCGGCGGCGACCATCCGCACCAGCTCTTCAGAGGCGGCGGTCATCACATAGACCTCGATACCGTTTTCCATCAGCTTGTTGTACAGCTCGGCCTGGCCGGTGTAGACCTTTGGCGGCTGGACGTCGATGGTCTTGACCACATCGCCGTCGTAATAGGTGCTCGGCACTGGCTTGCCGGAGGCCATCATCTCATCGACGTAGCCTTTGAGTTCTTTGAGGGTGAAGCCTGCGAACACTTGCGCGACCCATGGATAGCAGACCATGTCGTCGACTTCGCAGAGGCGGTAGTAGTAACTGAACAGGCTTTCCTTGTGGTCGGCGGTGTCTTTGAACGGGATCAGCTTCAGGGAAGGATCGAGTGTCTCGCGGGTGATCAGGCCCTTGTTTTCCATGAACGGCAACAAGGACTCTTCCAGGTCGTAGCGGTAACTGGTGTTGTCCATGTCGAACACCGCGAAGTTACCCTTGTTGGCATTGGCCGCGATCATCGCGTCCAGTTGCCTGGCCTGAGCCTCTGGCCAGTGTTTCAACTCGGTGGCAAAGGCCTGGCCGGCAAGGCCAAGGCACAGCGCGGCGGCAAACAACCCCGGAGCGAGCTTCATGTTCATTTTCTCCCTGAATGAAAGTCATCGACGCTAACAAATCCATATGACAGTTCTCTCCTGCGCACGACGGCTTGCGTCCAGATCACGTCATCGACATTCGTTTGAGCGTCAGCGGCTTATTCCAAAAACGACAGCGATCATTCCATCCAGGTATTAATTCATTAGATATCAAGCTGTTAGGCTTGCCGGTTCGCAATCGCCCTGGAACGCGATTGGCACAAGTCTTATCGGAGCCTCAATGAATTTGCCGCTGGTCCTCAATCTGCTGGTATTCCTCGCCTTACTGCTGGTCCTGGCACAAACCCGTCACACCACCTGGAGCCTGGCCAGGAAGGTCCTGTTCGCCCTGGTGCTGGGTGTGATCTTCGGCGTCGCGCTGCACGCCATTTATGGTTCGGACAGCCCGCCCCTGAAAGCCTCGATCGGCTGGTTCGATCTGGTGGGCAATGGTTACGTGCAATTGCTGCAGATGATCGTGATCCCGCTGGTGTTCGCCTCGATCCTCAGTGCCGTGGCCCGTCTGCACAACGCGTCCTCGCTGGGCAAGATCAGCTTCCTGACCATCGGCACGCTGCTGTTCACCACCGCCATCGCGGCGCTGATCGGCATCGGCCTGACCAACCTGTTCGGCCTGACTGCCGATGGCCTGGTCGCTGGCACCCAGGAAATGGCCCGCCTGCAAGTGATCCAGAGCGATTACGCCGGCAAGGTCGCCGACCTGAATATCCCGCAACTCCTGCTGTCATTCATCCCGCAGAACCCGTTCGCCGACCTGGCTCGGGCCAAGCCGACCTCGATCATCAGCGTGGTGATCTTCGCCGCCTTCCTCGGGGTCGCCGCGCTGCAGCTGCTGAAGGACGATGCCGACAAAGGCCAGAAAGTGATCAATGCCATCGACACCCTGCAAGCCTGGGTGACCCGTCTGGTGCGTCTGGTGATGAAGCTGACCCCGTACGGCGTGCTGGCGCTGATGACCAAAGTGGTCGCCGGTTCCAACCTGCAAGACATCATCAAGCTCGGCAGTTTCGTGGTGGTGTCGTACATCGGCCTGGGGCTGATGTTCGTGGTTCACGGCTTGCTGGTCTCACTGGCCGGGATCAACCCGCTGCGCTTCTTGCGTAAAGTCTGGCCGGTGCTGACGTTTGCCTTCACCAGCCGTTCGAGCGCCGCGAGCATTCCGCTGAGCATCGAAGCGCAGACTCGTCGTCTGGGCATTCCACAATCGATCGCCAGCTTCGCCGCCTCGTTCGGCGCGACCATTGGCCAGAACGGTTGTGCCGGGCTTTATCCGGCAATGCTGGCGGTGATGGTGGCGCCGACCGTGGGCATCAACCCGCTGGATCCGCTGTGGATCGCGACGCTGGTGGCGATTGTGACGTTGAGCTCGGCAGGGGTAGCCGGTGTGGGTGGTGGTGCGACGTTTGCCGCGCTGATCGTGCTGCCGGCCATGGGCTTGCCGGTGTCACTGGTGGCGCTGCTGATCTCGGTCGAACCGCTGATCGACATGGGCCGTACCGCATTGAACGTCAGCGGCTCGATGACCGCCGGCGCGATCACCAGCCAGATCATGCAGCAGACCGACAAGAGCCTGTTGGATGCCGATGAGCACGAAGAGCTGGCGCAGGCTTAATCAGACAGATCATTCCCACGCCCTGCGTGGGAATGCCTCTATGGACGCTCCGCGTCCACTGTGACGCAGAGCGTCACGGGCTGCGTTACCACGCGGGAGCGTGGGAACGATCCTAGAAGAGCTGGCGCAGGCTTAATCAGATAGATCATTCCCACGCTCTGCGTGGGAATGCCTCTATGGACGCTCCGCGTCCACTGTGACACAGAGCGTCACAGGCTGCGTTACCACGCGGGAGCGTGGGAACGATCCTAGACGCGTTCCCAAACTTCGAAGTTGTACGCCGGCTTGTCATCCAGCGCCGGGTTCTCGGTGTTGGACACCAGTTTCCACTGTGCCAGATCAAACTCCGGAAACCACGCATCGCCCTCCGGGCTCAGCGCCACGCGGGTCAGGTACAGGCGATCCGCCTGATCCATCCCTTGCTCATACAGCTGCGCGCCGCCAATCAACATCACCTCATCGGCGCCCTGCTCCAGCGCCCATTCCTGAGCCCGGGCCACTGCGGCTTCCAGCGATGGATACACCTCGGCGCCTTCGGGCTGCAGATCGACCTGACGGCTGACCACGATGTTCAACCGGCCCGGCAGTGGACGACCGAGGGAATCCCAGGTCTTGCGACCCATGATGATCGGCTTGCCCAGGGTCGTGGCCTTGAAGTATTTGAAATCCCCCGGCAAGTGCCAGGGCATGCTGTTGTCGACGCCGATCACGCGGTTTTCACCGAGAGCTGCAATCAGGCTGAGAGGGAGAGTTTTTTTCATGGAGGCGAGGATACCAGAGGCTTGCATGCTCGCAACGTGCCCGATCGACGTACAGCGGTTATGCTCTGGGCTCACTTGAGCAATGGGATGCCGCGTGACTGCACTCACCCCGCTGGAAAACCTCTGGCTGACTGAAACCGTGCGCCTGCGCGAAGAACACGCAGGCCCTTTGGAAGATCTTGAAGCCAACCGCCTGGCCCGCAACGCTGGCGGCGACCTGCCGAGCCGAATCCAGTACCGCGCCCTGTGGCTGGCCGAGCGCGATGGCCTGACCAGCGCGCTGCGCCATTGGCTGCAAGGCGCGCGACTGGCGTTGATCGTACTGGCGGTGCTGGCCATCGTCAGTGGTGCCGGTCTGGCGTTTGCGGCGCTGGGCGACGGCCAGGTCCCGGTCAATGTGTTCTGGGCCCTGGGCAGTCTGCTTGGCTTGAACCTGATTCTGCTACTGAGCTGGGCCTTGGGTCTGCTGTTCGCCGGGGAGCACGGCGCCAGTCTCGGGCGCCTATGGTTGTGGCTCAGCGAAAAGCTTGCCCGCGACGCCAAAGCTGCGCAACTGGCGCCGGCCTTATTACTGTTGCTGCAACGCAAGAAGCTCAACCGCTGGGTCGTCGGCGTATTGGTCAACAGTCTGTGGTTGCTGGTGTTACTCAGCGCCTTGGCGATTCTGCTGATGCTGATGGCGACCCGGCGCTACGGTTTCGTCTGGGAGACCACTATTCTCAGTGGCGATACCTTTGTCGTCGTGACCCAGACCCTTGGCGCCCTTCCGGCATTATTGGGCTTCAGCGTCCCGACCGTGGAAATGATTCGCGCCAGCGGCGATGCTGCGCTGAACATCGAAAGCGCCCGGCAAGCCTGGGCCGCGTGGCTGGTGGGTGTGCTAGTGGTCTACGGAGTATTGCCGCGCCTGATTCTCGCGCTGTTCTGTTTGGCGCGCTGGAAAACCGGCCGCTCGGCCTTGCACCTCGACCTGAACCTGCCCGGCTACAGCCAATTGCGCGAACACCTGATGCCCAGCAGCGAACGCCTTGGCGTCAACGATACCGCCCCCGAACAATTGCACGCGGTTCAGGGTGGCCTCAGCACATTGGAAAGTGACGGCGCCTTGCTGGTGGCCATCGAGCTGGACGATCAGCGTCCGTGGCCGCCACAGTTGCCGAAAACCGTGAAAGACGCCGGCATCCTTGACAGCCGTGAGTCCCGGCAAAAGCTGCTGGAGCAAATGACCCGTTTTCCCCCGGCACGCCTGACCATTGCTTGCGACCCGCGCCGTTCACCGGATCGCGGCAGCCTGGCGCTGATCGCCGAACTGGCGCGCAACGCCACAGCGACCCGCGTCTGGCTGCTGCAAGCGCCGCCTGGCCAGGCGCTGGATGCCGAACGCCTGGGCGACTGGCACGATGCCCTGCGACAGCTGGAATTGCCGTTCGCCGATTGCGCGCCGTTGAACTGGCTGGAGAGCGGCCATGACTAAGCCTTTGAGGCTCGCAGTAGTCGGCCACACCAATGTCGGCAAGACCTCATTGCTACGGACTCTGACTCGCGATGTCGGCTTCGGCGAAGTCTCCCATCGGCCAAGCACCACCCGGCATGTCGAAGGTGCACGTTTGTCGGTGGACGGCGAAGCCTTGCTGGAGCTGTACGACACGCCGGGGCTGGAAGACGCGATTGCCCTGCTTGACTACCTGGAACGCCTGGAACACCCCGGCGAACGTCTTGATGGCCCGGCGCGACTGGCACGGTTTCTCGACGGCAGCGAGGCGCGCCAGCGTTTCGAACAGGAAGCCAAGGTCCTTCGCCAGTTGCTGACCTCGGATGCCGGGCTGTATGTGATCGACGCCCGCGAGCCGGTACTGGCCAAGTACCGCGATGAACTGGAAGTGCTGGCCAGTTGCGGCAAACCGCTGTTGCCGGTACTGAATTTCGTCAGTAGTACCAACCACCGCGAACCCGATTGGCGCGAAGCCCTGGCCCGACTCGGGCTGCACGCACTGGTGCGTTTCGATAGCGTCGCGCCACCGCTAGACGGTGAGCGGCGACTCTACGAAAGCCTCGCCCTGCTGCTGGAGAGTTCTCGCGGGCAACTGGAACGGCTGATTGCCGATCAACAAGCACAACGTCTGGCCCGCCAGCAAAGCGCAGCACGCTTGATTGCTGAACTATTGATCGATTGCGCTGCCTGCCGACGCAGCGTGGTCAGCAAAGCCGATGCACAACAGCACGCCATCAGCGAACTGCGCAAAACCATTCGCCAGCGCGAGCAGCGTTGCGTCGAAGCGCTGCTCAAGCTCTACGCCTTCCGCCCGCAGGACGCCGCCGCCAGTGATTTGCCCTTGCTCGATGGCCGTTGGGGCGATGACTTGTTCAACCCCGAAACCCTCAAACAGCTTGGAGTACGGGTGGGTGGAGGGATCGCAGCGGGTGCGGCGGCCGGTGCCGGCGTGGACTTGCTGGTGGGCGGCCTGACCTTGGGCGCCGCCGCACTAGCCGGGGCAATCGCCGGCGGCGCACTGCAAACGGCCCGCAGCTATGGCAGTCGCTTGCTTGGCAAGATCAAAGGCCAACACGAATTGACCGTCGACGACAGCGTGCTGCGCCTGCTCGCCTTGCGCCAGCGGCAATTGCTGCAGGCACTGAATCTGCGCGGGCATGCAGCGATGGACAGCATCCAGGTCGCCACCCCACAAGACAAAACCTGGCGCGAAGGGAAATTGCCGGAGGCTCTGAACAAGGCCCGAGCGCATCCGCAGTGGTCGTCGCTCAATCCTCATGCGCGGTTGAGCCAGACGGAGCGCCAGGAACAGGTTGAGGTGTTGGCGCAGCAACTCTGATCGTTCCCACGCGTGGGAACGATCGGTGGCTTACGCGCCTAACAACCGCCCCGCCTTGTCCTTCAACACCTGCAGATCGATCACCGGCACCCACATCTCCTTGGCCTGTTCATCCCAATGGCGCATCCGCAGGCTGATGGCCCACAACGGGTCTTGCTCGAAGGTTTGGGCCTCTTCAGTCGTCATTACCCCGCCCTGGTACTCCAGCGTTCGCCGGCTCGCTTCGCTGAGTCGGTCGTAGTACCCCGCCTCTTTCAAGGTCAGATAACGCTTGGCCTGAACGTGATACTCCACCAGCCGCGCCACGCGCTCGCTGAAGCCTGCGCGACGCAAATAATCCGCGCCCAAGCGCTCGTGGCTGACCACGCCAAAACCGCCCATGTTCTGTGCGTCTTGAGCGCAGATATGCCCGATGTCGTGAAAGAACGCAGCCAACACCACTTCATCATCGAAACCCTCGGTCATCGCCAGCTGCGCGGCCTGGGACATGTGCTCGATCTGCGACACCGACTCACCGATGTAATCGTTGTCACCGAACTGCTCATACCAACCGAAGACCTCAGCGATGACCTGCCCACAGTCATTCATCACAACTCCCTCAACAAGGTCGCGACATTACGTTCAGCCATCGCCGGCCCGACACTCATGCCCACCCCCGTGTGCATCAGCGCCACGCTCACTCCCGGGGCCGCGCGCAGGAACGAGAACGGCCCAGGCCCGCGAGAACCATAGACGCCTTGCCAGCGTTCAAGCACCTGCACCTTGCAACCCAGCGTTTGCTCGGCCAGGTCAATCAGCCAGTTGTCCACCCGCTCAGCATTGAACGGCGAGGGATCACTGCCGTAATGGTGAGAGTCGCCGATGATCAGCTCACCATAGGGCGTCGGGCTGATCAGCAGGTGAATCCCCTGCTCGTGCAGGTGCGGCGATTCGCGAAGAATCTGGGCCTGCACCGCCGCAGCTTCCGGCAAATCGGCAAAGGCGCCGTAATGCACGCAACTCAAGCCGGTCAGCAACGCGTGTTGCAGATTCAGATTGATCTGCGGCCGCGCGCGGAGCATTTGCAGGCGACAGATTTGCGGGTTCAACTCAGCAATTTGTTCGGCCAGCAGCGTCTGATAATCATGTCCGGAACAGACGATGATCTGTTCGCCACGGAAGGTGCCTGCCGTGCTCTGCAACTGCCCGGGTTCGATGTCGCGAACCAGCGTGGAAAAGTGAAACTCCACACCCAACTCACGGCGCAGGTATTCGATCAGCGCCGGTATCGCCTCGCGAGAATACAGTTGCTGGTCATCCAGTCCGTGCAGCGCCGCACGGTGATGGCTGAACTGGCCCCCGTACAGGTCGCGCAATGCAGTACCGCGCAGCAGTTCAACACGATAACCGTGCGCCACTGCGCGGCCGCTGCAGAAGGCTTCCAGCAGCTGTTCTTCGGCTTCGTTGCGGGCAAACAGGTACGAGCCGTTGCGCTTGAGTTGCAAACCGGCTGACTGCGCCCATTGGCCCCAGATATCGCGGCTGGCCCGCGCCAGATCAAACATCACCCCCGGCGGCTGACCGGTAACCAGCGCCTGACCGAAGTTGCGCACCGAGGCGCCAAGCGGTGTGGCGCTGCGCTCGAAGACCTTGACCCGCAAGCCACGTTTCGCTGCGGCATAGGCGTGGGACAAACCAAGAATCCCCGCGCCGACAATCAGCATGTCGCTGTGATTAGCCATGTTTTTCTCCCCATGATCGTTCCCACGCTCTGCGTGGGAATGCCTCCATGGACGCTCCGCGTCCACTGTGACGCAGAGCGTCACGGGCTGCATTCCCACGGGGACCGTGGGAACGATCGAACTGACTTACTTGGCGACGACTTTTTCCGACTTGCCGTCATAGCGCTTGCGCCATTCGGTGAGGATGTTGTCGCGGTTTTTCGAGGCCCAGGCGAAATCGTTTTTGATCAGACGCTGCTCATAGTCCGCCGGCAGTTCGGTCTGTGGCTTGGCGATACCGGGCTGCGCGAGCACCGCGAAGTTTTCCTTGTACAGCTCCATCGCCGCGGGACTTGCGGAGAAGTCGGCAAGTTTCTTCGCCGCTTCTTCATGAGGCGTGCCCTTGATCAGCGCAGTGGCTTCGATTTCCCAACCCAGGCCTTCTTTTGGCAGGATGATATCCAGCGGCGCGCCTTGGCGTTTCAGCTGCACGGCCGGGTATTCGAAGGAGATGCCAATCGGGAATTCACCGGCTGCCGCCAACTTGCATGGCTTGGAACCCGAATGAACGTACTGGCCGATGTTCTGGTGCAGGTCGTCCATGTACTGCCAGCCCTGCTTCTCGCCGAAGGTCTGCAACCAGGCACTGACGTCGAGAAAACCGGTACCGGACGACGCCGGGTTCGGCATGACGATCTTGCCTTTGTATTCAGGTTTGGTCAGGTCCTGCCAGCTCACAGGCTTGGTCAAACCCTGCTTCTGGGCTTCGACGGTGTTGAAGCAAATGGTCGCGGCCCAAACATCCATACCGACCCAGGCCGGCGGGTTGGCGACATCACGGTAATTGCCGCCGATCTTGCCCAAGTCCTTCGGTGCGTAACTTTGCAGCATGCCTTGCTGGTCAAGGATCGCCAGGCTCGATGCTGCCAGGCCCCATACTGCGTCAGCTTGCGGACGGGCTTTTTCGGCCAGCAGTTTGGCGGTGATGATCCCCGTGGAATCGCGCACCCACTTGATTTCGACGTCCGGGTTGGCTGCTTCGAAGGCCTCTTTGTAGGACTTCAGTTGCTCGGCTTCGAGGGCGGTGTACACCGTCAGTTCGGTTTTCGCCGCGAAGGCATTCAAGCTGAAAGCAGTGAGGACAGCAGCGGCAAGAGCCATGGGCTTGAACATGGTGCGGTTCCTTTGTGAGTGCGGATCAGGGTGAGTGGTGGAGTGAATCAGTTGCCGGGCGCGGTTTGCCGCCAGGCCTGGGAGCGACGCAGCAAACCGCGCGAGGCCCAGGCCAGCAGCAGCGAGACGCCTGCCGAGGTGAACAGAATCAGGGTCGACATGGCCGCCGCGCCGCCGACATTGCCGGCGTCGTCCATGTTCAGCACCGCCACCGCCGCGAGGATGGTGTCGGGGCTGTAAAGAAAGATCGCCGCCGAGACCGTGGTCATGGCCGAGACGAACAAGTAGCGAACGATGTCCAGCAGCGCCGGCAGGCAGATCGGCACGGTGACCCGCAGGTAGTGGCGGTACAGCGGCGCCTTCAGCGACAGCGCGGCGGCTTCGAACTCAGAGTCGAGCTGGCGTAGCGCGGTGGTGGCGGTCATTTGCGCGGTGGTCAAATAGTGAGCAATGGTGCAGACCACCAGCAGGGTCATGGTCCCGTAGAACACATGCAGCGGATTGCCATTGAGGTTGAAGAAAAACACATAGCCCAGCCCGAGCACCAAACCTGGCACCGCCATCGGCACAAAACTGAGCATGCGCAGCGCCAGATTCAAACCACGCTGGCCGTTGGTTTTCTCCATCAGGTAGGCGCCGGTGAAAATCAGCACACTGCCGATCAACGCCGTGCACAAGGCCATTTTCACGCTGTTGCCATAAGCCAGCCAACCGCCGCCCGCGGTGTCGTTGAACTGGTAATGATTGAGCGACAGCGACAGGTTGTACGGCCAGAACTTCACCAGCGACGAGTACACCGCCATGCCGAACACCAGCAACAACACCGCACAAATCAGCAACACGATGGCCAGGAAACAAGCGTCCCGCAGCCGTGACAGCGCTGGCTGAAAGACCTGCGCCCGACCGCTCATGGAATCGCCATGACGACGACGCAACCAGGCATCGACGCCGAAACTGAACAGCGCCGGCAGCAATAGCACCATGCCAATCAAGGCGCCACGACCGAATTGCTGCTGGCCGACCACCGCTTTGTAGGCTTCCAGCGCCAGCACCTGATAATCGCCGCCGACCACCACGGGCACACCGAAATCGGTGATGGTCAGGGTAAACACCAGGCAGAACGCAGCGAAAACAGCCTGGCGGGTCGCCGGCCAGGTGATGCTGCGAAACGCCTTGGCCGGGCTCGCGCCCATGCTCGACGCGACGTCGAACAAACGCGCATCGGCCAAGGACAAGGCCGAGAGCAGAATCATCAAAGCATGAGGAAAGGTGTAAATCGCTTCACCAAGGACAATGCCCCAGAAGCCGTAGATGTTTTCCGACACCAGCCCGCGAAGCATGCCCTGGTTGCCGAACAGATAAACCAGGGCGATTCCCGGCAACATCGACGGCGCCATCAGCGGCAACAACGACATCCCGCGCCAGATGCCTTTTGCCGGGATCAACGTGCGCTGCAGAGCGTAGGCAAACAGATAGGCCAGCGGCACGACAATGGCCGCCACGCTGAGAGAAACCTTCAGGCTATTGCCCAGCAGCCAGTGAAAATTCGCGCTGGTCACCAGTTCACGAGCGGCTACCAGACCGCCGCCCTGCCCGGCTTCGGCACTGAAGCCACGCCAAAAGATCGCCAACAACGGCATCAGCACCGCAACACCCAACAGGCATAGCAGCAAAACCTTGCCACCGACCACGAACACCCGGTCGCCAAGTTCGGCGCGGGTGCTTTGCCGAACCTGCTTGTGCGGTATCGGCAGGACGACGTGCGCGCTCATCAGGCAAACACCTGCAGGCTGCGTGGCGGCAAGGCGACCATGATGTCCTGGGCGCCGAGGCGTGGCATGTCTTGTGGCGCCAGCTCGGCGAGCAGCGAGTGACCCGGCAGTTCGTTGAGTTCGAAGCTCATGCGGCAGCGATTGCCGAGGAAGGTGATCTCGCGGACCTTCGCCGGGAACAGATTCTCTTCATGCACCGGCGGGTTGACGCTGATGGATTCCGGGCGGCAGAACAGACGGCCCGAGACGGCCCGGCCGGAACCCTCGGCCAGCCGCACATGCATGCCGCCGACCTGGGCGTGGCTGTCGCTACTGCGCTGGAACGGTAGCCAATTACCCTGGCCAACGAACTCGGCCACAAACGGCGTCGCCGGCTTGTCGTAAATTTCCTGGGGTGTGGCGTACTGCTCGACCTTGCCGTTGTTCATCACGGCAATCCGGTCGGCCATCAACATCGCTTCGTCCTGATTGTGGGTAACCATCAGGGTGGTGACGCCCAGGTTGCGCTGCATTTGGCGCAGTTCGGTACACAGATGCTCGCGCACCCGGGCGTCGAGGGCCGACATTGGCTCGTCGAGCAGCAGCAACGATGGCGCCGGCGCCAAGGCACGAGCCAGGGCTACGCGCTGCTGCTGACCGCCCGAAAGTTGGCCGGGGTATTTCTTTTCGCTGCCGATCAGGCCAACCAGTTCAAGCATCTGCCCGACGCGTTTGCGCACTTCATCGCGGCCACTGCCTGCCAGGCCGTAGGCGATATTGGCTTCGACGGTGAGATTGGGGAACAGCGCGTAGGACTGAAACAAAATGCCATAGTCCCGGGCTTGCGGTGCAAGGTGGGAAACGTTGCGGGCACCGAGGTACAACTCGCCGCTGTCTTGACGCTCCAGGCCGGCGATGCAGCGCAGCAGCGTAGTCTTGCCGCACCCGGACGGCCCGAGCAGGCACACCAGTTCGCCAGCGGCGACGTCCAGCGAAACGTTATCCAGCGCAGTGAATGCGCCAAAGCGCTTCTGAATGCCGCGCACCTTCATCGGCGTACCGGGAAAGGTCTGAGCAGTTGCGATCGGGTTGTTCATGGACGGGCCTCATCAAGCAGATGAAAGCCATCCTAGGGACTGAATGCGTAGGTCATGTGGCAACGAGGCAAAAGTTGCCGATAGTGGTATTGGTGGATTTGGGTGATCGTTCCCACGCTCTGCGTGGGAATGCAGCCCGTGACGCTCTGCGTCGCAGCCGAAGCGGACGCGGAGCGTCCAGTGAGGCATTCCCACGCGGGAGCGTGGGAACGATCATCGGCGATTCAGCAACCGGCCATTTCCTGCGCCAACCCCAGGAACGCTGCCGGCAGGCGCGCGCCCTTTCGCTCTTTGAGGCAGTACAGATACTCGGAAATCTGCGGCGCGCCTTCGAAGGTCAGCACCCGCAGTTGCGGATCATGAGGCACTTCATGGCGGGCAATGATGCTGATGCCGATGTTGCGCAGCACCGCTTCACGAATCGATTCGCGGCTGCCGATTTCCAGTAGCGGGCCAAAACTGACGTTGGCGTTTTGCAGCAGGTCCTCGGTCAGTCGGCGAGTGGTCGAGCCCGGCTCGCGCATCAACAAGGTATGCCCGGCCAATGCGCTGAGTGGAACATGGCCATGGGTCGCCAACGGATGATTGCGATGCACCGCCAACACCAGCGGATCGCTGCCCAACACCCGGCGAATCAGCCGCGCGTCTTCCAGCAACTGCGAAGAGGCGGCAATGTCGACCCGGTACTCCTCCAGGGATTCCAGCACCTGTTGTGAATTGCCGATCTCGACGGAGACCTCAACCTTTGACAAGCGCTCGCGGAAGGTTTTCACCAGATCGAGAATGTAATACGGCGCCGTGGCGGCGATGCGCAGCGTACCTTGGACCTGGCCACTGTTGCGCAGGAAAAACTCGATATCGGCTTCCTGCTGCAACAACGCTTTGACCATCGGCAGCAGCCGCGCGCCTTCATCGCTGACGCTCAAGCGGCGGCCGCCGCGGTAGAACAACTCAACGCAATACTGGCTTTCCAGGTGACGAATCTGCGTCGTCACCGTCGGTTGGCTCAGGCCGAGCTTTTTCGCCGCCTGGGTGATGCTGCCCAGGCGGGCGACCATATAAAAAGCCTTCAGCTCGGCACTCAGCACTGCACCCTCTCATTGTCTATTTGCGCAACAGGCGCAAACCATTGAACACCACCAACAGGCTGACGCCCATATCGGCAAAAACCGCCATCCACATCGTGGCGAGGCCTGCGAAGGTTACCCCAAGAAAGATCGCCTTGATGACCAACGCCAACGCGATATTTTGTTTGAGGATGCTCGAGGTCTGCCGAGAGAGACGGACAAATGCCGGAATCTTGCGTAGATCGTCGTCCATCAGGGCGACATCGGCAGTTTCGATGGCGGTGTCGGTGCCAGCCGCGGCCATGGCGAAACCAATCTCGGCTCGAGCCAGCGCCGGCGCATCATTGATGCCGTCGCCGACCATGCCAACCCGATATCCTTGAGTGTACAAGGCTTGAACGGCTTGAAGCTTGTCGCTCGGCAGCAGATTACCCTGAGCCTGATCGATACCAACCTGGGCCGCAATCGCCTGGGCAGTGTGTGGGTTGTCGCCGGTGAGCATCAGCGTCTTGATGCCCAGCTCATGCAACTGCCGGATCGCTTCGCGGCTGGATTCCTTGACCGTATCCGCCACGGCGAACAGCGCCAGTGGGCCAGAGGCATCGAGCAGCAGCACCACCGACTTGCCCTGCTCCTCCAGTGCGAAAAGCTTCTCTTCCAGCGCTGGCGAGCACAGACCCAGTTCTTCCACCAGGCGATGGTTGCCCAAGTGGTAGAGCTGACCACCGATTTCACCGCGCACACCGCGACCGCTCAGGGCTTCGAAGTTATCCACAGCGTGCAGCGTCGGCTGTTTATCCACAGCCGCATGGGCGATGGCCAAAGACACCGGGTGATCCGAGCGGCTGGCCAGGCTGGCGGCAATGGCCGGCGCGATCTCATTGGCTATCGGATCAAGGGACAGATAGTCGGTCTGCACCGGTTTGCCGTGGGTGATGGTCCCGGTCTTGTCCAGGGCCAGGTAATCGAGTTTGTAACCACCCTCCAGATAGACACCGCCCTTGATCAAAATACCTTTGCGCGCTGCTGCCGCGAGGCCGCTGACGATAGTCACCGGGGTGGAAATCACCAAGGCGCAGGGGCAAGCGACAACCAGCAGCACCAGTGCCCGATAGATCCACTCGAACCAGACTCCGCCCATGAACAACGGCGCAATCACCGCAACAGCCAAGGCGAAGATGAACACCACCGGCGTGTAGACCCTGGCGAAGGTGTCGACAAAACGTTGAGTCGGCGCGCGTGCGCCCTGAGCCTGCTCGACGGCGTGAATGATCCGCGCCAGGGTCGAGTGATTGGCCGCAGCCGTCACTTTGTATTCCAGAGAGCCGGACTGGTTGATGGTGCCGGCGAAGACTTTATCGCCGAGACCTTTCTCGATCGGCAGGCTTTCACCGGTGATCGGTGCCTGATCAATGGTCGAACTACCGGACACCACTTCACCGTCCAGGCCGATACGTTCGCCAGGACGAACCCGCACCAATGCGCCCAATTCGATGGTTTTCACCTCGCGTTCAAGCCAACTGCCGTCAGCTTGCTGCACGGTAGCCTGCTCCGGGGTCATCTGCATCAGGCCGCTGATGGCATTGCGCGCGCGGTCGAGGGATTTGGCTTCGATCAGCTCGGCCACGGTGAACAGGAACATCACCATCGCCGCTTCCGGCCATTGGCCGATCAACACCGCACCCGTCACGGCGATGCTCATCAACGCATTGATGTTCAGGTTGAAATTTTTCAGGGCAATCCAGCCCTTTTTATAAGTAGCGAAACCGCCACTGAGGATCGACACCAGTGCGACCAACGCCACGATCCAGCTCGGTGCTGCACTGGTGAAGTGGATCACTTCGGCTACCAAAGCGCCGATACCGGACAATGCCAGCGGCCACCAGGGCTTTTTTGCCGGTATCGGGATTGCTACCTCAGCATCGGATCCCGGCTCGATGGGCTCGGCTTGCATGCCCAGGGACTTGATCGCCTCAACGATAGGCGCAGTGGACGCCAGGTCATGAGTGACGCCCAGCACCCGGTTGATCAGGTTGAACTCCAGTTGTTGCACACCCGAAAGCTTGCCGAGTTTGTTCTGGATCAGTGTCTGCTCCGTCGGGCAGTCCATCGCCTCAATGCGGAAACTGCTCAGGCGTGCCCCGGCAGTGGGCGCTTCGCTGAGCTTGATCAGCGACGGCGCTTGAGCCGTCGAACAGCAGGAATGCTGATGGCTGGCGTGATGGTGCTTATCGACTGGCCGGAGCTTTTGCCCGTGATCGTGATCAGCATGCTGATGGTCAGCATCGGGTTTGTGGGTGTGGATGGAATCGCTCATTGGGTCGCGTCCGAAAGGTGCCTGTTGCCAAGTGAACACCCTGTAGCCACTATAGGGTCAAGCAGCCAATGGAGATGATCTGAAATGAAAATAGGTGAGCTGGCGAAACTGACTGACTGTCAGGTCGAAACCATCCGTTATTACGAACGCGAAGGCTTGCTGCCGCCACCTGCGCGCAGTGAAGGCAATTATCGGTTGTACACCCAGGCCCACACCGAACGGCTGACCTTTATCCGCAACTGCCGAACCCTGGACATGACCCTCGAGGAAATCCGCAGCCTGCTGGGTTTGCGCGACAGCCCGCAAGGCCAGTGCGAAAGCGTGAATGCCTTGATCGACGAGCACATCCTCCACGTCAAGGCGCGAATCGACGGCTTGCTGGCCTTGCAGGAACAACTGCTCGACCTGCGCCAACGCTGCAGCGAAGGGCCGGATATCGATCAGTGCGGGATTTTGCAGCGTCTGGAAGTGAGTGGCTCAGTAGTGGCCAGTGAAGCCGAGCATTCGCATGTCGGCAGAAGCCACGGGCATTGAGGACGCCATCGCGGGCAAGCCTCGCTCCTACAGGTTCGATGTGATTCCGTAGGAGCGAGGCTTGCCCGCGATCACCGCAAAGCGGTGCCTAAATCAGACCGCCATCGGCGCAGTCATTGGCGCGTGGTGTTCGTAGCCCTCGAGTGAGAAGTCACTCGGTTCGATCTGTTCCAGCCACTCGGGCTGGTACACACCGGTCTTGGAGAACTCCGGGACACGCTCGGAAATCACCAGTTTCGGCATCGGGAACGGCTCGCGGGTGAGCTGCTCGTTGAGCATGTCCAGGTGGTTTTCGTAGACGTGGGCGTCACCGATGAAATAGGTGAACCAGCGTGGCGTGTAACCGGTCAGGCGGCCGATCAGGCTCAGCAGCGCCGCGCCTTCGGTCAGGTTGAACGGCGTACCCAGCCCCAGGTCGTTGGAGCGGATGTAGAGGGTCAGGGAGATTTCCCGGGTCTCGACATTCGGGTGGAATTGGTACAGCAGATGGCACGGCGGCAAGGCCATTTCATCGAGCTGGGCGCAGTTCCAGCCGTGGAACAGAATCCGGCGACTGCCCGGGTCCTTGATGATGGTGTCGACACACTGACGAATCTGGTCGATGGCCTTGTACAGCACCACGTAGGCCTGGCCGTCTTCTTCACCTTCGGCGATCTGCCGATAGCCCTGGCTCAGCGCCAGTTCGATAGCGGCCTGGTTGCTGGTGTTGATCTGTTTGTACGCCGGCCATTTGCGCCATTGCACGCCGTAGATCTCGCCCAGATCGTCGTCGCCCTGACGGAACGGGTTGGCCAGCCACTGAGCGTTTTCGTTGGCGTTCTGGTCCCAGACCTTGCAGCCCAGAGCACGAAACTCAGCGGCGTTGTTCACGCCGCGCAGGAAACCGACCATCTCGCCGATGGCCGACTTGAAGGCCATCTTGCGGGTGGTGATTGCCGGGAAACCTTCCTTCAGGTCATAGCGCAGCATCGCGCCGGGAAAACTGATGGTGTTCACACCAGTGCGGTTGGCCTGCTTGGTGCCGTGCTTGATGACGTGGGCGACCAGATCGAGATATTGCTTCATGAATTACCTGTGTCCTTGAACCCGGGGCCTGCGCCCCGGGATTCGAATTTAAAGCGCCGCGTCTTTGGCAGCAGGGGCTGCCGGGGCACGGTGATAGGCCAGCCAGATCAGGAACAGACCGCCGACAATCATCGGCACGCAGAGTACCTGCCCCATGGTCAGCCAGTCCCATGCCAGATAACCGAGTTGTTTGTCTGGAACACGAACGAATTCGACGATGAAACGGAAAATTCCGTAAAACAGGGCAAACATCCCGGATACGGCCATCGTTGGTCGAGGCTTACGTGAGTACAGCCAGAGGATGGCAAACAGTGCGACACCTTCCAGGGCGAACTGGTACAGCTGTGATGGGTGACGCGCCAACTGATCAGGATCGCTGAAAGGCGGGAAGATCATCGCCCACGGCACGTCGGTCGGCTTGCCCCACAACTCGGCGTTGATGAAGTTGCCAATACGCCCGGCTCCCAGGCCAATCGGCACCATCGGCGCGACAAAATCCATAAGCTCGAAGAACGACTTGCCATTGCGCTTGCCGAACCACCAGGCCGCCAGCATGACCCCGATGAAGCCACCGTGGAACGACATCCCGCCTTTCCAAACTTCGAAAATCAGGGTCGGGTTGGCCAGATAAGCACTCAGGTCGTAAAACAGCACATAGCCCAGTCGGCCACCGACAATCACCCCCATCGACATCCAGAACACCATGTCGGAGAGTTTCTCCTTGGTCCAGGTCGGGTCGAAACGGTTCATCCGGCTCGATGCCAGCAGCCAGGCGCCGCCGATGCCGACCAGGTACATCAGGCCGTACCAGTGGATTTTCAGCGGGCCGATGGCCAGGGCCACCGGGTCAATCTGCGGGTAAGGCAGCATTGCGACTCCTCGTTAGAGTTGAAACCTAAAAATTCGGGGCTGGACCATGCCAATCCAGGATTAAGCCAATATTGCGACACGCTGTCAGAACAGAAAACTCAAGCCCACACAAAACAGCAATGCGGCGAACATTCGTTTCAGCAAACGCGGCGACAGCCTGTGCGCCATCCGTGCGCCGAAACGTGCGAAAACCATACTGGTCAGGGCTATCCCGAGCAGCGCTGGCAAATAAATGAAACCCAGACTATGAGCCGGCAAACGTGAATCATGCCAGCCCAGAATCATAAAACTTAACGCACTCACCACGGCAATCGGCAAGCCGCAGGCCGATGAGGTGGCCACCGCCTGCTGCATCGGCACGCTGCGCCAGGTCAGGAACGGTACGGTCAACGAGCCACCTCCGACCCCGAAGATCGCCGACGCCCAGCCGATCACGCTGCCGGCCAGGGTCAACACGAGCTTTCCGGGAACGGTTTGGCTGGCCTTGGGTTTGAGATCCAGTGTCATCTGCAGGGCGATGACCAAGGCAAAGACACCGATGATCTTCTGCAAGTTCGGTCCGGAGATAGCCTCTGCCGTCAGTGCGCCAACACCCGAGCCGATCAGGATCCCGACCGTCATCCAGAGAAAAATCGGCCAGCGCACCGCGCCTCTGCGCTGATGCTCGCGGACCGCGTTGACCGAGGTAAAGATAATCGTCGCCAAGGATGTACCCACCGCGAGGTGAGTCAGCACCGACGCATCGAAACCTTGCAAAGTGAAACTGAACACCAGCACCGGGACAATAATGATTCCGCCGCCAACGCCAAACAGCCCCGCCAGCACGCCTGCACAGGCGCCCAGCAGCAGGTAGAGCAGAAATTCCATGGGTGCATCCCGAAATAAGACCGGCATGGTAACGGATGCATGGCCTTGGGCTCCACTGGATGGCGATGGATACCCGCCCGATCTGTGCGTAGAGTGAGCAAAAAACACAGAGGGATAACCCCATGTGCTTGATCGTGTTCGCCTGGCGACCCGGCCATGCCCAACCTTTGGTTGTAGCCGCCAACCGCGATGAGTTCTACGCGCGCCCCAGCCTGCCGTTGGCGCAATGGCCTGAGGCGCCGCAGATCTATGCCGGTCGGGATCTGGAGGCAGGAGGCACCTGGCTCGGAGTCGGTGCCGCTGGACGCTTTGCTGCGCTGACCAATATACGCAACCCGCATCAGCCACCGGCCCGTCGATCGCGCGGTGAGTTGGTGGCGCGTTTTCTGAACGAGAACACGCCGATTGAAGACTATTTAGCCGACGTTGTCGACAGATCGGTTGATTATGCGGGGTTTAACCTGCTGGTTGGTACGACTGATCAATTATGGCACTACAACGCGCTGGAGCCTGGGCCGGTGCTTTTGGCGGCCGGTGTCTACGGACTGTCCAATGCGGGACTCGATACTCCATGGCCGAAAGTGCTCAAGGCCAAGGCGGCATTGAGCGAGGTCCTGGACGATCCGCAACCACAGGCGCTACTCGCCTTGTTGAACGACGCACAAACCGCTCCGATCGCCGAATTACCCGACACCGGGGTTGGCCTCGCTACCGAGAGTCTACTGTCGAGCGTGTTTATCGCCAGCCCCAGCTATGGCACCCGAGCCAGCACGGCGCTGATCGTTCGCGCCGACGGCTCGCGGCACATCGTCGAGCGCAGCTTCGGGCCCTATGGCGGGCATTTGGGGGAGGTTGAGCTGAGGGTTTAATCCAAGGATCGTTCCCACGCTCTGCGTGGTAACGCATCCCGTGACGCTCCGCGTCACCGGCGCAGAGCGTCGAAGGCTGCATGCCCACGCAGAGCGTGGGCATGCTCAGTAAGGACTTAAAGCGCCTTCATCGCCGCCGGATTGATCATCCGCGCCAGCCCGAGATTCTTCAGCGCCAGTTGCAGCGAGCTGTGGATAACTTGCGGGTTGTCGATGGTCATCAGCTCGGCCAGCAGTTCCCTGGCCTTGCTCAGGTTGATCTGGCGCAGCATCCACTTCACTTTCGGCAAGTTGGTGGCGTTCATCGACAGGCTGTCAAAGCCCATCGCCATCAACAACACCGCCGCCGCAGGATCACCGGCCATCTCTCCGCAGATACTCACCGGTTTGCCTTCGGCATGGGCGTCGCGCACGACACTCTGCAAGGCTTGCAGCACGGCTGGGTGCAGGTAGTCGTAGAGGTCGGCAACCCGGGGGTTGTTGCGATCCACGGCCAACAGATATTGGGTCAGGTCGTTGGAGCCGACCGAAAGGAAGTCCACCTGCCGCGCCAGTTCCTTGGTCTGATACACCGCTGCGGGGATTTCGATCATCACGCCAATCGGCGGCATCGGTACGTCGGTGCCTTCGTCGCGCACTTCGCCCCAGGCGCGGTGAATCAGGTGCAGCGCCTCTTCCAGCTCATGGGTGCCGGAGATCATTGGCAGCAGGATTCGCAGGTTGTTCAGGCCTTCGCTGGCCTTGAGCATGGCGCGGGTCTGGACCAGGAAGATTTCCGGGTGGTCGAGGGTGACGCGGATCCCGCGCCAGCCGAGGAACGGGTTGTCTTCTTTGATCGGGAAATACGACAGCGACTTGTCGCCACCAATGTCCAGGCTGCGCATGGTCACCGGTTGCGGATGGAAGGCAGCGAGTTGCTCGCGATAAATCGCCAGCTGCTCCTTTTCGCTCGGGAAACGCTGATTGATCATGAATGGCACTTCGGTGCGGTACAAACCCACGCCTTCTGCGCCACGCTTCTGCGCTCGCGCCACGTCCGCCAGCAGGCCGGTGTTCACCCACAGTGGCATGCGGTGACCATCGAGGGTCACGCACGGCAAGTCGCGCAGTGCATCCAGCCCCAGGGCCAGTTGCCGCTCTTCTTCGACCACTTCGGCGAATTGCTTGCGCAACACGTCACTCGGGTTGGTGTAGACCTCGCCGTGGTAGCCGTCGACAATCATCTGGATGCCGTCGACCTTGGAGTACGGCAGGTCAACCAGACCCATCACCGTCGGGATACCCATGGCGCGGGCCAGGATCGCCACGTGGGAGTTGCCCGAACCCAACACCGAGACCAGGCCCACCAGCTTGCCTTCCGGCACCTCGCCGAGCATCGCCGGCGTCAGTTCTTCGCTGATCAGAATGGTGTTGTCAGGGTAGACCAGCGTCTGCTGACGCTCCTCTTGCAAATAGGCCAGGAGACGGCGGCCCAGGTCCTTGACGTCCGATGCCCGCTCGCGCAGGTAGGCGTCGTCCATCAATTCGAAACGGTTGACGTGATCGGTGACCACCTGGCGCAAGGCGCCTTGAGCCCACTGGCCGGTCTTGATCACGGTAGTCACTTCGCTACCCAGCGAAGCATCGTCGAGCATCATCAGGTAGACGTCGAACAGCGCCCGTTCTTCAGGGCGCAACTGGGTCGCGAGCTTTTCCGACAGCGTGCGCATATCGGCGCGCACACCTTCGATGGCGGTCTTGAACAGCCCCAGCTCGGCGTCGATGTCGGTGATGGTCTTGTCCGGCACCACGTCCAGATCCGCCGGTGGCAGCATGACCACCGCCGTACCGACCGCGGCACCGGGCGAACCGGGTACGCCGACGAACTTGGCTTCCTGAATGCCTTTTCCCTGACGCCCCAGACCGCGGATCGAGCCAGTGGCTTCGGCGTGAGCGATAACCCCGGCGAGCTGGGCGCTCATGGTCACCAGGAAGGCTTCTTCACCTTCATCGAACTGGCGACGTTCTTTTTGCTGAATGACCAGCACGCCGACGACGCGGCGGTGGTGAATGATCGGTGCGCCAAGGAAGGAGGCGAAGCGCTCCTCGCCGGTTTCGGCGAAGTAGCGATAACGCGGGTGATCAGCGGCGTTTTCGAGATTCAGGGGTTCTTCACGCGTGCCGACCAGGCCGACCAGACCTTCGTTGGGTGCCATGCTGACCCTGCCGATCGAGCGCTTGTTCAAGCCCTCGGTGGCCATCAGCACGAAGCGATTGGTCTCTGGGTCCAGCAGATAGACTGAGCAGACCTGGCTGCTCATGGCTTCTTTGACGCGCAACACAATAATCCCCAACGCCGCCTTGAGATCCTTGGCGGAGTTAACTTCCTGGACGATCTTGCGCAGCGTATTGAGCATGGCTCGGGGTCGAACTCCGTCGTCAGTCGCGCGCTAAAAGGCGCGGGGCAAGCTCTTTGAGGGCGCGTCGATACACCTCGCGCTTGAATGTCACTACCTGGCCCAACGGATACCAATAGCTGACCCAGCGCCAGCCATCGAATTCCGGTTTGCCGGTCAAATCCATCCGCACCCGCTGCTCGTTAGAGACCAGGCGCAGGAGAAACCATTTCTGTTTCTGGCCGATGCACAGCGGTTGGCTATGCGTCCTCACCAGACGTTGCGGCAAACGATAGCGCAACCAGCCCCGAGTGCAGGCGAGAATTTGCACATCTTCGCGTTCCAGCCCCACTTCTTCGTTCAACTCACGGTACAAGGCGTCTTCCGGTGTCTCCTGAGGGTTGATACCACCCTGCGGAAACTGCCAGGCATCTTGATTGATACGGCGAGCCCATAGCACCTGGCCGGCATCATTCGTCAGAATGATCCCAACATTGGGGCGGAAACCATCTGGGTCGATCACGGCAACAACCTCGCAAACGCATGTCGCCGCATTGTTCCACAAAGGCTGTGAAAGCAGCAACGAGCCGGCCTACCTTATGTGCACTCTTGTGAAAAGACCGTATTCTGGACGCCTTTTTACAGACTTTTCAGCGAGTAACTGCAATGCGCCTGGCTTTATTCGACTTGGACAACACGCTTTTGGGCGGTGACAGTGACCACGCCTGGGGTGATTACCTGTGCGAACGGGGCATCCTCGACGCTGTCGCCTACAAGGCGCGTAACGATGAGTTCTACCAGGATTACCTGGCCGGCAAACTGGACAACGCCGAGTACCTGAACTTCTGCCTGGAAATCCTCGGCCGCACCGAGATGGCCAAGCTGGACGAATGGCATCGCGACTACATGCGCGATTGCATCGAACCGATCATGCTGCCCAAGGGCATCGAGCTACTGGCCAAACACCGGGCCGCCGGCGACAAGCTGGTGATCATCACCGCCACCAACCGCTTCGTTACCGGGCCGATTGCCGCACGCCTGGGCGTCGAAACCCTGATCGCCACCGAGTGCGAAATGATCGACGGCCGCTACACCGGGCGCAGCACTGACGTACCGTGCTTTCGTGAAGGCAAGGTGACGCGCTTGAATCGTTGGCTGGAAGAAACCGGATTTAGCCTGCAAGGCAGCTACTTCTACAGCGATTCGATGAATGATTTTTCGCTACTGGAACGGGTGACGAATCCGGTGGCGGTAGATCCTGATCCAAATTTGCGGGCTGAGGCCGAGAAACGGGGTTGGCCGGTGATTTCGCTGCGCGACTGATGACGCCATCGCGGGCAAGGGTTCCTGTAGGAGCGAGCTTGCTCGCGATAGGACCGGCACTATTTCTGGATTTAAACCGGTTTGGCGCCCATCAATCCTGAAATGGCAATGAAGCAAACAAAGCTGAACACCGCCAACGCCAAGGTGAATTTCAAATTGCTCGCCGCCTGCGCCACCCGCAGGCGATTGAGCCGTATCAGCAGCCATAACCAGCTCAGCGCGCCGAACATATAGATCACGCTGGAGGCCAGAACCCAGGTCTGCCCCAGTGGCCAGCCCACCAGATGCGCCATCCACCAGCCGCTGAACGGCAAGCTCAGCAGCGCAATCCCCATCACCAACCAGACGAACAGCCACGGCCGATGCAAGGTGCGGGTGTAGATCGTCGCATCACCCTTGCTGTCACCACGCCATACCCGGATTGCCAACCCCAACGCGCTGCCCAAGAGCAGTACCGTCGCCAGGACGTGGGCTATTTTCAGGGCGGTAAGCGTTTCCATGTATGCGACTCCTTAGGCCGTGACCATCAGCGTAGTCGCTCAACCGAGGAACAGTTGATACGCCGGATTATTGCTTTCATCCCAGTACGGGTAACCGATCTCTGCCAACGCTGCCGGCACCAGATGGCGTTCATCGGCAGGCACTTGCAGGCCTGCGACCACTCGCCCATCGGCAGCACCGTGGTTGCGGTAGTGGAACATCGAGATATTCCAGCGACCGCCGAGTTTGTTGAGGAAGTTGAACAACGCGCCCGGTCGCTCCGGGAACTCGAAGCGCAGCACTATCTCATCGCTGACCCGCGCCGCATGACCACCCACCATATGACGAATGTGCAACTTGGCCAGTTCGTTGTCGGTCAAGTCGAGTACCGGGAAACCCTGGATCATAAGGCTACTGATCAACGCACTGCGCGGATCGTTTTCCGGGTGCGTCTGCACGCCGACGAAAATGTGCGCTTCGCTGCCGGTGTTGTAGCGATAGTTGAATTCAGTGATCTGACGTTTGCCGATGGCTTCGCAGAATGCCTTGAAGCTGCCGGGCTTTTCCGGAATGGTCACAGCGATGATTGCTTCGCGCCCCTCGCCCAATTCGGCGCGTTCGGCGACGTGACGCAGTCGGTCAAAATTGACGTTGGCGCCGGAGTCGATGGCCACCAGAGTCTGCCCGGTGACGCCGCGCAACTCGACATATTTCTTGATCCCGGCTACGCCCAAAGCACCGGCAGGCTCAGTGATCGAGCGGGTATCGTCGTAGATATCCTTGATCGCCGCACAGATCTCGTCGGTGCTGACAGTGATCACTTCATCAACATAGTCTTTGCAGATGTCAAAGGTGTGCTGACCGATCTGCGCCACTGCCACGCCGTCGGCGAAGATGCCGACAGTCGGCAACACCACGCGCTCGCCCGCCGCCATGGCCGCTTGCAAGCAATTGGAATCGTCCGGTTCGACACCGATGATTTTGATTTCCGGCCGCAGGTATTTCACATAAGCGGCGATCCCGGCGATCAGGCCGCCACCGCCTACCGGAACAAAAATGGCATCCAGACGCCCCGGGTGCTGGCGCAGAATCTCCATCGCCACGGTGCCCTGCCCGGCAATGGTGTGCGGATCATCGTACGGATGGATGTAGACGTAGCCTTTTTCGTCGACCAGTTTCAGCGAGTAAGCCAATGCTTCCGGGAAGGTATCGCCGTGCAGCACCACTTTGCCGCCACGGGAGCGCACGCCTTCGACCTTGATCTCCGGGGTGGTCTTGGGCATCACAATGATCGCCTTGACCCCCAGCACTTTGGCCGCCAGGGCCAGGCCCTGCGCATGGTTGCCGGCTGATGCGGTGACCACGCCGCGGGCGCGCTCCTCATCAGTCAGCTGTGTGAGCTTGTTGTAAGCACCGCGAATCTTGAACGAGAACACGGGCTGCAAGTCTTCACGCTTGAGCCAGATCTGATTGCACAGCCGCTCGGAGAGCTGGCGGGCAGTCTGCAATGGAGTTTCTACGGCAACGTCATAAACGCGCGAGGTGAGGATCTTCTTGACGTACTGTTCGAGCATCGGAAAGCATCACTGAGCGGGTTGGGCAGGGCCAAGGAGTCTAACTCAGCGTTTGGCCGTGCGACCATACGAATCAAGAGGTTTTAACCGGGCATACAGCTATAATGGCGGCCTTCTGTTCCCCTCTGCCCGCTTCGGAGCCCGCATGACCCAGGATCAACTCAAACAGGCAGTGGCTCAGGCCGCCGTCGACTTTATCCTTCCAAAACTCGACGACAAGAGCATCGTTGGGGTCGGCACAGGCTCCACCGCCAACTGTTTCATCGACGCCCTGGCCCTGCACAAGGGCGCGTTCGACGGCGCGGTCGCCAGCTCCGAAGCCACCGCGGCACGCCTCAAGGGCCACGGCATTCCGGTGTATGAGCTCAATACCGTCAGCGACCTGGAGTTCTACGTCGATGGCGCCGATGAAAGCGACGAACACCTGAACCTGATCAAGGGTGGCGGCGCAGCCCTGACCCGCGAGAAGATCGTCGCGGCGGTGGCCAAGACCTTCATCTGCATCGCCGACGCCAGCAAACTGGTGCCAGTACTGGGCGCCTTCCCGCTGCCGGTCGAAGTGATCCCGATGGCCCGCAGCCATGTGGCCCGCGAACTGGTGAAGCTCGGCGGCGACCCGGTTTACCGCGAAGGCGTGTTGACCGACAACGGCAACATCATCCTCGACGTATTCAACATGCAGATCACCAATCCGGTCGAGCTGGAAACCCGGATCAACGCTATCGTCGGTGTGGTCACCAATGGCCTGTTCGCAGCGCGTCCGGCCGACCTGCTGCTGCTGGGCACTAGCGAAGGCGTGAAAACCCTTCGCGCATGACCCTGTAGGAGCAGCCGGTCGACGCTCGATTGCTCGCGATAGCAGTCTGTCAGTCGACATCTCTGTCGCCTGTGACGGCCTCATCGCGAGCAATCGAGCGTCGACCGGCTGCTCCTACATGGCTCTGCGGTGTTTATCAGGGTTGCGGCGGCTTCTTGAAGACGTAAAACAGATTGGGCTCACTGACCAGGTACATCGTACCCTCGTCATCCATGGCGATCCCTTCCGCTTGCGGCACGGTCTTTTGCAGCCCCTGATGTCCCTTGCTCAGTGACATCGTACTCAACGGCCGCCCGTCGACATCCAGCTCCAGCACCAGCCTCGACTCATCTGACAGCGCCAGCAAATGCCCGCTGAGCTTGTCGTATTGCAGACTGGACAGATCGCGGACAAACAACCCGGCGTCACGCTTGGGATTGTTCACCACATGCACCGCGTACGACTTTTCAGGGTTGTAATGAGGAAAACCCTGAATCTCATAGATCAGCATCGGGTCGCGCTCCCTTGCGACGAACAGCCGCTTGCCCACCGAGTCGTATGCCAACCCCTCAAAGCCTTTGTTGCCGCTGGTGTGCACGCCGAGGGTCATCTGCTCGGCATCTGCCGCATCGAGGAACACCGTGTTGTCTTCCAGATGAATTTTGATCAGTCGCTGCCCGTGCTCATCGGCAACCACATAGGTGTCGGCGTTAATGAACTCGACAGCTTCCGGATCGCCAAACCCGATCAATGTCACACGTCGAAGGATCCGACCATCGAGGGACAGTTCAATCAACTCAGCATTTTTGTTGGTGACCGTAAACAGGCTTTTACGCACCGGGTCATAGGTCAGCGCAGAGACGTCGGCATCCAGCCCCTCGATGACCCTGGCCTCAAGCGATACCCGGTAATCCGCCAGACCAATGGACCGGGCGTCCGCAGGCTGCCACCACGTCTGCACGTTGAACCAGGCGCGCTCGAACAGTCGATAGTGCTGCCCGGCCAGTACCAGCAGCACCAGAGCGACAAGACTCACAAGCAGGAAGAACGGTTGGGGACGGGCAAGTCGGCGCATTCGGCAAGCTCAAAAACAGGACGGGCGGATGAAATACCACGACTGCATGAATTCAAACTTAATGACCGCAGGCGGCGCCTGCACCTACCGCGTACACCCATGAGTTATCAGGCGTACGCAAAGCCGTAGAAGCTATCGCTTGCGATCTTTTTGCACCCAGGCTCAGACTTCAGCGAACGCTACTGTTGAAGCTACTGACGCCTGGCAATTCCAGCACCAGTTCATCACCGACATTCAGCGGGCCGACGCCAACCGGGGTGCCGGTCAGGATCACGTCACCGGCTTGCAGCGTGAAGCAGCCGGCCATGTACTGGATCATCGGCACGATCGGGTTGAGCATGTCGCGACTGTTGCCGTCCTGACGGATTTCGCCATTGATGGTCAGGCGAATACCGATGTCGGTCAGGTCAGCAAAGGTGCTGCTGACGACGAACGGAGCCAGCACGCAAGCGCCGTCGAAGGATTTGGCGACTTCCCACGGCAGACCTTTGGCTTTCAGTTCCGCCTGCTTGTCGCGCAGGGTCAGGTCCAGCGCCGGGGCAAAACCGGAGATCGCGTCGAGTACTTCTTCGCGGCTCGGCCTGGTCGACAGTGGCTTGCCGATCAACACGGCAATTTCGGCCTCGTAGTGCACCGAGCCACGTTCGGTGGGAATCGCAAAACCGCCTTCCAGCTCGACTACGCAACTGCCCGGCTTGATGAACAGCAACGGCTCGGTAGGCACCGGGTTGTCCAGTTCCTTGGCGTGTTCGGCGTAGTTACGGCCAATGCACACCACTTTCCCGACCGGAAAGTGAATACGAGTACCGTCGACATACTGGTGCTGATAGCTCATTACCGACTCCTGCTTCATTGATTCATCTGGTACTGCTGTTTCAAAGACAGAAAGTCCCGGCCCTGGAAAGTCACAGGGCGAAAATCTTGCCCGGATTCATGATGCCGTTCGGGTCGAACACCGCTTTGACCGCTTTCATGTATTCGATCTCAACCGGCGAGCGGCTGTAGGTCAGGTAGTCGCGCTTGGTCATGCCGACGCCATGTTCGGCGGAAATCGAGCCGTTGTACTTCTCGACGGTTTCGAACACCCACTTGTTGACGGTCGCGCACTTGGTGAAAAACTCGTCCTTGCTCAGGTTTTCAGGCTTCAGGATGTTCAAGTGCAGGTTGCCATCACCGATATGGCCGAACCAGACGATTTCGAAGTCCGGGTAGTGTTCACCGACGATTGCATCAATTTCCTTCAAGAAAGCCGGGACTTTCGACACAGTGACCGAAATGTCATTCTTGTACGGCGTCCAGTGGGAAATGGTTTCGGAGATGTATTCGCGCAGCTTCCAGAGGTTCTGCAACTGCGACTCGCTCTGGCTCATCACGCCGTCGAGCACCCAGCCCTCTTCGACGCAATGCTCGAAGGTTTCCAGGGCGTGGTTGGCCACTTCTTCGGTGGTCGCTTCGAATTCCAGCAGCGCGTAGAACGGGCAATCGGATTCGAACGGCGCCGGCACGTCGCCGCGCGCCAGGACTTTGGCCAGAGCCTTGTCGGAGAAGAACTCGAAGGCAGTCAGATCGAGCTTGCTCTGGAATGCGTGCAGCACCGGCATGATCGAGTCGAAATCGGTAGTGCCGAGGACCATTGCGGTGAGGTTTTTCGGCGCACGATCCAGACGCATGGTGGCTTCAACCACGAAACCGAGGGTCCCTTCAGCGCCAATGAACAGCTGACGCATGTCGTAGCCGGTGGCGTTCTTGATCAGGTCGCGGTTCAGCTCCAGCAGGTCGCCCTTGCCGGTCACGACTTTCATGCCGGCGACCCAGTTACGGGTCATGCCGTAGCGAATCACCTTGATCCCGCCGGCATTGGTGCCGATATTGCCGCCAATCTGACTGGAACCGGCCGAAGCGAAATCCACTGGGTAGTACAGGCCTTTTTCTTCGGCCAGGTTCTGCAACTGCTCGGTGACCACGCCCGGCTGGCAGACCACGGTGCGGTCGGTGCTGTTGAATTCCAGCACCTGGTTCATATAGTCGAACGACACCACCACTTCGCCATTGGCCGCTACCGCAGCAGCAGAAAGCCCGGTACGCCCGCCGGAAGGCACCAGCGCGATTTTGTGCTGATTGGCCCAGCGCACGATGGCCTGGACTTGCTCAGTGGTTTTCGGGAACACGATGGCCGTCGGTGCCGGGGCGAAATGCTTGGTCCAATCCTTGCCGTAAGCATTCAGGGAGTCGGCATCGGTCAGCACCTTGCCAGGCTCAACCAGGGTCTTCAGCTCATCAATCAGGGCAGGATTGGTCATCGGCAGAACTCTCGAACAATTCATGGTCATCCTGAGAACGCTTCACGTCGCAGGAATGAGTGTTTAGCGGGGCGCATATGCTAGCATACCGCCCCCGCAGGATAGTGCCCAAGGCGTTCTGCGGTGACGGCTATAATGCCGCCCAGGTCAGCTCAGGCTGTCCACTTCCCTGCCATTTTTCTCCGGGACACAGGTTTACGCAGATGAGCAAGACTTCCCTCGATAAGAGCAAGATCAAGTTCCTTCTTCTCGAAGGCGTCCACCAATCGGCTGTCGACGTCCTCAAGGCCGCCGGGTACACCAGCATTGAGTACCTCACAGGTTCTCTGCCGGAAGCCCAGCTCAAGGAAAAGATCGCTGATGCTCACTTCATCGGCATTCGCTCCCGTACTCAACTGACCGAAGAGATTTTCGATCACGCGAAGAAACTGGTCGCTGTTGGCTGCTTCTGCATCGGCACCAACCAGGTCGACCTGAACGCTGCTCGCGAACGCGGTATCGCGGTCTTCAACGCACCGTACTCCAACACCCGCTCGGTGGCTGAGCTGGTGCTGGCTGAAGCGATCCTGTTGCTGCGCGGTATTCCTGAGAAAAACGCTTCCTGCCACCGTGGCGGCTGGATCAAAAGCGCGGCCAACTCCTTCGAAATCCGCGGCAAAAAGCTGGGCATCGTCGGTTATGGCTCGATCGGCACCCAGCTGTCGGTCCTGGCTGAAGGCCTGGGCATGCAGGTGTATTTCTACGACACCATCACCAAGCTGCCATTGGGCAACGCGACTCAGGTCGCCAGCCTGACCGAGCTGCTGGGCATGTCCGACATCGTCACCCTGCACGTTCCGGAAACCGCTTCCACCCAGTGGATGATCGGCGAGAAAGAAATTCGCGCGATCAAAAAAGGCGGCATTCTGATCAACGCTGCTCGCGGCACCGTGGTCGAGCTACAAGCCCTGGCGGACGCGATCAAGGACAAGCACCTGATCGGCGCGGCTATCGACGTATTCCCGGTGGAGCCTCGCTCCAACGACGAAGAGTTCGAAAGCCCGCTGCGCGGCCTGGACAACGTGATCCTGACCCCGCACATCGGCGGCTCCACCGCTGAAGCGCAAGCCAACATTGGCCTGGAAGTGGCTGAGAAGCTGGTCAAGTACAGCGACAACGGTACGTCGGTGTCCTCGGTCAACTTCCCGGAAGTGGCGCTGCCGGCTCACCCTGGCAAACACCGTTTGCTGCACATCCACGAGAACATTCCGGGTGTGATGAGCGAGATCAACAAGGTCTTCGCCGAAAACGGTATCAACATCTCCGGTCAGTTCCTGCAGACCAACGAGAAAGTCGGCTACGTCGTCATCGACGTCGACGCCGAGTACTCGGACCTGGCGCAAGAGAAGCTGCAACACATCAAAGGCACCATCCGTTGCCGCGTGTTGTTCTAAGCCTGGAGCACCAACGAAAAAAGGAGACCCTCGGGTCTCCTTTTTTATGCCTGCGATACGCTTATTTCACCGTGACGGTGATTTTCTTCGAGAGAATCGGCGGATCGAACGGCACGTGATTCTTGTCGCCCAGCTCCATCTGCAAGGTGTGCTTGCCCGGGGCCAGTTTGATGTCAGTTTCGGTTTGCGCCATGCCGAAGTGCATGTGGTTAGCGTCCTTCGGGATCGGCGCAGTTTCGGCCGGCAGCTTGTCGACGTCGATCAGCAGATGGTGGTGACCGGTGTTTTTGGTCGGGTCACCCGCTGGCGCCAGCGCCACGCCCTCGACGCCAAATCTGACCTTGAAGCTCTCACCCACCGTGGCGCCGTCCGCCGGAGAGACGATGCTCACCGTCGCGCCCTTGGGAGCCGGAGTGCGCGCGATACTATCCGCAGCGCTCGCCAGCATCGAAGCACCCAGCAACAGGCTGGCCAAAGCAGCACGAGACATAAACGTTTTCATTCTGTTCTCCAGTTTTTCTGCGAAATCTGTACGGTTAAGACAACTTCGTCGTAATTCGTTGTCGAAGGCACTCATCACCATAGCAAAGCGCGCCAGAACCCGCGTACAGCACATTAGAATTCAAAGGAGTGACCATGCGTTTTTTGTCTGGCCTGTTACTTTTACTGCCCCTTGTGAGCACTTACGCTCAAGCCGAATTGATCGACGATGTAAACGACCGTGGCGAGCTGCGCATCGCCCTGCAAGCCAACACACCACCGTTTAACTTCAAGGATGACGGCAAACTCACCGGCTTCGAGGTCGAGTTGGGCCAAATGCTCGCCAGTGAGCTGGACGTGCGCACGGACTTCGTCATCACGGACTCGGCTGACTTGCTACAAGGCGTCGAGAGCGGCAAGTACGATGTGGCCATCAACCACATAGCAGTGACCCCCGAACTCAAGGGGCGCTTCGACTTCAGTGAACCCTATAGTTATTCCAATGCGCAGTTGATCGTGCGTCAGGAAGAGCCCCGACCGCTGGGCACACTGCAAGCACTCAACGGTCAGGCGCTGGGGGTGGCGCAAAGCAGCCAGTTCGCCGAGCCGACACGCACGGTCGAAGGCATCGATCTGCGCGGTAACCCCAATACGCAGCAACAGCTCAAAGACGTAGCGGACAAGCAAATCGATGCGGCCATCAGTGACCGTTTGCCGGTCCCTTACGCCATTCGTGACAGCCACTTGCCCGCTCAGGAAGGCGCCAATGCTGGCCCGACGTTGAGCCTGGTGATCCCGTTTCAGAAAGGCAATCCGGCGTTTCAGGCCAGTATCGACAACGCGCTGCAACGCATCAAAGCCGATGGTCGGTTGATGGCACTCTCGGAAAAATGGTTTGGAACGGATGCGAGCAAGCCACCGAAGCCTTGATAGTTGGAATGAGGAATTTGTTACACCGAAGATCTAATGTGGGAAGGGCCGGGCGACGTTCGCTTGCTCGCGATAAGGCCATCACATTCAAAAGTGATGTCGACTGCCAGTCCGCTATCGCGAGCAAGCGAACGTCGCCCGGCCCTTCCCACACTAGATCTGCGTAGTTTTGTAAATCCAGGCAAGTTCAGTCCAGTGCCGCCAACGCCGCCAACGCCTCAGGCAACTCCAGCTCACTGAAAACCTGGACCCCATTGCGTTTCAACAACGCCGCGGTAACACCTTCCCCGCTGACTTTGACCCCACTGAAAGTGCCGTCATAGGTCTGCAGGTTGCCGCAGGACGGGCTGTTGGCCTTGAGCACCGCAATCCGGATGCCGTATTGTTCGACCAACGCCAGGGCCTGTCGCGCACCGGATAGAAACTCGGTACTGACGTCCTCTCCCTCAGCGGTCAGCACCCGCGCGCTGCCATCCAGCACTTCGACACCTTGCCCACCGGGAATCTCGGCTGCAGGCCGCGGCGTCGGTAAACCACCGGCCACTTCCGGGCACAGCGCCACCACCCGACCTTCGGCCATCCAGCTCGCCAATTGATCGAACGGCCCGCCAGCCCCGCCGTCGTAACGCACAGGGTGTCCCAGCAGACACCGGCTCACCAGAATTTTTTGCATGATCAAAACGGCTCATTGCCGCGACGACGAAACCACCCCGTCAGCGACAGGCGATCTCGAGTGGCGGGCAGGACTTCATGGGGTACTTCGCCGGAGAGGAATACCACCAGGCAACCACCCGTGGGCACCACGTCATATTCAACCCCCTCGCCCAGATACATCCGCAGCTGTCCGCCATGCTCGGGCAACCAGGCCTGATTGAGATAAATCACGGTGGACACCATGCGCCGGTCATCATCGCGAAAGCGGTCGACATGCTTGAGGTAAAACGCACCCGGCGGGTACAGCGCGAAATGGCTTTCGAAATCTTCCAGCCCCAGGAACAACCCACGGTTCATGGCGACCCGAAGGCTCTCCATCAACCCCAGGTAGCTGTCGCAAGACTCAACCTGGCCGGGTTCGAGCCACTGAATATGGTCACCTCGAATACCCTCGCGAATTTCCTGGAAGGAGCCCCGGCCCACTGCGGCCGGAGCCAATCCACCCTCGGCGGCGCGTTTGCGACACTCAGCTGCCAGTTCCAGGGTCAGCCCCTCGGGCAGGAAAATATTTTGCTGCGACCAGCCGCGTGCAGCCAGGTCGTCGACGATACGTAACAGCAGCGGGTGATCGGAGGGTATTTGCATGCCGAGCATAGTATCCATACGCCTGTAAATCCGACAGAGCCGCAGAGCGCACTGATACGAATTCTCGACAAGACGAGACCTCACACGGAGAATAGTGGCCTGCTGACAGGAGCCCTTATGCGTCGCTTGCTTTTTCCCCTGCTAATGCTCTGCATTTTGCCCGCTTGGGCAGACGGCCTCGACCAGTTGTACAAGGTCGCCGGTTGGCCAGAACAACGCGCGCACTTTAATGACGCCCTCACCGCCGCCCAGCAACGCTACAAAAACAGCCTGCCGCCTGCGGTGTTCCAGGCGCTGGTTAACAACAGCAATCAGCGCTTTGCGCCACAGGCGATGGATCATCGAGCCCAGGCGCAGTTGCGGCAGAAACTCGCCGACCCGAAACCTGCTCTGGCATTTTTCCAGTCACCGCTGGGGCGCAAGATTGTCGCCGCTGAACTGCAGGCGACCCGCCGCGATCAGCTGGCAAAAAATGCCCAGGGCTTGCCGAAGATCCAGGCCAGCGACACCCGTCAATTGATCATTGGCCATTTGGCGCAAGCACTGCCTGCCCGCGAGGCCGGTGCCGAAGTCAGTCTGGCGATCGCCGGGGTTGCCGCCGACAGCCTGAGCCAGATGATTCCCGGCCTGCTCGGTGGTGGTCAGGCGCAAGGGATGTTGAACGGTCAGCGCCAGCGCTTGATGGAGCAGATCGGCTCCGACCTGAACAACACGCTGCTCTACGTTTATCGCGACCTGTCGGATGACGAACTGGAGGAGTTCGCCACGTTTGCCGAGTCCTCTGAAGGCAAGGCTTATTACCAGGCGGCGTTGGCGGCGATTCGGGCGGGATTGGCGGTGGGGCAAAGCACCTCGAGCCTTAGCCAGTAAGCTTCGGTGCCTGGAAGATCGCCATCGTCGGAACGCCGCCCGGAGCAAGCTCGCTCCCACACTGGATCTGTGAACGACATCAAACCAATGTGGGAGCGAGCCTGCTCGCGATGGCGGCATAACGGTCGCTAGAGATTTCTCCCCTTCATTCGCTTGGTCAAAAACCCGAAATACTCCTGGCGCAACGCCTGGGTTTCATTCGCCAGATGATGGCGGGCCTCGGGCAGTTTCAACACCTGTGGCCGGTCGAATTTGCCCCCCAGCACTTCAAGGTTGTGTTCCCAATCCACTGTCATGTCCGCTTGCCCCTGGATGATCAGTGGCCGACGACTGCTGCGCGGTGCCGCTTCGATACGCTTGATCCAGCGCGCCAGTGCCCCGACCCAGGCAGTCGGCAAGCGCAGCGGTTGTAGCGGATCGGCTTGCAGGAAGGGCAAGAACGCCGGGTCATTGGTGTTCTCGCTGAAACGCCGGGCGATGCCTTTGACGAAAGGCTTCATCAGGTAATAACTCAAGTGCGACCAGCCCCAGGAGCGCGGCCGAACCAGCGGCGAAAGCAGCACCACCTGCCCTTGCGCCGGGCTGTCTACGCCTTCATTCAGCACATGGTCGATCACAATCGCGCCGCCCGTACTCTGCCCGCACAGGTGCCACGGTTGCGGCAGGTCCAGAGAGCGTGCCTCATCGAACAACCCTTGCAGCGCCGCCTGATACTCGGCGAAATCCTTGATGTTGGCGCGCTCACCGCTGGACAGTCCATGCCCCGGCAAATCACAGGCAATCACCACGAACCCCTGATCCAGCGCCCAGTCGATCACGTGCCGATAAAGGCCCATGTGATCGTAGAAACCGTGGAACACGAACATCGTCGCCACCGCGCGTGGTGGCCACCAGACCTGACTGACCAACTGATAGCCACCGACGTTGAAACTGCCGAGACCGCATTTGACTGGCCTGCTGCGCTGCGGGAAATCCAGCCCATAAAAATGCTGATAGGCCTGCGCCTCCTCCGACAGCGGCTGCGCCTCGGACAAGGGCCGCAGGCTGGCACGCAGATGATCGGGGTTGAAGGTGGCAGGCATGACGAATTTCCAGGTAAAGCGCGGAGCGCGAAACAGACTTTATGGCCCTGCGATATTCATCTGTCGCGGCAAGCATGGCAAGCTACGTGACCTTCGAGGATTGATCCGTATGCGTCTGCCCTACCGCACGACACTGCTTGCCAGCCTGCTCGCCCTTGTGTGTGCCGGCGTGTTGTGGGCCGCTTATGACTGGTTTCAGGGACGTTACCTGCGTGCATTCAACGAACACGCCGCGGTGTTTTCCGGCGACCCTCTGAGCCTGCCTCCGGAACTTGCCGGCCCTGGATCGATCCGTCTGGTGCACTTCTGGGACCCGGCCTGCCCGTGCAACGTCGGCAACCAGCAGCACCTGGCCGAACTGATCGAGCATTACGCGCCACAAGGCGTGGAGTTCTATTCGGTGCAAAAGCCCGGTAGCCACGGCCAGTTGCCTGGCACCCTGAGCAACCTGAAAACCCTGTCGGTCCTGCCCGGCTCCGGGCAGATACCGGCAAGCCCGGCCGTAGCGATCTGGGATCGCAATGGCAAACTTGCGTATTTCGGGCCCTACAGCGAAGGGTTGACCTGTAATTCCAACAACAGCTTTATCGAGCCGATGCTACAGGCACTCAGTAACGGACGCCCGGTCAGCGCCACCCACACCCTGGCGGTGGGCTGTTATTGTCCGTGGCCCGGTAGCCTGACTAACTAAGGCATTCCTGACTTTTCAAGGACAACGCTGCACAGCACCGAAGGCCTGTGCTAATTGTTTGCGAGCGTCAGTGACGGCAACCCGAAAAAGAACCAGGAGTTTCAATGAAACGCAGTCTGTCCTTACTTGCCATCCTGATCGTCGCACTCGCCGTCGGTGGGGGCTGGTACGTGTACAGCAAACAACCATCGCGCCAGGGAATGGTGGAGCTGGAGGGTCTGCAAGACTCGGTCACGGTGCGTTATGACGAACGCGGTGTACCGCATATTCGCGCCGGGAACGAAGCCGACCTCTATCGCGCCCTCGGTTATGTGCACGCTCAAGACCGGTTGTTCCAGATGGAAATCATGCGCCGCCTGGCTCGAGGCGAGCTCGCCGAAGTGCTCGGTCCCAAGCTGATCGATACCGACAAACTGTTCCGCAGCCTGCGCATTCGCGAACGCTCCGAGACTTACGCCGCCAGCCTTGACCGCCAATCACCGACCTGGAAAGCCCTGCAAGCCTATCTGGATGGGATCAACCAATATCAGAACACCCACGCCCAACCGATGGAGTTCGACGTACTGGGCATCCACAAGCGCGCGTTCACCGCTGAAGACACCATCAGTGTCGCCGGTTACATGGCCTATAGCTTTGCTGCAGCCTTTCGCACCGAGCCCCTGCTGACCTATATACGCGATGAACTGGGTAGCAATTACCTGAAAATCTTCGATCTCGACTGGCAGCCTAAAGGCGTGTTGGCCAAAGGCCCGGCGCGTACCTCGCCGGCCCTCGCCGCCATTGACTGGAAAGACCTTAACGCGATCGCCCGACTGAGCGAAGAGGCGCTGGCCGACAACGGCCTGCCGCAGTTCGAAGGGAGCAACGCCTGGGTGGTTTCCGGCAACCGGACCAAGAGCGGCAAACCGCTGCTGGCCGGCGATCCGCACATTCGCTTCTCCGTGCCTTCGGTGTGGTACGAAGCACAATTGTCGATGCCGGGTTTTGAGCTGTACGGTCATCACCAGGCACTGGTTCCCTTCGCCTTCCTCGGCCACAACCTCGACTTCGGCTGGAGCCTGACCATGTTCCAGAACGACGATCTCGATCTGATCGCCGAAAAGGTCAACCCGGATAACCCTAATCAGGTCTGGTACCGCGACAAATGGGTGGATCTGGTCAGCACGCAGCAGCAGATTGCAGTGAAGGGCCAGGCGCCGGTCGCGCTGGTTCTGCGCCAGTCGCCCCACGGGCCGATCATCAATGATGTGCTCGGTGCTGGCGTCGGCAAGGCGCCGATTGCCATGTGGTGGGGGTTCCTCGAAACCCAAAACCCGATTCTCGAAGGTTTCTACCAGCTCAACCGCGCGGACACCCTGGCCAAGGCGCGCAACGCCGCAGCCAAGGTGCACGCTCCTGGCTTGAATCTGGTGTGGGCCAATGCCAAGGGCGATATCGGTTGGTGGGCCGCAGCGCAACTGCCCAAACGCCCGGCCGGGGTCAAACCGCTTTTTATCCTCGACGGCAGCACCAATCAGGCAGACAAGGATGGTTTCTATCCATTCAGCGCCAACCCTCAGGAGGAGAATCCGGCGCGCGGTTACATCGTTTCGGCCAACTTCCAGCCACTCTCGCCAACCGGAATGGAAATCCCCGGCTATTACAACCTGGCGGATCGCGGCCAGCAGCTGAACAAGCAGCTGAGCGATGCGAACGTCAAATGGGACCTGGATAACAGCCAGAAGCTGCAACTGGGCACTACCACCGGCTATGGCCCTCGCCTGTTGGCTCCGCTGTTGCCAGTGCTGCGTGAGGTGGTGAAAGACTCCACGGAACTCAAACTGCTGGCGCAACTGGCGCAGTGGAAAGGCGACTACCCGCTGAACTCCACCAGCGCCACGCTGTTCAACCAGTTTCTATTCAACCTGACCGACGCCGTGTTCCACGATGAACTCGGCGATGGGTTCTTTGACACATTGCTCTCCACCCGGGTAATCGATGCCGCGTTGCCGCGTCTGGCGGCGTCGCCCGATTCGCCGTGGTGGGACAACCGCAACACCATCGGCAAGGAAACCCGCGCCGACATCGTCAAAGCTGCATGGCAGGCCAGCATTGCCCATCTCAAATCCACCCTCGGCGAAGACCCGGCGCAATGGCAGTGGGGCACGGCCCACACCCTGACTCACGGACATCCGCTAGGCATGCAAAAGCCGCTGGATCGAATCTTCAACGTCGGCCCGTTCGAAGCCCCCGGTACTCACGAAGTGCCGAACAACCTCTCGGCCAGGATCGGCCCTGCGCCGTGGCCGGTGACCTACGGACCCTCGACCCGACGCATCATCGACTTCGCCGACCCGGCACACAGCCTGACCATCAACCCGGTGGGGCAAAGCGGCGTACTGTTCGACAAGCACTATGACGACCAGGCCGAGGCGTATATCGAAGGGATATACCAGCAGGCGTATTTCAACGACGAGGAGGTGACGGCCAATACCCGCAGTACCTTGAAGCTGTTGCCGGCTCGGGTGGCTCACTAGTTGGGGAAATCCAGGTATTCGGTCGAGATCTAAATCTCCTTACGCAACCGCCCAGGCGCTTCGCCATAGGTCTCTTTGAACTTCTTGCTGAATGCCGCCCGGGATTGGTAACCCGACTGGGCGGCGATATCACTCAGGCCCAAACGTGACTGGCTCAGCAGATTAAAGGCCAGCTCCATCCGTGCCTGCGTCAGCAGCACCCACGGTGATACGCCGGCCACGCAGACCGAATCGAATCGAATCGAATCGAATCGAATCGAACAGGAGCAAGTTCCCTCGCCACAATCGAGAACGCTCGACAATCTCAAACCATCGCCGAAAAATTCACTCGAAACTGCTGCGGCGTCACTCCAAGCCTGCGGTTGAAAACACTGCGCATGTGCTGCGCATCGCGAAACCCGCATTGGTAAGCAACGGTTTTGAGCGGCGCGCTTCCGCTTTCCAGCATCACTCGCGCCGCGTCCACCCTCGCCCGCTCGACGAATTCTGCCGGGGTGATTTTTGCGTCCCTGGCAAACACCCGGGAGAAATTGCGCGCGCTCATGTTGGCAGCTTTGGCCAGGTCGGCAATGGTCAAGCCCCCAGTCAGATTGGCCAACACGTAGTGCTGGACCATCGCCACCGGCGAGCTCGCCTCGGCATGGGGCGTCAGGAACGGGCTGAACTGCGATTGCCCGCCTGAGCGCTGAGTGAACACCACCAATCGCTTAGCCACGCTCAACGCGAGTTCCGGGCCGTAGTCCTTGGCCAGCAGGTACAACGACAAATCGATCCCTGCCGTCACTCCCGCCGATGTGTAGAGCTGACCGTCCTGCACGTAGAGCCGATCGGCCTCGACTTGAGTCAATGGGCACAGCGTCGCTAGCGCAACGGCATCGTTCCAGTGGGTGGTGACGGTTCTCCCGTCGAGCAATCCTGCGCGGGCAAGCATGAACGCGCCATTACAGATCGAGCCGAAGCGATTCGCACGAACACTCGCTTCGCGCAGCCAAGTATGAAACCGCGCACCGAAATCCTGATACGGCAACTGTGGACCGCCAGCGACCAGCAGCAAGTCATAGGCCTGCAGCGCTTCGCTGAAATGTCGATGAGCCTGCAGCGCCAAACCATTTGAACAGGGCATCACGCCGCGCTCCACGCCAATCACCTCCAACCGGTAGTGGTCTTCGGGCGCAAGAAAGCGGTTGGCTTCGGAAAACACATCCATGGGCCCCGTGACATCCAGGGACTGAACCCCGGAAAAAACCACGATGGCAACGTTTCTGCTCATGGGATGAATCACCTTCTATGGCTTTCAGGAATCGTGGGGGCAGCCGACCAACCCTAGCGAAACACCGGCCAAGAAGCGAGTTGGCACGATATGCGCGCTGATTGGCCGGGATCGCAGCTTCATGTCGATTGTTCGTCCCAGGACGCGGGAACAGACTGGATTCATCAGCGCCGCCAGGCGTTCCTCACAAGGCAACTTCCATGAGCACCACCCCCCTCAGCAGCACTATCGCCGGTATCAAAATCCCCGACAGCGCCCTTGCCAAGGCGACGACGCAATACATCCGCGATCTGGAATCCGATTTGCTGTATCACCACTCGCGCCGAGTGTTTCTGTTTGGCGCCTTGAGCGGTGAGCGCCAGCAACTGGCCTACGACCCGGAGCTGTTGTACGTTGGCGCGATGTTCCATGATCTGGGCCTGGTGGAAGGCCATCGCAGCGATGACGAACGCTTCGAAGTGGATGGTGCGAATGCGGCCAAAGCCTTTCTCAAGCCTTACGGGCTGAGCGATGACGATATCGAGCAAGTCTGGCTGTCCATAGCCCTGCATACGACTCCGGGTGTGCCCAAACATCTGCGTCCGACCGTGGCGCTGGTGACCGCCGGGGTGGAAATGGATGTGCTGGGGATGGATTACACAGCGTTTTCCACCGAGCAACGTGAGGCCGTGGTGCATGCACATCCACGAGGTGAAGGGTTCAAAGAGTGCATCATCTGCGCATTTGCCGATGGCTTGCGTCATCGCCCACAGACTACCTTCGGGAATGTGAAGACTGATGTGTTAGTGGATCAGGACCCGGGGTTCAAACCGATGAACTTCGTCGAAGTCATCCGCAAATCGCCCTGGGTAGCGTGACCCACTGTAGGAGCGAGCTTGCTCGCGATAGCATCACCTCGATTTACAGTCGAACCGAGTTGGTCGAATACGACCCCGGTGCATCGCGAGCAAGCTCGCTCCTACAGTGGATCCGGGCTGACCACATATCTGTGGTCAACCGAAAATCCTCTAAGAGCGGGGCTGCCCGCGAAGCTTTTGAGGCTTAAGCCGCTTCCGGCGTCTGGGCGCGGCGTATGTCCGGTTGTTTCCACGAATCGGCAGCGCTTTCATCGATCGCTAGCTGAATGGCACGTTTGCGGATTTCTTCAGCGCGGCGGCTGAAGAACCAGACCAGGAAGGTCACCAGCGACACCACCAGCAGGATCAGGCTGGCCACGGCGTTGATCTCGGGTTTCACGCCCAGACGCACTGCCGAGAAGACTTCCATCGGCAAGGTCGTCGAACCCGGACCCGACACGAAGCTGGCCAGCACCAGGTCGTCCAGCGACAGGGCGAAGGACATCATGCCGCCTGCCCCCAGCGATGGCGCGATCATCGGGATGGTGATCAGGAAGAACACCTTCCACGGCCGCGCACCAAGGTCCATGGCCGCTTCTTCGATGGACAGGTCCAGCTCACGCAAGCGTGCCGAGACCACCACCGCCACATAGGCCGCACAGAACGTCGTGTGGGCGATCCAGATGGTGACAAGGCCACGCTCTTGCGGCCAGCCGATCATCTGCGCCATGGCCACGAACAGCAGCAACAGCGACAGACCGGTGATCACTTCGGGCATCACCAGGGGCGCGGTCACCAGGCCACCGAACAGCGTGCGTCCCTTGAAGCGGGTCACGCGGGTCAGCACGAAGGCCGCCAGGGTACCCAGCACCACCGCCGCAATGGCCGTGTAGCAGGCGATTTCCAGCGAGCGCACCACCGAGCCCATCAGCTGGGTGTTGTCCAGCAGGCCGACATACCACTTCACCGACCATCCGCCCCACACGGTCACCAGCTTGGAGGCGTTGAACGAGTAGATCACCAGAATCAGCATCGGGGCGTAGATGAACACCAGCCCCAATATCAGCATCAGGCTTGAAAAACCGAAGCGCTTCATTCTTTGCCCTCCATTTCTTTAGCCTGACTACGGTTGAAGAGGATGATCGGCACAATCAGGATCGCCAGCATCACCACGGCCAGGGCGGACGCCACCGGCCAGTCACGGTTGTTGAAGAACTCCTGCCAGAGCACTTTACCGATCATCAGGGTTTCCGGCCCACCGAGCAGTTCCGGGATCACGAATTCACCCACCACCGGGATGAACACCAGCATGCAGCCGGCGATGATGCCGTTTTTCGACAGCGGCACGGTGATTTTCCAGAAACTGTTGAAGGTGCTCGAGCCCAGGTCCGACGCGGCCTCCAGCAGACTGTTGTCGTGCTTCACCAGGTTGGCGTAGAGCGGCAGGATCATGAACGGCAGGTAGGAATAAACCACGCCGATATAGACCGCCAGGTTAGTGTTGAGGATCTGCAGCGGTTCGTTGATCCAGCCCATCGACATCAGGAAACCATTGAGCAGGCCGTTGTTGCTGAGGATGCCCATCCACGCGTAAACGCGGATCAGAATCGCCGTCCAGGTCGGCATCATGATCAGCAGGATCAGCACGGTCTGCATTTCCTTGCGGGCGCTGGCGATGGCATAGGCCATCGGATAACCGATCAGCAGGCAGAGGATGGTGCTGAAAAATGCCATCTTCAGCGAGCCGAGGTACGCGGCGATGTATAACTCGTCGTCGCCCAGCAGCGCGTAGTTACCGAGGTTGAGCAGCAGTTGCACCTTGTGTTCGACGTAGCTGTAGATCTCGGTGTACGGCGGAATGGCCACGTCGGCCTCTGCGAAGCTGATCTTCATGACGATGAAGAACGGCAACATGAAGAACATGAACAGCCAGAGGAACGGTATCCCGATGACCAATTGACGGCCACCGGGGGTTATTCGTTGTAGCTGGCGCTTGAGTCTTTTCATGTTCATGAGCGCAGTACCACGCCACTGTCGTCTTCCCACCAGACGTAGACCTGGTCACCCCAGGTCGGCCGTGCGCCACGGCGTTCGGCGTTGGCCACGAACGACTGGACCAGTTTTCCGTTTGGCAATTCGACATAGAACACCGAGTGACCACCCAGGTAGGCGATGTCATGCACTTTGCCGCTCGACCAGTTGTATTCGCAGGTCGGCATCTCGGAGGTGACCAGCAGTTTCTCCGGGCGAATCGCGTAAGTGATGGACTTGTCCTGAACCGAGGTGCTGACGCCGTGACCCACGTAAATATTGCGATCCAGGTCCTTGCAGGTAATGAGTGCATGGCCCTCGGCGTCGTCCACCACCTCACCTTCGAAAATATTGACGTTACCGATGAATTCGCAGACCAGACGGCTGGTCGGGGTTTCGTAGATGTCGATCGGGCTGCCGATCTGGGCGATCCAGCCCAGGTGCATGATCGCAATGCGTTCAGCCATGGTCATGGCTTCTTCCTGGTCGTGGGTCACCATTATGCAGGTCACGCCGACCCGCTCGATGATCTCGACCAGTTCCAGTTGCATTTGCGAGCGCAGCTTCTTGTCCAGCGCACCCATCGGTTCATCGAGCAGCAACAGCTTCGGCCGCTTGGCCAGAGAGCGCGCCAACGCCACTCGCTGACGCTGGCCACCGGACAGCTGATGCGGCTTGCGCTTGGCATACTGGCTCATCTGTACCAGCTTGAGCATTTCGGCCACGCGGGCGTCGACTTCAGCCGTCGGAATCTTGTCCTGCTTGAGACCGAAGGCGATGTTCTGCGCCACTGTCATGTGCGGGAACAAGGCATAGGACTGAAACATCATGTTGATCGGCCGCTCGTACGGCGGCATGTCGGTGATATCCACACCATCGAGAAAAATGCGCCCCTCCGTTGGCCGCTCGAAACCTGCAAGCATCCGCAGCAGGGTGGATTTGCCCGATCCCGAGCCGCCGAGCAAAGCGAAAATTTCGCCTTTCTTGATTTCCAGGGACACATCGTCCACCGCAATCGTCTCGTCGAACTTCTTCGTGACCCGGTCGATTTTGACCAACACCTGTTTAGGTAATTGGTCGCCCTCGAGGGCTTTCTTATAGGCGCCGGAGGCAACAGCCATTTACGAAACTCCCAACAAAATTTGCAGTTCACCCAATACAGGCAAACCTTGGATAGTCTGAGCCTTTGTCACTACTTACCCGACTTGACCCTGGTCCAGCTGCGGGTCATCAAACGTTGAATCTCGGGTGGCAACTCAGCGTTGACATAAAGCTTGTCGACGATGGCTTGCGACGGATAAACCGCCTCGTCTGTACGTACTGCCTGATTCATCAGCTCACCCGCTTCAGGGTTCGGGTTGGCATAACCAACGGCATCACTGACCTGAGCGATCACTTCAGGCTTGAGCAAATAGTTGATGAAGGCATGAGCCTCTTTGACGTTGCCCGCATCCCGAGGAATCGCCAACATGTCGAACCACAGGTTGCCGCCTTCTTTGGGGATCACGTAGGCAATGTCGATACCTTTGCCAGCTTCAGCGGCACGCGCCCTGGACTGGAATACATCGCCGGAGAAACCGGCCGCGACACAGATCTCGCCGTTGGCCAGATCGGAGATGTACTTGGATGAGTTGAAATACGTCACGTAAGGCCGCACCGCCAACAGTTTGGCTTCAGCCTTTTTGTAGTCTTCAGGGTTCTGGCTGTTAGGCGACAGGCCCATGTAATTCAGCATGGCGGGGAGCATTTCATCCGCCGAGTCGAGGAAGGCGACACCGCAGCTAGACAGCTTCTTGATGTTCTCCGGCTCGAACAGCATGGCCCACGAGTCGATCTTGTCGACGCCCAGTGCCGCTTTGACTTTCTCTACGTTGTAACCAATACCGTTGGTGCCCCACAGGTAAGGCACGGCGTACTGGTTACCCGGATCGTTTTTCTCCAGACGCTTGAGCAGCAACGGATCGAGGTTGGCGTAATTCGGCAACTGCGACTTGTCGAGCTTCTGGAATGCCCCGGCCTTGATCTGCTTGCCCAGGAAGTGGTTGGACGGCACGACCACGTCATAACCGGTGTGCCCGGCCAGCAACTTGCCTTCCAGAGTTTCATTGGAATCGAACACGTCGTACACCGGCTTGATGCCAGTGGCTTTATCGAAATCTGCCAGGGTGGTCTGCCCGATATAGTCCGACCAGTTATAAACATGCACGGTAGGCGCAGCTTGAACACTGACGGCGAGCGTCAGGCCGGCGCCGATCAGCATGGCCTTGCGAAACAAAGAAATAGGCAAGTGGAGGTCCTCTAAAATAGTTGGGCCCAAGTTGCCCAGCGTTACGTGACAGCCATGGCTGCCTGGCAACAAAACCGGCGCGCAACTTACCCTCGATAAACCTTTCCAGCAAAACTTTCTGTCATTTGATTATTGCTGTTGCCGTCTTTGCGTTGACGACGGCAACAGCCTGTTGCCTCAAACCGGCTTATTTACCGGATTTGATCTTGGTCCAGCTGCGGGTCAGCTCGCGCTGGGTAGCGGCTGGCAAATCGGCGATCGCATAAAGCTTGGCCTGCACGTCGGCTGGCGGGTAGATGCCCGGATCCGAGGTGATTTCTTTGTTCACGTACTGAGTTGCTTCAGCATTACCGTTAGGGAAACGTACGCTGTTGGTGATTTCAGCCATCACTTTCGGCTGCAACAGGTAGTTCATGAACTTGTAGGCACCCTCGACGTTCTCCGCATCTTTAGGGATAGCGACCATGTCGTAGAAGCTGCCGGCACCTTCTTTCGGAATGGCGTAGCTGATTTTCACCTTGTCACCGGCTTCGGCGGCGCGGGATTTGGCCTGTTGGACGTCACCCGAATAACCGACGGCTACGCAAATGTTGCCGTTGGCCAGGTCGGAGATGTACTTGGAGGAGTGGAAATAGGTGATCGAAGGACGGATCTTCAGGAACAGATCTTCAGCTTTCTTCACATCTTCCTTTTTCTGGCTGTCGGTCGGCAGCCCCAGGTAATGCAGGGCAACCGGCAGCATTTCGGTCGGCGAATCGAGGAAGCTCACGCCGCAGCCCTTGAGTTTGGCGATGTTCTCCGGCTTGAGCACGACATCCCAGGAGTCGATCTTGTCGACGCCCAGCGCGGCTTTGACCTTCTCGGGGTTGTAACCGATACCGATCGAACCCCACATGTAAGGGAACGCGTGTTTGTTATCCGGGTCGCTGACGGAAACCGCTTTGAGCAGCGACGGGTTGAGATTCTTGTAGTTGGACAGTTTGGACTTGTCCAACTCCTGGTAAACGCCGGCCTTGATCTGCTTGGCCAGGAAGTTGTTAGACGGTACGACAATGTCATAACCGGACTTGCCTGCCAGCAACTTGGCTTCCAGGGTTTCGTTGCTGTCAAAAACGTCATACACCACCTTGATTCCGGACTCTTTCTCGAAGTTCGCGATGGTGTCCGGTGCGATGTAATCGGACCAGTTGTACACGTGCAGCACCTTGTTATCGGCCTGGGCTGCGCCAGCTATCACACCCATCAGAGACAAGGCGAGGAGGGTCTTGCCGGCTTTATTTAAACCTGATGCCTTCATGCGTAATGCTCCAATTATTCTTTTTGATCACATGTTCAGTGGCCGATTCCCGGGCAACTGGAACAGTGGGTAGTCTGGCAAGATCCAACACGGGCTTTCAAGGAAAGACCCATCCTTTGTTTACACCGAGCGGAGTACCAAACTTGGCACCCCGCTCAGAGCCTAGCACTTAGCCTTGCAATGCACTCAAGGTCAGGTCCAGACACTTGCGTGCCTTGGCAACCAGCTCGTCGATTTCGGCAAGGCTGATCACCAGTGGCGGAGCAATGATCATGGTGTCGCCCACGGCGCGCATGATCAGCCCGTTGTCGAAGCAGAATTGCCGGCAAATCATGCCAACACCCTTCCCGACATACCGCGCACGGGTGGCCTTGTCCTGAACCAACTCAATGGCCCCCAACAGACCGACACCACGAACTTCCCCTACCAGCGGGTGATCGTTCAGTTCCCGTAGACGCTTTTGCAAATAAGGTGCCGTTTCGGCATGAACGCGCTCGATAATTTTCTCGTCGCGCAGGATGCGGATGTTTTCCAGTGCGACCGCCGCCGCTACCGGGTGCCCGGAGTAGGTGAAACCGTGGTTGAAATCGCCACCTTCGTTGAGCACCTCGACCACTTCGTCACGCACGATCAGGCCACCCATAGGGATGTAACCGGAGGTCAGGCCCTTGGCGATGGTCATCATGTCCGGCTTGAGGTCGTAGAAATCGGTACCGAACCACTCACCGGTACGGCCGAAACCACAAATCACTTCATCGGCGACGAACAGAATGTCGTACTTGGCGAGGATTTCCTTGATGCGCGGCCAGTAGCTTTCTGGCGGCACAATCACGCCTCCCGCGCCCTGGATCGGCTCGGCAATGAAAGCACCGACATTGTCGACGCCCAGCTCGAGAATCTTTTTCTCAAGCTGATCGGCCGCCCAGATACCGAACTCTTCGGGGCTCATGTCGCCGCCTTCGCCAAACCAGTACGGCTGCGGGATGTGCACAATCCCGGGGATCGGCAAGTCGCCCTGTTCGTGCATATACGTCATGCCGCCCAGGCTCGCGCCAGCCACGGTCGAACCGTGGTAGCCGTTGATGCGGCTGATGATGACTTTCTTGTTCGGCTGACCTTTGATCGCCCAGTAGTGGCGGACCATACGCAGCATGGTGTCGTTGCCTTCGGAGCCGGAACCGGTGAAAAACACATGATTCATGCCTTCAGGCGCGATGTCGGCGATGGCCTTGGCCAGTTCCAGCACCGGCGGGTGAGCGGTCTGGAAGAACAGGTTGTAATAAGGAAGCTCGCGCATCTGTTTGCTGGCGACATCGGCCAGTTCATCGCGGCCGTAACCGATGGCCACGCACCAGAGGCCGGCCATGCCGTCGAGGATCTTGTTGCCTTCGCTGTCCCAGAGGTAAACCCCTTTGGCATTAGTGATGATCCGCGGGCCCTTCTCTTTCAGCTGTTTGAAGTCGCTGAAGGGGGCCAGGTGGTGATCATTGCTCAGGATTTGCCATTCACGGGTTTGCGGGTTCTTGCTGGTCATACGAGTCTCCTAAGTTCAGGTTAGAGTGCGGCCTTTCTCGACCGCACCCGGCGCATCAGACGGCGAAGAGCAGGAATTCCCGCTCCCACGAACTGATCACGCGCTTGAAGTTTTCATGCTCGGCCCGCTTGACCGCGACGTAGCCAGTAATGAATTTCTTGCCCAGGTACTTCTCGATGGTGGTGCTGTGCTCCATGCGCTCGAGCGCATCTTCGATGGTCAATGGCAGACGCAAATTGCGTCGCTCATAACCACGCCCGACCACTGGCGCACTTGGGTTGATGGCCTCGACCATGCCGATAAAACCGCACAGCAGGCTCGCTGCGATTGCCAGGTACGGGTTGGCATCAGCCCCCGGCAGGCGGTTTTCCACCCGGCGGTTCTGCGGACCGGCATCCGGCACGCGCAAGCCGACGGTTCGGTTCTCTTCGCCCCACTCCACGTTCACCGGTGCCGAGGTGTCTGGCAGGAAGCGGCGGAACGAATTGACGTTCGGCGCGAACAGCGGCAACAACTCGGGGATGAACTTCTGCAAGCCGCCGATGTGGTGCAAGAACAGCTCGCTCATCGAACCATCTTCATTAGAGAAGACGTTTTTACCTGTCTCGATGTCGATGATGCTCTGGTGCAAGTGCATGGCACTGCCCGGCTCACCGGTCATCGGCTTGGCCATGAAGGTCGCGGCAACGTCGTGCTTGAGCGCCGCTTCACGCATGGTCCGCTTGAACACCAGAATCTGGTCGGCCAGGGACAGGGCATCGCCGTGACGGAAGTTGATTTCCATCTGCGCCGTGCCGTCTTCGTGGATCAATGTGTCGAGATCCAGTTCCTGCAGTTCGCACCAGTCGTAGACGTCTTCGAACAACGGGTCGAATTCGTTGGCTGCTTCTATAGAGAAGGACTGGCGACCGGTTTCCGGGCGACCGGAGCGGCCAATTGGCGGCTGCAACGGGAAGTCCGGGTCTTCACAGCGCTTGGTCAGGTAGAACTCCATTTCTGGCGCCACGATCGGCTGCCAGCCTCTATCGGAGTAGAGCTTGAGCACCTTCTTGAGCACGTTGCGCGGCGACAACTCGATCGGGTTGCCTTGCTTGTCGTAGGTGTCGTGAATCACTTGGGCCGTAGGCTCGATGGCCCATGGCACGAGAAATACCGCGTTCTGATCGGGACGGCAGATCATGTCGATGTCTGCCGGATCGAGGAGTTCGTAATAGATGTCGTCTTCGACATAGTCGCCCGTCACTGTTTGCAACAGCACACTCTCGGGCAGGCGCATGCCTTTCTCGGCGATGAACTTGTTGGTCGGCGAGATCTTGCCGCGAGTAATCCCGGTAAGGTCGCCAATCATGCATTCGACTTCTGTGATCTTATGGTCTTTCAACCAATCGGTGAGCTGGTCGAGGTTGTTACTCATAAATGCCTCTGGGCTGAGTTTCCTGACTTTTATAAGTCAGGCGTTAGTTGACGCATCCGCGTCGCGTTGAATTGCCCGCGTCCGGCAGGCATCACCAAATGCCTGGAAGATGGCAAGGTAATGGGGATTGGAGCTCACTTGCCATTCAGGGTGCCATTGCACACCTAAAGCAAAAGCCTTGCCTCCCCTGACCCCGCCCCTTTCAACAGATAGCGCTTCGATCAAACCATCCGGCGCCCTGGCCTCGACGCGAAGGCCCGGCGCCAGACGATCAACGCCCTGACCATGAATCGAGTTGACGGTAATTTCGCTCGGCAGGCCCAGGCCCGCCAGTACACCGCCCGGTTCAATGTGCATCGGATGGCTGGGCGCGTATTGCATTTCAAGCGGCTCGTTGTCGTCCTCACGATGGTCCATGAATGTGCCAACCTCATGAACCTTCTGATGCAGACTGCCGCCGAACGCGACGTTCATCTCCTGGAAGCCGCGACAAATCCCGAGCACCGGAACACCCGCCGCAACAGCGGCACGAATCAACGGGAGGGTGGTGCGATCGCGTTCAGGATCATGAGCAGTCCCCGGTGCGCTGGCAGGTCCGCTATAGTGAATAGGTTCAACGTTGGAAGGAGAGCCGGTCAGGAGGATGCCGTCCAGACCGTCAAGAATATCGGTCGGATCGAGCAATTCCGCCAGGGATGGAAGTATCAACGGCAAGCCCTTGGCAGCGACTGCGACTGCACGGACGTACTTATCGCCACTAATGTGATAAGCATGCAAACCGATCTGCCTGGAGCAGGCGGTGACGCCGATTAACGGCAGGCGAGACATGAAGCACCCCGGTATTATTGCTGTTATGGGTTTAAATCGAGCTTAGCCTTGTTCATTTTTTTACACAACACCCCCGTAAAAAATACAACACGGCCCGCTCAAGCCTGCGGTCGCCACAGACGCCGAAGACAAAAAAACGCCCTAAATTGCTCCAAAACTGCTCCTCAAGCGCTTTTTGAGGGCAAAAAAGGCCTCGCTTGACTTCGGCATGCCGTTCGGGTTGACTGGAATCTGAAAAGATCAATGATTGATATTTTTAACAACAAAGGTGTTGCATCATGTCGGTACCCCCGCGTGCCGTTCAGCTTAACGAAGCGAACGCGTTCCTTAAGGAACATCCTGAGGTTCTGTACGTTGACCTTCTGATTGCGGATATGAATGGTGTGGTGCGCGGCAAGCGCATTGAACGCACCAGTCTCCACAAGGTTTACGAGAAAGGCATCAACCTGCCGGCCTCTTTATTTGCCCTGGATATCAACGGCTCGACGGTGGAAAGCACCGGTCTGGGTCTGGATATCGGTGATGCTGACCGAATCTGCTATCCAATCCCCGATACCCTGTGCAATGAACCCTGGCAGAAGCGCCCTACCGCGCAACTGTTAATGACCATGCACGAACTTGAAGGTGAACCTTTCTTCGCCGACCCACGCGAAGTCCTGCGTCAAGTCGTGACCAAGTTCGATGAACTGGGTCTGACCATCTGCGCCGCATTCGAACTTGAGTTCTACCTGATCGACCAGGAGAACGTGAATGGCCGGCCACAACCTCCACGCTCGCCGATTTCCGGCAAACGTCCGCACTCGACCCAGGTCTACCTGATCGACGACCTGGACGAATACGTCGACTGCCTCCAGGACATTCTGGAAGGTGCCAAAGAGCAAGGCATCCCTGCCGACGCCATCGTCAAGGAAAGTGCTCCGGCGCAGTTCGAAGTGAACCTGCACCACGTTGCCGACGCGATCAAAGCGTGCGATTACGCGGTACTGCTCAAACGTCTGATCAAGAACATCGCCTACGACCATGAGATGGACACCACCTTCATGGCCAAGCCTTACCCGGGCCAGGCAGGTAATGGTCTGCACGTACACATCTCGATCCTTGATAAAGAAGGCAAGAACATCTTTGCCAGTGAGGATCCCGAGCAGAACGCCGCACTGCGTCACGCGATCGGCGGTGTGCTCGAGACCCTACCGGCGCAAATGGCGTTCCTCTGCCCGAACGTCAACTCGTACCGTCGTTTCGGCGCACAGTTCTACGTGCCGAACTCGCCGTGCTGGGGCCTGGATAACCGTACGGTAGCCTTGCGCGTACCGACAGGTTCGGCCGATGCGGTACGTCTGGAGCACCGCGTTGCCGGCGCCGACGCTAACCCGTATCTGTTGATGGCTTCGGTTCTGGCGGGTGTGCACCACGGTCTGACCAACAAGATCGAACCTGGCACTCCGGTCGAAGGCAACAGCTACGAGCAAAACGAGCAGAGCCTGCCGAACAACCTGCGCGACGCGTTGCGCGAGCTGGACGACAGCGAAGTCATGGCCCGTTATATCGACCCGAAATACATCGATATCTTCGTCGCCTGTAAAGAGAGCGAGCTGGAGGAGTTCGAACACTCGATCTCCGACCTCGAGTACAACTGGTACCTGCATACCGTGTAAGCGATCGTAGTAAAAAAAACGCCGCCGGCCGAAAAGCCTGCGGCGTTTTTTTGGACTGCAATTATTGGCAGGATTGTAGGACACAACTCGTAGGTCTATTCCTGCAAGAGAACAGGACATAAACCTACATAAAAACTCTCGTATCAAACCCAGAATGCAGGCCGCCGGATTTACCGCCTGGATGAAACCCGGAAGGAATCATCCGCCAGCCTGCCTTTACGCCCCCCCCTCGAGAGTATCAATCATGAAAACCCATATCCTTGGCGCGGCCTTTTCTCTTGTCGGGATCAGCTTATGCTCTGCCGCGTGGGCTCAGTCCCAGCAGCACCCCCAATGGAGCTACGCCAACCCTTCAGGCCCGGATAATTGGGGAGAGCTGCGACCCGATTACAAACTCTGCAAGCTCGGAAAAGTGCAATCGCCCATTGATATTCGCGATGCTGCCAAAGCAGATCTGGCACCGCTGGTTTTTGATTATCGATCCAGTCCGATAGCGGTTTTGAACAATGGACACACCGTTCAGGTCACGCCATCGAATGCGGGCGGGATCACACTGGCATCCGGTAACTACTCATTAGTACAGTTCCACTTCCACAGTCCCAGTGAAGAAAAAATACAGGGCCGTGCCTTTCCCATGGTCGCGCACCTGGTTCACCGCAATCAATCAGGCGAACTCGCCGTCGTTGCCATTCTTTTCGAGGAGGGTGCGCATAACCCGGCCCTGGCGCCCATCCTTGCAGCAATGCCAGACGTAGTGGGCGCAACGAAGACCCTGGACAATCAGAGCATTGCAGACTTGCTACCCGAAAAACGTGATTACTATGCCTACATGGGCTCCTTGACCACTCCGCCTTGCAGCGAAAATGTGCGCTGGCATGTCCTGACGACTCCCGTTGCGTTGTCCCGAACCCAGCTGGATGCGTTTCGGGAGCTTTACCCAATGAATGCGCGACCCGTTCAACCCTTGAACGGCCGGACCGTGCAAATGGGTGGCTAGCCCATAGCGAGTACGCTCCTGGGTGCAACGGCGCTATACAGACAACATCGAACCCGACTCGTACAATGCTCGCTGCCTTGTAGGAGAGTTCAATGACGCGCCCCGCCACTATCCGCAAACCCCGCGCACGCAGCCAGGCCCGGATCGATTCGATACTCGACGCCGCCCGTACGCTGCTTGCCGCCGAGGGCGTGGCCAGCCTGTCGATCTACAGCGTGGCGGAACGAGTGCAGATCCCACCGTCGTCGGTTTATCACTTCTTCGCCAGCGTCCCTGCCCTGCTCGAAGCCCTGACCGCCGATGTCCACGCCGCTTTTCGCGCTTGCCTGCAAGCGCCGATCGAACACGCATCGCTCAGCGGCTGGCGCGACCTGTCGCGACTGGTGGAACAGCGCATGTTGAGCATCTACAGCGAAGACGCTGCCGCCCGCCAACTGATCCTCGCCCAGCACGGCCTGACCGAAGTCACCCAGGCTGACCGTCAGCACGACATCGAGCTGGGCGATCTGATGCACAAACTGTTCGATCACCATTTCGAACTGCCGGTACTGCCCAAAGATGTCGACGTCTTTGCCCTGGCCATGGAGCTGGGTGACCGCGTCTACGCCCGTTCAGTGCAACAGCACGGGCAGATCACTGCGCGCATGGCCGAGGAAGGCATGCGGGTGTTCGACGCTTATCTGGGACTGTACCTGCCACCCTATCTGCCCAAACGCGCCATTACAGCCTGACTTTCTGCTTCAGGCCCCGCTCCACCCGCCCGAAGGCTGCGCCCCCGTCTACGACACTTCACAATCGTAGAGAGACAAACGACGAATCACCGTCTCCGGCAACAGTAGTGCTCCGGGGGCTAACACTGCGTTGGCTCCGACCCGCACGTTATCGCCCAGCAGCGCCCCGAACTTATCGCAACCCGTCGGCTGAAGAACGGCACCGACTCGTACGTTAACCCCTTTGTCTACGCGCTCATTGCGGTAGTTACAGATAATGCTGCCGGCTTCCAGATTGACTCCAGCGCCCAGTATCGAATCACCCACAAAGTTGAAATGAGCCAGTTTGGTACCGCTGAAAACGAACGAGGATTTGAGCTCCGATCCCGGCCCTATGATGCAGTTCTCGCCCAACCAACATCCTCCACGAAGGTAGGCGCCTGTGGCGATAAGGCATCCGGGACCGATAATCAAAGGGCCTTTCAGCACAGCCCCGGCCTCGACCACAGCCGTTCGGTGAGTGGCGATATCGTCGACGACCTCATACTCGTCCAGCGTTAGTTGTGTGAGCATGCGTTTCACACGTTCAGGAGCACTCGCCACAAGCTCCCAAGGTGCCAGATCTGCCCACTCGGCGATGAGCGAATGTTTCGCATTGTCAATGTAATCTGAAATCCTGATGGTCAATGTTGATACCCCTCTAACCCTACTATTAAGGCGTCTTGCAAGGACGCTCAAACCAACCAGAACGAACTCTAACACCGCCTGAACAGGCAACAAAAAACCCCGAAGGGCTCAAGCCGTTCGGGGTGGTCTGTAGCGCACGGCTTACAACTTGGCGATCGATACCTCTGTAGATTTCACGAAGGCAATCACTTCACTGCCAACCACCAGTTCCAACTCTTTGACCGAGCGCGTGGTAATCACCGAGGTGACCACGCCGGAGGCGGTCTGCACGTCGATTTCCGACAGTACATCGCCTTCTACGATTTCCTTGATGGTGCCTTTGAACTGGTTACGGACGTTGATGGCTTTAATAGTCATGAGCGGTATTCCTGTTTGGGTAAGAGTTTTTTTGAAACCGGGTTACTGGGCCCAACGCAATTGCGTGGGTAACGGTGAAACGGGTTCCGGTTCAGGTGGCGAACCGGGGAGCGACAACACGCGGTTAAGGACTTCGGTTTCCAGCGCCGCCAGCCGATGGGAGCCGCGAACCCGAGGGCGCGTAAGTTCCACTTGCAGGTCGAGGCCGATTTCGCCCTCCTCGATCAGAATCACCCGATCGGCAATCGCCACGGCTTCACTGACGTCGTGGGTCACCAGCAGCACCGTGAATCCGTGTTTCTGCCACAGGCGTTCGATCAGTTGCTGCATCTCGATACGGGTCAGGGCATCCAATGCGCCCAGCGGCTCGTCGAGCAACAGCAGCCGAGGTTGATGAATCAATGCGCGGGCCAGTGCAACACGCTGCTTCTGCCCGCCAGACAACGCTGCCGGCCACTCGTTGGCGCGATCCGCCAGGCCGACCGCTTCCAGCGCTTGCAGTGCGTTTGGCCGCCAGTTGCCCTTGAGCCCGAGGCCAACGTTGTCGATGACTTTTTTCCAGGGCAGCAAACGCGCTTCCTGGAACATCAAACGGGTATCCTCGATCGCATCGCTCAACGGTGCCGAGCCTGCGAGCAATTCACCGCCTGTAGGAGTGTCGAGACCGGCGAGCAAGCGCAGCAAGGTACTTTTCCCGCAACCGCTGCGACCAACCACTGCGACGAACTGACCGGCCGGGATATGCAGATCGATCTCACGCAGCACTTGCCGCTGACCGAAGGTTTTTTGCAGCTTGCGCACCGCCAACGGAATTCCGCGCAGCAAACGAGGTGGTTGTTGAGCCGTCATGCAGCACCGCCCTTGACCACTTGATAGGCCGGATGCCAGCGCAACCAGACACGCTCCAGCCCGCGGGCGGCGAGGTCGGCCAATTTGCCGAGCACCGCGTACAACAGGATCGCCAACACCACCACGTCAGTCTGCAAAAACTCCCGGGCATTCATCGCCAGATAGCCGACTCCGGAGTTGGCGGAGATAGTCTCGGCGACGATCAACGTCAGCCACATAAAGCCCAGCGCGAAGCGCACACCCACCAGAATCGAAGGCAGCGCTCCCGGCACAATCACCTGACGGAACAGGCCAAAACCGGACAAGCCATAACTGCGGGCCATTTCCACCAGCGCCGGATCGACGTTGCGAATGCCGTGATAGGTGTTGAGATAGATCGGGAACAAGGTGCCCAACGCCACCAGAAAAATCTTCGCCGACTCATCGATGCCGAACCACAGAATCACCAGCGGAATCAGCGCCAGATGCGGCACGTTGCGAAGCATCTGCACCGAACTGTCGAGCAGGCGCTCGCCCCATTTCGACAGACCGGTGATAAAGCCCAGGGTCAGACCGATGCCGCCACCGATCAGGAAACCGACCGCCGCGCGCCAGCCGCTGATGGCCAGATGGGTCCAGATTTCGCCGCTACGGGCCAGGCCCACACCGGCCTCGATCACCGCGCTCGGTGCCGGCAGAATTCGCGTCGACAACCAACCCGCCGATACCGACAACTGCCATACCGCCAGCAACAACACCGGCAAGGCCCACGGCGCGAGGCTGTGAATAATATTGTTGTTCTTCATGGCCACGCCTCAGCTCTGGGACGCAGCTTTAGGGAAGATAGAGCGCAAAATAGTGAGGCTCATGGAGTTGTCTCCCAAAGAATTCGAGTTACGTTGCTTTGGCAACGGTCGCCGGTGGCGTCCAGATCACGTCTTTGATGCTCAGCGGTTTCGGGATCAGCTTGAGCTGGTAAAAGCTGTCGGCAATTTTTTGCTGAGCCGCGACCACCTCGGGGGTGAGGAACAACGCGCCGTAGCCCTGGCGTTTCACCGAGGTCAGGGTGATGTCCGCAGGCAGGCCGAGCAGTGGCGAAACCTGTTGGGTCACGTCTTCAGGATTGGCCTTGGACCACTCACCGACTGCGCGTACCTCTTCCACCAGCGCCTTGATCACTTGCGGTTGTTTTTCGGCGTAGGGCCTGGTTGCCAGATAGAACTGATGGTTATCGACGATGCCGCTGCCGTCACGCAGGGTGCGTGCTTGCAGTTGCTGTTCGGCGGCGGCCTGGTACGGGTCCCAGATCACCCAGGCATCGACACTGCCACGCTCGAACGCGGCGCGGGCATCGGCCGGCGGCAGGAATACAGTCTGAATGTCGGTGTACTTCAGACCGGCGTCTTCGAGGGCGCGGACCAATAGGTAATGAACGTTGGAGCCTTTATTGAGGACGACCTTTTTGCCTTTGAGGTCTTTCACCGATTTGATCGGCGAGTCTTTCGGGACGAGGATCGCTTCGCTGGTCGGCGCTGGCGGCTCATAAGCCACGTAAAGCAGATCGGCACCGGCCGCCTGAGCGAACACCGGAGGCGTTTCGCCGGTCACGCCGAAATCGATGGAGCCGACGTTCAGCCCTTCGAGCAGTTGCGGGCCACCAGGGAATTCAGTCCATTGCACGTCGACACCTTGAGCGGCGAGGCGTTTCTCCAGCGTGCCTTTGGCCTTGAGCAGCACCAGGGTGCCGTATTTCTGATAGCCGATACGCAAGGTCTCGGCTGCTTGAGCTTGAGTGATAACGCCGAAGGACACAGCCGCAGCAAACAGAGCGACCAGACCACGACGCAAAATGACAGTGCGCATAGCGCTCTCCTTTTTGCTGTTGGGTTTTTGGCTGCACCTGCTTGGCCGTTAGCGGCTGAGTAAGGTGGGTACTTTAAATTCCGGTGAGGCTTAAATGCTCCAGCGAGCACTCAACAAACGTTCGTTCAACAGACTCGGATCCAGCGGTTTCGGCCGCCTTGCCATGGCGCTATAAAACTGTTCCAGCGCTTCGCTCAGGCGTTCTTCCAGTACCGGCACCAATTGCGCCTGAGCGCTGCCTTCGCCATAAGCGATCTGGCTGTCTTCGGCGAAAATCCCGTGAAGCATTTCCTCAGCCTTCAGTGCCGACAGCACCGGTTTAAGCGCGTAATCCACTGCCAGCATGTGAGCGATGCTGCCGCCAGTGGCCATGGGCAACACGACCTTGTGGCTCAGTGCGCGCTCCGGCAACAGATCGAGCACAGTCTTCAGTGCGCCGGAGAACGACGCTTTGTAAACCGGCGTGGCGATCAGCAGACCATCGGCGTTTTCAATCTGTTGCAGCAGGTCGCTCACCTTCGGGCTATCGAAGCGTGCGTGGAGCAAGTCTTCGGCCGGGAAGTCCCGTACCTGATAACTCACCACCTCCACGCCTTGCTGCTGTAACCAGCGTTTGGAGTGGTCCAGCAACACTCCGGAACGGGAGCGCTGGCTGGGACTTCCACCGAGTGAGACGACCAGCATGCAGATAATTCCTCAGGGGTTTGTTGGCGATTCGCTCTCTGCGATTTCGCTAAGATGAACAGACCATAACAGGTGATTTATATATCTATAAATCTTATTTATTCATTTGTTTATTCCATAAACGCATATGCGAAAAACATCCCTCCAGACAAAAACAGGCGGTCGAAACGGCCTGAAACCCTTGCTTGTGAACCTTGAGATTTGCCGCGACTGTCAGTCCGCCATCGCGAGCAAGCCCGCTCCCACATTAAATCTGTGGTGAATATGGAAAGTGCGTCTGACCCCGATCAAGTGTGGGAGCGGGCTTGCTCGCGATGCGATTTCAGCCGCGCAGAAAGTGGTGAGCCTTATCGATTAGGCTGCGGCGTCAGTCGCAGATACGGTTTCACCGCGCGGTAGCCTTTCGGGAAGCGTTTTTTGATCTCGTCCTCATCCTTGAGCGATGGCACGATTACCACTTCATCACCGTCCTGCCAATTGGCCGGCGTGGCCACTTTGTAGTTGTCGGTGAGCTGCAGCGAATCGATCACCCGCAAAATCTCATTGAAATTACGCCCGGTGCTGGCCGGATAGGTAATGGTCAGGCGCACCTTTTTGTTCGGGTCGATGACGAACAGCGAACGCACGGTCAGGGTGTCGTTGGCATTGGGATGGATCAGGTCGTAGAGGTCGCAGACCTTGCGATCAGCGTCGGCGAGGATTGGGAAGTTGACGAGGGTGTTCTGGGTTTCGTTGATGTCTTCGATCCACTTGTGGTGCGAGTCCACCGGGTCGACTGACAGGGCAATCGCCTTGACGCCGCGCTTGGCGAATTCGTCGTTCAGCCTGGCGGTGAAACCGAGCTCCGTGGTGCACACCGGGGTGAAGTCCGCTGGATGGGAAAACAGCACGCCCCAGCTGTCACCCAGCCACTGGTGAAAACGAATCGTGCCGGCGCTGGAGTCCTGTTCAAAATCGGGGGCGATGTCGCCAAGTCTGAGGCTCATGATGCTGCTCCATTGCGTGCGTGATGAGCCTACTTTGCTTGCCTGCGATGAAAATTAAAAAGAATAAAAATAATTAAACTTATACCCGTTAGGAATATTAAAAAAAATACAAAAAAAAGGTCTCGCCATTAGGCGAGACCTTTTTCTGAAGCCGATTACATGAAGCTGTAGGTGTAGTTGAAGATCAGACGGGTCTGGTCCTGGGCGTCCATACCCGAGGCGTTGCCACGGTAAGTGCCATGTCGCAAGGTCGTGCCGAAGCCTTTGAGGGCGCCCTGCTGGATGGTGTAATCCACACGCATGTCGGTTTCCCACTCGGACTCGTCACTGCCAACGCCGTTCTTGGCTTTGATGTTGTCGCCATGCAAGTAGGCAATCGAGGTTTTCAAGCCTGGAACACCCAGCTTGGCGAAGTCATAGGAGTACTGACCGAAGGTAGTGTTTTCACCGGCACGGGCAAACTGGCCGACCATGGAGTCAGTGAACAGGTAGAAGCTCGCGCCACCGGCACCTTCATTAACACCGTTGCCATTGACCACGTTACCCTGGTTCAACCAGACGAAGCCGCCGCTATCGTTGACGCGCTGATGACCCAACAGGAAGGCGTTACCGCCCAGGGTGTAGGTGAACATGGCGCTCCAGGTCTTGTTATCGACCTCGCCCGGGGTCTTGGCGAAACCACCGTTGTTGTTGAACTGAAAGCCCGAATCGCCGTTCTTGCCGTCGGACCTGCTGTCGAAATAGCGAACATCCGTCTTGAAGGACTGGTCGGTACCGATCGGCAGGACGTGCACCAGGCCCAGGAAGTTCTGCTTGTAGTAGTCTTTCAGGTTCGAGTAGTAGTACTGCAAGGTAAGGTCTTGGGTGACTTTCCAGTCAGCGCCGCCATAGAGGAACTTGTTGCTGGCCTCGGTACCGCCCGCGACCGCCAGTCCAGTGGCGTTACTCGAGGCACGACCCGTTGCGTGTTCGAGCTGACCTGCGTTAAAGGTCACACCGTCGATTTCCTTGGAGGTGATGGTGCCACCTTCAAAGGTCTGGGGCAGCAGACGACTGTCGTTTGCTACCAGGATCGGCAGGTTCGGTGCCAGAGCACCACCCACGTGTGCCTCGGTCTTGGAGTAACGCGCTTTGACGTTCCCGGCCAGACGGCTCCATTCGTGCACTGCGGAGCCATCGCTATCGCTTGGCACGAACGTATTGCTGTCCGGGTGATGACCTCTACCGCCATCCAGATGGATGCCAACCAGCGCTTGGGCATCAAAGCCAAAGCCAACAGTACCTTGGGTGAATCCGGACAGATAATCGAATTTGAAACCCTGAGCCGCCTCGCGTTGGTCAGCTTTACCGGCGCGATTGTCATTGTCGAAATACATGGTCCGGGAACTGACGCTCGCCTTGCTGTCTTCGATGAAACCCGCGGCGCCTGCCTGCTGCGCCAAAACCCCTACGGCCACAGCCAGGGCTAAGGTGGACTTATTCATGTTTCGCTCCTCTACGTTTCTAATTTTTTGTGCACTTTGGTCCAGGGTCTAGCGCCCCGTTTGCCACAGATGCTCGATTAGTGCAAGACCGTGACTGATAAGTCAATCGTAAGCAGTCGCGTCTACGACCTTGGTCTAATCGCAGTGTTTGATCCGTTCAGGTTAATGAATTTCTCATAAGCCCAAAAAGAATTGTTTATTCATTTTTCATACGATTCGGGAATATAGCTCAACCCGCCTCAACCGAACCGGATGCAGAGGTATCGGCCTACGAGCTAATTCCTAAATGGTATTTTCAACCGCTTATTTAGACCAATTCGGGCTCGCGTATTCTTCATACGTCAATCACGATCAAATAGGCGACGCTATCATGGCCAAACGTGCATCTTCCCGTCAAATTGTTACAGTTTGTATATCGATGTTATTTTTTACCGCCCGTCCGGTAAACACTGCAACGGGCAGCAAAAACGGCGGAGCTGATCGGCGCATTCCCCTGTAAGAACAGGCGCAACCTGCGATCTGTCAGTGCCCGGAGCGAAGTCTAAGCTCATCAGGTTACAGAGTCTTTTCGAAAATCTTGGAATTACGCTGATAGTTGTACAGCGAGGCCCGTGCCGAGGGCAGGCGCTCGACACTGCTTGGCACAAAGCCGCGCTCGCGGAACCAGTGCGCGGTACGTGTAGTCAGCACGAACAAGGTTTTCAGCCCCTGAGCCCGAGCGCGGGTTTCGATCCGTTCCAGCAATTCATCACCGCGACCACCATGGCGGTATTCCGGGTTCACCGCCAGGCAAGCCAGTTCCCCCGCATCCGAATCGGCAATCTGATACAGCGCTGCACACGCGATAATCATCCCTTCGCGCTCGACCACGCTGAACTGCTCGATCTCGCGTTCCAGCACTTCACGGGAACGGCGAACCAGAATGCCCTGCTCTTCCAGCGGACTGATCAGATCCAGCAGACCGCCGACGTCTTCAATGGCCGCTTCACGCACCAACTCGAATTGCTCTTGCGCGACCAGCGTACCGCCACCGTCACGGGTGAAGAGTTCGGTCAGCAACGCGCCGTCTTCAGCGTAGCTGACAATATGGCTACGGCCCACGCCGCCACGACAGGCTTCAGCCGCCGCATCCAGTAATTCAGCCTGATAGTTGCCGCCCAGGCGTTGCAAATGCGCCGGCACCTGCTGCGGACGCAGCTCGCGCACCAACCTGCCGTTTTCATCGATCAGGCCAGGATCGGCACCGAACAGCAGCAGTTTATCGGCGCCCAGGTCGATGGCGGCGCGGGTAGCGACGTCTTCGCAGGCCAGGTTGAAGATTTCCCCGGTCGGCGAATAACCCAAAGGCGAAAGCAGAACGATTGAACGCTCATCCAGCAGACGGTTGATGCCCTTGCGGTCTACCCGACGCACTTCGCCAGTGTGGTGAAAGTCGACACCTTCAAGCACGCCGATCGGCCGGGCAGTCACCAGATTGCCGCCCGCCACCCGCAGGCGCGAGCCCTGCATCGGCGAAGCGGCCAAGTCCATGGACAGGCGCGCTTCAATGGCGATCCGCAGCTGGCCGACCGCATCGATGACGCACTCCAGAGTCGCCGCATCGGTGATGCGCAGGCCATGATGGTAATGCGGGGTCAGGCCTCGGGCAGCGAGACGGGTTTCAATTTGCGGACGCGAACCATGAACCAGTACCAGCCGTACCCCCAGGCTGTGCAACAACACCAGGTCGTGGACGATATTGCCGAAGTTCGGATGCTCGACCCCATCGCCGGGCAGCATGACGACAAAGGTGCAATCGCGGTGGGCGTTGATGTACGGAGAAGCGTGACGAAGCCAATTGACGTATTCGGGCATAAAACCAGCGCCTGTAATAAAAAGCAGCCGAAAAAGGGACGAAACAGAAAACGCACAGCGGGCTGTTGGTTATCGTCGGAACAGGCTTGGCGACACGCGAGCTCTCCTTATAGATACGGCCTTGATCATCGGCGATTTACTGGGTGGCCGGTGCGGACCACTAAGCCGGGATCAGGCAATAATGTTCGATCAATTGACGTAGTAGATGCACGGTAGGCTGCAAGCGTGACATTTCGAGGTATTCCCCAGGTTGGTGAGCGCAGGCAATGTCGCCCGGGCCGAGCACCAGCGTCTCGCAGCCAAGGCGCTGAAGATAAGGTGCTTCGGTGCCAAACGCTACTGCTTCGGCGAGATGGCCCGTGAGTCTTTCCGCGACCCGGACCAATTCGCAATCTTCAGCCTGCTCGAAAGGCGGCACTTCGGGGAATAACGGCGCGTAATCAATCTTCACCTTATGCCACTCGGCTATCGGCTCAAGCTTCTGCCGGATCGCTGCGCGCAAGACACTCGGGTCCATGCCTGGCAAGGGCCGCAGGTCGAACTCCAGCGAGCACTGGCCGCAAATCCGGTTCGGGTTGTCACCGCCGTGGATGCAACCAAAATTCAGGGTCGGCTGCGGCACGCTGAACTGCGGATTGCGGTACTCGCGCTGCCAAAGCAGTCGCAGCCCTCTCAATTCGCCGATGGCGTCATGCATGGCTTCGAGGGCGCTGTGGCCCAGGCTCGGGTCTGATGAATGGCCACTTTGTCCGAGAATATCGATGCGCTCCATCATCACGCCTTTGTGCAGACGAATCGGTTTGAGCCCGGTCGGCTCGCCGATCACTGCTGCTCGCCCAAGCGGTCGACCGGCTGCAGCCAGCGCACGGGCGCCAGCCATGGAGCTTTCTTCGTCGCAGGTGGCGAGGATCAGCAATGGTTGCTTGAACGGCTTGTCCAGCAGCGGCAGCACTGCTTCGATGGCCAGCGCAAAAAAGCCCTTCATGTCGCAACTGCCCAGGCCAACCCAGCGACCGTCGACTTCGGTCAGTTTCAGCGGATCGGTCTGCCACAGCGCGCCGTCGAACGGCACCGTGTCGCTGTGCCCGGCCAGCACCAGGCCGCCGGGGCCGCTGCCAAAACTGGCGAGCAGATTGAACTTGCCGGGGCTGACCTGCTGAATGTCGCAGGCAAAACCCAGATCGCCGAGCCAGGTCGCCAACAGGTCGATCACCGCGCGATTGGATTGATCCAGACTCGGCTGGGTACAACTGACCGACGGCGCGGCGATCAGCGCAGCAAATTGATCTTTCATGGATGGCAAAGACATGCGCTGACTCCTGACTCCCTAGAAGAACCTCATCATAGAACCATCCGCGTCATGGAATAAACCGCCGCGGCACGTCGAGTCGACGAGTCCTGTACACTGCTCGGCCTTGGCAGCCACACATTCCCCGGCTGCGCTCCCGATCCTGGATTTTCCGGCCATGCAGAAAGAAACCGAAATCAAACTCCGCGTCAGCCGCGAAACCCTCGCTGCCCTGCGCGAGCATCCGTTACTGAAAAAACGCAACAAAAGTGGCTGGGAACGCCGTGAACTGATGAACCAGTACTTCGACACGCCGGAGCGTGACCTGGCCCGTGCCAAGGTTGCCCTGCGCCTGCGTCGTGATGGCGAAGAAGTGATCCAGACCCTCAAGACCCGTGGTCAAAGCATCGCCGGCCTGTCCGAGCGTAACGAGTACGACTGGCACCTGCCAAAAGCCAAGCTCGACGTGAAAAAACTCGACGGCGAATGCTGGCCTGAGCAACTGGCCGAGCTGGACAAAAAGACCCTCAAGCCAATCTTCACCACCGATTTCGTCCGCGAACGCGCCGAAATCGCCTGGGGCCGTGGCAAGACCAAAGTGGTCATCGAAGCCGCGCTGGACCTGGGCCACGTCATCGCTGGCAAGCAGAAAGAAGAAATCTGCGAACTGGAACTGGAACTGCGCGAAGGCGAACCGGCTGCCCTGCTGGAACTGGCTGCCGAACTGGCCGCCACTCTGGCCCTGATGCCGTGCGATATCAGCAAGGCCGAGCGTGGCTATCGCCTGTTCGACGCCAACAGCTATTCGTTGAGCCTGCCCCCTGCGCAACTGTCCGCTGAACTGCCGCTGGACGACGCGTTCGCTGCATTGAGCTGGCACTTGCTGAGCAGCAGCCAGCGCCTGGCCGAGCAATACCGCTTCAATGGCCACTGGCGTCTGCTGCAGGATTGGGTAGAAAACCTCGCCGAATTGCGCGCGCTGATAGGTAGCCTCGGCCAGGCCGCACCGCGTCAATCGACCCACGACCTGCGGGCCTCGCTCGATGCGTTGCTGGAAGACTGGCGCCCGCTGGTGCAAGCCGGTCAGGAGGACGAAGACGTGCGCAAAGCCGCACCGGAGCAATTCGCTGAAGAACTGGAAGACGTTCGCTGGGGCCTGTTCTCGCTGAACGCCTCGCGCTGGTTGCTGGCCCGCACCTGGGCCGCCGACCGCAACACCCGGGGCAATCGCCAGGGTGCTGCGCAACTGGGCAACTGGTTGCCGCGCCTGCTGGCCGAAGAAGCCGTCGCCCTGCAACTGCCGCGTTATCAGCAACAGCCGGAAGACCTGGCCGAGCAATTGCCGCGTATCGAACGCATCCAGGCCTGGCTGCACCTGGCTCGTGGCGTGCTGGAAATCCCGGAAACGGATCGCCTCTACGGTGAGCTGAAACAGTTGCAGCAACTGGCCAATGAGCCCATCACCGATGAAGCGCTCGATGCCCGCAAGCAGCAGGCGATTGCCGTGTTCCAGAACCGTGCCTGGAAGACTCTTCTGCGTATGTGATGATCGTTCCCACGCGCAGCAAAGGAATGCACCCGTGACGCTCTGCGTCACATCAAAAAGCGGACGCAGAGCGTCCGGTGCAGCATTCCCACGCGGGAGCGTGGGAACGATCTCGCCCCCCTATACCGGCAAACTCGTCGTGGACTTGATTTCGGACAAGGCCACGATCGAGTTGACCTCCTGAATCCCCGGCACCATCGACAGTTTCTCGAAAAAGAAGCGCTCGTACGCCTCGATATCCGCCGTCACGATGCGCAGCAAAAAGTCCACTGCCCCCATCAACACATAGCACTCCAATACTTCCGGAAAGCCACGAATCGCCTCGGTAAATTCGGTGAAGTTGGAACGACCGTGGGCGTTGAGCTTGACCTCGGCAAAAATCTGCGTGTTGAGACCGATCTTCTTGCGATCAAGCAAAGTCACTTGCCCTCGAATCACGCCCTCCTCCTTGAGTCGCTGAATCCGTCGCCAGCACGGCGACTGCGACAGCCCGACCCGTTCGGCAATCTGTGCACTTGAAAGCGAAGCGTCCTCCTGGAGCAATGCCAAAATCCGTCGGTCATAAGCGTCCAGTTCGCTATGCATAAAAAAACCCTCAAAGTAAATAAAAGCGAAATACTTAATTCAATTTATGACCAATCAACCCAATCATAGATAAGAAATACCCCGAACCGCATGTAAAAATTTCTCCGGTTATTTTGGAGAACGACCATGCCCCCTCTCGAAGCTGTCAGCACCGCCCCAAGCCGCGCCGATGTCTGGAACGTCAGTAACGCCCATTGCCGCGTGCACTATCAGCTGCTCGCTGAAGCCGAACCGGATCTGCTGTGCCGGGTGCTCAATCATTTCGCCTTGCAGTTTCTGGTTCCGCAGCAGGTCAACGTATTGCAACAGAACGACTTGCTATCGATTGATGTGGTGCTCGACGGGTTGAGCTGGCACCGCGCCCAAGTGATCGCAGAAAAATTGCGTAACTTGATCAGCGTTTGCTCGGTGGATCTGCAACCCGCTGATTCTTCATGGGTTCATCCCGCACAGGCGGCCAGCTAGGAGCAGTCAGCAAAAGCTCGCAATGCTTGGTTAGGCAACGGCCAAACGGACGGCTCATCCGGGGACTATTCTTGGCGATCTGTGATCAGAGGCGCACACCTCTAAACCGCTAATTGCAAGATCGTTCAAAAGGAGCCCGCATGTCCGTTCCCCTCCTAGCTCAGGACCGCTGGCTGGATCTCAACGATCTGCTGCGTGAGCTGGTCGCTCAGGGCTTTCTCAGCCAGGACTCGGCCGAACACGCATTGACCACCCGACGCAATACCGCCCACAACCAGCTCCACCCGCTGGAGTTCCTCGCCAGCCAACACCTGGGCGACTTCAGCCGACCTGGTAAACGGCTTGACCTGGAAAGCCTCACCTTGTGGCTTGCACAGCAGGCCGATCAGCCTTATTTGCGCATCGACCCGCTGAAGATAAACGTCGCGAGCATTACCCCGCTGATGTCCTATGCCTTCGCCCAACGCCACAAGATTCTTGCTGTTTCGATCGATCGCGATGCAGTAACCGTGGCCAGCGCGCAGCCCTACGTCAACGCCTGGGAGGCCGATCTGACCCACGTCTTGAAGCTGCCGATCAAACGCGTGGTGGCCAACCCGGCGGACATCCAGCGCTTTACCGTGGAGTTTTATCGGTTGGCCAAGTCAGTCAGCGGCGCCAACAATTCTGATCAAAAAATGAACACCCTGGGCAACTTCGAACAGTTGCTCAACCTCGGCGCCAGTGATCAGGAGCCCGATGCCAACGACGCGCACATCGTCAACATCGTCGACTGGCTGTTCCAGTACGCCTTCCAGCAACGCGCCAGTGATATCCACATCGAACCCCGTCGCGAGCAAGGCACCGTACGCTTTCGCATCGACGGCGTGCTGCACAACGTCTATCAATTCCCACCGCAAGTGACCATGGCCATCGTCAGCCGCCTGAAAAGCCTGGGCCGAATGAATGTTGCAGAAAAACGTAAACCCCAGGACGGTCGAGTCAAGACCAAGACCCCGGAGGGCGGTGAGGTCGAGTTGCGGCTGTCGACGCTACCCACGGCCTTTGGCGAAAAGATGGTCATGCGGATTTTCGATCCCGAAGTACTGCTCAAGGACTTCGACCAGCTGGGTTTCTCCACCGAAGACCTGCGCCGCTGGCAAGACATGACCCGCCAGCCCAACGGCATCATCCTGGTCACCGGCCCCACCGGTTCGGGTAAAACCACCACGCTCTACACCACGCTGAAAAAACTGGCGACGCCCGAGGTCAACCTCTGCACCATCGAAGACCCGATCGAGATGGTCGAACCGGCGTTCAACCAGATGCAGGTTCAGCACAACATCGACCTGACCTTTGCCAGCGGCGTGCGGGCACTGATGCGGCAAGATCCGGACATCATCATGATCGGCGAAATCCGCGATCTGGAGACCGCCGAAATGGCGATCCAGGCGGCACTCACCGGGCATTTGGTTCTGTCGACGCTGCATACCAACGACGCACCCAGCGCCATGAGCCGCTTATTGGAGCTCGGTGTGCCGCATTACCTGATCAAAGCCACCGTGCTCGGGGTCATGGCCCAGCGTCTGGTTCGCACCCTTTGCCCGCACTGCAAAGCGCCGCTGAGCCTGGGTGAGGACGATTGGCAAACCCTGACCAAACCCTGGCAAGCGCCATTGCCGACCAATGCCCAACAGGCCATCGGATGCCTGGAATGCCGCAACACCGGTTACCGGGGGCGCGCCGGGGTCTACGAAATCATGTTACTGAGCGACAACGTCAAAGCACTGATCAGCCCTGACACCGATCTGCTGGCCGTGCGTCACCAAGCGTTCAAGGAAGGCATGCGCAGCCTGCGCCTGTCCGGTGCGCAGAAAGTTGCCGCTGGGTTGACCACGATTGAGGAAGTCTTGCGTGTGACACCGCAGAGTGAGCAGAAATAACCGACGCATCGCCAAACCGAAATGAACCCTTTTATGTCTCCTGATGATGCAAGCAGCCCTAATCGACTCTTATGCTCGCCCCACGCCGCTACACTCTGCTCATTGCGACCTCATTGATCAAAATGTGAACAGGGAGATGGTATGCAGATTGGTAACGTGCTTTTACTCTTCGTCGGCCTGGCCATCGCCATTGTGTTCATGGGCGTCAAGGTGGTTCCGCAGGGCTATCAGTGGACGGTCGAGCGCTTCGGCCGCTACACCAATACCTTGAAACCGGGACTGAACATCATCATTCCGATCATGGACCGCATCGGCCGCAAGATGAACGTGATGGAAAGCGTGCTGGACATCCCGCCGCAGGAAGTCATCACCTCCGACAACGCTACCGTGCAAATCGATGCCGTGTGCTTCTTCCAGGTGGTCAACACGGCCCAGGCAGCCTACGAGGTGAACAATCTCGAGCATGCCATCCGCAACCTGTTGCAGACCAACATCCGTACCGTCCTCGGCTCGATGGAGCTGGACGCGATGCTCAGCCAGCGAGACGCCATCAACGAGAAACTGCTGCGTACCGTCGACGAAGCCACGGCGCCGTGGGGCATCAAGATCACCCGGATCGAGATCAAGGACATCAGCCCGCCCGCGGACCTGATGGCGGCCATGTCCGGGCAGATGAAAGCCGAGCGGATCAAGCGCGCCCAAATCCTCGAAGCCGAAGGTCTGAGGGCGTCGGCGATTCTGACGGCGGAAGGTAAAAAGCAGGCACAGATCCTCGAAGCCGAAGGTGCCCGTCAGGCAGCGTTCCTCGAATCCGAAGCCCGCGAGCGGCAAGCCGAAGCCGAAGCCCGTGCCACTCAGGTGGTTTCCGAAGCAATCGCTACCGGTAACGTGCAGGCGATCAACTACTTCGTCGCGCAAAAGTATATCGATGCGCTGGGCAAACTGGCGTCGGCCAACAACAGCAAAGTCGTTCTGATGCCGCTGGAAGCCAGCCAGGTGATCGGTGCGGTCGGCGGCATCGGCGAAATCGTCAAAGCCACGTTCGACAGTAAAAAAGCCTGAGGCGCGACCTATGTGGGCATTCCTGCAGTATGTGTCGTTCTGGGACTGGCTGGCGTTGGGCACCATTCTGTTGATTTTCGAAGTGTTCGGCGCTGGCGGTTATTTACTCTGGGTTGGCATCGCCGCTGCCGCAGTCGGCGTGTTGACCTTCTTGATTCCAGACCTGTCGTGGGAAGTGCAATTGCTGTTGTTCGGCCTGCTATCGGTGCTGACGGTGTTGTATTGGTGGAGACGCCAGCGCAGTGCCGTCAGAGCCAGTGATCAGCCAACCCTCAATCTTCGTGCTCAAGAGCTGATAGGTAAAACCTTCGTGGTGCATGAAGCGATTGTCGGGGGGCGAGGCAAGATCAAGGTCGCCGACGGCTTCTGGATGGCCAAAGGACCGGACGCGCCAGTCGGCACCCGTGTTCGGGTGATCGGGCAGGAAGGGGTCATCATTGAGGTGGAACGCATCGATTGATGGGTCACGGAACTCCGTTGGGCTATCGAGTATCAAACGCCTCAGATAACCCAGTCGGAGTCACCCACCATGCGTTTCAAATTAGCCGTCGCCACCTTGGCCCTGCTGTCCCTTCCTGTCTGTTCGGCAATGGCCGACGACTTCTTGCGGGATGTCATTTCCTCAGGTGCGACCACCGCCTCCACCTACCTGACGTTCAAGGACCACAAGCTGATCGTCGCCGCCCAGGATGACGCCGGCAGCTTCGTCGCCAGCGACGGCGGTATTCGCGGCCCGTATCTGGAAGCCGCGATGCGCAAGGTCCGCGCCGACAACCCAGGCTTGCAGGCCACCGATATGGAACTGGCCAACGCGATTCTGGCGAAGAATGCGGTTGCCCAAGAGTGATCCACTGCTGCGCTGAGTAAAAAATGCCGCTCCCTGGAGCGGCATTTTTTTGCCCGAAACCCTGTAGGAGCATGGCTTGCCGGCGATGGCGTCCTTGAGATCGCCATCGTCGGAACGCCGCCCGGACCAATCGAGCGTCGACCGGCTGCGACTACAGAGGAAGATCGCGGTTTTTTTCAGCGATAGGCATCCACCGGCACGCAAGCACAGAACAAATTGCGGTCACCGTAGACATTGTCGACACGATTCACCGTCGGCCAGTACTTATGGGCCTTGGTGTGCGCGCTGGGCGTCACCGCCTGTTCTATGGTGTAAGGCCGCTCCCAGACCCCGGTGATATCCGCCAGTGTGTGGGGTGAGCGTTTCAACGGGTTGTCTTCGGCGGGCCAGTTGCCGTTCTGCACTTCGGATATTTCTGCGCGAATGCTCAGCATCGCTTCGATGAAGCGATCCAGTTCAGCCTTCGACTCGCTTTCGGTCGGCTCGACCATCAGCGTACCCGGCACCGGGAACGACATGGTCGGCGCATGGAAGCCATAGTCCATCAAACGCTTGGCGACATCCTCTTCACTGATCCCGGTTTGCGCCTTGAGCGGCCGCAAGTCGAGGATACATTCGTGGGCCACCCGGCCATTTCGCCCGGTGTAGAGCACCGGGAAGGCACCGCTCAAGTGCTCGGCCAGATAGTTCGCAGCGAGAATCGCCACTTCGCTGGCATCGGCCAATTGCGGTCCCATCAGCGCGATGTACATCCAACTGATCGGCAAGATGCTCGCGCTGCCCCAGGGCGCGGCGCTGACCGCCCCGTTCTGCGGCTGCGGACCTTCGATCTGCACCACCGGGTGATTGGCAACGAACGGTGCCAGATGCGCACGCACGCCAATCGGTCCCATACCGGGACCACCACCGCCATGGGGAATGCAGAAAGTCTTGTGCAGATTCATGTGGGAAACGTCGGCGCCGATATCCGCCGGCCGCGCCAGCCCAACCTGAGCATTGAGGTTAGCGCCGTCCATATAGACCTGGCCGCCGTGGCTGTGGATAACTTCACAGATCTCGCTGATGCCCTCTTCGTACACGCCATGGGTCGACGGATAGGTCGCCATCAGGCACGACAAATTGTCGCCCGCATCCTGGGCCTTGGCTTTCAGGTCATCCAGATCGACGTTACCGGCATCGTCGCACTCGACGATCACCACTTGCATCCCGGCCATCTGCGCCGAAGCCGGGTTGGTGCCGTGGGCGGAAGCAGGAATCAGACAGATGTTGCGTGCGTCCTGTTGGCGGCTTTCGTGGTATTTGCGGATTGCCAGCAACCCGGCGTATTCACCCTGAGCTCCGGAGTTGGGTTGCATGCAGATGGCATCGAAACCGGTGATCGCACAGAGCCAGCTCTGCAACTCACTGATCATCAGTGAATAGCCAAGCGCCTGCTCTTTCGGCGCGAACGGGTGCAGATTGGCGAAACCTGGCCAGGTGATCGGGATCATCTCGCTGCTGGCATTGAGTTTCATCGTGCAGGAGCCCAGCGGGATCATCGACTGGTTGAGCGCCAGGTCCTTGTTCTCCAGCTGTTTGAGGTAGCGCAGCATCTCGGTTTCACTGTGATGGGCACTGAATACCGGATGGCTCAGATAAGGAGAGCTGCGCAGCAGTTCATTGGGGATGCCCGAGGCCAATGCCTCGGCATCCAGCTCAGCGACATCCAGACCGTGACCGGCACCGAGAAAGACATCGAACAGCCGCGCCACGGTGGTTTCATCACAGGTTTCGTCGAGACTCAGACCCAACTGACCACGCCCGAGGATGCGCAGATTGATTTGCGCATCCCTGGCGCTTTCGATGATCGCCGTCTGACTGCCGCCGACATCCAGCGTCAGGGTGTCGAAGAATTGCTCGTTGAGTCGTGTAATGCCATTTCTCTGCAGGCCCGCCGCCAGAATGCAGGTCAACCGGTGGACTCGCTGAGCGATGCGCTTGAGCCCCTCGGGGCCGTGATAAACCGCATAGAAGCTGGCGATGTTGGCCAACAGCACCTGCGCAGTACAGATGTTCGAGTTGGCTTTCTCCCGGCGGATATGCTGCTCGCGGGTTTGCAGGGCCATGCGCAGGGCAACATTGCCGCGCGCATCTTTCGAAACGCCGATGATGCGCCCGGGAATCGCTCGCTTGTATTCATCGCGACTGGCAAAAAACGCTGCATGGGGACCGCCATAACCCATGGGCACGCCGAAACGCTGGGACGAACCGAACACCACGTCGGCGCCCAACTCCCCTGGCGGGGTCAACAGCAACAGGCTGAGCAGATCGGCAGACACGCAGGCCAGCGCCTGCTGCGCGTGCAGATGGTCGATCAGCGGGCGCAGATTGCGGATTTCACCGTGGGTGTCCGGGTACTGCAGCAGCGCGCCAAAAACTTGATGGCGAGTGAGGTTTTCCACAGCATCGATCACCAGCTCGAAGCCGAATCCTTCGGCCCGGGTCTGCACCACCGAGATGGTCTGCGGGTGGCAGTTTTCGTCGACGAAGAATAAATTGCTTCTGGATTTGGCCACGCGTTTAGCCAAGGCCATGGCTTCGGCTGCCGCTGTGGCTTCATCCAGCAGCGAAGCGTTGGCCAGCTCCAGGCCCGTGAGGTCGATGGTCATTTGCTGGAAATTCAGCAGCGCTTCGAGCCGACCTTGGGCAATCTCGGGCTGATACGGCGTGTAGGCGGTGTACCAACCGGGATTTTCCAGCACGTTACGCAGGATCACCGTTGGCGTCAGAGTACCGTGATAGCCCATGCCGATCAGGCTGGTCCAGACCTGATTCTGCTCGGCATAACCTTTGAGTCTGGCCAGTGCAGCCTCTTCATCGAGTGCTGGCGGCAAGTCCAGAACGCGGTTGAAACGAATGCCTGGCGGCACCGTCTGCTCGATCAACTCGACTCGACTGCCGAGCCCGAGGCTGTCGAGCATGGCCTGCTGCTCGGCAGCATCAGCTCCCAGATGGCGCCGCAGAAAGGTATTAGGGTCTCGCAACTGGCTCAAAGACGGCAACTGGGACATGACGGGCTCTCTCTTAAGTGGCGCTCGGCGTCTATGCAACACGGTCAAAGCAGCATAGCAGTCGATCCTGAGCGCTGACGGTATGGCGCCTTCGGTCAATCCGGATCATCATGCCCGACGTTATCGCGCTAACCTTGGCGAGTTCCAATCAACGCCTCAACCGTATGCCTATCGGATACTTCAATCATCATGAGCCAACTGCCGTTTCTGCCGTTTTCAAAACCCACCATCGATGAAGCCACGATTGCCGCTGTCGGCGACGTATTGCGCTCGGGCTGGATCACCAGCGGCCCCAAGGTGCAAGCCTTCGAAGCCCAGCTTTCGGAGTACTTTGGCGGTCGGCCGGTACGTACGTTCAACTCCGGCACCTGCACCATGGAGATCGCCTTGCGCATCGCCGGGATTGGCGCCGGCGATGAAGTCATCACCACCCCGATCTCCTGGGTGGCCACGGCCAACGTAATCCTCGAGGTCGGCGCCACACCGGTGTTCGCCGACATCGACCCGATCACCCGCAATATCGATCTGGCGCAGGTCGAAGCCGCAATCACGCCGCGCACCAAGGCGATCCTCCCGGTGTACCTGGCAGGTCTGCCAGTGGACATGGAGCGCTTGTACGCGCTGGCCAGGAAACACGGCCTGCGAGTGCTGGAAGATGCCGCGCAAGCGCTGGGCTCGAGCTGGAATGGCCAGCGTATCGGTTCGACCGGCGACTTCGTCTCGTTCAGCTTCCAGGCAAACAAGAACGTCACGTCCTCCGAAGGTGGCTGTCTGGTGCTGAACAATGCCGAAGAGGTTCGTCTGGCCGAGAAGTACCGGCTGCAAGGCGTTACCCGCAGCGGTTTCGATGGGCTGGATGTCGACGTGTTGGGCGGTAAGTTCAACATGACCGACGTGGCTGCCGCTATCGGCCTGGGCCAGTTTGCTCACATCGACGCGATCACCGCCCATCGCCGTGAATTGGCCAAGCATTACTTTGCCTGCTTTGGCAGCGACTTCGAAGCGCAATACGGTGCTCAACTACCGCCTGCCGATTTCACAAACAGCAACTGGCACTTGTTCCAACTGGTGCTGCCGGAGCGCAAGGACGGAAAACCGGCTCGCGCCACATTCATGGAACAAATGCAGGAGCGCGGCGTCGGCATCGGCTATCACTACCCGCCTATCCACCTGCTGAGCCTGTACCGCGAGCGTGGTTTCAAGGAAGGCATGTTCCCGGTTTCGGAACGGGTTGGCCGTTTGATCGTTTCATTGCCGATGTTCACCGCGATGAGCAAAAGCGATGTCGAGCGTTCGGTGGAAGCAGTGAAGGCGGTGTTGAAGCCTTAAACGCAATCGCGAGCAAGCTCGCTCCTACAGGCTCACGCCAACCCTGCAGGAGCGAGCTTGCTCGCGATAAGTAACGAGCGTTACTCGCCGATGGCGTTCTTGTAGCCAGTGGCGTCGAGCAACGTGTCCAGTTCAGCGGTATCGCTTGGCGCGAGTTTGAAAAACCAGCTGTCGTATGGCGCGCTGTTGACCAGCTCCGGGCTGTTGGCCAACTCTTCGTTTATGGCGATGACTTTACCGGAAACCGGCGAGTAGATATCCGAAGCGGCCTTGACCGACTCGACTACACCCGCCGCATCACCGGCAGCGAACACTGTGCCGATTTCCGGCAACTCGACGAACACGACATCACCCAAGGCTTCCTGAGCATGGTCTGAAATACCCACTTTCACGCCACCATCCTCATCCAGACGGGCCCATTCGTGACTTTCGGCAAAACGCAGGTCGACAGGGATTTCACTCATATTCTGTGTCCTCAAGAAGAAATGTCAGCGGTTGATTGCCCGCCAGAAAAAGTTAGATCAAGGCTTTGCCATGACGCACAAAGGTCGGTTTTACCACCCGAACCGGGTACCACTTGCCACGGATTTCCACTTCTGCACGGTCGGCGGTAGCCATGGGCACGCGCGCCAGCGCGATCGACTTGCTAAGCGTAGGAGAGAAACTACCACTGGTGATCTCCCCTTCGCCAACATCGCCGATGCGAACCACCTGGTGAGCGCGCAAAACGCCACGCTCTTCCAACACCAGACCGACCAGTTTTTGCTTCACTCCGCCTGCGCGCTCGGCTTCTAAAGCGGCTCGACCGATGAAATCGCGAGTCGCAGGCGCCCAGGCAATGCTCCAGGCCATATTCGCGGCCAGCGGTGAGACATCCTGGTGCATGTCCTGACCGTAGAGATTCATACCCGCTTCAAGGCGCAGGGTATCGCGGGCACCGAGACCGATCGGGGAAATACCCGCACCGACCAGATCATTGAAGAACGCTGGCGCCTGATCGGCAGGCAGGACGATTTCCAGTCCATCTTCGCCGGTATAACCGGTGCGCGCGATGAACCAGTCGCCGTCGACCTGAGCTTCAAAGGGTTTGAGGTGCTGGATCAGCGTGCCACGGGCCTGGGTGACCAGTTCTGCAATCTTGTTCCGGGCCTGTGGGCCTTGAATCGCCAGCATCGCCAACTCGGGGCGCTCGTGCAACTGCACCTGGAACTCACCGAGCTGCGCTTGCATCCAGACCATGTCCTGATCACGGGTAGCGGCGTTGACCACCAACCGGTAACCCGCCTCGGTGCGATAGACGATCATGTCGTCGACCACCCCGCCGCGCTCATTGAGCATGGCGCTGTACAACGCACGGCCGGGGCTGTGCAGACGTTCGACATCATTGGCCAGCAAATGCTGAAGCCAGGCCTTGGCCTGGGAGCCGCTGACGTCAATCACGGTCATGTGGGATACATCGAAAACCCCGCAATCACGTCGCACCTGATGGTGCTCTTCGACTTGCGAGCCGTAATGCAGAGGCATATCCCAACCGCCAAAATCGACCATCTTCGCGCCTAGGGCGAGATGCAGGTCATACAGAGGCGTACGCTGTCCCATGGGTTTCTCCTTCCGGGCGTGGCGAAGGTGCGGACAGGCACTGCGCTGGCTGAAAGCCTTTAAAAATGCGGCTTGCAGCAGCTCTCAGTGACCCGACCTGAAAGGCGGACCGCACCGAATGCCGCGCATTGTAGCCGCAAGGTGTAGGACTGGCACCTAGCCTATGCGATGAGCGGAACGTCGGATCAATCCGATGACCGGTAATAGCCCGACCAAAACCAGCGTCAGTGCCGGCAGGGATGCCCGCGACCACTCGCCTTCACTGGTCATTTCGAAGATGCGGACGGCCAGCGTGTCCCAACCGAACGGGCGCATCAGCAAGGTGGCGGGCATTTCCTTGAGCACATCGACGAACACCAGCAACGCGGCACTCAAGGTGCCTGGAAGCAAAAGCGGCATATACACGTTGAAAAACAGTCGCGGCCCACTGACGCCCAAACTTCGTGCTGCTTCGGGCAACGAAGGCCGGATCCGCGCCAGGCTGTTTTCCAGTGGCCCGTAGGCCACTGCAATGAAACGCACCAGATACGCCAGCAATAACGCCGAAAGGCTACCCAACAGTAACGGCTTGCCCGCGCCACCGAGCCAGGACGATAGCGGGATCACCAGTTCACGGTCCAGATAGCTGAAGGCCAACATGATCGATACCGCGAGCACCGAGCCCGGCAAGGCGTAACCCAGATTGGCCAGACTGACTCCGGAGCGAATGGCCCGGGTCGGTGCCAGTCGTCGGGAAAATGCCAACAGCAAAGCCACGCTCACCGTGATCAACGCCGCCATGGCGCCCAGATACAATGTGTGCGCAATCAGCCCGGCATAACGCTCATCGAGGTCGAAACGGCCACGCTGCCAGAACCAGACCACCAACTGCAGCATCGGAATGACGAAGGCACAGGCAAACACCAGGCCGCACCAGCCACTGGCGGCCAGAGCCTTGAACCCGTGCAGGTGATACAGCGCCTTGCCTCGGGGCCGCTCGTTGCTCGCCCGACTAGCACCGCGAGCCCGGCGTTCGCCGTACAACACCAGCGTTACAGCAAGCAGCAGCAGGCTTGCCAGTTGCGCGGCGCTGGAAAGACTGAAGAAACCGTACCAGGTCTTGTAGATGGCCGTGGTGAAGGTATCGAAGTTGAACACCGCCACCGCGCCAAAGTCGGCCAGGGTCTCCATCAATGCCAAAGCCACGCCGGCACCGATGGCCGGTCGTGCCATGGGCAGCGCCACACGCCAGAAGGCCTGCCACGGCGATTGGCCGAGCACCCGCGCAGCTTCCATCAGACCTTTGCCTTGAGCGAGAAAGGCTGTGCGCGCCAGCAGGTAGACGTAGGGATAGAACACCAGCACCAGAACCAGAATCACGCCACCGGTGGAGCGCACCCGAGGCAGGCGCAGCCCCGTGCCGAACCATTCACGCAACAGGGTTTGCACCGGGCCGGCAAAATCCAGCAGACCCACGAAGACGAACGCCAGTACATAGGCCGGGATCGCAAACGGCAGCATCAGTGCCCAATCCAGCCATCGACGCCCGGGGAACTCACAGAGGCTGGTTAACCAGGCCATGCTGACGCCCAGCAGCGTTACGCCGGCTCCGACGCCCAGCACCAGCGTCAGTGTGTTGCCGAGCAAGCGCGGCATCTGCGTTTCCCACAGGTGCGTCCAGATCTGCTGGTCGATCGACTGCCACGACAACAGCAACACGCTCAGCGGCAACAGAACCAGTGCTGCAACGGCAAAGACCAGCGGATACCAACGACGTTGGGCGGGATGGGCCACGAAAAGCTCTCTATCAAATGATTGTGCCCACGCTCTGCGTGGGCACACGGCCTGTGACGCTCCGCGTCACTTTTAGAGCGGACGCAGAGCGTCCATGGCTGCATTCCCACGCAGAGCGTGGGAACGAGATCAACGCCCCGCAAATGCGGGGCTCTGCAAACCGGCTGCTCAGTTCCAGCCGGCACGGTCCATCAAGCGAATGGCTTCGGCCTGGCGCTTGCCGGCCACTTCCACTGGCAACGTATCGGGTACGAACGTGCCCCAGCTAGCCACTTCAGCGGACGGCAGTACGTTCGGGTTGGCCGGGAATTCCTGATTGATATCGGCAAAGATCTTCTGCGCTTCAGGCGTGGTCATCCACTCCACCAGCGCCTTGGCCGTCTGAGGGTGCGGTGCGTACCTGGTCAGGCCGATGCCCGACAGGTTGACGTGCACACCACGGTCGCCCTGATTCGGCCAGAACAGTTTCACCGCCAGATTTGGCTTTTGCTTGTGCAAACGGCCGTAGTAGTAGGTGTTGACGATGCCAACGTCGCACTGCCCGGCATTGATCGCCTCAAGCACTGCGATGTCATCGGAGAACACGTCGGTGGACAGGTTGTTGACCCAGCCTTTGATGATTGCTTCGGTCTTCTCTGCACCGTGGGTTTCGATCAGCGTAGCGGTCAGCGACTGGTTATAAACCTTCTTGGCCGTACGCAGGCACAGACGACCTTCCCACTGTTTGCCGGCCAGGGCTTCGTAAGTGGTCAAATCCGACGGTTTTACCCGCTCAGTGGAGTAGGCCAGGGTCCGCGCGCGCAGGCTCAAACCGGTCCATTGATGGCTGGACGAACGGTATTGAAGCGGAATATTGGCGTCGATTACATTGGAAGTAAACGGCTGCAAAATACCCATCTGCTCGGCCTGCCAGAGGTTACCGGCATCGACGGTGAGCAGCAGGTCGGCGGTGGCGTTCTCGCCCTCGGCCTTGATCCGCTGCATCAGCGGCGCTTCCTTGTCGGTGATGAACTTCACCTGCACGCCGGTCTTTTTAGTGTAGGCATCGAACACCGGCTTGATCAGCTCGTCGATTCGTGAGGAGTAGACCACTACTTCATCAGCCGCGTGAGCGGTGCTGCCGATCAGTGTGAGTGCCAGAGCAGTCAGTAGGCGCTTGGGTGCCAACATGGGAGCGGTCTCTCGAAATCAGAAAAGAGGCCAAATGATAAGGACTCACATTTGGCATCTCAACCGAACACTCCATCGAGGAGTTACGAGATGTTGCACGAGCAGAAATGGGAGGTGAATGTTCTGCCGCTATCGCGAGCAAGCGATAGCGGCCTGCAGCCACGCCAAATAACTCAGGCCTTGGCCAACTCAGGCAAATCCCCGGTCAACCCCAACGCCTGACGCACAAACAGCGCCTTGGCTTCAGGCATTTGATCGACCATCTTCAACCCGGTATTACGTAACCAGCGCAGCGGCAAGGGATCGGCCTGGAACAATCGTTCGAAGCCTTCCATTGCCGCCATCAGCCCCAGGTTGTGCGGCATGCGCCGGCGCTCGTAACGGCTGAGCACTTTGAGATCTGCCAGGCGCTCACCACGGCTTGCCGCTTGCAGCAGCACTTCAGCCAGCACAGCGGCGTCGAGGAAGCCGAGATTGACGCCCTGCCCGGCCAGCGGGTGAATGGTATGGGCTGCGTCACCGATCAGCGCCAGGCCTTCAGCCACATAGCGCTTGGCGTGCCGCTGACGCAGCGGTACACAGAGGCGCGGGTCAGCGCTCAATACCGTGCCCAGACAACCTTCAAAGGCTCGCTCCAGCTCGCGGCAGAAGTTTTCATCGTCCAGCGCCATCAGACGTTCAGCCTCGCTCGGAGTGGTCGACCAGACGATCGAGCACCAGTCGTGCTGACCGTCGCGCTCCAGCGGTAAAAAGGCCAGCGGACCGTTGTCGGTAAAACACTGCCGGGCGGTCATCTGATGGGGTTTGGCACTGCGCACGCTGGTGACGATGGCGTGATGCAGATAATCCCACTCACGGGTGGCGCAACCGGTCAAACGGCGAACCGCCGAGTTGGCGCCGTCCGCCGCGATCACCAAGGGCGCACGCAGCATGCGACCGTCGGCCAGGGTCAGCAGCCAGTCGTCGCCGGAGCGGCGCATCTGCTCCAGCCGCGCATTGGCCAGAAGGCCCATATCACAGTCGTGCAAACGTTCGAGCAAGGCATCCTGCACCACCCGGTTCTCGACGATATGCCCCAGCACTTCGGCGTGCACACTGGCCGCCGAGAAGTGGATCTGCCCGGTGCCACTGCCGTCCCAGACCTGCATTTCGGCGTAAGGGCTGGTACGGCGTTTGACGATACCCTCCCAGACCCCCAGACGTTCGAGGATCCGCTGGCTGGCCGCCGACAAGGCGCTCACCCGGGGCTCGAACGGCGCCTGAGGATCGAAGGGTTTGACGCTCAACGGGCTGCCGTCGAGCAGCAGAACCTCCAGCCCGCTGCCCTGCAACGCCAGCGCCAAAGCGCTCCCGACCATTCCGGCCCCGACAATCAGCAGATCTGCGCGCATTTCCATGCTTTAAGCCTGTCTCGCTTGCGGCTTGAGCCGCACGTAAAGGGTTTTATCGACCCGCGCCACCAGCGTGCCGCCGTGATGAATCTTGAAACGCCGGGTCAGCCAATTAAGCATCGGGACGCGTGCCCAGGCCCATCGCCTGCCGGGCGAACCAGCGCTTGGCCGGCGGCAGCAGGTCGAGGCCAAGCAGGCCAATGTTACGACCCAGTGAAACCAATGGCTGCGTGCTGCCAAACAACCGGGTGACCTGATCGGAGAAGCCGACGGTCAATTGCTGATCCAGCCGTTGCCGCTCGCGATAGGCCTGCAAGGTGGCGAAGTCGCCCGGCATGCTCTCGCTGGCCAGCAACGTATCGGCCAGTGCCTGTGCATCTCGCAGGGACAGGTTGAAACCCTGACCGGCAATCGGATGCAGGCTGTGGGCCGCGTTACCCAGCACGGTCAGATGGGGACGAACCTGTTCTTCGGCCTCCACCAGCGTCAGCGGATAGAGATGCCGTACACCGACTTGTTTGAGGGCGCCCAGCCGATAACCAAACACGCCCTGCAACTCGCTCAGGAAGCTGCGCTCATCAAGGTTCGCCAGACGCTGGGCGTCCATGCCGATGCGGGTCCAGACCAGCGCGCAACGGTTTTCCGGCAGCGGCAGCAAGGCCATCGGGCCATCATCGGTAAAACGCTCGAACGCCATGCCGTTATGGGCTTCGCTCGGGGTGATATTGGCGATCAACGCGCTCTGGTTGTACGGACGTTTTTTGACGCCGATGCCCAACTGCTCACGCAAACCGGAGCGACCGCCATCGGCCAGCACCGCCAAGTCGCACTCAAGGGCAGTTTCATCGTCGAGGGTCAGGCGATAGCCATCCTCAAGCGGCTCCATGCGCGTAACTTCGGCCGGGCAGCGCCAACTGATCACGTCCTTGTCCAGGCCTTGCCAGAGGCATTGACCGAGCCAGGCGTTCTCCACCACATAACCGAGCGCCGGAACGCCCTCTTCCATGGCAGACAAGCGCGCGGTGGAAAACCGCCCGCGATCGGAAACATGGATCTGTTTGATCGGCTCGGCGCGGCGGGAGATTTCCTGCCACAGGCCGAGCCGCTGATAAATTTGTCGGGCGCCGAAGGACAGCGCCGAGGAGCGCGCGTCATAGCTCGGTTGATAGGTGTGGCCAGGCGCGAAAGGTTCGATCAGCACGATCTTCCAGCCGCGGGCCTTGGCCCCGGCTTGCAAGGCCAACGCCAGACTGGCGCCAACCAGACCGCCACCTATGATTGCCAGATTGACTCTGCTCATGCCGCTTGCATCCGGGCAGCCGCCATCAGCGCCTCGATCTCGGCCACCGTTTTCGGTACACCGCTGGTCAGAATTTCACAGCCCTGCCTGGTCACTACTACGTCATCCTCGATGCGCACGCCAATGCCGCGCCATTTCTTCGCCACATTTTGATTGTCCGGTGCGATGTAGATACCCGGCTCGACCGTCAGCGCCATGCCGACTTCCAGCACCCGCCATTCACCGCCGACCTTGTACTCACCAACGTCATGCACATCCATCCCCAGCCAGTGACCGGCGCGATGCATATAAAAAGCCTTGTAGGCTTCGCTGGCAATCAGCTCATTCACCTCGCCCTGCAACAAGCCAAGTTCCACCAACCCTGCCGTGATCACCTGAACCGTGGCTTCGTGCGCCTGGTTCCAGTGTTTGTTCGGCGCGATTTGGGCAAACGCTGCTTCCTGAGAAGCCAGCACCAATTCGTAGATCGCCTTCTGCTCAGGGGAAAACTTGCCGCTGACCGGCCAGGTTCGGGTGATATCGCTGGCGTAGCAGTCGATCTCGCAACCAGCGTCGATCAGCACCAGATCACCGTCCTTGAGCACTGCGTCATTTTGCTGGTAATGCAAGATGCAGCTATTGCGCCCAGAGGCGACGATCGAGCCATATGCCGGCATTTTCGCTCCACCTTTACGGAACTCGTAATCCAGCTCCGCCTCCAGGCTGAACTCATGCAAACCGGCACGGCTGGCCTGCATGGCACGAATATGGGCCTGAGAGGAAATCCGCGCGGCTTCGCGCATCACCTTCACTTCTGCCGCCGATTTATACAGGCGCATGTCGTGCAACAGATGATCCAGGGCAACGAATTCGTTCGGTGGCTGGGCGCCCAGGTGCGCTTTAGAGCGGATCACGTTGATCCAGTCCATCAGATGGCGGTCGAATTCCGGGTTGCTGCCCATGGCCGAATAGACCCGGTCGCGACCTTCAATCAGGCCCGGCAGAATATCGTCGATGTCGGTGATCGGGAACGCGTCATCGGCGCCAAAGTCGCGAATCGCGCCTTCCTGGCCAGCGCGTAAGCCGTCCCACAATTCGCGTTCGGCGTTGCGTTCACGGCAGAACAGCACATATTCGCCATGCTCACGACCGGGCATCAGGACCAGCACCGCCTGAGGCTCGGGGAAACCGCTGAGGTATTGAAAGTCACTGTCCTGACGGTAGACATGCTCGACGTCACGGTTACGGATCGCCACTGCGGCGGCAGGCAAAATCGCGATGCTGTTGGGTTCCATCTGCGCCATCAACGCCTTGCGGCGACGGGTGTACTCCGATTTCGGGATATGAATCATGGGCAGATGGATTTCCCTATCTAACGATTAATGCAGCGAAGGCTTGGCAGCCGGCTTCTTGGTCTCGGTGAATAACAGCAACGGCGCGACCCGCAGGTATTCCATGACTTCCATGTAGTCACTTTCACCGTCGTCGGACTCTTCCAGGGCGTCCTGAACCTGGGCGATAGCCGCGAGGTCTTGCAGGACTTCGCTGGCCTCGGTGCTCAGCATGCTGCTGTCACGGCAGTTCAGGCCGAAACCGCTGAGGAAGCCCTGGCACCACTGGCCCAGCGCGGCAGCGCGCTCGGTGAGCGGCGCGTCGTCGGTCGGCAACAGCAGAACGACGGTCATGTCGTCGCTGGTCAGCTCGCCCTTGACCATTTCTTGCAGGCCGATCAGGGCGTTGCGAACGTTGTCTTGTGGCTCGCCTTCGAGCAGTTCGGCGGCGTCGACCAGCCAGCCATCGACTTCAAAACCGGCGCCGGCGCAGCTGCGGCCGAGCAGCAGGCCATGCAATTCAGCAGGCGAGACGGGATGGCCGCTGGTGCTCAGCAGGTTGGCGAAGGCTTGATACGGAGAATTCTGAATGGGCATGGGTAGCTAGGCGCCAAGCGGCGCTATGTCTAGAATGAAGGCCTTGTATCCTACATCGACAGACTCGCCAAGACTATTAAAGGCTGTCCGCCAGTTACCGCCCATCAGACAAATCCCGTGGAACACTATGGAAGACACAGACCTGCAAGCGCTGATGGCTAGACTCGAACTGCTAATTACCCGGGTCGAGCAACTAAAGAGCCAAAACGGACTCCTATTAGCTCAGGAAAAGACCTGGCGCGAGGAACGCGCGCACCTCATTGAAAAAAACGAAATCGCCCGGCGTAAGGTCGAATCGATGATTTCGCGCCTGAAGGCCCTGGAGCAAGACTCATGAGTTCAAGCAATAGCGTTACCGTGCAGATCCTCGACAAAGAATATTCAATCATCTGCCCCCAGGAAGAGCGCAGCAATCTGGTGAGTGCCGCCCGTTATCTGGACGGCAAAATGCGCGAAATCCGCAGCAGCGGCAAAGTCATCGGTGCCGACCGCATTGCCGTGATGGCCGCGCTGAACATCACCCATGACCTGCTGCATAAACAGCAGCGCCCTGAAGTGCAGGTCAGCGGTTCGACCCGCGAACAGGTGCGCGACCTGCTCGATCGCGTCGATCTGGTGCTCGCCACCGATCCGGATGTCAGCAAGGGCTGATTCCTGAAGGTGGTTGCGCTATACTCGCGCCACTCCCTGGGGTGCTTGCCAGTTGGCGATGTCCCTGAGCCGATTCGCACTACCCTGGAGGTTGCACGTTGGGCCGGTGTGCATGTCCGCTAGACGGAAAGCCTTAAGGTCTACTGCATCTTCCACCTTGAACTTTCGGGTTCAAGGGCTAAGTCGACAGCGGTTCATCCGGGGAGCCTGAATTCCAGTCCAATGCCAGTTTCTTCAAACTGGCATTGGTTTTTTACGAGTGCGCCATCCTGCCGCGCTCGATCCTGATCAGCCAGAATCCATGACCGAACCTGCGCCGCTATCCCGCCCGCAACTTCGACGCATGCTGCGCAAAGCCCGCCGCGAACTCACACCCAGTGAACAACGCGAGGCGGCCCGCGGACTTTATCGGCAACTGGCACAGCACCCGCTGTTTCGCCGGGCCAGACATATCTCTCTTTATCTACCCACCGACGGTGAAATCGATCCGCGCTTGCTGCTGCGTGCCGCTCAGCGTCGGGGTAAGGCCACCTATCTGCCGGTACTCAGCGCCTGGCCGCGCACCAAAATGGTGTTCCAGCGCATTCGCCCCGGGGAAAAGTTGCAGCCCAACCGCTTCGGCATTCTCGAGCCACGGATCAACGCGGCCCGGCAACGCAAGGTCTGGGCGCTGGATCTGGTGTTGTTACCGTTGGTTGGCTTTGATGAGTTTGGCGGACGTCTGGGGATGGGCGGCGGTTTCTACGACCGCAGCCTGGCGTATCTGGCGCGTCGAAAAACCTGGCGCAAGCCGACACTGTTGGGGCTGGCCCATGAATGTCAGAAAGTCGAACGACTGGCTCAGGCGAGCTGGGATGTACCGATGCAAGGAACGGTCACGGACAGGAAGTGGTATATCGCCGGGTAGACGCCACTTGAGTCAGCGGCGCCCGGTGAGCACTATCAGCGCTTGAAGGGTTTTTGCTGAGCGACTTCAATCGGTGCATTGGCCTGGTTCGACCACAGGCTCTGCGCATAACCCGTGGTCACGACGCCCAAACCGAACAAAATAACCAAAATCCAGAGTAAATCCGGTTTGCGTTTCATCGATTGCCCCCCTTCAGGCATATCACACACGATGACAGCAACGGTTTCCGATATAGGCCGTGCAGCAGCGTCAAGCTTAAAAGCCCGGCATTTTGCGGTAACGTGAACCGACACGCAAACGGTGGCGTCAACCGACTGTCGGTTAGTCATAAAGTTGCCCGACAACGTGCCCAACCCCACTCCAGGAGCAAAAAAGATGGCCTATTGGCTAATGAAATCCGAGCCGCAAGAGCTCTCGATCAAGGGCCTGGAGAAGCTCGTTGAAGCGCGCTGGGACGGCGTGCGCAATTACCAGGCGCGTAACTTCTTGCGGGCGATGGCGGTGGGCGATGAGTTTTTCTTTTATCACTCCAGCTGCCCTGAACCAGGCATTGCCGGGATCGGGCGAATCGCCGAAGCGGCGTACCCGGACCCCACGGCCCTGGAGCCGGAAAGCGTGTATTTCGACCCGAAAGCCAACGCTGAGAAAAACCCCTGGAGCGCGATCAACGTCGCTCATGTCCAGACCTTCCCCAAAGTGCTCGGGCTGGGTTACCTGAAACAACAAACAGCACTGGCTGAGTTGCCGCTGGTTCAAAAAGGCAGTCGCCTGTCGGTGATGCCGGTAACCGCCGAGCAATGGGCAGCGGTTATGGCGCTTCGTTGATCGCGGCGCGGAGCACGGCTTGTCGGGGACCACGCCTTTTGTAGGAGCACGGCTTGCTGGCGATGGCGGTCTGAAGGCCACGCATGTTGTAGGAGCACGGCTTGCCGGCGATGGCGGTCTTGAAGGCCACGCATGTTGTAGGAGCACGGCTTGCCGCCGATGGCGGTCTGAAGGCCACGCACGTTTTAGGAGCACGGCTTGCCGGCGATGGCGGTCTGAAGGCCACGCATGTTGTAGGAGCACGGCTTGCCGGCGATGGCGGTCTTGGGGCCGCTATCGCGAGCAAGCTCGGCTCCTACAGGATCCAGCATTACTGGATAATCAAATTGTTGAACAACAGGTCATCAACCATCGGCTTGCCGGTTTCGTCGTTCATCACTTGCTGTGTCTGCTTCAAGGCTTCCTGGCGGAGCTTTTCCTTGGCTTCGACGTTACTCATGCTCTCGGTGGTTTGCTGGGAAAACAGCGCCACCAACTGATTACGGATCAACGGTTCGTTGGCCTTCACCGCTTGTGCCGCTTCATCGCCCGTCACACGCAAGGCCACGTCAGCTTTGAATACCTTGAGTTTCGGACTGCCATCCAGACCATAGTTGCCAACGAATGGCGGAGTCAGGCTGATGTAGCTGACTTTCGGTGCTGCACCCTCTTTGGCTTCTTCGGCCATCGCTGCCATTGGCAGAGACAGGGCCAGCATCAACATGATCCACGCTTTCACAATTCGCTCCTTATCCGGTTTGCAGTCTAGTGGCCAGTATGGCCACCAGGATACTGACCCGCCTGCCCGAGCCCAAGCACAAAGCTTATGGCTGACTATCAGGGCGGGGCATGCTCATTGACCGCTTGATTCACACACCTACACTTATCGGCCATCACTCCCAAAGGAATAGCCCTGATGAAAGCCGTGCTGTGCAAAGCCTTCGGCCCCGCCGAAACGCTGGTGCTGGAAGAAGTCGCCAGTCCTCAAGCAAAGAAAAACGAAATCCTGCTGGACGTGCACGCGGCCGGAGTGAATTTCCCGGACACGCTGATCATCGAGGGCAAGTACCAGTTCAAGCCACCCTTCCCGTTTTCACCCGGTGGAGAAGCGGCCGGCGTGGTCAGTGCGGTGGGCGAAAAGGTCAGCCACCTCAAGGTCGGCGACCGGGTAATGGCGCTGACGGGCTGGGGCAGCTTCGCCGAGCAGGTCGCGGTGCCTGGCTACAATGTATTGCCGATTCCAGCGGCCATGGACTTCAACACCGCCGCCGCGTTCAGCATGACCTATGGCACCTCGATGCACGCGCTCAAACAACGCGGCAATCTGCAACCCGGCGAAACCCTGTTGGTACTCGGAGCATCCGGCGGCGTCGGCCTCGCCGCCGTGGAAATCGGTAAAGCCATGGGCGCCCGCGTCATCGCCGCCGCCAGCAGCGCCGAGAAACTCGCCGTCGCCAAGGCCGCCGGGGCCGATGAACTGATCAACTACACCGAAACCAATCTGAAAGACGAAATCAAACGCCTGACCGACGGTCAGGGCGCCGACGTCATCTACGACCCGGTCGGCGGCGACCTGTTCGACCAGGCCATTCGCGCCATCGCCTGGAACGGCCGCCTGCTGGTAGTCGGCTTTGCCAGCGGACGCATCCCCGAATTGCCGGTCAACCTTGCGCTACTTAAAGGCGCCGCCGTAGTCGGCGTGTTCTGGGGTTCGTTCGCCCAGCGCCAACCGCAGGACAACGCGGCGAACTTCCAGCAGTTGTTCAGGTGGTTCGCAGAGAGCAAGTTGAAGCCATTGGTGTCGCAGGTTTATCCATTGGCGCAAGCGGCAAATGCCATTAATGATCTTGGCCAGCGCAAGGCAGTTGGGAAGGTTGTTGTTCAAGTTCGGTAAGTACAGGAATGATTACCCGAAAGGCTACGATGCCAGCAACGAAGACGAATTCAGCGCCAAGACAATTTTCGTCAAATACGTGCCGCGCAACAAAATGCTCTGGTACGTGGCCATGGCCAACGTCTTCGTCTATCTGCTGCGTTATGGCGTACCGGACCGGGCACCGACCTTGTGGCACACAAACCGCCAGTCAGGGCCGCGAAGCGCTCGCTTAATGCGAGCCTGATCTACAGCGCTTAAGCCGCGCCTCCAGATTCCGGTCTGGCATGGCGTGGCTACGCAGGGCGTTGACGGTCTGCTCGACATAATCGCGAGTGGTGCCGTAACGCCCGCAAGCGCTCTCGAACACCTGGCTCAGTACATGGTCCGGCAAGTTGCCGGCATAGCTGGGCAGGTGCCGCTCCAGCACAAATCCCAGGGCCTGTACCTGGCTTCCGTCTTCGAGACGGCAGCTGAGCCAGTGTGGGCGATAGGAGGGATAGGGCATTTCGCGTTGCCACAAGGCATACAGCGCGGCTTCCAACTGTTCGTCCGGCAGCCGATAGGCAAAGCCGCTGCAAGAGCCGCCGCGATCCAGGCCGAACACCAGCCCCGGCATTTCCGGCGTGCCACGGTGCTCGTGGGACCACAGGTACAAGCCGCGATGGTAACCATGCACTCGCCCGCGCATCCGCTCGACTGCCGTGCACTCAGGGCGCCAGATCAACGAGCCATATGCAAACAGCCAGACTGGCCCACCCTTGTGCCGGGCCATGGTGGCCTGCATTGAGCTGAGCAATTGTTCGTGAGTCAGCTGCGCGCCCAGATCAAGCCGCGGAGGGTAAGCCAGATTCAAAAAAGCAGATTCAATGGCTGTCATGGCAAATGGTGTTCGGCCCCACAAGTATTACAAGATGTAAGTAACTTTAGCCTAATAGAACATATAGCAGTAACCATAAAACGGAAAGTGCTAAAGGACGTATGACCCTCTATACATCACGACAGAGGCTAAACTCTGCACATCAATGCCCTGCGTATATAGCCTAATACCCTTTGATAATTATCTTAAATACCAGAATGAAATATGCATAAGCATTGCGCCCGTTCAGGATAAAGGACCATTGAGCAGCATTTTCCCCACCTATTACCGGGGTACCCTGCTTATCTGCTCTTCGGACGCCCGCGTACGACGGCCTCCCACAGGCGCAAGCCTATCTGTTTAATAGCGGCCACATGATGAAAAACCTATGGTTTTACGGTCTGCTGTCAATGACCCAGGCCTCCCACGCCCTTGCACTGGATAACTCAACGCCAGAAGACAAAGGCTTCTGGTACGTGCAGACCAGCATCTACACCAAACACTATTCGCCAGACCCCGATCACAATGACAACCAGGACCTGCTCGGCCTTGAACGCAATGACGCTAGCGGCTGGGTATTTGGCGCGGCGACCTTCCGTAACTCGTTCAGCCAGCGCTCGTACTACGCCTATGCAGGCAAGCGTTACGAAAGTGCTAACCATCCGGTGTATATCAAACTGACCGGTGGATTACTCGAAGGTTACAGCGGCCAGCATCAGGACAAGATTCCCCTCAACCGCTTCGGCGTGGCGCCGGTGATCATCCCGTCGCTGGGCGCCCACTACGGCCCGGTGGCCGCCGAGCTGGTGTTGCTCGGCGCCAATGCCGCGATGATCACCACCGGCGTACGCTTCTAGGCAGGATCAACCGGTCAAGGCCGGGGCGCGTAGGCAAACACGTCGGCGCGCATCTGATGTGCATCCATCCCGGCCTCCACCAGCGCATCGAGCGTGGCGTAGATCATTGCCGGCGAACCGCTGGCGTAGACGTACACGGCGGACAGGTCGCTGATATCTTCACAGACGGCTTCATGCAGCATGCCGCAACGCCCCTCCCAGCCGCAGAGATCGCTGACCACTTTGTGCAGATAGAGGTTGGGCGTTTGCTGCCATTGCTCCCAATGTTCGATCTGGTAAAAATCTTCCGGCCGACGCACGCCCCAGTACAGATGCACCGGATGCTTGAAGCCCCTGGCCCGGCAATGCTCGATCAAGCTGTGCATTTGCGCCATGCCGGTACCGGCGGCGATCAGCACCAGCGGCCCGTCGGGTAGTTCACACAGATGAGTGTCGCCAAAGGGCAACTCGACCCGCACCATCGGGCTGCGCTGCAGTTGCTCGAGCAGGGCTTGAGCACTGGTTTCTCGAACCAGTACGTGCAGCTCCAGATCACGCCCGGAATGCGGTGCGGAGGCCAGCGAAAATGCGGCTTTTTCGCCGCTATCACGCTCCAGCATCAAGTATTGGCCCGCATGATAACGCGGCGGTTTACCCGCCGGCGCCCGCAGCCGGACCCGCCAGACATCGCCGCCGACTTCAACACATTCACTCACCTGACACGACAGGCTGCGCACCGGCAGTTCTCCCAGCGCAAGGACGCCATCCCAGAGCACGATGCAGTCTTCCAGCGGCTCTGCAATGCAAGTGTAGAACTCACCGTGATCACGAACATCACCCGCCTGTTCGACCCGGCCCTCGACCAGCAGCGCACCACACACATGGCAATTGCCGTTGCGACAGCTCTGCGGGCATTCATAGCCCAGGCGTCGCGCCCCATCGAGAATCCGCTCGCCGGGCAATATCTCAAGCACTGCTCCGGACGGCTGCAAGGTTACACGCATCAATCTATTCCTAACTGATTCCAGATGGCATCGATCCGGCGGGTGACCGCCTCATCCTTGACGATAACCCGGCCCCACTCGCGAGTGGTCTCACCGGGCCATTTATGCGTGGCATCGAGTCCCATTTTCGACCCCAGGCCGGAAACCGGCGAGGCGAAGTCGAGGTAGTCGATTGGCGTGTTGTCGATCATCACCGTGTCGCGCTTGGGGTCCATGCGCGTGGTAATGGCCCAGATCACGTCGTTCCAGTCGCGTGCGTTGATATCGTCGTCAGTGACGATAACGAACTTGGTATACATGAACTGTCGCAAAAACGACCAGACACCCAGCATTACCCGCTTGGCATGGCCGGGGTACTGCTTCTTCATGGTCACCACCGCCATGCGGTACGAACAACCTTCGGGCGGAAGGTAGAAGTCGGTGATCTCCGGAAACTGCTTCTGCAGGATCGGCACGAAGACTTCGTTCAGCGCCACGCCGAGAATCGCCGGCTCATCGGGCGGACGACCGGTGTAGGTGCTGTGGTAGATCGGTTTGATGCGATGGGTGATGCGTTCGACGGTGAACACCGGGAAGCTGTCGACTTCGTTGTAGTAGCCGGTATGGTCGCCGTAAGGACCTTCGTCGGCCATCTCGCCTGGGTGAATCACGCCTTCAAGGATGATCTCGGCAGTCGCCGGAACTTGCAGGTCATTGCCACGGCACTTCACCAGCTCGGTACGGTTGCCGCGCAGCAGGCCTGCGAAAGCATACTCGGAGAGGCTGTCCGGCACCGGTGTGACCGCACCGAGAATGGTCGCTGGATCCGCACCCAGCGCCACGGACACCGGGAACGGCTGTCCCGGATGCTTCTCGCACCACTCACGGTAGTCCAGCGCGCCGCCTCGATGACTCAACCAGCGCATGATGACTTTATTGCGGCCGATGACCTGCTGGCGGTAAATGCCGAGGTTCTGCCGGTCCTTGTTCGGGCCTTTGGTAACCGTCAGGCCCCAGGTGATCAGCGGACCGACATCGCCAGGCCAGCAGGTCTGCACTGGCAACATGGCCAGATCGACGTCATCACCTTCGATGACCACTTCCTGGCAGACCGCGTCTTTGACGACTTTCGGCGCCATGGCAATGATCTTGCGAAAGATCGGCAGCTTCGACCAGGCGTCCTTCAAACCTTTTGGTGGCTCTGGCTCTTTCAGAAACGCCAACAGTTTGCCGATCTCCCGCAACTCGCTGACTGCCTCGGCGCCCATGCCCAGCGCTACGCGCTCAGGGGTACCGAACAGGTTGCCGAGCACCGGAATGTCATAACCGGTAGGGTTTTCGAAGAGCAGGGCCGGGCCTTTGGCACGCAAGGTGCGGTCGCAGACCTCGGTCATTTCCAGCACTGGGGACACCGGAACCTGGATGCGCTTGAGTTCGCCGCGCTTTTCCAGGCCGCTGATAAAGTCGCGCAAGTCGCGATACTGCATGCGTGAGCCTCGTTGTGGCCATGGCGTTCGGGGGCCTGAGTTTAGCGCCGAACCCACCTGTTCAGAATAGTGACCTGCCAGATCATCAATGGTCAGATAGCAAAAAGCCGGGTTTCCCCGGCTTTTGCTGACTTCCGCGATTTACTTGCGTTTCATCGACAGGAAGAACTCATCGTTGGTCTTGGTCTGCTTGAGCTTGTCGACCAGGAACTCGATGGCCGCGACTTCGTCCATCGGGTGCAGCAGCTTGCGCAGGATCCACATGCGCTGCAACTCGTCGTCAGCGGTCAACAACTCTTCACGGCGGGTGCCGGAACGGTTGATGTTGATCGCCGGGAAGACGCGTTTTTCAGCGATCTTGCGATCCAGAGGCAGCTCCATGTTGCCGGTGCCTTTGAATTCTTCGTAGATCACTTCGTCCATCTTCGAGCCGGTTTCAACCAGCGCGGTGGCGATGATGGTCAGCGAACCGCCTTCTTCGATGTTTCGCGCGGCACCGAAGAAACGTTTCGGTTTCTCCAGGGCGTGAGCATCGACACCACCGGTCAGGACCTTGCCGGAGCTCGGGATCACGGTGTTGTAGGCGCGAGCCAGACGAGTGATGGAGTCGAGCAGGATCACCACGTCTTTCTTGTGTTCGACCAGGCGCTTGGCCTTCTCGATCACCATTTCGGCAACCTGCACGTGGCGGGTTGGTGGTTCGTCGAACGTCGAGGCAACCACTTCGCCGCGCACGGTGCGCTGCATTTCGGTGACTTCTTCCGGACGCTCGTCGATCAGCAGAACGATCAGATGAACTTCCGGGTTGTTACGGGCAATGTTCGCTGCGATGTTTTGCAGCATGATCGTTTTACCGGCTTTCGGCGGCGCGACGATCAGGCCGCGCTGGCCTTTACCGATCGGCGCGCACAGGTCGATCACACGGCCGGTGAGGTCTTCAGTGGAACCGTTGCCGGCTTCCATCTTCATCCGCACGGTCGGGAACAGCGGGGTCAGGTTCTCGAAGAGAATCTTGTTCTTCGCGTTCTCTGGACGATCGAAGTTGATCGTATCGACCTTCAGCAGGGCGAAATAACGCTCGCCTTCCTTCGGAGGGCGGATCTTGCCGACGATGGTGTCACCGGTGCGCAAGTTGAAGCGACGGATCTGACTCGGCGAGACGTAGATATCGTCTGGGCCGGCGAGATAGGACGCGTCTGCAGAGCGGAGGAAGCCGAAGCCGTCCTGGAGAATCTCCAGCACGCCATCACCGGAGATTTCCTCGCCGCTTTTAGCGTGCTTTTTGAGCAGAGAGAAAATCACGTCCTGCTTGCGCGAACGGGCCATATTTTCTATGCCCATCTGTTCGGCCAATTCGAGCAGTTCGGTAATCGGCTTTTGCTTGAGTTCAGTCAGATTCATATAGGAATGACGTAATCATTTATGGAGGGGGGAAATTAAGCTTTTGGCTTAATGAGGCCGCGCCGCAGAGAAGGCGACAGGATCGCGTACTAATCGAAAAGGAGAGCGTCGGCGACGGCTTGCAGGGGGCAATGGAGAAACCAGTGCGGGGCCGAATGTACCACCTGAGTTTCAGAGCGTCTAGCCCTCTTTCATTAAAAAGCCCCGCGATTTGCGGGGCTTTTTATTAGGCAACTTGCAACGACACTCAGATGTTGGCGTCAAGGAATGCAGCCAGTTGCGACTTCGACAGTGCGCCGACCTTGGTGGCTTCGACGTTGCCGTTCTTGAACAGCATCAGCGTCGGGATACCGCGCACGCCGTGCTTGGCCGGAGTTTCCTGGTTTTCGTCGATGTTCAGCTTGGCGACGGTCAGTTTGCCAGCGTAGGTGCCAGCGATTTCGTCCAGAACCGGGGCGATCATTTTGCAAGGGCCGCACCACTCAGCCCAGTAGTCAACGAGCACTGGGCCAGCAGCCTGAAGTACTTCTGCTTCGAAGGTAGCGTCGGTGACGTGCTTGATAAGATCGCTGCTCATGGATGTCTCCGGGGGTTGTAAGCAAAAAAAAACGTTGCCCATCATAGCCGCCCTTCCCCCGTTCAGGAAGCCGCAGGTGATTGACTCTAACTATGGTGACGCATGAGTTTGGGTATAGCTCAACTCAGGACGTCGTGGGGGTCACGATGGCAATCCCGGTGCGCAGGGCTGCATTACGCACGTGCTCCTGCATGGCCTTCTGCGCGGCACCGGACGCACGACGAGCCAAGGCACGGAGGATCTTGCGGTGCTCCTGCCAGGTTTCCATAGCGCGTTCGGGCCGGATGAACGGTAACTTCTGACTCTCCAGAAACATCTCGGCACTGGTACTGAGAATGCTCAGCATCGCCTGATTACCACAGGCCAGCAGGATGCGCCGGTGAAACTCGAAGTCCAGCCGCGCCGCCGCGTCGAAATCTTCGGCGCGCAATTGGTTGCGCATCGCCTCGACATTGTCCTGCAACGCATCCAGCTCATCCGCCGTCAGCGTCACCGCCGCCAGACCCGCCGCAAAACCTTCCAGGGCATAGCGCAACTGGAAGATATCCACAGGCGACGCCTGGGCCGCGAAGGGCCAAAGTATCCCCGACTCGCTACGGGGCAGGTCGATGAGCGACTGCACGAACACCCCTTTTCCCGGCTGCACACTGATCACCCCCAGCGCGCTCAAGGACGACAACGCCTCACGCAACGACGCCCGGCTGACACCCAGTTGCAACGCCAGATCCCGTTGCGAGGGCAGCATATCCCCCGGCCCGAAGCCTTGTTCGGCGATCAGTTTTCGAATGGCTTGCAAGGCCACTTCAGGTACGGCGCGGGAGATCGAATTCATGGTTTTTTTGAGGAATCAGGCCTGAGACCGGCTAGTTGTAAAGCTATTGACGACGCACGGCAAGTCACGCCCCAAGCGGGTTCAGGCGTGCCGATGGACGCTCGATAACGGGGCAAAAAGCACTTCAACTGTTCAGACCAGTAAGACCGACAAACCCCAGATAAACCCTGCCTTCCAAAGCATTTAGAGGCTGCTGGCATGGGCTGTGCACTGTCCGAACGCAGAAATCACTTCCCTGGATTCGGAGAGTTGCCATGACCAAGCGTTGCAGCGCCCTGCTCACCGCCCTGTTTGCCAGTCTGATGCTGAGCCAGGCGCCCGCCCATGCCGACGGCCTGGACGATGTCGTCAAACGCGGCACCCTCAAAGTCGCCGTGCCACAGGACTTCCCACCCTTCGGTTCGATCGGGCCAGACATGAAACCCCGAGGCCTGGACATCGACACCGCTGCGCTGTTGGCCAAGCAACTCAAGGTCAAACTCGAGCTGACCCCGGTCAACAGCACCAACCGGATTCCATTTCTGACCACCGGCAAGGTCGATCTGGTGATTTCCAGCCTCGGCAAAAACCCTGAGCGCGAAAAAGTCATCGACTTCTCCCGCGCCTACGCGCCCTTCTATCTCGCGGTGTTCGGCCCGCCCGATGCGGCCATCAACACCCTGGATGACCTCAAAGGCAAAACCATCAGCGTCACCCGTGGCGCCATCGAAGACATCGAGCTGACCTCCGTGGCTCCGCAAGGCGCGACCATCAAACGCTTCGAAGACAACAACTCGACCATCGCCGCCTACCTGGCCGGCCAGGTGGATCTGATCGCCAGCGGCAACGTAGTGATGGTCACCATCAGCGAACGCAATCCCAAGCGCATTCCTGTCCTGAAAGTGAAACTCAAGGATTCGCCAGTCTACGTCGGCGTAAACAAGAACGAGCCGGCGCTGCTGGAGAAGGTGAATCAGATCCTGGCCAGCGCTAAAACCGACGGCAGCCTGGAAAAAAATTCGCAGCTGTGGCTCAAGCAGCCACTGCCGGCTGATCTCTGATCGCTGTCACGGAGGTTAGCCATGGCTTATCAGTTCGACTTTTTACCGGTGCTGGACAACACTGGCCTGCTGCTTCGCGGTGCGCTGTTCACCCTTGAGCTGACAGCCATCGGCGCGGTACTCGGGGTCAGCCTGGGGACCGTCGGCGCGGTGGTTCGGGCCTGGCAGATCAAGCCATTTGCAGCGATATTCGGGGTATATGTCGAGTTGATCCGCAATACGCCGTTTCTGGTGCAGCTGTTTTTCATTTTCTTTGGCCTGCCGTCACTCGGCGTACAGATTTCCGAATGGCAGGCCGCCGTGCTGGCGATGGTGGTCAACCTTGGCGCCTACTCCACGGAAATCATTCGCGCGGGCATTCAAGCGATTCCGCGCGGCCAGCTGGAAGCGTCGGCGGCTCTGGCGATGACTCGCTTCGAAGCCTTGCGTCATGTGGTGCTGCTGCCGGCGCTGGGTAAAGTCTGGCCGGCGCTGAGCAGCCAGATCATCATCGTCATGCTCGGCTCGGCGGTGTGTTCGCAAATTGCCACCGAAGAGCTGAGCTTCGCCGCCAACTTCATTCAATCGCGCAACTTTCGTGCCTTCGAAACCTATGCCCTGACCACCCTGGTTTACCTGTGCATGGCGCTGATGATCCGCCAATTGCTGAACTGGATCGGCCGCCGGTATATAGCAAGAAGCAGCACGAGGAACAGCCGATGAGCGATTTCACATTCCTGGACATCGTGCGCAACCTGCTCACCGGCCTGCAGTGGACGCTGGCGCTGTCGCTGGTGGCATTCATTGGCGGCGGACTGATCGGCTTGCTGGTCATGACTCTGCGAATTTCCGACAAGGCGTTCCCCAGTGCATTCGCCCGCACTTACATCGAACTGTTCCAGGGCACGCCGTTGTTGATGCAGCTGTTTCTGGTGTTCTTCGGCATCGCGCTGCTCGGCATCGACATTTCGCCGTGGCTGGCGGCCGCGATCGCGTTGACGCTGTTCACCAGTGCTTACCTGGCGGAGATCTGGCGCGGCTGCGTCGAATCGATTCCCCATGGTCAGTGGGAGGCCTCATCGAGCCTGGCACTGACGCCGCTTGAACAACTGCGCTACGTGATCCTGCCGCAAGCCTTGCGTATTGCCGTGGCGCCGACCGTGGGCTTCTCGGTGCAAGTGGTCAAAGGCACTGCCGTGACATCGATCATTGGCTTCACCGAACTGACCAAGACCGGCGGCATGCTCGCCAACGCCACCTTCGAGCCCTTCATGGTCTATGGCCTGGTGGCGCTCGGTTACTTCCTGCTCTGCTACCCCTTGTCCCTCAGTGCGCGCTACCTGGAAAGGAGACTGCATGCCTCTGCTTAGAATTTCCGCCCTGCATAAATATTACGGCGACCACCATGTGCTCAAAGGCATCGACCTGAGTATCGACGAAGGCCAGGTCGTCGCGATCATTGGTCGCAGCGGCTCGGGCAAAAGCACCCTGCTGCGAACCTTGAACGGCCTGGAGTCGATCAACGACGGGGTGATCGAAGTCGACGGCGAATACCTGGACGCCACTCGCGCCGACTTGCGCAGCCTGCGGCAAAAGGTCGGGATGGTGTTCCAGCAGTTCAACCTGTTCCCTCACCTGACCGTCGGCGAAAACGTGATGCTCGCGCCGCAGGTGGTGCAGAAAGTGCCGAAAGCCAGGGCTGCCGAACTGGCGCGGCAGATGCTTGAACGGGTCGGCCTCGGGGAAAAGTTCGATGCCTTCCCGGAACGCCTGTCCGGCGGCCAGCAACAGCGTGTGGCGATTGCCCGGGCGCTGGCCATGTCGCCAAAAGTGTTGCTCTGCGACGAGATCACCTCGGCGCTGGACCCGGAACTGGTCAACGAGGTGCTCAGCGTGGTCCGGCAACTGGCCAGGGATGGCATGACGCTGATCATGGTCACCCACGAAATGCGCTTCGCCCGGGAGGTTGGCGACAAACTGGTGTTCATGCACCAGGGCAAGGTGCATGAGGTCGGGGATCCGAAGATTCTGTTCGCCAATCCGCAGACGGCGGAACTGGCAAATTTTATCGGGACGGCTGAACACACGGTCTGAAGCAGACGATCGTTCCCACGCTCCCGCGTGGGAATGCAGCCCGTGACGCTCCGCGTCACTGCCCAAGCGGGACGCAGAGCGTCCAGTGAGGCATTCCCACGCAGAGCGTGGGAACGATCAACAGGCTCTTGTGTAGGAATGATCAATCAAAAGATCGCAGTCTTCTACAGCGCCTACGCGTTGGCGGCAGCGGTTGATCGTGGCAGGATGACAAGGTTATCGACCGAGACCCTTTAACCATGCCGCAATCCCAAGCCATTAATCTTTCGCTGATCGCCGCTATCGACCTGGGCTCCAACAGCTTCCACATGGTCGTGGCCAAGACCCAGAACGACGAAGTACGCCTTCTGGAGCGGCTCGGCGAGAAGGTTCAGCTGGCCGCCGGGATCGACGAGGAGCGTCAACTCTCCGAAGAATCCATGCAGCGCGGGCTCGATTGCCTGAAACGTTTCGCTCAACTGATCAACGGCATGCCCCCGGGCGCGGTGCGTATCGTGGGCACCAACGCCCTGCGCGAGGCGCGCAATCGTGGCGAATTCATCCGCCGCGCCGAAGAAATTCTTGGCCACCCGGTAGAGGTCATCTCCGGTCGTGAAGAAGCACGCCTGATCTACCTCGGCGTCTCCCACACCCTTGCGGACACTCCGGGCAAGCGCCTGGTGGCCGATATCGGCGGCGGCAGTACCGAATTCATCATCGGCCAGCGCTTCGAACCGCTGCTGCGTGAAAGCCTGCAAATGGGCTGCGTCAGTTATACCCAGCGCTATTTCCGCGACGGCAAGATCACCCCGGCCCGTTACGCCCAGGCTTACACGGCGGCGCGACTGGAGATCATGAGCATCGAACATGCCCTGCATCGCCTGACCTGGGATGAAGCTATCGGCTCCTCAGGCACCATCCGCGCCATTGGCCTGGCGCTCAAGGCCGGCGGTTACGGTACTGGCGAGGTCAACGCCGAAGGCCTGGCCTGGCTCAAACGCAGACTTTTCAAGCTTGGCGACATCGAGAAAATCGACTTCGAAGGCATCAAACCCGATCGCCGGGCGATCTTTCCGGCGGGTCTGGCGATTCTTGAAGCAATTTTCGATGCCCTCGAACTGCAACGCATGGACCACTGTGAAGGCGCCCTGCGCGAAGGCGTGCTCTATGACCTGCTGGGACGTCATCATCACGAAGACGTCCGTGAGCGCACTCTCAGCTCGCTGATGGAGCGTTACCACGTCGATCTGGAACAAGCGGCCCGGGTTGAGCGCAAGGCGCTGCATGCCTTCGATCAGGTCGCTATGGATTGGGATCTGGATGACGGAGTCTGGCGCGAACTACTGAGCTGGGCAGCCAAAGTCCACGAAGTCGGGCTGGACATCGCCCATTACCAATACCACAAGCACGGCGCCTACCTGATCGAGCACTCCGATCTGGTCGGCTTCTCCCGCGAAGACCAGCAAATGCTGGCGCTACTGGTGCGCGGCCACCGGCGCAATATTCCCAAGGACAAGTTCGCCGAATTTGGCGATGACGGCATGAAGCTGATTCGCCTGTGCGTGTTGCTACGCTTTGCGATTCTGTTCCACCACATCCGCGGCACCCAGGAAATGCCTCAGGTGGTGCTGCACGCCAACGGCGACAGCCTGGATGTGCTGTTCCCACAGGATTGGCTGGACGAGAACCAGCTGACCCAGGCTGACTTCGCCCTGGAAGCCGAGTGGCTGACCCGCGTAGGCATCGTGCTTAACGTTCGCTGAAAACAAAATGGCGATCCGCAAGGATCGCCATTTTTTTACATCTCTCAACCCTCGCCGGCGTTATCGAACACTCAGCACTGGATTGCTCAAGCGCTCCAGCAATGTTGCCTGGGCGCTGCGCGGGTTCTGGTTACCGGTCGGTGTGTTGCGAATGTATCGACCGTCCGACTGCAGGCTCCAGCTATGGGTGTTATCGGTGAGATAACTTTCCAGCTCTTTCTTGACCCGCAGAATCAATTTCTTGCCCTCGACCGGGAAGCAAGTTTCGACGCGCTTGTCGAGGTTGCGCTCCATCCAGTCGGCGCTGGACAGGAACATCTGCTCTTCGCCACCGTTGAGGAAGTAGAACACCCGCGTGTGCTCCAGGAAGCGACCGATGATCGAGCGCACATGGATATTGTGCGAAACCCCGGCGATACCCGGCCGCAGGCAGCACATGCCACGTATCACCAGATCAATGCGCACCCCGGACTGACTGGCCTTGTACAGCGCGCGGATGATCTTCGGATCGGTCAGCGAGTTGAACTTGGCAATGATGTGCGCCGGTTTGCCGTCGAGGGCGAACTGGGTTTCCCGGGCAATCATGTCGAGCATGCCCTTCTTCAGGGTAAACGGTGCGTGCAGGAGCTTCTTCATGCGCAGCGTCTTGCCCATGCCGATCAGCTGGCTGAACAGCTTGCCGACGTCTTCGCACAAGGCATCGTCTGAAGTCAGCAGACTGTAGTCGGTGTAAAGACGGGCGTTGGCGGCGTGATAGTTGCCGGTACCCAGGTGGGCGTAGCGGACGATTTCCCCGGCTTCACGACGCAGGATCAGCATCATCTTGGCGTGGGTCTTGAAGCCGACCACGCCATAGATCACCACCGCACCGGCCGCTTGCAGACGGCTGGCCAGTTGCAGGTTGGATTCCTCATCGAAACGCGCACGCAACTCGATCACCGCAGTGACCTCTTTGCCGTTACGCGCCGCATCGACCAATGCATCAACGATTTCCGAGTTGGCGCCGCTGCGGTACAGCGTCTGACGGACCGCCAGTACATGCGGATCCTTGGCGGCCTGACGCAGCAGGTCGACCACCGGTGTAAAGGATTCGAACGGGTGCAGCAGCAGGATGTCCTGCTTGCTGATCACGCTGAAAATGTTCTCGCTGTTTTGCAGCAGTTTCGGAATCTGCGGCGTGAACGGCGTGTATTGCAGCTCTGGATGGCTGTCCAGGCCAGTAATGCTGAACAGACGCGTCAGGTTGACCGGACCGTTGACCTGATACAACTCGGTCTCATTCAGGTTGAACTGCTTGAGCAGGTAGTCGGACAGGTGTTTCGGGCAAGTGTCGGCCACTTCCAGACGCACTGCATCACCGTAGCGACGGGAGAACAGCTCGCCACGCAGAGCGCGGGCCAGGTCTTCCACATCTTCGGTATCTACCGCCAGGTCAGCGTTTCGGGTCAGGCGGAACTGGTAGCAGCCCTTGACCTTCATGCCCTGAAACAGGTCATCGGCATGCGCGTGGATCATCGACGACAGGAATACATAGTTGTCGCCCGCACCGCCGACTTCTTCCGGAACCTTGATAATCCGAGGCAGCAGACGTGGCGCCGGGATGATCGCCAGACCGGAATCGCGACCGAAGGCGTCGATGCCTTCGAGCTCGACGATGAAGTTCAGGCTCTTGTTTACCAGCAGCGGGAACGGATGCGTCGGGTCGAGGCCGATCGGGGTGATGATCGGCGCGATCTCGTCGCGGAAATAGCGGCGCACCCACGTCTTGAGTTTGGTCGTCCAGTAGCGGCGACGAATGAAGCGGACCTGATGTTTCTCCAGCTCCGGCAACAGTATGTCGTTGAGGATTGCGTACTGGCGGTCGACCTGACCGTGTACCAGTTCGCTGATGCGCGCCAGCGCCTGGTGCGGTTGCAGACCATCGGCCCCGGCCTGTTCCCGGGCGAAGGTGATCTGTTTCTTCAGACCGGCGACGCGAATCTCGAAGAACTCGTCCAGGTTACTGGAGAAGATCAGCAGAAATTTCAGCCGCTCCAGCAACGGGTAGGACTCATCCAGCGCCTGTTCCAGAACGCGGATGTTGAATTGCAGCTGCGACAGCTCGCGATGGATGTACAGGCTGCTGTCATCCAGGCTGGGAAGCACAATCGCCGGCACCGGTTGATGCGGCTCGAACACTACCGACGGCGGGGCTTCCTGCTCCGGCGGGGTTTCGACGATTGGCTCGACCACAGGTTGAGCCTCATTTACTGCAACTTCGGTGAGTCCTTCGGTATTCATCGAGTGTTCCTGGGAGGGCTATTTTTGCTCTCGTAACAATTGAGCAGCACGAACGGCAAAGTACGTCAGGATGCCATCAGCGCCTGCACGTTTAAAGGCGGTAAGGGATTCAAGAATAACCCCTTCACTCAACCAGCCATTCTGGATCGCCGCCATGTGCATGGCGTATTCACCACTGACCTGATAGACAAAGGTCGGCACTTTAAATTCTTCTTTGACCCGAAAAAGGATGTCCAGGTACGGCATGCCTGGCTTGACCATGACCATATCCGCGCCTTCTGACAAGTCAGCCGCCACTTCATGCAGGGCTTCGTTGCTGTTGGCCGGGTCCATTTGATAGGAGGCCTTGTTGGCCTTGCCCAGGTTCAGCGCAGAGCCGACAGCATCGCGGAACGGGCCGTAATAAGCACTGGCGTACTTAGCGGAATAGGCCATGATCCGCACATTGACGTGATCGGCCAGCTCAAGGGCTTCGCGGATCGCCTGGATCCGACCGTCCATCATGTCCGATGGCGCGACCACCTGAGCACCGGCTGCGGCGTGGGATAGCGCTTGTTTGACCAGCGCATCGACGGTGATGTCGTTCTGCACGTAGCCTTCTTCGTCGAGGATACCGTCCTGTCCGTGGGTGGTGAACGGGTCCAGCGCCACGTCGGTGATTACACCCAACTGCGGGAAGTGCTCACGCAGCGCACGGGTCGCACGCTGAGCGATGCCATCCGGGTTCCAGGCTTCGGCGGCGTCGAGGGATTTGAGCTCCGGTGGCGTTACCGGGAACAGTGCCAACGCAGGAATCCCCAGCTCGACCCACTTGGCAGCTTCTTCGAGCAGCAAGTCGATGGTCAGGCGTTCGACCCCCGGCATCGAAGCGACTGACTCGCGACGGTTTTCACCGTCCAGCACAAAAACCGGGAGGATCAGATCGTCGACAGTCAGAACGTTTTCACGAACCAGACGGCGGGAAAAATCATCACGACGATTGCGACGCAGGCGGGTAGCTGGAAACAAACGGTTGGCGGGCGTGAAGCTCACGGCAAACTCCTGAGCCCGCGCTGGCGGGCGAGTGTGACAGTTATAAGCGGCCATTATGACGAACAGATTACAGTCGTGCTCACCCCTGTGACCGGTAGTCGCTGGCATTGTCCTTGTAGGAAATGTTCACGTCGAGACACATTTCGATACTTTCCTGAATGTGCCTGAAGGGTTAGGCTGCGCGTTCATTTCGCCAGCATCCAGACAATGCTCCAACAATTTCTTCAGGATTTCGGCTACTTCGCCCTATTTCTCGGCACGTTCTTCGAAGGCGAAACCATTCTGGTTCTCGCAGGCTTCCTCGCGTTCCGCGGATACATGGATATCAACCTGGTCGTGGTCGTGGCTTTCTTCGGCAGCTATGCCGGCGATCAGCTGTGGTACTTCCTGGGGCGCAAACACGGCCGCAAATTGCTGGCGCGCAAACCGCGCTGGCAATTGATGGGTGATCGGGCGCTGGAGCATATCCGCAAGCATCCGGACATCTGGGTACTAAGCTTTCGCTTCGTCTATGGCTTGCGCACCGTCATGCCAGTAGCGATAGGCCTGTCCGGCTATCCACCGGGGCGCTATCTGCTGCTCAACGGGATTGGTGCCGCCATCTGGGCCGCGGCCCTGGCTGCGGCGGCTTACCATTTCGGCGCGGTACTGGAAGGGATGCTGGGCAGCGTCAAGAAGTACGAGCTGTGGGTACTGGGCGCGCTATTGCTGCTCGGCTTCGCCTTATGGCTGCGTCGGCGCTTCAAGAACGCCCGCCTCGCAAAAAAAATCTACGAAGATGAACAGGTCCAAAAGGCCGAACACGCCGAACACGCCAAAACCAACAAACCTACGACGCCAGTCGAGTGAGTCGGTTTCTACAGCAGTAGAGACCGATGCCACTGAGCAAGCTGTAACTCAGCAGGCCGACCCAGCCCACCGCGTTGGCCGGCCAAAGCCCCAGGATCGGCGCCAGCCACACCAGTGGAACGTTCAGCGCAAGGCGCAGCAGTTCCAGCTTGAACGCCCACGGGCGATTCTCCAGGGCCACACCCAGCACAAACAAACCAAACGCCATGTAACTCCAGCCCAGCACCAGCGCGGCCGTCGGCAAACTTTCGCCCAGGTTCAGCAGATAGCTACCGAGCGCCGTGTACACAGCGAACTGCATCGCGACATACAGCTGCTGTCGCCCGTCCAGCGGCACCTCGAACTTGCGGAACTGGTTCAAGTCCGGCTTGGTCATCGGGTGCTTCGCTGCCACATCCGCCGGCCGCCAGCCGGTAGGCATGAACCAGATCCGCAGCTTGTCCCACCCGCTTTCGGTACGCCGTGCGTCACTGAGCAGCTGCGCATAAAACTGCAGATTGGCCCACAACGGGTTCCAGCTCGCCAGCGGCGTGGTCACGCCGAAAATCACTGGCTCGTTGTCGTCCTCTTCCTGGAATGAGCCGAACAAGCGGTCCCAAATAATAAACACCCCACCATAGTTGCGATCCATATAGAGAGCGTTCTGCGCATGGTGGGCCCGATGATTGGAAGGCGTGACGAAAAACCACTCGAACCAGCCAAGCTTGGGTATGTGCCTGGTATGTACCCAGAATTGATAGAGCAAATTCAACGCCGCGACACTGACGAACACCAGCAGCGGCACGCCGAGCACAGCCAGTGGCAGGTAGAAAATCCAGCTCAGCAGAAATCCCGTGCTGGTTTGGCGCAGCGCCGTGGACAGGTTGTAGTCCTCGCTTTGGTGATGCACCGAATGCGCCGCCCAGAGGATGTTGCGCTCATGGCCCAAGCGATGCAGCCAGTAGTAGCAAAAGTCATAGAAGACGAAGGCAAACACCCAAACCTGGACGCTCTCGGCCGACAGCTCGATCACTGCCAGATGCTTCAAGGCAAAAGCATAGGTGATCAGCCCTACACCTTTGGTCAACAGGCCCGTAGTGGTCGACAACACGCCGGTACTGAGGCTGTTGATCGCGTCTGCCACGCGATAATTACTCACGCCACGCCAGCGGTCAGCCAGTAACTCGACAGCGATCAACACAAAGAAAAACGGCACCGCATAAAGGATGAAGTTCATGACGCGACCTGATCAGAATCGTTATCCAAAGATTAGGTGGAGTCGCGCAATAACCCTATGGCAACGAGTGACAAATTAGTGGACATTTAACGCCATGAATCTGGAGAAAAACCCATGAGCAAAAAAGTTGCAGTGATTCTTTCCGGCTGTGGCGTGTATGACGGCGCCGAGATCCACGAAAGCGTGATCACCCTGCTGCGCCTGGATCAGCGCGGTGCGCAGGTGCAGTGCTTCGCCCCTGATATTGCCCAATTACACGTGATCAACCACCTGACCGGCGACGAAATGCCCGAGTCGCGCAACGTGCTGATTGAATCGGCGCGCATTGCCCGTGGCCAGGTAAAGGATATTCGCGAAGCCAGCGCAGAAGACTTCGACGCACTGATCGTGCCCGGCGGTTTCGGCGCGGCGAAAAACCTCTCCAACTTCGCCATCGAAGGTGCCGGCTGCTGCATCCAGACAGAAGTCCTGGCCCTGGCAGAAGCCTTTGCCGAGGCCGGCAAACCGGTCGGGCTGATCTGCATCTCGCCTGCATTGGCGGCAAAGATCTACGGCCCAGGCGTGATCTGCACCATCGGCAACGACGCCGATACGGCGGCAGCAATGAACAAGATGGGCGCCACCCATGAAGAGTGCGCCGTGAGCGATATCATCGAAGACAAAGCACGCAAACTGGTCAGTACCCCGGCCTATATGCTCGCGCAATCCATCAGCGAAGCGGCTTTGGGCATTAACAAACTGGTTGATCGGGTACTGGAGCTGACTGACGAAAACGAGGCGTAAAGCCGGCTGCATGATCGCTTGATCGTTCCCACGCTCTGCGTGGGAATGCAGCCCGTGACGCTGCGCGTCACATCCAGAGCATCCAGTGAGGCATTCCCACGCGCGAGCGTGGGAACGATCAGTTCAGCGCATCAGTCGCGTGAGGATCCGGTCCAGCGCATTGGCGAACGCCTGCTTCTCGCGATCACCGTGGGGCGATGGACCGCCGCCCATCTGGCCCTGATCGCGCAGGTCAGTGAACAAGTTACGCACTGCCAGCCGCTCGCCCATGTTCTGCGGGTCGAACTCCTTGCCACGCGGATCAAGGGCAGCGACGCCCTTTTTGATCAAACGATCAGCCAGCGGTACATCGCTGCAAATTACCAGCTCGCCGGGCACTGCGTGTTCGACCAGATAATCATCGGCCGCATCCGGGCCGCTGGGCACCACAATCAGCTTCACGCAGGCATAGCCCGGCTTGATCTGGCTCTGCCCCGCCACCAGCAGCACTTCGAACTGGCGCTTCAAGGCAAACTTGATCACCTGATCCTTCGCCGCCTTGGGGCAGGCGTCGGCATCGATCCAGACACGCATTTTGTATGTCCCTCTAAAAGCATCGCGGGCAACGACTGGGCGCCCCTACGCTAGACGGTGGGAGCGAGGCTTGCCCGCGAAATGAGCGAAGCGAATGCGTCAAGAAGCCTGCAACCGCCGCGTCTCTGCCATGCGACTACGGCTGTAAAGCACGATAATCGCCAGTATCGCCACTGCCTGGGCACTCAGTGAATAGGCATCAGCGTGGATCCCCAGCCAGTCGAAGTCAAAGAACGGTACCGGCCGGGTGCCGAAGACTCCGGCTTCCTGCAAGGCTTTGACGCCATGTCCGGCAAACACCACCGACAGCGCGCACAGCAGACCGGCGTTGATCCCGAAGAACAGCGCCAGCGGCAGTTTCGCCGAGCCACGCAGAATCACCCAGGCCAGACCGACCAACAGCACCAGCGCCGTCGCACCGCCCGCCAGCACCGCATTGTGACCGGCCGCGCCGGCTTGCAGCCAGAGGGTTTCATAGAACAGGATCACTTCGAATAGCTCGCGGTACACCGAGAAGAACGCCAGCATCGCAAAGCCGAAACGTCCACCGCCGCCGACCAGGCTGCTCTTGATGTAATCCTGCCAGGCAGCTGCGTGGCGGCGATCGTGCATCCATACACCCAGCCAAAGCACCATGACGCTGGCGAATAACGCCGTCGCACCTTCGAGCAATTCACGCTGGGCACCGCTGACATCGATCAGGTAAGCCGCCACCGCCCAGGTCGCCAGACCGGCCACCAGCGCCAAACCCCAACCGATGTTAACGCTGCGCACCGCCGACTGCTGGCCGGTATTACGCAGGAACGCCAGGACCGCAGCCAACACCAGAATCGCTTCCAGACCTTCACGCAGCAGGATCAGCAAGCCGGAGATATAGCTCAGGGACCAGCTCAGACCATCGCTGCCCAACAGACTGGCCGACTCCTTCAACCTGGCTTTTGCGATGTCCAGACGCTGCTCGACCTGAGCCATTGGCAAACCGTCCTGCAACGACTGACGGTAGGTCATCAGGGATTTTTCAGTGTCTTTGCGCACCTTGGCGTCGACGTTGTCCAGGGAGCTCTCGACCAGCTCGAAGCCTTCCAGATACGCCGCAACCGAGAGATCGTAAGCCTGTTCACGATCGCCAGCACGGTAGGCCGCGAGGCTCTTGTCCAGCGTCGCCGCGGTGTAGCCGAGCAACTGCGCCGGGCCGCGTTTGGCCTGCGGCGGCTGAGCGCGCTGGCCACGGAAAGTCACCGCGGCCTCAGGGCCTTCGGCGGCCAGCACTTCACCCGGAGTCTGGCGGGCCAGATCGGCGAGGTTGAAGTTCTTCTGGCTTTTCGCCGCAGCCGGGGCGGCGCTGAAGCTGGCGATGTATGTCGCCAGATCCCAACGCTGGCGATCATCCAGTTGATCGGCGAAAGACGGCATGTCCGTACCCTCGACACCCAATCCGAGGGAGTTGTAGATCGCGTAAAGGCTCAAGCGATCCATCCGCGCAGCATCGCGCAGGTCAGCCGGCGGTGGCGTCAGACCGACGCCTGCCGGACCGTCGCCAACGCCTGTGTCACCGTGGCACACCGAGCAATGCTGGGCATACAGCGGTGCACCACGAGTCGGGTCCGGTGTGATGATCGGGGCCTGGCTGACCTCGTAGGCCACTGCCAGTCTGGCCCCCAACTGCCGTGCTTGACGGCTGACAGCGGCACCGTCCTGGCGAGCCGTGACGGCGGCGCGCAGGCTACCGACACCCTGCTCCAGCTCGGCCTGTTCCGGTTTGCCCGGCAAGGCAACGATCAGCCCTTGCAGAACGCTCAGAAACTCAAGTTGCTCGCGATACTCGGGCTCATCAATGACCTTTCCCGCCTCAACCGTGGACGGGTAATCCGCCCCAATGTAGTCGAGCAAATGCAGCGCCTTTGGAGCGCCTTCCACGGTATCGGCCAGTAGATTGAAGCTGCATAGCGCAAACACCGGCAGCACCAGCCAGGCCAGGAAACGGGACGGGGCAGTCATTAATGAATCTCAATTGAAAATACGAAGTAACATATTGTTCACTTCGAATGAGTTTCACTCAAGCGCTGTCATGCACTCATGTCTAAGGCCAAAAAGCCGAAAAATCCTCCTGAACCCTTGCCATACAGGGTGTGGCGCCATTTTTGCCGCGAGCACAAATAATCTGACTACCCCAAGTATCCCGTCGGCCAGAGCTGCGAAAGCCCAGAAATATCGGAAGCCCTGATAGTGGCACCGTGCCAAAAAATGAAATTAAAAAGCCATTACATTGCCATCTTCGAAGTCTATAATGCCGTAGCCCGGTTATTCCTAAAGGGTATTCAAGCTCCTCTTCTAATGAGGAATTGGCAGGATAGTCTCTCTCCCTACCGATTGGTTCATCCAGCCCGACCAGCACGCTCGGCTGATTACGTTCAGGGAAGAAGTATTCCAAATGGCATCCCGCGCCCTCACTTCGCTCGCGCTCAGCGCAGTCACTTTGCTTGCCGGTTGTACGGCATTGCGCAGCTACGACACCGAGCTTCAGGAAACCAACCAGCAGTTGAGCACCGGTAACGTCGATGCCGCACTGACCTTGCTGGAAAAGAACAACCGCAGCGAAGACAAAGACCTGCTCTATTACTTCGAGAAAGGTGAACTGTTGCGTGCCAAAGGCGATTTGGCCGGTAGCCAGACCGCATGGAAAAGCGCCGATCAGGTGGTGGGGGCCTGGGAAGATTCGGTCAAGCTCGATACCGGCAAGTACCTGTCCCAGTTCGGCAGCTTTCTGGTCAACGACAAGGTCCGTCGCTACGAAGGTTATGACTACGAAAAAGTCATGCTGACCACCCAGATGGCGCTGAATTTGCTGGCCGTCAACGACTTCGACGGCGCCCGCACCGAAATCAAGAAGACCCACGAACGTGAAGCAGTCATCGCCGAACTGCGCGACAAGGAATACCTCAAGCGCGAAGACGAAGCCGGGAAGCAGGGGGTCAAGACCGAGTACAAAGACCTCAAGGGGTATCCGGTGGAAAGCCTCGATGCACCAGAGGTAGTCAATCTGAAGAACAGCTACCAGAGTGCTTTCAGCCATTACCTGGCCGGTTTCATCTACGAAGCTCTGGGTGAAAAAGACCTCGCCGCTCCGGGCTATCGTAAAGCCGCAGAATTGCGCCCCAATACCCCGCTACTTGAACAAGCGTTGCTGAACCTCGACAAAGCGGCCGGCAAGACCGAAGAAAGCGACATCCTGATCGTCGTGCAAAGCGGCCTGGCGCCCGCCCGCGACTCCATCCGCATCCCGCTGCCATTACCGATCAGTGGCAATCTGGTCATCACTCCCCTGTCGTTCCCGGTGATCAAGCCGGACACCTCGACCGCGACCTTCGCCCAGATCGGCGTGGACGGCCAGCAACAGAACCTGACACCACTCAACAGCACCACCGCCATGTCCCGTCGCGCCCTGCGTGACGATATGCCGGGGATCATTCTGCGCACCACTGTGCGTGCCGTTACCCGCGGCGTTGCACAAAAGCAGTTGAACGACGTCAACCCGCTGGCCGGCCTGGCCTTGGGTATCACTTCGACAGTGATGGAAGGTGCCGATACCCGTACCTGGCGCACCCTCCCTGACGCTACCCAGGTCACGCGCCTGCGCCTCAAGAAAGGCGAGCATCTGGTGAGTCTGCCCAACGCCCTTGGCGGCTCTCAGGTGATGGTCAAAGTCGATCAACACTATCAAGTCATCACCCTGCGTGTCGTAGGTCATCAGGTGTTCACCAGTGGCATCGCTGCCCATGTAACACCTGCTGCCAATCCGCAGGCCGTGGCCAGCCTCAAACAACCTTAAGCAGAGAGTCTTTCATGCGCTTCAAAATCATTGCTGTCGTCGCACTGGCCCTGCTGGCCGGTTGCGCCACCCCACCGCCGGAACCCGGCAGCGCGGCGAGCAAAGTCGTGACCATGGGCAAGCTGAACAACATCGTGGTCGGCGCCATGCGTGTCGCTCGCGAAAATGGCTTTCTGACCGTCAACGTTCAGCTGAGCAACACCAGCTTCAACAACAAGACCATGTACTACCGTTTCGCCTGGCTGGGACCAGAAGGCTTCCCGATCGGTGAAGAAGAAACCTGGAAAAGCCTGACCCTTTACGGCACGCAAACCAGCTTTCTGCCGGCCATTGCCCCTGTGGCGAAAGCTGTGGATTTCCGTCTGGAAATCAAAACGCCTTAAGTCATCCACCCGTTTCGTTCAGCTTTAGAGAGCATTCCCATGTTTGCACGCTTTTCGTTCCTCGCCGTTATCGCCCTTCTGGCCAGCGGTTGCGCCAACAATAATTCTCCGGTTCTGGGCGGAAAAAACATCGCTTACGGCGACAGCAAGGCTGTAGAGCTGGTAACCAACGAGTTCGGTTCCACCGACTTGCAGATGATCGCCGAAACCATGACCCGCTCCCTGGCCCAGTCCGGGATCCTGCAGGGGCGTCCGGTGGTACAGGTTTACGACGTGAAGAACAAAACCAGCGAGTACATCGATACCCGTGAAATCACCACCAGCATCAAGACTCAGCTGATGAAGTCCGGCACCGCCCGCTTCGCCAGCGACAACACCGCCATGCAGAGCCAGGTTGACCAGCTCAAGCTGCAAAACCAGAGTGGCCTGTACAAAAAAGGCACCGTGGCCAAGACCGGCAACATGATCGCCGCCAAATACCGTCTTGAAGGTTCGATCAGCTCGATCGTCAAGCGCAGCAGCGATTACAAGGACGTCTTCTACAAATTCAGCCTGCAATTGATCGACGTCGAAAGCGGTCTGGCCGAGTGGATGGACGAGAAAGAGATTCGCAAAACCACGGAGCGTTAAGCAATGCGTGCATGGATTGGCATCATCGGCCTGGCCTGCGCCTTTGGCGTTCAGGCGGCCCCGAAAATCGCGGTCACCGACCTCGCCTATCAGGAGCGGGTGGAGCAATACATCCACGTCGTTTCGGCGCAGAACAACTACCAGGCAGGCGTCTACCACGCCAGCGGTTCGTCGAGTTACAACGAGATCGAAGCCAGCAGCAGTTATATCGAGCAGGGTGAGCTGCGCAAATTCACCGGCGATATCAAGGGCGAGATTCTCAAGTCCGGGATGTTCCAGTTGGTGCAAGGTACGCCGCACACCGCCAAGTCCAGGGAAGACGTCTACGACGTGATCAAACGGATCAAGGCCGGTAACTACAAGGGCGCCGACTACGTGTTGTTCGGCACCTTGTCGGATATTGACTTCACCCGTGATATTACCTCGCTGGCCAACACCGACAGCTATTCGGCGATTCTCGGCCTGAGCCTTGTCGCCGACTTCAGCCTGATCAACACCCGGACCTTCGAAATCACCTCGGCGTTTACCGCCATGGGCGATGGGCAAGACACCAAACTGGTGAACAGCCAGGACGTCAAAGTCTCGCTGAACCGACCTCGAGTGGTTCGCGATGTGTCCAGGTCGCTGGGTGAAGATGTGGCCCGCCAGTTGAGCGAACAACTGGGTGGCCCCCGTTACGGGCAGCCAGGGCAAGCTCCATTGCAAAACAACCTGCCGCGGGATACGGCGCCAGTCATTCTGCGCTAAGCCCCAAACGAAAAAGGCGACCTCAAGAGGTCGCCTTTCTTGTGAGCTGAGTTTTTAAGTCGCGGCGCGGCGAATGGTCGCCAACAACCCGGCTGCGCCGATGAACAAACCGGCAAACGTGCGATTCATGCGACGCTGCTGCTTGGGTGTCCGCAGCAGGCGCAGCACCTTTGAAGCAAGACCGGTATAACCCGCCATCACGATCAAATCGACAATGATCATGGTCACGCCCAGGATCATGTACTGCCCCACCAGCGGCGCGTGCGGGTCGATGAACTGTGGCAACACCGCGAGCATGAATACCAGCGCCTTGGGATTGCTGACATTCACCAGAAAGCCACGGAATACCAGGGCCAGCGGTTTGCCGATCGCCCGAATCGCCGCATCGTCACTCATGTTGCTCGGCAGCGCCCGCCATTGCTTGACCGCCAGGTAGACCAGATAGGCCACACCAAACCATTTGATCGCATAGAAGGCCGTGGCCGAGGCCGCGAGAATTGCACCGACACCGGCGGCAACAATCGCAATCTGCATCGCCAGCCCCAATTGCAGGCCCAGAGCGTTCCAGTATCCGCGCCAGAAACCGTACTGCAAACCGCAGGACATCGACGCAATGGCGCCAGCGCCAGGAGAAAGACTGATCACCCAGCAGGCGGCAAAAAACGCCAGCCATGTTTCAAGCACCATCGCACACCTCACTCAGACTCGTTATAGGTGTCTAAGCTAATGCGCCTTCTGGCGAATGACTATCGATTTTTTGCAGGACAGATGGCCAGCGCAGCGCCTTGCGGCAGCCTTGGGCAGCGGCTAGAGGTTGCTCGGCTACTTTTCGCCTGAGTTCGACGGCAACACATCACTGCCACGCCAGCGGCGCACGGAGCGCTGGAAGAACAGACTGTTGGGGACTTGCACCATCGCGCTGCCATTGCCGGCTTCAGCCGACTCGATCAACGTGGTGTAAAGCAGATTGATCGCCACCACCCGGCCCTTGACGCCTGGCTTGTCGGTGGTGTCCACCAGTTCGACCACATCGCCCAAGCGAAACGGCCCAACGGTGAAAATCAGAATCGCGCAGAGCAGGTTGGAAAGTACGCTCCACATGGCGAAGAACGCCACCGCAGCCACCGCGACAAACCCCGACAAGGCAGTCCAGAGCACCGTCGCCGAGACGCCAAGGCGCTCCAGCACAAGGATCAGCGCGCTGCCCATGATCAGCCAGCGCAAACCTCCACGCAGCGGCATCAGCAACTGCGGCGGGAATGGGTAGCGCTCGCCCAGACGAGTCAGGCATTTGGCCACAAAACGCTGGGCCAGATAACCGGCCAGCAGGATCAGCAGAATTTGCCCGCCAAGCCACAGCGGCTCGACCCAGACCGCAGACAACGGGAGCTGGAACGCTCCCATCAGGACAGCGCCTCCAGCTCCGCCTGCATGCTCTCAAGCAGCTCCAGGGCTTGCATCCAGTTATCCTCCAGCTCGGCTTCACGCACCTTCAGCCTGGCTTGCTCAGCCAATAGATCGCGCAGCTCATCCTTGCGCGAGGCCTCATAGACCGCGCTATCACCGAGGCTGGTTTCGATCCTGGCGAGTTTTTCGTGGAGCTTGCCCAACTCAGCTTCAAGCTTATCGGCTTCACGCTTATGCGGCGCCAGTTGCTGACGCAACGCGGCAGCGGCCTGGCGCTGGGCTTTCTTGTCGGTTTTGTCGGCATTGACCGGCGTGTTGTTGACCGGCGCATTGCGCAGACGGTAGTCAATCAGCCAGCGAGCGTAGTCTTCCAGATCGCCGTCGAACTCCTGAACCTTGCCATCGGCAACCAGCAGGAACTCATCGGTGGTGCTTTTCAGCAAATGCCGATCGTGGGAAACCACCAGCACCGCACCACTGAACTCCTGCAAAGCCATGGTCAGCGCCAGACGCATTTCCAGGTCGAGGTGGTTGGTCGGTTCGTCGAGCAATAACAGGTTAGGTCGACCCCAGGCGATCAACGCCAGCGCCAGACGGGCCTTCTCGCCCCCGGAGAAATTCAGCACCGGCTCATCGATGCGTGCACCGCGGAAGTCGAAACCACCGAGGAAGTCACGCAAGGTCTGTTCGCGCTCGGTTGGCGCCAGACGCTGCAAATGCAACAGCGGGCTGGCCTTGGCATCGAGCGAGTCCAGCTGATGCTGAGCGAAGTAGCCCACCACCAGGTTCTCACCGCGCACCAGGCGACCAGCCAAAGGCTCCAGCTCACCGGAAAGGTTCTTGATCAGCGTCGACTTACCCGCGCCGTTCGGACCGAGCAGGCCGATACGAGCTCCCGGAGTGAGTTGCAGTTTGACCTTTTCCAGCACGGTCTTCTCGCCGTAACCCAAGCGGGCGTCAGAGAGATCAAGCAACGGACTGGAGATTTTTACCGACTCGCGGAAAACGAAATCGAATGGAGAATCAACGTGGGCCGCGGACAACTCTTCCATGCGCTCCAGGGCCTTGATCCGGCTCTGGGCCTGACGGGCCTTGGTGGCCTGGGCCTTGAATCGCGCGATGTAGCTTTCCATGTGCGCACGTTGTGCCTGCTGCTTCTCGTAGGCTTGCTGTTGCTGAGCCAGACGTTCGGCGCGGGCGCGTTCGAAAGCACTGTAACCACCACGATAGAGGGTGATCTTGCGTTGATCAACGTGGGCCACATGGTCGACCACGGCATCGAGGAAGTCGCGGTCGTGGGAGATCAGCAGCAAAGTGCCGGGGTAACTTTTGAGCCAGTCTTCCAGCCACAGAATGGCGTCGAGGTCCAAGTGGTTGGTCGGTTCGTCGAGCAGCAGCAGGTCCGACGGACACATCAGTGCCTGCGCCAGGTTCAGGCGCATTCGCCAGCCACCGGAGAAATCGCCAACCTGGCGATCCATCTGCTCGTTGGTGAACCCTAGACCCGCGAGCAGCTTTCGCGCCCGGGCGTCTGCGGTGTAACCGTCGGCGCTGTCCAGTTCGGCATGCAGACGCGCCTGAGCGGCACCGTCATGGGCCGCTTCGGCATCCGCCAGCTCACGCTGCACCTGTCGCAAGCGCAGGTCGCCATCGAGCACGTAGTCGACCGCCACCCGTTCAAGGGTATCGACCTCCTGGCGCATGTGGGCGATACGCCAGTCCGCCGGCAGGAAGCAGTCGCCCGAATCAGGGGTCAATTCACCCTGAAGCAAAGCGAACAAGCTGGATTTACCGGCACCGTTGGCACCGATCAGGCCGGCTTTGTGGCCGGCGTGCAGGGTCAGCTCGGCGTCTTCTAGCAGACGTTGCGGACCACGCTGTAATGTTAGGCTTTGAAGTCGAATCATAATGGCGGCGGAGTCTACCAGCTTCGCTCGCAACTGGCGCGAGTAGGAATATGTCCTCTGACCTGTGGAGCTCCACCCTCACGACCTACGCCAGGCCCGGCGTCGAAAGCGCGTGCCTGGAACTGCAAGCGGCAGGCGCCAATGTCTGCCTGCTGCTGTGCGCGGTCTGGCTGGGCCAGCGAAACGTGGCGTGCAATGCACAACGCCTGCAGCAGCTGCATCAACTGGCCGGACCGTGGCATGGCGATGTTGTGCAACCACTCAGGCAACTGCGTATGCAATGGCGCTCAATGGCCCTTCAGGATGTGCAACTGAATATTCTGCGCGAGCGCGTCAAAGCGCTGGAGCTCGAAGCGGAACGGCAACTGTTGTTGCGTCTGGAGACAACGGCGCGAGATTGGCCAGAAGATGAAGCAAAGGATTTAACAGCCTGGCTGGAAGGACTGGCGCCGCAAGCCGCCAACCTGAACCGCGACGCGCTAAATAAACTGCGCGTCGCGGTAACCGGCGCTTAGGACGCGCTGGTTGAGGTGGTGACGCTCGCTGAGGCTGCTGGTGCTGCAGCAGGAGAGGCTGCTGGAGTGCTCGCAGTCGGTGATGGCGACGTGACTGGAGCTTGCATCGCTGGCTTGGCCACAGCTGGAGCCGTTGCCGGTTTAGCGGCCGCGACCGGCTTTTTCACGGCTGGTTTTGCAGCCGGCTTGGCGGCAGGCTTGGCTGTGGCTTTCGGTGCCGCAGGCTTGGCGGCAGGCTTGGCAGCAGCCGGTTTTGCGGCTGCCGAAGCGGCAGGTTTGGCTGCCGGTTTAGCTGCAGCTTTGGCAGGCGCTTTAGCCGCGACTGCTTTTGCAGCAGCAGGCTTGGCGGCAGGTTTGGCAGCAGCGGTTTTAGCAGCAGCCGGTCTGGCCGCCGGTTTTGCAGCAGTCGCTTTCGCGGCAGCAGGTTTAGCTGCAGCCATTCTTGCAGCTGCTGGCTTGGCAGCGGCAGGTTTCGCAGCAGTCGATTTAGCGGCTGGTTTGGCAGCGCTGGCTGCAACTGTTTTTTTCACAGCAGGTTTTGCAGCGGCTTTGGCAGGTGCCTTGGCCGGCGCTTTAGCTGCAACCGGTTTGGCCGCTGGCTGCTTCGCCGGGGCAGCGGCAGGCTTGGCGGAGCGCAGGGTCAACGCTTTGCTGACAGCGTCTTTCACGCGACCAACACCCTGGGCCAGCTTCAGGCTTTCCTGGGCATCGCGCTTGAGTTGAAGAATGTAGGTGCGGGTTTCGGATTGACGATCCTTGAGCGCATCAAGCAAATCTTCAAGCTCCGTCACTGCGTCCTTGGCTTTGGCTTGCGCCTTGGCCTTTCCGGCCGTCGCAGCGTCCTGCAATTTGGTACGAGATTTGTGCAGTTTTTCCTGCGCTTTTCCGCGCTGCTTTTCCAGTTTGGCGAGCAGTTTTTCAGCATCAGCCAAGGCTTGGGAACAAGCGTTTTCCAAATGTTCGAGCAGACTGCCCGAGAGCTGTTGAAGTAAGTGCAACGGAGTATTTACAGGCTTCTTATTGGCCGACATGGTTTACCTCCTGGCTGACGTGACTGCGGCTCATACTAGACCTCTGCTGCTACCGCCGCTAGGGCATGTTGACAGTATCGAATGCTCTACGTTGCAGCGAATTGAAAATGTTCTTCACACCCTTGAAAGTTGCTCAGTCATCAGCGCGTTCACGCTGGCATAATCCATCGCATCTCAGGCCGGAGAGCGCCCATGTCGCGTTATCTTTTTTTATCGTTATGCGTGTTTTTTTCTTTGGCTCAGGCTGCTGAAAAAATCAAAGAAAATGACTCCCACGATCTCGCTTACAGTCTCGGTGCCAGCCTCGGCGAACGCCTGCGTCAAGAGGTTCCCGATCTTGACATTCAAGCGTTGGTGGATGGCCTGCAACAGGCCTATCAAGGCAAGCCGTTAGCCCTCAAAGAGGAGCGAATCGAACAGATCCTTACGGAGCACGAAGCTCAAGTCACAGAGAAATCGGCGCTACCGCAAAGCGAAATTGCCCTCCAGGAGGAGCATCGGTTTCTTTCAGCTGAAAAAGCCAAGCCCGGTGTTCGCGAGTTGGCGGATGGAGTTCTGCTGACCGAGTTGATGCCTGGCAACGGTCCAAAGGCAGGACCAAACGGCAAGGTCCAGGTTCGCTATATCGGTCGCCTGCCCGACGGCACAGTGTTCGATCAGAACAATCAGCCGCAGTGGTTTCGCCTTGATAGCGTGATCAACGGATGGCGCAGCGCATTGCAACAGATGCCTACCGGCGCGAAGTGGCGATTGGTCATTCCATCAGCCCAGGCATACGGTGCCGACGGAGCGGGCGACCTGATTGCGCCCTTTACACCACTCGTCTTCGAAATCGAGTTGCTCGGCGCCACTGACTGAGCAGCAGCACAAACGAAAAACGGCGCGCATAGCGCACCGTTTTGGAGATCTTTTTTGCTGAAGCGAAACTCAGGCCTGAGCCGGAGCCTCTTCTTTGTGAGCCGTGTGCAGCACTTCGATCAGGCAGTCTTCCAGTTCGAAGCGTTCATGCAACAGACCGCCCAACTCTTGGAATTTTTCCGCAACGCATTTTCCCGCGTCACAGAGATCATTGAACGCCAACAATTTTTCGGTGATCACATCGATACGGGGATAAATCGTCTCGGCCAACTCCAGCCCACGTTTGTCACCAAACGCTTTGGCTTCGCCGGTCAGCTGTTCGTAGATCTCGAAATGCCCGGCCGAAACGTAATCGACCAGAACTCCGCAGAACTCCTGCAACGGCTTTCGGTTCTCGCCCAGCGCTTCTGGCTTGGCGCCGAGAGCATCGTAGGCCCGAACCAGTTCGTGACGCTCCTGCAACCAGCGATCGATCAGCAGATGCACTCCACCCCAGCGTTCCTGAGCATTCTGACAACTTTCGAGCATGGTGATCTCTCTTCCCTTATGGGTCGTACCGCCCTACACCCGCCGCAAGACTTGAAAGATCAAGATTCGGCCAAGCAGAGCGCCACTGAACAACATAATTCCAATAACACTTGCGGGCCAGATTATGCCCGCACGACATCGGCTTCAAGGTACGCAGGAGATAAAGTTCATACAAGCGTTTAATCTCGAACACATCGCACCAGGACGATCATTACCTGGCCGCTGTCCGGCAGGTAAAACGCAAGAGGTGCAGCAGCTGAACAACGCCCAGAATCGTCATCCCGACGAAGAACAGCAGGCTCCATTCGGGGATGCTCATATCGAACAGCGTCCATGTGATTTGTGTGCAGTCTGCCGTTCCCTGAAAGACCCGCTTCAAGACATACCACCAAGACATATTTCCAAGCATGTACTCAAGGCCGGGAGAACACTCCAGCCACCGTACCGGGGGGGCATCTTGCAGCAATACATGGCGCCATGCGGTGACCAGCCCGCCCAGACAACTGAAGATGCTCAACAACCAGTACACACAACAACCCGACCGTTTTGGCCCATGCACGGCTGCGATCAGGCAAATACCCGCGAACACCATCAGAAAAAACCGCTGCACCATACTCAACGAGCAAAGTTGGAGCCCGACCGCATACTCCAGATACAACGAAGCGCTCAAGGCCAGAGCACCTGCAATGAAAGCCATGAAGAACAAGGATCGTGAAGAGGCCAAAAGCATGGCTTATCCGTAACAGAAGAGACAGGCAGTTACGGTAGAGGAAAGCGCTCAACCCTTTCAAGACAGGTCGTAGCGGACACTTCCTCAAGACTGTAAGGAATTCCCGGCAGAAAAGAGAGGATTGGGTGTAGCTCCATGTAAGACGCTGCCATCACGGACATTCATGCGCAGAAATTCCAGCGTCTCTGAACGGCTGGCCCCCTTGGCGCCAGAGCCAGCCGTGCGTGGTGCGTCTTACACCTGAGCCGGAACTGGCAGAGGTGAGGCCAGTAAGCGCTTGTCCAAAAGACCCAGGCCCTCTTGAAAGAGCTGATTGCTGCGCTCGGTGTCACCCAATTGAGCCAGCAAGCGTGCAAGTTCGGCACAGGCCTCTGGATTACGCTGTACTCGCAAACTGCTCTCCAGATAATCACGCGCCTTACCCCACAGACTGCTCTGCAGGCAAAGGCGACCAAGGGTCAGCAGCAGACTTGAATCCGCCGGGTGATCTTTCAACCAACCCTCGGCGAATTGCAATTGCCGCGCAGGATCGCGGCCACGAAGCAGCCCATAGAGCCGGGCCAGATGGCTGTCGTATTTGCGCTTGAGCGCACCACGCAGAATCTCTTCGGCCTCAAATTCTGCACCCAGTTGGCGCAGCTGTTCGGCGTACGCCAGCACCAGTTGCGGCTCCTGGCGCTGAGCGGAAGACAGTTGTTCCCAGGCCCGATTGAGCGATTGCAAACCAACCGCGCCATCTTCTTCCCGCCGAGCTGCCAAAGTGAGATTTTCACCCCAGGCTCTGCGCTCCAGTTCGGCCAATTCGCCAGGGGGCAGAACCTTGTCTTTGCGTAGTTCCGGCAACAGACGGATCAGCGCCGACCAATCGCCCCGCTGCTGATGCAGGCGCTGCAACTGGCGCAGGACCTGAATGCTGCGCGGATGGCGCTCATGCATGGCTTGCAGTGTGACGAGCGCGCCTTGCGTATCATTGCGGTCGGTCTGCAGCTGTGCGTGGCTCAAGGCAATCGCCAACTCGGCCTGAGGCTGGCGCTCAAGGGCCCGCTCCAGCAGGCTGTCGCTTTCGTCATAAAGACCCTGCTCGTTCGCCGCTCGCGCAGCGCCGAGGTAGTACAGTAATGGCTGACGCTCGGCTTCGGCGGCACGATGCAAGTGCCGCTGAGCGCTGGCCCAGCGCCCTTCAGCGAGGTCCATCTGGCCATGCTCGATCGCCAGTTGCACACGGCGACTACGGTTGCGGCGCGACCATGGATTGACCACGCCACCGGACGTTGTCACCAACCCGACCAGCATGTTTATCCCCCAGACCACCAGCCAGATGACTGCCAGCAGCGCCAGGGTCGCCCACAGGCTCGACTCATAGCGAAAACTCTTGTAGGCAATCAGGACATAGCCTGCGTGCTCGGCGATCGCCAGCCCCAGCAACGCCGCAGCGGCGATGACCACGAACACAATCACATAGAGACGCTTCATGGGCTGGTCTCCTGCACAGTATTCGCGGCAGGCTTGGCGGAAGTCTTCAGCGACTCTTCGGCACTCAGACTCCGACGCTCGAGGTAGGCCTGGACCGTGCCTAAAGTCGTCGTCAGATCAGGGGTGGTCACCGTAACCGGCTGCTTGCTCAACTCGGCGACGCGCTCAAGCATCACTTTGCTTTGCGGGTTGTCCTGGCTGAAGCTGCTCTTGAGAACATCCCGGGCCTCAGCCAATGCCTGGGTATATACCGGTGCCTGCCCATTCAGCGCAGCCCATTGCGCCTGCTCGAGAGCCAGGCTGAGGGCCAGACGTACCTGGGTCAGGCTCTGCCCCGCGAGCAGCGGCCGAATGCTCTTGTCGGCATTGAAGTCGATACGGATATAACGCGAGATTTCATCCCACCACTGCGTCCAGCGACTGGCGCCGTCGCCATCAGAAGTCAGGCCCGACAGCGAATCGCCGCGGTTCTGATACTCAGGCGCCAATGCGCTGAGTTCGACCACCTGATCACGCAAGGCTCCCAGTTGCAGAAACAACCCGGTACGGTCCGGCTGTTCAGTACTGCGCAGCGCCGCAAGGCTTTTTGCCAACTGCTCACGGGCGGCGAAGGATGCGGGGTCATTCTGTTCGCGCAGGATCTCGTCGGCGCCTTGCACCAACGCCTGGGCGCTGCTGATATCTTGCAACGCCGACAGGCGAAGGCTGGCCAGACGCAGCAGGTGCTCGGCTTCGGCCAGGCGCCAGTCCTTGCGGCTGGCGCCTAACACGGTTTCCAGTCGCTGACTCAAGCGCTGCTGATCGCCTTGCAACTGAGCCACCAAGCGTCGCCGACTTTCCAGCTCCTCGGCAGCAGGCAATTGCTCCAACTGCGCCGTCAGACGCTGTTCGCTGAGTTTGAGGGTTTGAGCCTGATCGCCGAGCGCCTGCAACTGCCCAAGCTGCTGCTGGTTATTGGCTTGCAGGTTGCGAACCTGCCAAATCCCCCAACCGCCAGCGGCAACGCCCGCAGCCCCCAACAACAAGGCCAGTATCACCAACCCATTGCCTCGGCGTTGCGGGGCAATGGTCGCAGCTTCAGTCGGCGCGTCGAGCGCAGGCTGGATATCATCTTTAGGCAAGGTTGTTTCGCTCACGTATCCATCCTTTGCGTTAGAGAACGGGTACGGGGTGCTCCCGTAACGCCGTTAGCAATGCCGCGGCACTGGCACCACGACAATCCACAACTTTTCTGGCCCCGGCAGCTCGCGCCATCTCAGCGACCCGAGGGCTTGGAACAAACAACGGCAACCGCGCCAACTCGGGCCAGGCTGTGCCTGCCAATTGGTGCAGGTGCACAAAACCCTGCCCACTGCTGACCACCAGGCCGTTCAGGCGTTCCGAGGCAATCCGCGCAGGCAACGCTGCGGGGGCATACTGCGGCAGGCAGCGACGATAAAGCTCCAGATAATCGACACTAACACCTTGCTCGCGTAAACGCTCAGCCAGCAGCTCACGCCCGCCCTCGCCCCTGAGGATCAACACCCGCGCGTCAGGCCGCGAGATAGCCTCGCGCAACTGTGGCAGTTCAAGCAATGCTTCGCTGTCATCTCCCGCCTGGGGATTGCTCACATCAAGACCGTAATCGGTCAGAATTTGCGCGGTGGCCGCGCCCACGCTGAACCAGCGCTGGATCGGTGGCTGCGGCCAATACTGGTCGACCAGATCCACCCCCAACCGGGCAGCAGGTTTACTGACGACAATCACCGCACAGTAGAGATCCAGGTCGAGAATCCTGGCGCGCTGTGTGCCAGAGACCGGCAGCGCCTCGATTTCCAGCAACGGCAAGCTGCTGCTGAAAACACCGGCTTCAGTCAGGATTGCCGCCAGCGCTGCTGACTCATCCGTCGGCCGGGTCAGCAGCAGACGCCAACCCTTCACTCTTCGCCAGCCTCGCCGTAGACCGCTTGCAGAATGGCATCGGCCCCCTGGGCCAGGAGGTCTTCAGCCACTTGCACGCCCAGTGCCTGCGCCGCGCTTTGCGGGCCTCGGGCCTCGGCGCTCAGCAGCAGACCACCGCTTGGGTCGCCGACCAGGCCGCGCAACCAGATCTGCTCGCCTTCAAGCACCGCGTAGCAGGCGATCGGCACTTGGCAGCCGCCATTCAGGTGCTTGTTAAGAGCACGCTCAGCCGTGACCCGAATGGCCGTGTCCTGGTGATGCAGAGGCGCGAGCAGGGCATGTATTTCGGTATCGGCGCTGCGGCATTCAATACCGACTGCACCCTGACCGCCCGCCGGCAGGCTGTCGTCGACACTGATCGAGGATCTGATGCGATCTTCAAAGCCCAGGCGAATCAAACCGGCGGCCGCCAGAATGATTGCGTCGTACTCACCGGCATCCAGCTTGGCCAGACGCGTGTTGACGTTGCCGCGCAGGAATCGGATTTTCAGGTCAGGTCGGCGGGCCAGCAACTGAGCCTGGCGACGCAGGCTTGAGGTACCAACCACACTACCGTTGGGCAAGTCATCAAGACTGGCGTAGGTATTGGAGACAAATGCATCGCGCGGGTCTTCGCGCTCGCAGATGCAATACAGACCGAGGCCTTCAGGGAAGTCCATCGGCACGTCTTTCATCGAGTGCACGGCGATGTCGGCTTCATGCCCGAGCAGGGCGGTTTCCAGCTCTTTGACGAACAGGCCCTTGCCGCCAATTTTCGACAGCGGTGAGTCGAGCAGCTTGTCGCCGCGACTGACCATGGGCACCAACGTCACGAGCAAGCCAGGATGAGCCTCTTCCAGACGAGCTTTGACGTATTCGGCCTGCCACAAGGCCAGAGCACTTTTGCGGGTAGCGATGCGGATTTCGCGAGAGGACATGGATCAATCCGTACTGAATAGATACGGCAGATAATAACAGCTCAGCCAAATCAGCTTTGACTTGAATCAGAGTCTGCGCGACCTCCCTGGCCTTGTATACCCGGAGATAGGGTGTGAAATCCGTGCGCAAGCGCCGGGCTAAAGCTGTTGCATCATTTTGCGCACGCCGGCTACATGTCGTCGGCTGACGATCAGGGCATCGCCGTTGAGGCCTTTGAGATACAGCTGAAAATGTCCAAGAGGTGTGCGCTGCAGGCGTTCGATTCGCTCGCGGGCCACCAGCGCGTTGCGGTGGATGCGCACGAAACGCTCGCCAAACTCGTCTTCGAGGGCTTTCAGCGGTTCATCCAACAGAACTTCGCCACCTTCATGGCGCAAGGTCACATACTTGTGATCGGCAATGAAATAGACAACCTGATTCAGCGGGATCAGCTCGATGCCTTTTCGGGTTCGTGCGCTGATGTGGCTGCGCGGACCATTACCACTTTCTGCAGCCGGACGGGTCAGGGCTGCAAGCTGGATGCGGTTGGGTCGCTCAGCCTTTTTCAGCGCTTCGAGCAGAAGCTCGGCGCGTACTGGCTTGACCAGATACCTCACCTCACTGACCTGAAAAGCCTCTAGGGCAAACTCGTCATGGGCAGTGCAAAACACCACCGCAGGTGGCGTCTCACGCTCGCACAGCCTGGCGGCCACTTGCAAGCCGTCGAGGCCAGGCATCCGGATGTCCAGCAACACGACATCCGGCTTAAGACTGTCAATCAGGGCCAGAGCCTCTTCGCCATTGGTGGCGCTCGGCTCCAGGACACTGTAACCCTCGAGCTCGCTGACCATACGGCTCAGTCTCTCTCGGGCCAGGGGTTCGTCATCAACGATCAGGACATTCATATTGCGCTGGATTCCTGCGTGAGTCTCGCACAAGGATAGCGTAGACAGGTGACGTGACATCCGTCACGGCGATCCACGCTAAGACTAGCGCGAGGGCCAAAAAGTGCCTCGGGTCGGGCACCTATATTTACCAGTGTCCGCTGATTACCGCTCCAAGCCCGTTCTGGCGCGGCATCGTCGTAGGAATTGCTGATACACAATACGAACACTTCCTCTTTATAGCTGGCTTCTACTCTGACCGCATCGTCCCCGGTTCGCGGTGCGACTCCTCGGATCAGAGCGGATCAGAGCCTTTTCCAGGAACGGTTGCAAGGTCAGTTGCGCGACAGGCAAATCATCTGCTGCGCCTACCCTCTAGTCCAACTGTAGACGCTCGCCAAGACGACATTGCCCAATCGACAAATATCGTTTTGTCAGCGCAAGCCCGTCACGCCAAAACATCAGCCTTCCAGGCTCGCCAGATTTGCCCGGAACAGCCCGCAAGGGTCGGTATCGCGTTCCCGCTCAGATACGGATTGACCACCAAGGTGGCAATCCGCCACAAACCAAGTCTCTGCGCACGCGGGCTCAACGGCAAGGTGCCAGGAGTCTCCTGGAGAAATAAAAAACGTACCGACCAGTGTCAACGACAGGATTGGCAACCCTGTTATTATCCGCAGCAACTTTTCACGCCATTTTCCTTCAGCAAATCACGAGCGAATTCATGAGCACTGACAAGACCAATCAGTCCTGGGGCGGCCGCTTCAGTGAGCCCGTCGACGCCTTTGTCGCCCGCTTCACCGCCTCCGTCACATTCGACCAGCGCCTCTATCGCCACGACATCATGGGCTCGATTGCACACGCCACGATGCTGGCCAAAGTCGGCGTCCTGACCGACGCCGAGCGCGACAGCATCATCGACGGTCTGAAGACCATCCAGAGCGAAATCGAAGCCGGCACGTTCGACTGGCGCATCGACCTGGAAGATGTGCACATGAACATCGAAGCCCGCCTGACAGACCGCATCGGTGTCACCGGCAAGAAATTGCACACCGGTCGTAGCCGTAACGATCAGGTGGCGACCGATATCCGTCTGTGGCTGCGTGATGAGATCGACCTGATCCTGGCGGAAATTACCCGCCTGCAAAAAGGCCTGCTGGAACAGGCCGAGCGCGAAGCCGGCACCATCATGCCCGGCTTCACCCACCTGCAAACCGCACAACCCGTGACCTTCGGGCATCACCTGCTGGCCTGGTTCGAAATGCTCAGCCGCGATTACGAGCGTCTGGTGGACTGCCGCAAACGCACCAACCGCATGCCGTTGGGCAGCGCCGCACTGGCCGGCACCACCTACCCGATCGATCGCGAACTGACCTGCAAGCTGCTGGGCTTCGACGCCGTCGGCGGCAACTCGCTGGACAACGTTTCCGATCGCGACTTCGCTATCGAATTCTGCGCTGCCGCCAGCCTGGCGATGATGCACCTGTCGCGCTTCTCTGAAGAGCTGGTGCTGTGGACCAGCGCACAATTCCAGTTCATCGATTTGCCTGATCGTTTCTGCACCGGCAGTTCGATCATGCCGCAAAAGAAAAACCCTGATGTTCCTGAGCTGGTTCGCGGCAAGAGCGGTCGAGTGTTCGGCGCGCTGATGGGCCTGCTGACCTTGATGAAAGGCCAGCCTCTGGCTTACAACAAGGACAACCAGGAGGACAAGGAGCCGCTGTTCGACGCCGCCGATACGCTGCGTGATTCGTTGCGGGCCTTTGCCGACATGATTCCAGCGATCAAGCCCAAACACGCCATGATGCGTGAAGCAGCATTGCGTGGTTTCTCCACCGCCACCGACCTTGCCGACTACCTGGTGCGTCGTGGCCTGCCCTTCCGTGACTGCCACGAAATCGTTGGCCATGCCGTTAAATACGGCGTGGACACCGGCAAGGATCTGGCGGAGATGAGCCTGGAAGAACTGCGCAAGTTCAGCGACCAGATCGAGCAAGACGTGTTTGCAGTGTTGACCCTGGAAGGCTCGGTCAATGCACGCGACCATATCGGCGGCACCGCACCGAATCAGGTCAAGGCTGCCGTGGCTCGCGGCCAGGCGCTTCTGGCCAGCCGTTAAGCAATCAAAAGCATCGCGAGCAGGCTCGCTCCCACAGGTTCAGCGTGATCCTTGTGGGAGCGAGCCTGCTCGCGATGACTGACTTCAGATCACTACAAGACTTACTTCTTGGCGCTGATCATCGCCAAAAACCCTGGCATCGCCGCTTCCTTGTCTGCCGCGATGCGCTTGGCATGCGGTGTCTGCTGCAATTGTTCAAGCAATGCCTTGGCCGCTGGCAGCTCGGCCAGCAGATCCAGATCGAAGAGCTTATGGCCAACCGCACAGGCTATGCTGACGCTGTACAGAAAGTACAAATCCGCCACGCTCAGTGTTTCGCCCGCCACGTACGGCGCAAACTTGCCGTGACGTCCCAGCGATGCAATCCCCAACAACAGCTCGGCCTTGGCTTTTTCCTTGATCGCTTCCGGCACTGACATGCCGAAGAAGGCCTCAGGGAAACAGGCGCGAGCCGGCAGCTCGATGTACAGCTCGATTTCCTTGGCCAGCGCCAGAACCTGGGCCCGCTCGAACGGTCTTTTGGGTAGAAGCGCCGGCCCCGTTTGCGTGTCTTCGAGGTACTGAAGAATCACGCTGGTCTCGTTGATGAAACCTTGCTCGACACCCAGCACCGGAATCTTGCCGCGCGGACTGATGGCCAGCGCCTCAGGGCTTTGACCGGCGTAAAACGCTACTTCCTCAAAGGGCAGGCCCTTCTCCAGCAACGCGTGTTTGACCATGTTGTAGTAGTTGCTGACGGAAAATCCATAAAGTTTGAGCATTACATGGCCTCCAGGCCGTGCAGGGGGTTGGCAGCGACTGTTATAGAACGTCGGGAGCACTCTCGCCAGCAGCATCGCACGGCTGAATGCAGGTAAACTGGCGACCTTTCCTTGAGGAGCCTGCCATGAGCGAGCCAGCCGATATCGACAACGACAACGACGAAGAAGAGTTCGCCGAAACCACCCTGATCGAAGCGATCGAAAACCAGATCGAAAGCGACAACCCGCCAGCGGCCAAGGCAACGTTCAACAAACTGACCCTGGTCGGTTACGAGCGTGAAGAAATCTTGAACCTGATGGCCCATGTGCTGGCCGTTGAAATCGACGCACTCCTCGAAGAAGACCGCGCGTTCAATACCGAATGGTATGAAGCCGCCCTGCGCGCACTGCCGGAGCTGCCGCCAGAGAAGAAATAACCCCTGTTCCAACTGTGAGGTGCCAATCAACCCGGCATTCCTCCAGACCCTGACTACACTGTTTACCACCCCGCTGTCGCACGACCCACGGGGTGATGCTGTCCCGGGCAAAAAAAGCCCTCAGTCAACACTGGACAGGCTGCATGAGTGCGGTCACCTTAGAGGCGCTACTGTCTAATTCCTAGAAAGTCTGGAGTCCTTATGTCGTATACCCCTGAGTTGGTTGCCGAACTGGAAATCCTTGCACTCTTTAACCTGGGGAGCTCCCAGGAAGGCCTGAAAATTCATCAGACCGCTGCCCCGAAAGCCATCGCTGCCGCACAACGCCTGTTCGACAAAGAGCTGATCACTCAACCCGATGGCGGTTATCTGACCAGCCTGGGCCGGGATGCTGCCGAGCATGCCCAAGGGCTGCTGACGATTCTGGCCGTTCAAGAAGCCGCATAAACACCCGCGTATTGCCCACGGGATCCCCTCAAACGGATTCCGCGGGCGCACTTTCGCCACCCAATAAAATCTGACGCCAAAAATAAAATTCAGCTTAAAGGTCGAAGTCTTGAGCCTGTAAACTGCTAGCCGCCCTGAGACCTCCCACATTCGAGCTCCGCGAGCCGGTTTGAGTTTGACATGACCCGCACCCATGAAATCCGCCCCGATCTGGACGAGGGAATCGATCGCAAGGTTCTCAGCCAGCTGCGCGCACGGTTTCTGAAACTCAACGAGGGCCGCATGGCCCGCGCGATGGAGGGATTGTCGCCACGCCAGCAAGTGGTTTTGACTCTGTTGCCACTGTTCTTTCACGTCAACCATCCGCTGTTGCCGGGCTATGTTTCGGGCAGCACGCCGGCCGGGCTGTCGAATTTCGAGCCTGACGCCACAGTACTTGCCGAAGCGCAACGCCTGACCCGCTCCTTTTCGTATAAGCCCCGCCACGGTAATCCGTCGCGGCCGATTCACGGTTTGTTCCTGATGGGCAGCCTCGGCACCCTCGCTCAGGCCGATCAGAGCGACATGGACGTGTGGGTCTGTCACGCCTCGGACTTGAGTGAAAGCGAACTCACTGAGCTGCGTAAAAAGTGCCAGTTTCTGGAAGTCTGGGCCGCCAGTCAGGGTGCCGAGGCGCATTTCTTTCTGATCGACCCGCAACGCTTCGTCTGCGGCGAACGCGACACCCAATTGAGCTCCGACAACTGCGGAACCACGCAGCATTATTTGCTGCTGGACGAGTTCTATCGCACGGCCATCTGGCTCGCCGGACGCACGCCGATCTGGTGGCTGGTGCCGGTGTACGAAGAGTCCGGTTACGATCAGTACACTCATACGCTACTGTCCAAACGCTTTATCCGCGCCGACGAAACCCTCGATCTCGGCCACTTGGCACACATTCCGCCCGGCGAGTTCATCGGGGCCGGGCTCTGGCAGTTGTTCAAAGGTATCGAGTCACCCTACAAATCAGTGCTCAAACTGCTGCTGACCGAGGTCTACGCCAGCGAACACCCGAACGTCGAATGCCTGAGCCTGCGCTTCAAGCAAGCAGTGTTCGCCAACCGCCTTGATCTGGATGAGCTCGACCCGTACATCGTGGTCTACCGGCGCATCGAGGAGTACCTCACGACCCGAGGCGAGCCAGAACGGTTGGAGCTGGTTCGGCGCGCCTTGTACCTCAAGGTCAATCGCAAGCTGACCGGCAACAGCGGCCAGCGCAGCAAAAGCTGGCAGCGTCTGCTGCTGGAGCGGCTGGCTCAAGAGTGGGGCTGGGATCACCGGCAATTGGCGATGCTCGACAGCCGCAGTCAATGGAAGGTCCGTCACGTCAGTTCCGAGCGCCGCGCACTGGTCAACGAGCTGAACTACAGCTACCGCTTCCTGACCCAGTTCGCCCGCACCGAACAAACCGTCAGCCTGATCAACAAACGCGACCTCAACGTACTGGGTCGCAGGCTGTACGCGGCCTTCGAACGCAAGGCCGACAAGATCGAGTTCATCAACCCCGGCATCGCGCCGGACCTGGCCGAAGACACACTGACCCTCGTCCAGTCAGCGAACAAGAAAGAATCCGGGCAGACCCACTGGGGCTTGTACAACGGCAACCTGGGCAATCTGGAGTGGGAGAATTTCGCGCCGATCAAGCGCAGCCGCGAACTGCTGGAACTCCTGACCTGGTGCCACCGCAACGGCGTGATCGACAGCAGCACTCGCCTGGCCTTACACCCCGGCAGCAGCGACCTGAGCGAGTTCGAGCTGTTCAACCTGCTGGGCAGCCTGCAACAGACCATCGCCCGGCCCCTGACCAGCGTCAGCGAAGAACAGCTGCTGCGCGCCAGCGTGCCGAGCGAGGCGCTGATTCTGGTGAACGTTGGCGTCGACCCACTCAAGCACCACCGCGACCTGAACATCCTGATGACCACCGAGCGCACAGACTCGCTGAGCTACGCCGGGGTACGCGAGAACCTGGTGCTGACCCTCGATCAGGTCACGCTCAACAGCTGGAACGAAGTGCTGGTCAGTCGCTACGACGGCGCCCACGCCCTGCTCGACTGCCTGCGCGATTACCTCAACAACCTGCCGAGCGGCCCGGAGCAACCTCGACTGCGAGTGCGCTGCTTCTGCCATAACCGTGCGCAGTTCATCGCCCAACGTGTCGAAGAAGTCCTCGATACCGCGCAGAACCTGCTGCTCAGCAAGCTCAATCATCGCTACCTGATTCAGGTCCAGCAGCATTACCACGTGTTGGAACTGGTTCCCGGTCAGGTCAACCATGTCGCGCTGGCGAGCCTGCCGGCGCTGCTCGATTACCTGAGCGAAGACCTGACCCGTTACAGCCCGCTGCAACTGGACCCAATGGCGCTGGAGGATCACGATCTGGCGTTGATCCTGCCGATGGGCCAGCCCGACTGCATTCAGGTGTTCTACCGCATCAACGATGCCTGTGCCGAGTTGTACGTGCTCGATGAGTTCAATGCCCTGTGGCAACAGCGCCAGCCATATCACGACGAACAAAGCCTGCTGGTGCCACTGCAACGTTTCCTGCAATCGATCCTGTATCGCCGTGACGCGCTGCTGCCGATGGATGCCGCTCAACCGATGACGGTGCTGGGAACCCTGTACTACCAACTGCTGCCGTCGGGCACCAACCGTGCACGCCGGGTCGAACCACGGCCGGCGCCGCAGACACCGGTGAACAAGCCGTTCTACGACGTCCAGGCGATTGTCGGCAAAGCCGTACCCGGGCAAGGTCAGGTCACCCTGTATTGCAATCAGCGAGAGTTTTGCGAATTGGAGCACGGCGACCGGCTATTTGCCGTGGTCGCACAGGAGATCGTCGGGCAGCGTCGCGAGGCGCAACAGTATCGCTGCTACATCACCGACCTGGACCTGTCCGGCCTGCTCGGTGATGGTCAGAGCTCAAGCAATCTTTACCTGCGCTACAAGGCAGACCTGGAGCGCGCATTGAACAAGGCGCTCGAACAGGTCTGAGGTGTTGTCAGAATGAGCAGTCACCGCCATTCTTTGGCTGCGACTCAACCTCAAGCAGTGTGAGCTTCAGAGTCTTGCCGCCTGGTGCCGGCCAATCGATGTGCTGGCCAACCTTCAAACCGAGCAATGCGCTGCCTACCGGCGCAAGAATGGAAATCCTGCCTTCGTCGGCATTGGCGTCCTGTGGATAAACCAGGGTCAGGTGATAGTCCTTGCCGCTGCTTTCTTCACGGCAATGCACACGCGAGTTCATGGTCACGACATCGGCTGGCACTTCATCGTGACCGACCAGCGTATCGGCGCGATCCAGTTCGGTTTGCAGCGCGATAACACCTGGCAGCGAGTCATCCAGGCTGTCGATCAAACGCTCCAGACGTTGCACGTCCAGGCGGGTAAGGATGATGGAAGGTGCGGTCATGATTGAGGCAGGCTCCTTTTTTCTGCACGACAAAAGCAAAACCCCGCCAGAAATAGGCGGGGTTTTCACGGACCTCGATGAGTTGAGGCGTATCTGGACACTATCACAGCTCAAAAAATATACAAGCCAATGCCGGACAGCCCGCACGATCCCTGTAGGAGCTGCCGCAGGCTGCGATCTTTTCGGCGCGACGCGACTGGAGCAGATGTCTGAACAGGCAAGATCAAAAGATCGCAGCCTGCGGCAGCTCCTACGGGTGGCTTGCGGTCTTGCGTAGCTGGGCCTGGGCGCAAATCACCCGTCGCCGCTCGTCATCGGCCGAGCGCCATTCGCGGATATCTTCGACGTGGCGGAAACAGCCCAGGCAGACTTTCTGCTCGTCCAGTCGACAGACGCTGGTGCATGGCGACGGCACAGCCGCGCTGACATTGCTGTACAGCGGTTTGGGCGCACGGGTGGGAGCTGCCTCGCTCACAAGATCACAGCCCTTCGAAATCGAGTTCGACGTCGGCCTGCTGCTTGACGATGCGCTCAAGCATCTCACCGAGCTGCTCTTCGCTCTTGTCACACATCCAGCGCTCGCTTTCTTCGTCGTAGTCGAAATGGAAGCCGCCGGACACTGCCGCCAGCCACAGCTGACGCAGCGGTTCCTGACGACTGAAGATCAACTGGCTACCGCCTTCGAACTTGACGGTGAGTACACCGGCCGAGCTTTCCAGATCAACATCCAGGCCACTCTCGTCGAAAATATCCTCCAGCGTCTGCTGGGTGGCATCGACCAGATCGTGGAAACGGGCTTCAGTCAAACTCATCGCAGGAACCTCAAAAAGTGTCTACTCACGCTCAAGCGCCGCAAGATACGGCCGAGCCCCAGCGATTGCAAAGGATACTGACCAAGCACCGGTATCCACGCGCCTCGCACTGCTTGACCACCTGCCACAGGCAAAGGCCCGCCGGACGGGTGGTCCGTCGCATAGGCAAGCTGCCGGGTGGCCGGTATACTCCGGCGCAATTAACGTATTTTCAAGGATTTCGCCATGAAGCGCCTGATCTCCTCCCTTGCTGCGCTCGTCGCGGTTGCCTGCCTTGTTGCTGCCTGTGGTCAAAAAGGTCCGCTGTATCTGCCCGATGACAGCAAATCTCCTGAAGACCAGGCAAAGTCGTCGCAGTCAAAAGCGCACCAGCACAGCACCGGTACCAGCACCTACTAAGGGAACATCATGGACGCTTTTAACTACCGTGACGGCGAGCTGTTCGCGGAAGATGTTGCCCTGTCCGCCATCGCCGAACGCTTTGGCACACCCACCTACGTCTACTCCCGCGCGCACATCGAAGCCCAGTACCTGGCGTACGCCGATGCCCTGGCCGGCACGCCGCACCTGGTCTGCTTTGCGGTCAAGGCCAACTCCAACCTGGGCGTACTGAATGTCCTGGCGCGTTTGGGCGCCGGTTTCGATATCGTCTCCCGTGGCGAACTGGAGCGCGTTCTGGCCGCTGGTGGCCAGGCTGACAAGATCGTCTTCTCCGGCGTCGGCAAGACCCGTGATGACATGCGCCGCGCCCTGGAAGTCGGCGTGCACTGCTTCAACGTCGAGTCGACCGACGAACTCGAGCGCCTGCAAGTCGTCGCTGCCGAACTCGGTGTTCGCGCGCCGATCTCGCTGCGGGTCAACCCGGACGTCGATGCCGGCACACACCCATACATTTCTACCGGTCTTAAAGAAAACAAGTTCGGCATCGCCATTGCCGACGCCGAAGACGTGTACGTCCGTGCCGCCCAACTGCCTAACCTGGAAGTGGTCGGCGTCGATTGCCACATCGGCTCGCAACTGACCACCCTCCCGCCCTTCATCGATGCCCTCGACCGCCTGCTGGCGCTGATCGACCGTCTGAGTGATTGCGGAATCTACCTGCGCCACATCGACCTCGGTGGCGGTTTGGGTGTGCGTTATCGCGATGAAGAGCCGCCATTGGCTGCCGACTACATCAAATCCGTACGCGAACGCATCGACGGCCGCGACCTGGCGCTGGTGTTCGAACCGGGCCGCTTCATCGTCGCCAACGCCGGCGTGTTGTTGACCCAGGTCGAGTACCTCAAGCACACCGAACACAAAGACTTCGCCATCGTCGACGCGGCCATGAACGACCTGATCCGTCCGGCGCTGTATCAGGCCTGGATGGACGTCACGGCCGTGCGCCCGCGTGCAACCCCGGCGCGCGCCTACGATATCGTCGGGCCGATCTGCGAAACCGGCGACTTCCTCGCCAAGGATCGTCAGCTGGCGCTGGAAGAAGGTGACTTGCTTGCCGTGCATTCGGCCGGTGCTTACGGTTTTGTCATGAGCTCCAACTACAACACTCGCGGCCGTTGCGCCGAAGTGCTGGTTGATGGCGATCAGGCTTTTGAAGTGCGTCGCCGCGAGACGGTAGCCGAGTTGTTTGCTGGCGAAAGCCTGCTGCCGGAGTAAAACCATGCTGCTGCGTTTTACCAAAATGCACGGCCTGGGCAATGACTTCATGGTCCTCGACCTGGTCAGCCAGCACGCGCATATTCTGCCCAAGCACGCCAAGCAATGGGGCGATCGGAACACCGGTGTCGGCTTCGATCAACTGCTGATCGTCGAAGCGCCGAGCAACCCGGACGTGGACTTCCGCTATCGGATCTTCAACGCCGACGGTTCCGAAGTGGAACAATGCGGCAACGGTGCGCGCTGCTTCGCGCGCTTCGTGCTGGACAAACGCCTGACCGCAAAACGACAGATCCGCGTCGAGACCAAAAGCGGCATCATCGAACTGGATATCCGCAGCGACGGCCAGATCAGAGTCAACATGGGCCCGCCGCGCCTGGTTCCGGCCGATATTCCATTTGAAGCCCAAGCTCAGGCCTTGAACTATCCGGTCGAAGTCGACGGCAAGACCGTCGAGCTCGCCGCGGTGTCCATGGGCAACCCGCACGCCGTGCTGCGCGTGGACGATATCAACAACGCGCCGGTGCATGAACTGGGGCCGAAAATCGAAAACCACCCGCGCTTCCCGGCACGGACCAACGTCGGTTTTCTTCAGGTCATTGACCGCCAGCGTGCGCAGTTGCGCGTCTGGGAGCGCGGGACAGGGGAAACCCAGGCCTGCGGGACCGGTGCCTGCGCAGCAGCAGTGGCCGCGATCAGCCAGGGGTGGATGGATTCACCACTGTTGATTGACCTGCCGGGTGGGCGTCTGTCCATTGAGTGGGCCGGCCCCGGCCAACCGGTGATGATGACCGGACCGGCAGTGCGCGTATACGAAGGACAGGTGCGTCTATGAGTGAGCGAAATCCATGACCGATCAGCCTCAGGTTCCAGCCCAACAGCCCGACGAATCACCTTCTGAAAGCCTTGAGGCGGCGGCCATTGCCGCGTACCTGGAGGCTCATCCGGATTTCTTCGCCGAGCACGAAGAACTGCTCCTGGCATTACGCATCCCCCATCAGCGCGGCGATACCATTTCACTGGTCGAGCGCCAGTTGAAGATGTTGCGCGAACGCAATATCGAGATGCGTCATCGCCTCTCACAACTGATGGACGTCGCTCGCGACAATGACCGGCTGTTTGACAAGACCCGCCGACTGACGCTCGCGCTCATGGACGCCAGCAGCCTGGAAGACGTGGTGATCAGCGTTGAAGACAGCCTGCGACAGGACTTTCAGGTGCCTTTTGTCAGTCTGATTCTATTCAGCGACAGCGCCCTGCCCGTCGGCCGCTGGGTCACCAGTGCCGAAGCGCAGCAGACCATCGGCGGCTTGTTGTCGAACGGCAAAACCGTCAGCGGCAGTCTGCGTGAGCACGAACTGGACTTCCTGTTCGGCGAAGAACAGCGCAAGCAAATTGGCTCCACGGCCGTCGTCGCCCTCAGCCACCAAGGCCTGTACGGCGTCCTGGCCATTGCCAGCCGCGATCCGCAGCATTACAAAAGCTCGGTGGGCACGCTGTTCCTGAGCTACATCGCCGAAGTCATGGGCCGCGTACTTCCGCGCATCCACAACTCTCTACGCTCGGTACGCTAACCATGGAACGACAACTGGACGCCTACTGCGCTCACCTGCGCAGTGAGCGCCAAGTGTCACCCCATACGCTGGAAGCCTACCGCCGCGACCTGAACAAAGTGCTGGCGTACTGCGAGAAACAGCAGATTTCAAGCTGGGCCACGCTGGATATTCAACGCCTGCGTAGCCTGATCGCCCGCCTGCATCAGCAGGGCCAGTCCTCCCGCAGCCTGGCGCGCCTGCTTTCGGCGGTTCGCGGGCTCTACCACTACTTGAACCGCGAAGGCCTCTGCGACCACGATCCAGCCAATGGTCTGGCACCGCCCAAAGGCGAACGTCGGCTACCCAAAACCCTGGATACCGACCGCGCGCTGCAACTGCTCGACGGCGCTGTCGAGGACGACTTCCTGGCTCATCGTGATCAGGCGATTCTGGAGCTGTTCTACTCCTCCGGCCTGCGCCTCTCCGAGCTGACCGGGCTCAATCTAGATCAGCTTGATTTAGCGGATGGCCTGGTTCAAGTCCTTGGTAAAGGCAGCAAAACCCGGGTTCTACCCGTCGGCAAGAAGGCTCGGGAGGCATTGCAGCTGTGGTTGCCACTGCGCGCCCTGACCAACCCGGCAGACGACGCAGTATTCGTCAGCCAACAGGGCCGGCGCCTGGGACCGCGAGCCATCCAGCTGCGCGTTAAAGCCGCTGGCGAGCGCGAACTGGGGCAGAACCTGCATCCGCACATGCTTCGGCACTCCTTCGCCAGCCACCTGCTGGAGTCCTCGCAAGACCTGCGCGCCGTGCAGGAGTTGCTCGGTCACTCGGACATCAAGACCACGCAGATTTACACTCATCTGGATTTCCAGCATTTGGCGTCGGTCTACGACAGCGCCCATCCTCGGGCCAAACGCAACAAAGGCGGTGAGTAATGACGATCAAACTGATCACTTTCGACCTCGACGACACCCTGTGGGACACCGCCCCGGTCATCGTCAGCGCGGAAGCGGTACTGCGCCAGTGGCTGGCCGAGCACGCGCCAGACCTCGGCGGTGTAGCTGTCGAACACCTCTGGGCGATCCGTGAGCGTGTCCTGAGCAACGAACCTGGCCTCAAGCACCGGATCAGCGCCTTGCGGCGCAGAGTGTTGTTCCACGCACTGGAGGAAGCCGGTTACGCCCATCAGCAAGCGTCGGAACTGGCCGATCAGGGCTTTGAAGTGTTTCTGCACGCGCGGCATCAGCTCGAGATATTTCCTGAGGTGCAACCGACCCTTGAAGTCCTCGCCAGGCACTACACGCTTGGGGTCGTCACCAACGGCAACGCTGATGTCCGCCGCCTGGGCCTTGCTGACTACTTCAAGTTTGCCCTTTGTGCCGAAGACATCGGCATTGCCAAACCGGATTCGCGCCTGTTTCACGAAGCCTTGCAACGTGGTGAGGCGACAGCGCAAACCGCCGTGCATATCGGCGATCATCCCGGGGATGACATTGCCGGCGCGCAGCAAGCCGGACTGCGGGCGATCTGGTTCAACCCGGCGGGTAAAGTGTGGGAAGCCGAGAAGGCGCCGGATGCCGAGATTCGCAGTTTGACTGAACTGCCTGCGTTGCTGGCACGGTGGAGCGCCCAACACTGAACCTGAATATCACACACCCCCTGTGGGAGCGAGCTTGCTCGCGATAGCGGAGTGTCAGCCGATATCAATTCCGAATGTTACGCCCTCATCGCGAGCAAGCTCGCTCCCACAGGGTATCGCGCCAAGCCCAAGACCATTTCCTTACGCCCATGAAAAAGCCCGCAGCGACGGCGGGCTTTTTCAGCAAGCAAGTAACCGGCGCGCTTAGATAGGACGGCTGCCGTACTTGTTGTCAGGCTTTTTTGGTGGATCGGCCACCACGTTGGCCTCGACTTCCTGCACTTTGCCGCCTTTGGAGAGAAACTCCTCCATAGCGCGCGCCAGAGCATCACGCTCTTTGTTCTTGGCTTCGACACTCGGCAGCTCATCGACTGAAATAGCAGCCTTGGCCTTGCCTTTAGCGGTCGGAACAGGCACATCGCTGCTGTCGTCGTCAGCAACGTCTTCGGCCGCCGTTTCAAGACCTTCTTCGGTCTCGTCTTCGTCACCTACTTCGAGGTCGTCGTTTTCCAGATCATCGTCGCTCATGTTCTACCTCATGACTTGCGAAAAGCAGATTAGTTATAGCCCAGCTACGCCGACTGTCGACGGCTGCCGGAAAAAAATCAATATCCGCTGGTAACCAGCGGTTTATGCCCCATCGCCGTGCAAGGTGACAAGGACTTTACGAGCACCACCATGATCACGATGCTCGCCCAGATAAACACCTTGCCAGCTACCTAACGCCAGTCGACCTGCCGTCACCGGCAAACTCAACTGACAGCCAAGCAAGCTGGCCTTGAAGTGCGCCGGGAGATCATCCGCGCCTTCGTCCTCATGTTCATAGCCGGCCATGCCTTGTGGGATCAGCCGATTGAAAAAACGTTCGAAGTCGCGACGTACCGCCGGGTCGGCGTTCTCGTTGATGGTCAACGACGCCGAGGTATGCTGCAGCCACAAATGCACCAGACCGACCCGACATGCCTTCAATTCAGGCAGGCCGGCGAGTAACTCGTCCGTTACCAGATGAAAGCCCCGGGGCCTTGCCCGCAGGGTAATCAGAGTCTGTTGCCACATACAGTTCTCCGCACATTCGGCGCGCATTCTAGCGCGCTCAGGGAAAAAACAAAGGGTCTAATATTCCTTCAATGCTGTAAGTCATTGGCCCAAAAAAAACAGCTTCGATGAATACGCCTGGGAGCGAAGGAAAAAACCTTTCAGCTGTTCCCTTATCGACAAAAGCCAGACAAAAAAATGCCCGACGGGGTCGGGCATTTTTTTCTCGCGTTTCTTTCTCGAGAACTTACACGTTGTAGGCGCGCTCATTGTGTTGCGCCAGATCGAGGCCGACCGACTCTTCCTCTTCGGTGATACGCAGCCCCATGACGGCGTCCAGCACCTTGAGAATGATGAAGGTCGCGATCGCGGTGTAGATCACCGTGAAGCCAACACCTTTGCACTGAATCCACACCTGCGCCGCTATATCAGTCACGGTGCCGAAACCGCCCAGCGACGGAGCCGCGAACGCACCGGTGAGGATCGCGCCAAGGATACCGCCGATACCGTGCACGCCGAAGGCGTCCAGGGAGTCGTCATAACCCAGTTTGCGTTTCAGGGTGGTCGCGCAGAAGAAGCACACCACACCCGCCGCCAGACCGATAATCAGCGAACCCATCGGGCCGACCGTACCGGCCGCCGGGGTAATCGCCACCAGACCGGCAACCACACCCGAAGCGATACCCAGTGCGCTAGGTTTGCCGTGGGTCAGCCACTCGGCGAACATCCAGCCCAGGGCCGCAGCAGCGGTAGCGATTTGAGTCACCAGCATCGCCATGCCGGCAGTGCCGTTGGCCGCAGCGGCGGAACCGGCGTTAAAGCCGAACCAGCCGACCCACAGCATGGCGGCGCCCATCAGGGTGTAACCAAGGTTGTGCGGCGCCATCGGCGTGGTCGGGAAGCCTTTACGCTTGCCCAGCACCAGACAGGCCACCAGCCCGGCGACACCGGCGTTGATATGCACCACGGTGCCGCCAGCAAAGTCGAGCACGCCCCAGTCACCCAGCAGCGAACCCGGACCACTCCAGACCATGTGCGCAATCGGTGCGTAAATCAGGGTGAACCACAAACCCATGAAGATCAGCATCGCGGAGAACTTCATCCGCTCGGCAAAGGCACCGACAATCAGCGCCGGGGTGATGATCGCGAAGGTCATCTGATAAGTGACGAACACCGCCTCAGGAAACAGCGCCGTAGGACCGGTAATACTGGCGGGCGTGATGCCGGCCAGGAAGGCCTTGGCGAAGCTGCCGACAAACGAGTTGAAGTTGACGACGTTTACTTCCATGCCAGTCGTGTCAAACGCCATGCTGTAGCCATAAAGGAACCACAGGATGGTGACCAGACCGGTAATGGCAAAGCACTGCATCATCACCGAAAGAATGTTTTTGGAGCGAACCATGCCGCCGTAGAACAGCGCGAGGCCGGGAATAGTCATGAACAGCACGAGTGCAGTGGAGGTCAACATCCAGGCGGTATCGCCGGAGTTGAGGACTGGAGCCGCCACCGGATCTGCCGCCATGGCCAGGCTGGGCATTACGAGGGACAACAGGGCTCCTAGCCCTGCGAAATTACGCAGAGTCATATTGTTTTCTCCTGGGGCGTTGGGTTTGGTGGCTTAGATTGCGTCGGTGTCGGTTTCGCCGGTACGGATGCGAATAGCCTGTTCCAGATTGACCACAAAGATCTTGCCGTCACCAATCTTGCCGGTGTTGGCCGCCTTGGTTATCGCCTCGATAACCCGATCAAGATCCTTGTCGTCAATGGCGACATCAATCTTCACCTTGGGCAGAAAATCGACCACGTACTCCGCGCCGCGATACAGCTCGGTGTGACCCTTCTGCCGACCGAAGCCTTTGACCTCAGTAACGGTAATGCCCTGCACGCCGATCTCGGACAACGACTCGCGCACATCGTCCAGTTTGAACGGCTTGATGATGGCAGTGACTAGCTTCATGAAAACTCTCTCCCGAATTGGTGGACTTGCCCCAGGAAAACAAACCCGGCTCAAGTCTAAGCGCAGTGCCTGGCTTTGTAACGCATCGTCGGCCTGACACAGCCATCCCGACGCCAGCTAACCGCTCCTGACGAAACACTTCCCCGTTCCGCCCGGCGCACTGCATTCGTCACAGCGACTGCATCAGTGCATGGGTTACCAACGACTAAGCAGAAAGCTTGCCATCTCGTGAAAACCCATTGATTTCAATCCCTTGGCCGCTGCAGCAGGCGTCTGTTTACAACCAGCGCAACAGATACGCACAACAACAGTGCGCGATCGCCCGCCAACATGCGCGAAAAGCGTGCATCCCTGCCTGCACCATTGACTATAGACACTGCGTGATACACTGCCGACCATCAGTTTTCAGGACACCTCCCATGCTCGCGCCCAAAGATCTCCTCGACGCCCTGAGCGGCCACGCTTCCCGCCTGTTCAGCGGTGACACCCCGCTGCCACGCAACGAAATCGAAAGCCAGTTCAAAGCCCTGCTGCAAAGCGGCTTCAGCAAGCTTGATCTAGTGAGCAGAGAAGAGTTCGACAGCCAGATGGTGGTACTGGCGCGCACGCGCGCTCGGTTGGAAAGCCTGGAAGCGAAGGTGGCCGAACTTGAAGCGAAGCTAAGTCCGCCTGCTGAGTAACGCTCATCCCTGTGGGAGCGAGGCTTGCCCGCGATAAGGTCGGAACGACCTTCCGGCAATCTTGAAGCCCGCCCTACATCCAGGCTGATTCCTACAAAAACCACCACCGATTTCCGATTGCGCCGCTAGACCCGGGTCTCTACGCTCACCCCCAGCTGAACATTCAGCACTGGGTTTGGCGACCCGGAAGCTTAAGGCGCACGACGCCCACCATACGATAGCGGGCGTTTTTCATGTACGTCGACTCATGTCATGGCGGCTGTGCGTGGGAGACTTTCGGGTCTGCCGGGTTCCTTTTGCTCCGGTTCGCCAACCCGCGTACAGCTGCCACCCAATCGTTTGGCGACGATTGCTGGCAGCCCCTTAAGCAGAAGGAGCTGTATCAATGAATAAAAATGAAGCTTATCTAGTCCCCCACGTCTTCACCCGCCACAGACTCCACCTCCACGCACTCCTGCTGGAAAACCAGGCATGGTTCAGCGCCCGCGATCTTGGGCGTTTGCTCCGGCTTTTTCTGGATGAGCGCGCGTTGCGCAAACTTGATTCCGATCAGCGCCAGACCTTGCGGCTGCTTTGCCATGGCAAGGTTGAGCACACGCTACTGATCAGCGAGTCCGGGGTCTATGCGTTACTGGTCTATCACTACTGCCCGGAGTACCGGGGTTTGCGGGAGTGGCTGACTCACGATGTGGTCCCTGCGTTGAGGGATGCCCAGCAAGCGACTTCAAGCGAACGCCCGATTCTGAGCCTGCTGGATTGGCCGCAGATGTCCCTGAGCCTGTTGCACTGGAATAACCAGCCATGGATCCGGTTGCAGGATGTTCCACACATGCTGCCGGAGGGTGAGCGGCCGCGGAGTGTGAGCAATGCACCTTGGTGGAAACGCGCTTCACGGTTGCTTCAATCGTTTTAAGTCCTGTAAAGAACGAACCCCACGCTTTGGCATGGGGTTCGATCAACAGGTCTGTCAGGCGCAGTGTGGAAGACGCTCAACCTGATCCCGGATCGCAGCGCCACGCTCGATTTCAGCTTTGCGCAGGTCGTAAGTCGATTGCAGGTTCAGCCAGAACTCGGGGGTGGTGTCCAGGCAAATGGCAAGCCTGAGCGCGACATCGGCACTCACGCCGCGGCGCTGAAGCACGATGTCATTCACCGTTGGGGTGGATACATTCAGCGCCCTGGCCAAAGCCGCTGCCGTAAGACCCAGAGGCTCAAGGTATTCCTCTTTAAGGATTTCGCCGGGGTGAACCGGGCGCATACCGTTCTTAGTCATTTCTCACCTCAGTGATAATCGACGATTTCGACATTTTCAGGTCCGCTAGGACCCCAGATAAAGCAAATTCGCCATTGAGCGTTGATGCGGATGCTGTGTTGCCCTTTGCGATTTCCCTCCAACGCTTCCAGGCGATTGCCCGGAGGAGACCGAAGGTCCATCAACACGGCAGCAGCATCAAGCATCGCCAGTTTCCGTTCCGCGACACTGAGAATGGCTGACCACAGACGGGTCCTACCGTTGCGAAACAAGTACTCGGTCTCAGAACATTTAAAGCTTACGATCATGATTAAAGCTTAACGTTATTCGTTAACGTGAAGTGTATAGTCAAGATACATAAATGCAACCTGCTCGCTCGTTCACCTCAACTATCCTTCCAAAACCGCAGGACGCGGCTTTCGCACCATCAAGGAATGATCTATGTCTCTGGCCATCGTCCACAGCCGCGCCCAGATCGGCGTGGACGCACCCGCTGTCACCGTTGAGGTCCATCTGGCCAACGGCTTGCCATCCCTGACGCTGGTGGGCCTGCCGGAAACGGCCGTCAAGGAAAGCAAAGACCGGGTGCGCAGTGCGATTCTCAATTCAGGCCTCGATTTTCCGGCGCGGCGCATCACATTGAATCTCGCTCCCGCCGATCTGCCAAAGGACGGCGGGCGCTTTGATCTGGCGATTGCCTTGGGGATTCTCGCGGCCAGCATGCAGGTTCCGACATTGACGCTGGACGATGTGGAGTGTCTTGGGGAGTTGGCGTTGTCCGGTGCCGTACGGGCGGTACGCGGGGTATTGCCGGCCGCACTGGCCGCCCGCAAGGCCGGACGCACCCTGGTGGTGCCGCGCGCCAATGCCGAAGAGGCCTGCCTGGCTTCCGGGTTGAAGGTAATCGCGGTCGATCATCTGCTGGAGATAGTCGCGCACTTCAACGGCCACACACCTGTCGAACCTTTTGTTTCCAACGGTTTGCTACTGGCGAACAAGCCTTATCCCGACTTGAATGAAGTGCAGGGTCAGCTCGCGGCCAAGCGAGCCTTGCTGATCGCCGCAGCGGGCGCTCATAACCTGCTGTTCAGTGGCCCACCAGGCACCGGAAAAACGCTGCTGGCCAGTCGCTTGCCCGGATTGCTTCCACCATTGGACGAGCATGAAGCGCTGGAAGTCGCAGCGATTCAGTCAGTCGCCAGCCATGTGCCGCTGAGCCACTGGCCACAACGGCCGTTTCGCCAACCCCATCATTCGGCATCCGGCCCGGCGCTGGTGGGTGGTGGCTCAAAACCGCAACCGGGGGAAATCACCCTCGCCCACAACGGTGTACTGTTTCTCGATGAACTGCCGGAGTTTGATCGCAAGGTTCTGGAGGTTTTAAGAGAGCCCCTGGAGTCCGGTGAAATCGTCATTGCCCGAGCCCGAGACCGGGTACGTTTCCCGGCACGCTTCCAATTGGTGGCAGCCATGAATCCCTGCCCGTGCGGTTATCTCGGCGAGCCCAGCGGACGTTGTCGCTGCACGCCGGAACAGATTCAGCGCTATCGCAACAAGCTCTCCGGCCCTCTGCTGGATCGCATCGACCTGCACCTGACCGTCGCTCGCGAAGCCACGGCGCTCAACCCTGCGAAACCATCCGGCGATGACACCGCCAGTGCCGCTTTACTGGTCGCCAATGCCCGCGAACGGCAGCAACGGCGTCAGGGTTGTGCCAATGCCTTCCTCGACCTGCCGGGGCTGCGCCAGCATTGCCAGTTATCCACAGTCGATGAGAATTGGCTTGAGACGGCATGCGAGCGGTTGACGTTGTCGCTGCGGGCGGCCCATCGACTGCTCAAGGTAGCGCGCACGTTGGCGGACCTTGAGCAGGTCGACTTGATCAGCCGGGAACATCTGGCTGAGGCGTTGCAGTATCGACCGACGGGTCAGTAAGCCGCGTTTGTAATCATTTTTTTAAGAAAACCCTCATTTCCAATCGTTTTTCTCAACGAATAATCGATTTTTCAGGTTTCCCCTCCCTCACCCCTTGCTCAGATCCACCAACGGCGTCTGCCGCACTTCGGTCTGTCGCCCGTTCTGAATCTCGTTGACTCGCTTCAGTGCCTTATCCACAGCCGGCTTATCCGCCAACAAGCTGTAATTGATCTGGAACTGACGCTGCTGCTTGGCACCGATAGTTGGCACCAGGTTCAGTGGCCGCTGATAGCGACGGTTGTAGGAGAAACTGGTGCCTGGTTCCAGGCCGGTAACGTAACCCTGGCCTTGTGTGTCGGTGTTTTTCCAGAGGGAGAACACAGGCAATTGCTCGGTGTTGAAACCGACCGCCACGCCCAGACTGCCCGCTTTGTTGTGCAGAACGGTGAGCGTGTCGCCCTTGGCGTCGGCGTATGGCACCACGTTGTAGACGGTTTCGTCGTAATCCTTGGTCGGACCTCGATAGGTTTGCCAGTCAGACAAATCCGCTTTGGCCTTGTCGTTGAACGGTGAGACTTGTTTCACCGGCGCGGCGAAACGGGCGCCTTGCTCCAGGAATGGCGTGCTGAAGTTGCTGTGATAAAGCGCCTGATATTCCTTCGGATAGTCGCCGTTGTTGGTCAGCGTGTCGTTGAGCGCAAAGCGCACGCTGCCGGGGTCGGTGACCAGTTCGGTCGCCACCGAAAAGTCGACTTTCTTGAAGGCCTGCTCTTTCAGCTCACCGCGCAGGCTGATGGCATAGGGCGGCTTTTCGTCGATATGCAGGGTGACCTTGTTCGCCGGGATATTGGCGGCGCGGCCATGCAGGGTCAGCAGCTCACCGTTGTCCATGCCCGGATGGCCGACCCATTCGTAGCCACAACGGGTGACCAGTTCGTTGAACCCCTCCAGCCAGCCCAGTCCGCCGCGGCCGTTGAGCTCGATAAACGACGGATTGACCACCTCCTTGACCGGCGAATCCCAGCCCATCCGTACATCGCCCACCGAGGCCTGCAGGACGTTCATCCCGCGAGTCGGCACTACGGACAGTTTCATCACGCCATTATCGATGTCGACAATGCTGACGCCCTCCTGACGACCACCATGCAGCGTGCGCATCGTCACGGAGAATGGCTTGGCGGTTTTCACTCCCAACTTTTCGCTGGTGATCTGAAAGTTTTGCGCGGCTTTGTCGGTATCGAGCAACACATAATCCCAAGCCATGGCTTGAGATGCAGCAGTCAGTGCGCTGAGGGCAACGATCAATTTGAGCGGGGTCATGGGAAAGCCTTTCTTGGAGTTGTGCAATTTTTATAGCGCTGATGAAACGATTCAGCAAGTATAAAAACGCACAGTTGAACGCCAATTGAGCTTTTGGCAGCGGATCGGTCACCTCGGTCATTTCGTGGGATTCGAGTTGCTTGTTCTGATGTCTTCGCGAGCAAGCTCGCTCCAGGGGGAAATCAGGGCGTCATCGTTTCAGCTCAGGCGCTCGACGTCAGGTAACTCCATCGCCTGGACTTCGCTCTGGAGAAAATCGCTGAGCCTGCGCAAACGCTCACCTCCTGGACGGGTTTTCGGCCAGACCAGGTAATAATTCTCACCGCTGGCGACGGCTGTCGGCCACGGCAGACTCAACCGCCCCTGCGCGACATCCTCAGCCACCATGAGCAGGTCGCCCATGGAAACACCGTAGCCACGGGCAGCGGCGATCATGCCCAGCTCCAGTGTGTCGAAGACCTGGCCGCCCTTGAGTGACACTTGTTCGGAGAGACCCATGCGCTCCAGCCAATTGCGCCAATCGCGACGGTCCGGCGTCGGATGCAGCAACTCTGCGCTAGCCAGGCGCGCGGCGTCCCAGGGTTGATCACTCAATAGACTCGGCGCGCCTACCGGGATCAGCAGCTCGGGGAACAGGTAGCTGGCCTCCCAATCCGGGGGAAAGTGCCCGTTGCTGAGCAGTACCGCACAATCGAAGGGTTCCTGGTTGAAGTCCACCGAGTCGACATCCATCCAGGCGCTGGTCAGTTGCACCTCGTTACCCGGTTGCAAATGCCGGAAACGGCTGAGGCGCGCCAGCAGCCAACGCATGGTCAAGGTCGACGGCGCCTTCATTCGCAGGATGTCATCTTCAGCGCGCAGGGTATTGCAGGCACGCTCCAGTGCCGAGAAGCCTTCACGTATCCCTGGCAGCAGCAGACGCGCAGCTTCGGTCAGCTGCAAGTTTCGACCGCTGCGCTGAAACAGACGGCAGGCGAAATGCTCTTCCAGCGTGCGAATGTGTCGGCTGACAGCGCTCTGGGTAATCGACAGCTCTTCGGCCGCACGAGTAAACGAGCTATGCCGCGACGCCGCTTCAAAAGCGCGCAAAGCGTAAAGAGGAGGAAGACGACGGGACATTGGGAGCGTTCCTATAGCGCAATGGCAAAACCCTACCAGAAACCTCGACGCATGAGTTTTAATCATGCGAGCAATCGTTTTTATCCCTTTGTGCACACGCCCGAGAGCGCCGAGAATCAACCCTTCCCTGCCCTTGTGAACAATCGAGACTGATGATAATGCAGCATCCAGCACGTATCGAACTCCGGGCCATCCTGCGGCTGGCCGGGCCGCTGATCGCCTCGCAGTTGGCACACATGCTGATGGTGCTCACTGACACTTTGATGATGGCCAGACTGAGCCCCGAAGCCCTCGCTGGTGGCGGTTTGGGCGCCGCCAGCTATACGTTCGTGTCGATCTTCTGCATCGGTGTGATTGCCGCGGTTGGCACCCTGGTTGCCATTCGCCAGGGCGCAGGCGACATCAAAGGCGCTACCCGCCTGACCCAGGCCGGGCTCTGGCTGGCCTGGCTGATGGCACTGGTGGCCGGTCTGCTGCTGTGGAACCTCAAGCCCGTTCTGCTGATGTTCGGCCAGACCGAAACCAACGTCCACGCCGCCGGCCGGTTCCTGCTGATCCTGCCATTCGCCCTGCCCGGCTACCTGAGTTTCATGGCCTTGCGCGGGTTTACCAGCGCCATCGGCCGCGCGACTCCGGTGATGGTCATCAGCCTGGGCGGTACCGTGGCCAACTTCCTGCTCAACTATGCGTTGATCACCGGCATGTTCGGCCTGCCGAAGCTCGGTCTGACCGGGATCGGCCTGGTCACGGCAATCGTCGCCAATTGCATGGCTCTGGCGCTGGCCTGGCATATCCGTCGGCATCCGGCCTACGACGCTTATCCGCTGCGTCAGGGGCTGTCGCGGCCAAACCGCCAGTACCTGCGCGAACTGTGGCGTCTGGGGCTGCCAATCGGTGGCACCTATGCGGTGGAAGTCGGCCTTTTTGCGTTCGCCGCGCTGTGCATGGGCACCATGGGCAGCACGCAACTGGGCGCACATCAGATCGCGCTGCAAATCGTCTCGGTAGCGTTCATGATTCCAGCGGGTATTTCCTATGCGATTACCATGCGCATCGGTCAGCACTATGGCGCAGGGCAATTGCTGGACGCCCGCTTGGCCGGTCGGGTCGGGATCGCCTTCGGTGGGGCCGCGATGCTCGGTTTCGCGATGGTGTTCTGGCTAGTGCCGAACCAGCTGGTCGGGCTGTTCCTCGATCAAAACGACCCGGCCTTTCGCGATGTGATCAACCTGGCTGTGAGCTTGCTGGCGGTGGCTGCCTGGTTCGAGCTGTTCGACGGCACGCAAACCATCGCCATGGGCGCGATTCGCGGGCTCAAGGACGCCAAGACCACCTTTGTGGTGGGCCTGGGCTGCTATTGGCTGATCGGCGCACCCGCTGCGTGGTTAATGGCCTTTACCCTCGGTTGGGGGCCGACCGGCGTATGGTGGGGTCTGGCGTTGGGGCTGGCCTGCGCGGCAGTGAGCCTGACGCTGGCGTTCGAAGGGAAGATGAAGCGGATGATCAAAGGCAAGCCCTCATCGCAGAGGGCTCTGGAGCAAGGCATCGGCGACCTGTCGGCTTAGCAGAAATCCTGCACGGTTTGCTGGCAGACGCCGAACGTCAAGTACTCGACCAATTCAACCAAGGGTAACGGCTTGCTGATCAGGTAACCCTGAACCTGATCGCAGCCGAAGCCGCGCAGTAACGCAAGCTGCTCCGGCGTTTCGACGCCTTCGGCCACCACTTCCAGGTTGAGGTTGTGCGCCAGATTGATCATCGCGTGGACCAGCTTGCGGTTCTCTTCGCGCAGTTCCATGCCGCCGACAAAGCTCTTGTCGATCTTCAGCAGCGCAATCGGCAGGCTGTTGAGGTGAACGAACGAAGAGAAGCCGGTGCCGAAGTCATCCAGTGAGAAACGCACACCCAAACGACCCAGCGCATCCATGGTCTGCTTGACCAGGTCACTTCGGCGCATCACTGCGGTTTCCGTCAGTTCGAACTCCAGCCATTGCGCCTCGACGCCACGCTCGGCAATCAGGCGACTCAACGTCGAGAGCAGCTGACTGTCCTGGAACTGCCGGAACGACAGGTTGACCGCCATGTGCAACGGCGGCAGGCCGCGTTCGCGCAGAGCCTGCATATCCCGCAGGGCGCGGGAAATCACCCAATAACCGAGCGGCACGATCAAACCGCTTTGCTCGGCCAGCGGAACGAATTCGCTCGGCGGCAACAGGCCACGCTCGCCATGTCGCCAGCGCACCAACGCCTCGAGACCGACAATCTGCCCGTCTTCCAGGTTCAGCCGTGGCTGGTAATGCAGTTCCAGTTCGTCGCGACGCAAGGCACGGCGCAGTTCGCTTTCGAGATCGGCGAGGCTGCGGGCGTTACGATTGATGCGCTCATTGAAAATATGAAAAGTGCAGCCTTGGGTGCTTTTGGCCTGTTGCATGGCGATATGCGCGTGCCACATCAGCGGGTCGGCACCGGCCCGTGTGCGGGCATGGGCAATACCCAGACTGCAGCCGATCAGCAGGCTTTCACCATCGACCCAATAGGGCTCGGACATGGCTTCGATAATGCGTTCAGCCATCCACTCGGCACGCTGCGGCGCCCGGCGGGTGTCGACCAACAAGGCAAATTCATCACTGCCCAGACGCGCCAGTTGATCGCCGGCTTCAAGCTGGCTTTTGAGCCGCGAGACCACCTGCAGGATCAGCCGGTCACCGGCCTGGTGACCGAGGGCATCATTGGCGTGACGAAAGTTGTCGAGGTCCAGATGACCCAGCGCAAGGCCACGCCCTTCATTCTCGGCAAGACGGGCTGCCAGCAAGGTCTGAAACCCCTGGCGATTGGCGATGCCGGTCAGCGGGTCCTGTTCAGCCAGGCGTTGCAAGGTGTTTTCCAGCACACCTCGCTCACGAACATGGCGCAGACAACGGCGCAACGTAGCAATATCCAGAGCATCGCGGACCAACCAGTCGCTGACACCGTCCGGTGCGACTACCGGTTCGTGCTCCAACAGCAATACCGTTGGCAAACTGCAGCGACCCGGAGCGGGTTGCAGGGCTGGAGTCGTCAATAACACCGCAGTGCGGTCGTCATCGAACAAACTACTGACCGACTCCCAGCTCGGCGCACTGATCAGCACAGCCGAGCTCCCCATCGGAGCCAGACACTCGCGCAACAACGCTGCCCACGCTGGCTCTTGGGCCAGAAGCAGCAAACGCAAGGGTTCGACAGGCGTAGACAAGCTAGCTCCCTAGACTCTGCAAAAGATGTTGGCGGCGGGCATTATGACGTGCCGATAAACACTGACCAATGCTATTGATTATCAAAAACCGGCTTGTACCGCTCAAACACGAACATTAGACGCAAATTCATTGCGCATCCTGCGGGAAAGTAACAAAACCGGCAAATTTAGATCGAGTGCTACGTCACAAGTCGCAGAGGAGCGGCAGAATCTTTCCAGCCTGTTAAAATGCCCGCCCATTTCGCAAGCGACCTCCTTTTCCGTCATGTCCCGACTCAATCCCCGGCAGCAAGAAGCCGTGAACTATGTCGGCGGCCCTCTTTTGGTGCTCGCCGGCGCAGGCTCCGGCAAGACCAGCGTGATCACCCGCAAAATCGCCCATCTGATCCAGAGCTGCGGCATCCGTGCGCAGTACATCGTCGCCATGACCTTTACCAACAAGGCCGCGCGGGAGATGAAGGAGCGAGTCGGCAGCCTGCTGCGCGGCGGCGAAGGCCGCGGGTTGACGGTGTGTACGTTCCACAATCTGGGTCTGAACATCATCCGCAAAGAGCATGCACGTCTGGGCTATAAGCCAGGGTTCTCGATTTTCGACGAGACCGACGTCAAAGCCCTGATGACTGACATCATGCAGAAGGAATACTCGGGCGACGACGGCGTCGACGAGATCAAGAACATGATCGGCTCGTGGAAAAACGACCTGATTCTGCCGCCCGAAGCCCTGGAAAATGCCCGCAACCCCAAGGAGCAGACCGCCGCCATCGTCTACACCCACTATCAGCGCACGCTCAAGGCATTCAACGCGGTGGACTTTGACGACCTGATCCTGCTGCCGGTAAAACTGTTCCAGGAGCACGCCGACATCCTGGAAAAATGGCAAAACAAGGTCCGCTACCTGCTAGTGGACGAATACCAGGACACCAACGCCAGCCAGTATTTGCTGGTGAAGCTGCTGATCGGCAAGCGTAACCAGTTCACCGTGGTGGGTGATGATGACCAGTCGATCTACGCCTGGCGCGGCGCACGCCCGGAAAACCTGATGTTGCTCAAGGACGACTATCCGTCCTTGAAAGTGGTAATGCTCGAGCAGAACTACCGCTCCACCAGCCGTATCCTGCGCTGCGCCAACGTGCTGATTTCGAACAATCCCCACGCGTTTGAAAAACAACTGTGGAGCGACATGGGGCACGGCGACGAAATCCGCGTGATCCGCTGCCGCAACGAAGACGCCGAAGCCGAGCGCGTGGCCGTGGAACTCCTCACCCTGCACCTGCGCACCGACCGCCCCTACAGCGACTTCGCCATTCTTTATCGCGGTAATTACCAGGCCAAGCTCATTGAGCTCAAGCTTCAGCATCACCAGATTCCGTATCGCCTCTCCGGCGGCAACAGCTTTTTCGGACGTCAGGAAGTCAAAGACCTGATGGCTTACTTCCGCCTGCTGGTGAACCCGGACGACGACAACGCCTTCCTGCGGGTGATCAACGTCCCACGCCGGGAAATCGGTTCGACCACCCTGGAAAAGCTCGGCAACTACGCCACTGGGCGCAAGATCTCGATGTACGCCGCTACCGAAGAAATTGGCCTTGGCGAGCACCTGGACAGCCGCTTCACCGATCGCCTGACGCGCTTCAAGCGCTTCATGGATCGCGTACGTGAGCAATGTGCGGGAGAGGACCCGATTTCCGCACTGCGCAGCATGGTCATGGACATCGATTACGAGAACTGGCTGCGCACCAACAGTTCCAGCGACAAAGCCGCGGACTACCGCATGGGCAACGTCTGGTTCCTGATCGAGGCGCTGAAGAACACCCTGGAAAAAGACGAAGATGGCGAAATGACCATCGAAGACGCCATCGGCAAGCTGGTCTTGCGCGACATGCTCGAACGTCAGCAGGAAGAGGAAGACGGCGCCGAAGGTGTGCAAATGATGACCTTGCACGCCTCCAAGGGCCTGGAATTCCCCTACGTGTTCATCATGGGCATGGAAGAGGAAATTCTCCCTCACCGCTCCAGCATCGAAGCCGACACCATCGAAGAAGAACGCCGCCTGGCCTACGTCGGAATTACCCGAGCTCGTCAGACTCTGGCCTTCACCTTCGCTGCCAAGCGTAAGCAATACGGCGAGATCATCGACTGTGCGCCGAGCCGCTTCCTCGATGAACTGCCGCCGGACGACTTGGCCTGGGAAGGCACCGACGACATCCCTACCGAAGTCAAAGCCGTTCGTGGCAATACCGCGTTAGCGGATATACGCGCAATGTTAAAGCGCTAAATTGACTACTTTTTAACCGAACACTTTTTATCAGAGCTTAGGCGCACAAAGCGCTAAAAGAGGAAGTTCCGTGGAAGCCCTGCACAAGAAAATTCGCGAAGAAGGCATCGTGCTTTCCGATCAGGTCCTGAAAGTCGACGCCTTTCTGAACCACCAGATCGACCCGCAATTGATGAAGCTGATCGGCGATGAGTTCGCCACCCTGTTCGCAAATTCGGGCATCACCAAGATCGTTACCATCGAAGCCTCGGGTATTGCTCCGGCGATCATGACCGGACTGAATCTCGGTGTGCCGGTGATTTTCGCCCGCAAGCATCAGTCCCTGACCCTGACCGAAAACCTGCTGTCGGCGACTGTGTACTCGTTCACCAAGCAGGTCGAAAGCACTGTGGCGATTTCTCCACGGCACCTGACCAGCAACGACCGCGTGCTGATCATCGATGACTTCCTGGCCAATGGTAAGGCCTCGCAAGCGCTGATCTCGATCATCAAACAAGCCGGCGCCACCGTGGCAGGCCTGGGTATCGTGATCGAGAAGTCATTCCAGGGCGGCCGTGCCGAGCTGGACGCTCAGGGCTATCGCGTTGAATCCCTGGCCCGGGTGAAATCCCTGGCGGGCGGCGTCGTGACCTTTATCGACTAATCCGCCACACCACAAACCCCCTGCGGGAGCGGGCTTGCTCGCGAATGCGGTTTGTCAGTCACATCAATGCTGGATGTGCCGCCGTCTTCGCGAGCAAGCCCGCTCCCACATTTGATCGTCGCTGGTAGTTACTTCGCGGTGGCCTGTAGACCTGCCAACAGCAATCGCTGATACAGATCCTCGCGCAGGCCCTCAGGTTTCGTCAGTTGCATCCGTTCAAGATGAGCCGGGTATTGCGATGGCTGCGGCGCATCCAGCGCGGCCTTGCCCAGCTCGAGAATCTCGGTGAGCTTGAACTTGCTCTTCAACCAGTTGAGCGCCCGCAACAGATCACGCTCCTCGCTGCTGAAGTCGCTGCCCAACGGATACTCCGGAAAAAGCTGGGAATGCCGTGCCTGAATCGCCTGCAGACGCTGCGGGTTGTTGTCGGTGAAACGTGGATCAAGGCGGAAGTCCTTGGGCAACTTGCCGACTTTCTGTGCCTGCTCGATCAAGCCCTGCTGGAAGCGTGAATCGCTGATACTCAGCAAGGCCTCGATCACCGCCGCATCGGTCTTGCCGCGCAGATCGGCGATGCCGTACTCGGTCACCACGATGTCGCGCAGATGCCGCGGGATCGTGCAGTGACCGTAATCCCAGACCATGTTCGAACTCACTTCGCCGCCTGATTCGCGCCAGCTGCGCAAAATCAGGATCGAACGCGCACCCTCCAGCGCATGGCCTTGGGCAACAAAGTTGTATTGCCCGCCGACACCGCTGAGTACCCGCCCATCCTCCAGTTGATCCGCCACCCCGGCACCGAGCAGGGTCATGGTAAAGGCACTGTTGATGAAACGTGCATCCTGGCGCTGCAACCGCTTGAGCTGTTCGTTGCCATACAGCTCATTGATGTAGCTGATGGCGGTCATGTTGAACTCAACCAGCTTGCTCGGCGGCAACTCGCGCAACCGCTGATAGAAACTGCGCGGCCCGAGAAAGAACCCGCCATGCACTGAGATACCGCCCTGCTGCGCGGCCTCATCCAGCGCTCCGGCATTCGCCTGCTCTTGCAGCGCAACCTGCGCATAAACCTTACGCCTTACGATTCCTGCATCGGCCAGAACCAACAGCCCGTTGACGAACATTTCGCTGCAACCGTAAAGCCCTTTGGCGAAGGGCTCGACGCCGCCTTCACGCTCGATCAGACGCTGCCAGTGTGTGACATCGATCTCCGCCAACAGCGCTCGATAACCGTCGTTATCCGCCTGACGTGCAAGCAGTGCAGCAGTCAGCGCATCGCCCATGGAGCCGATGCCGATCTGCAAGGTGCCGCCATCGCGCACCAAAGTACTGGCGTGCAGCCCGATGAAATGGTCCTGCAAGCCCACGGGCATATTCGGCGTGGAAAACAGCGTTGTGTGGTCCTCCTCGTCGATCAGCAAATCGAAGGTGTCACTGCCGATTTCCGCATGGCCCGGCATGTAAGGCAGGTCTCGATGAACCTGGCCGAGCAGCAGAATGGTTTCTCCCGCCGCGCGGCGCTTGGCGATCATCGGCAGCAAGTCGAGTGTGATATCCGGGTTGCAGCTCAAGCTCAGGCGATCCGCCTGTGGATCACGAGCGACCAGTTGCGCGACCAGGTTCAAACCGGCGGCATTGATGTCCCGCGCGGCATGGCTGTAGTTGCTGCTGACGTAGTCCTGTTGAGCGGGCAGGCTGTTGAGCAAACTCCCTGGCTGCATGAAGAACTGTTCGATGCGGATGTTGGCCGGCAGGCTGTCGTGGTGCAGATCAGCGAGAAAATCCAGTTCCGTATAATCGCCGAATACACGTTCGACAAAGGGCTCGAGAAAGCGCCGCTGCAAGCCATCACCCAAGGATGGGCGACCCAGACTCAGGGCTGTGTAGATCGTCAGCCGGCGCCCGGGCAGTTGTGCAATGCGTTGGTACAGCGCGTTAACAAAAGCATTGGGTTTGCCAAGGCCCAGCGGCAAACCCATATGAATATGCACCGGTAAACGTGCGAGCACAGCATCGACCGCATGCTCGATTGAACAGGACTGCACCATCTGACCCTCCGTGGACGCGCCTTGAGCCGGGGTGGGACTGAGCTTGCCGGGTCTTTGCTGCAAAGAACAGCCTTGAGGCCAAATCTCGGGCACAAAAAAGCCGCTCGTAAGCGGCTTTTTCGCGGAAGATGGGACTTATTTCAGGCCGGACATCTTCTGGATTGCGCCTTTGAGATCGCCATCGGAGCAATCGGCGCAAGTGCCTTTGGGCGGCATCGAGTTGATGCCGGTAATGGCTTTGGCCAACAGGCCGTCAAGACCACCTTGCTCTTTGGCGCGCTTGCCCCAGTCGGCAGCGTCGCCGATTTTTGGCGAACCCAGCAGGCCGGTGCCGTGGCAAGCATTGCAATGCTTGGCAATCACGTCGTCAGGGGTTTTCGCACCGCCGCCGCCCGCCGAAGCAGCGACTTCCATCCCCTTGCACTCTTGACCTTGTACACAGACCTGGCCGACTGGTTCAAGGCGTTTAGCGATATCGTCGTTGGTCGCAGCTTGAGCGCTGACTGCCCAAAGGGCCAATACGGTTGCTGGTGCAGCCAGCATTTTCATAATTAGGTTCACGCGTACACCCTCAATGGTGGCTAGTCACGCCCACGGCCACGGTTCGCAGGCGGGCGCAAGTATAGCGGTTAGCCCGCCACACTGAAACAACCCTAAAGTCGAAGGGGTATTAGTCGTGGCGGAAAACTAACCAGAGCGCCTGCACAAACCTTGCTGGACGCCTTCCTCTTAGAAATTCGCTGGCGTGGCTGCGCTGATTAGCCGCGCCGGCGCGTCGAACGGATTACGGAAACGGTGCGGCTTGGTGCTTTCGAAGTAGTAGCTGTCACCGGCCTCAAGCACGAATGTCTCAAGCCCCACCACCAACTCCAGACGACCTTCCAGGAGAATCCCGGTCTCCTCACCTTCGTGGGTGAGCATTTCGCCGCCGGTATCGGCGCCTGGCGGGTAAATCTCGTTGAGAAAAGCGATTGCCCGACTCGGATGAGCCTTACCGACCAGTTTCATGGTGACCGCGCCATCGGAGATATCGATCAGTTCGTGAGCTTTATAGACGATCTGAGTCGGTTTTTCCTGGAGGATTTCTTCGGAAAAGAACTCGACCATGGACATGGGGATACCACCAAGAACCTTCCTCAGCGAACTGATCGAGGGACTGACGCTGTTTTTCTCGATCATCGAAATGGTGCTATTGGTGACCCCCGCACGCTTGGCAAGCTCACGCTGGGAAAGACCTTTCAGTTTACGGATCGATTGCAGTCGTTCACCGACGTCCAATGCATTAGCCTCCCAGGATTCAGGTTGTAGGGGTATTGAGCGTTATCATGGCGACAGCGTTCAGTATTTACAACACTTGGGCCTGAATCCGCTTCAGGAAGGCGACTTCCGGTAAGGCAGAGTGCCCTTTAGCTCCCGGAATAGAGCAGTGGCACTCGGCGCAGGTTGCAGAAAATCTGATAAGGAATGGTGTCGGCAGCCATCGCCACGTCGCTGGCAAGGATGTTCTTGCCCCACAACTCGACCGTCGAACCGAGGCCGGCCTGCGGTACATCGGTCAGATCAATGCACAACATGTCCATCGATACCCGCCCAAGCAGCTGACTGCGTTGACCCGCCACCAACACTGGCGTACCGGTAGGCGCCTGACGCGGATAGCCGTCGGCATAACCCATGGCAACCACGCCAATACGCATTGGTTTGGGCGTGATGAACTTCGCACCGTAACCAACCGGTTCGCCGGCGGGCAGCTCACGCACGCTGATCACTTTCGATTCCAGGGTCATCACTGGCTGCAAACGCGCAGCCACCGCATTGGCCTCCTCGAACGGAGTCGCGCCGTAAAGCATGATGCCCGGGCGCACCCAGTCACTGGGAATGTTCGGCCAACCGAGAACCGCCGGCGAGTTGCGCAAACTGACCTGAGCCGACAACCCCTGGCGAGCGGCTTCGAACACCGCGACCTGCTCGCTACTGCGGGCGCAATGGAGCTCATCGGCGCGGGCGAAGTGGCTCATCAGGACAATCTTTGCCACTTTGCCACTGGCCAGGAGTCGTTGATAGGCCCCTTGATAATCCGCCGGATGCAGTCCGACGCGGTGCATGCCCGAGTCGAGCTTGAGCCAGATGGTCAGCGGCTTGGCCAGTGCGGCTTTCTCGATCGCCTCGAGCTGCCACAACGAATGCACCACACACCAGAAATCATGCTCGACGATCAGCGCCAGCTCATCGGCTTCGAAAAAGCCTTCAAGCAACAGCACCGGCGCACGAATACCGGCTGCACGCAGTTCCAGCGCTTCCTCGATACAGGCCACGGCAAAACCGTCAGCCTCAGCTTCCAGAGCCTGGGCGCAGCGCACCGCGCCATGGCCATAAGCATCGGCCTTGATCACGGCGAGAGCCTTGGCTCCCGACACTTCGCGGGCCAGTTGGTAGTTGTGACGCAGAGCTTGAAGATCGATCAGGGCACGGGCAGGACGCATGGCGGCAGACTTCTAGGCGGTCATGAGGGAAGAAAAAACCGGCGCTGGCTGACAGCGTGAACCACCAACAGCGCCGGGAGAGGGATCGTTGTTACTTAAAGCGTTACTTGAGGCAGAGCGGCCACAACCGACAGCTCGACCAGAATTTCCGGCTCGCAGAGCTTGGCTTCGACGGTTGCGCGGGCAGGTGCCACACCTTTTGGCAGCCACTTGTCCCAGACAGCGTTCATACCGGCGAAGTCAGCGTCGATGTCTTTCAGGTAGATCGTCACCGACAGCAGACTATTCTTGTCGGTCCCGGCCAGATCCAGCAAACGCTCGATGTTGGCAAGGGTTTCACGGGTCTGCTGTTCAATCCCGGCGTTCATATCGTCGCCAACTTGTCCTGCCAGATACACGGTATTGCCGTGTACAACGATCTGGCTCATGCGCTCATTGGTGAGCTGGCGCTGGATTGACATGTTTAGCTGACTCCTTGGGATTATTATCGTAACGAGAAATATCGAGTCCTTCGGCACTGATCTGCGGCGTTTTCTTCGCCATCAGGTCAGCCAGCAAGCGACCAGAACCACACGCCATGGTCCAGCCGAGCGTACCGTGACCGGTGTTCAAAAACAGATTGCGCAACGGTGTGGCACCGACAATCGGTGTGCCATCCGGTGTGGTCGGACGCAGGCCGGTCCAGAAACTGGCCTGGGACAAATCACCGCCCTGAGGATAGAGGTCGTTGACGATCATCTCCAGGGTTTCGCGCCGACGCGGATTGAGCGACAGGTCAAAACCGGCAATTTCAGCCATGCCACCGACACGAATGCGGTTGTCGAAACGGGTGATCGCGACCTTGTAAGTCTCGTCGAGGATAGTCGAAGTCGGGGCCATCTCCGGGTTGGTGATCGGCACGGTCAACGAGTAACCCTTGAGCGGATACACCGGCGCCTTGATGCCCAGCGGCTTGAGCAACTGCGGCGAATAGCTGCCGAGTGCCAGCACGTAGCGGTCAGCGGTTTCCAGCTTGCCGTCGATCCACACACCATTGACCCGATCACCGGCGTAGTCGAGGCGTTGAATGTCCTGGCCGAAGCGGAATTCCACACCCAGTTTCACAGCCATTTCGGCCAGGCGGGTGGTGAACATCTGGCAGTCACCGGTTTGGTCATTCGGCAAGCGCAAGGCACCGGCGAGGATGTCGGTGACGCTGGCCAGTGCGGGTTCAACGCGGGCGATGCCGGCGCGGTCGAGCAGTTCAAAAGGTACGCCGGACTCTTTGAGCACCGAGATGTCTTTCGCCGCGCCATCGAGTTGCGCCTGTGTGCGGAACAGCTGGGTAGTCCCCAGGCTGCGTCCTTCGTAGGCAATACCGGTTTCGGCGCGCAGTTCGTCGAGGCAGTCACGGCTGTATTCGGACAGACGGACCATACGCTCTTTGTTCACCGCATAGCGGCTGGCGGTGCAGTTGCGCAGCATCTGCGCCATCCACAGGTATTGATCAATCTCGGCAGTGGCCTTGATCGCCAGCGGCGCGTGGCGCTGCAACAGCCACTTGATGGCTTTGAGCGGCACACCCGGCGCGGCCCAGGGCGAGGCATAACCCGGCGAGACCTGGCCTGCGTTGGCGAAACTGGTTTCCATGGCAGCGGCCGGCTGGCGGTCGACGACCACCACCTCAAAGCCGGCCCGAGCCAGATAATAGGCACTGGCGGTACCTATGACGCCGCTACCCAAGACCAGAACGCGCATTTTCATATCCCTCATCGCGGCTTACCGCTGACGTTTGTTGTTCAGAGCGAAGATGCGCGCAGTGTAAAAAACATTTGCCAGTGCTTTTCACTATATAAGTGCCTATATTTGGCGAGAATTCTCGGCAAAAACCCTTTTCACGGAGGCGCATCCCCTATGCGTACCAACACCCAGACCAAACGTGAGCTGGACAAGATCGACCGCAACATCTTGCGCATCCTGCAGGTGGACGGGCGCATTTCCTTCACCGAACTGGGGGAAAAGGTCGGCCTGTCGACCACACCCTGTACCGAGCGGGTACGTCGTCTGGAGCGCGAAGGAATCATCATGGGCTACAACGCCCGGCTCAACCCGCAGCACCTCAAGGGCAGCCTGCTGGTATTCGTCGAGATCAGCCTGGACTACAAATCCGGCGACACCTTCGAAGAGTTCCGGCGAGCCGTGCTGAAGCTGCCCCATGTGCTGGAGTGCCATCTGGTGTCGGGCGACTTCGACTATCTGGTGAAAGCACGGATTTCCGAGATGGCGTCGTACCGTAAATTGCTGGGCGACATCCTGCTTAAACTGCCCCATGTGCGGGAGTCCAAGAGCTATATCGTGATGGAAGAGGTGAAAGAGAGTTTGAATCTACCGATTCCGGATTGAGCGCATCACGCTCGTTCCCACGCTCTGCGTGGGAACGATCATTTCAAACCAGAACCTGCCGCGTGCTGGCCATGTACTCATGGATCTGCTTTTCGACTCGCGGATGAATCAACTCCACCGGGCGGCGGCCATTGGGGCATGGCAAGGTCGGCGTAGTGCCGAATAGACGACAGATCAACGGACGCTCGTCGTACACCGTGCAACCGTTGGGGCCCAGGTGAACGCAGTTCAACTCATCCATTGCCGCTTCCTGCTCGGCCGCCGTCTTGCGCGGTAAACGGGACATTTCTTCGGTCGAAGTGGTTACCGGACCACAGCAGTCATGGCAACCGGGGACACACTCGAACGAGGGGATCTGCTGCCGGAGAGTGCGAATTTTCTGGCTGTTGCAGCTCATCGAAGCGGTTACCGGGAAAGTGGATGGATTGGGATTCTGCCTTAAAAGCCACGTTCCAGACAGCGCCAGCCGACCAGTGTTGCCGCACCTGAAAGGTCCGGCTTATGCTCCGTAAAGTTTTCCAAACACAATAATCCGGATTATGCACATGAATGCCCGTGCTCAGAAACCTGTCCCGAGCAACCAGCACACCGCGTCTTACTACGCCGCCAGCAGCCTGCCGCAGCCCGACCATCCGGTGCTCACAGGTGAGTTACAGGCCGACGTCTGCGTGGTCGGCGGTGGTTTCTCGGGGTTGAACACGGCTATCGAACTGGCCGAGCGCGGTTTGAGCGTAGTGCTGCTGGAAGCGCGCAAGATTGGCTGGGGCGCCAGCGGGCGCAACGGCGGGCAGCTGATTCGCGGTGTCGGCCACGGCCTCGATCAGTTCGCCAATGTGGTAGGCACGCAAGGCGTGCGTGAGATGAAGTTGATGGGGCTTGAGGCGGTGGAAATAGTCCGCCAGCGGGTCGAACGTTTCCAGATCGCCTGCGACCTGACCTGGGGTTATTGCGATCTGGCCAACAAACCTCGCGATCTTGAAGGATTCGCCGAGGATGCCGAAGAACTGCGCAGCCTCGGTTATCGTCACCAAACCCGCCTGCTGCAAGCCCATGAAATGCACACTGTGGTCGGCTCCGACCGTTATGTCGGCGGTTTGATCGATATGGGCTCGGGGCATCTGCATCCGTTGAATCTTGCGCTGGGCGAAGCCGTCGCCGCGCAGCAACTGGGCGTCAAGCTGTTCGAGCAATCGGCCGTTACCCGCATCGATTACGGCCCTGAAGTTCGTGTTCACACCGCTCAGGGTTCAGTGCGGGCCAAAACGTTAGTGCTGGGCTGCAACGCCTACCTCAACGGACTCAACCCGCAACTCAGCGGCAAAGTGCTGCCAGCCGGCAGCTATATCATCGCCACCGAACCCTTGAGTGAAGCCCAGGCTCACGCGTTATTGCCACAGAACATGGCGGTCTGCGATCAACGGGTAGCGCTGGATTACTACCGTCTCTCGGCGGACCGGCGCTTGCTGTTTGGCGGTGCTTGTCACTATTCCGGGCGCGACCCGCAGGACATCGCCGCTTATATGCGGCCGAAAATGCTGGACGTATTCCCGCAGCTAGCCGGGGTGAAGATCGACTATCAATGGGGCGGGATGATCGGCATCGGCGCCAATCGCCTGCCACAGATCGGACGGCTCAAGGACCAGCCGAATGTGTATTACGCCCAGGCCTACTCAGGTCATGGCGTAAACGCCACGCACCTGGCCGGCAAGTTGCTGGCCGAGGCCATCAGCGGCCAGCAGAGCGGCGGCTTCGATCTGTTCGCCCAGGTTCCACACATCACCTTCCCCGGCGGCAAATACCTGCGCTCTCCGCTGCTGGCGCTGGGAATGCTCTGGCACAGGCTTAAAGAGCTGACCTGAGGCTCAGGGAACGACACCCTTCCCTGTAGCAGCTGCCGCCAGGCTGCGTTCGGCCGCGAAGCGGTCGTAGAACGGTAGGCCTCGATCTCACAGGAAAACCGAGGTGGCCAGATTACGACTGCTGCGCAGCCGGACGCAGCCTGGCGGCAGCTGCTACATAGGGATGTGTTTCACACCCTAAATCCGCCAGAACGGTTTCAACCCTTCTTGCCGCGCCTGTTCACGGCTCAAGCCGATGTCGCGCAACTCCTCGGTCGTCAAATCGAGCAGGGTTTTGCGGGTGCGCAGGCGATGCCAGAACAGGCCCCAACGGCTCAGACCGGACGGGGCGTTGCGCATAGTCGCCGCACGTGACCCTTTCTCCTGCCCTGCCACTAGTTCCTGACTGTGTAATGTGAGCCGCACATCGCTCAAGCCGTTCATTTTTCTGCTCCTGTTTACTTGGGTAGCCATGAGCAGACATGATGCGCGGGCGTCCAAAACCATTACAGATTCAAAGTAGCTGTATTATTTCCATACAGAATTTCCAATCGCAGCACTGAATCCTGTATTTTTGCTCCATCTGTACTGCTTATCCGAATCGATCCCATCGAGGCCCTGCCATGACCCTTTACGTCAATCTCGCTGAACTGCTCGGCACGCGTATCGAACAGGGCTTCTATCGCCCCGGTGACCGGTTGCCTTCGGTGAGGGCCTTGAGCGTCGAGCACGGGGTCAGCTTGAGCACGGTGCAGCAGGCCTATCGGGTGTTGGAAGACAGCGGATTGGCGACGCCGAAGCCCAAATCCGGCTATTTCGTCCCGGTCGGCCGCGAGTTGCCGGCGCTGCCCGCGGTCGGGCGCCCCGCACAACGGCCGGTGGAAATTTCCCAGTGGGATCAGGTACTCGAATTGATCCGCGCCGTACCGCGCAAGGATGTCGTCCAGTTGGGCCGCGGCATGCCGGACATCACCACGCCGACCATGCAGCCGCTGCTACGTGGCCTGGCGCGGATCAGCCGCCGGCAGGACATGCCCGGTCTGTATTACGACAACATCTACGGCACTCTGGAATTGCGTGAACAGCTTGCCCGGTTGTTGCTCGACTCCGGTTGTCAGCTAGGTGCCAGCGATCTGGTGATCACCACCGGCTGCCATGAAGCGCTGTCCACCAGCATTCGCGCCACCTGCGAGCAAGGCGACATCGTCGCCGTGGACTCGCCGAGCTTTCACGGCGCCATGCAGACCCTCAAGGGCCTGGGCATGAAAGCCCTGGAAATCCCCACCGATCCGCTCACCGGGATCAGCCTCGATGCCCTGGAGCTGGCGTTGGAGCAATGGCCGATCAAGGCCATACAGTTGACCCCCAACTGCAACAACCCGCTGGGCTACATCATGCCGGAGTCGCGCAAACGGGCCTTGCTGACCCTGGCCCAGCGCTTCGACGTGGCGATCATCGAGGACGATGTGTATGGCGAACTGGCCTACACCTACCCGCGCCCACGGACCATCAAATCCTTCGACGAAGACGGTCGCGTCCTGCTCTGTAGTTCGTTCTCGAAAACCCTGGCACCGGGTTTACGCATTGGCTGGGTAGCGCCGGGGCGTTACCTGGAGCGGGTCCTGCACATGAAATACATCAGCACTGGCTCGACTGCACCGCAACCACAGATCGCTATCGCCGAATTCCTCAAGGCCGGACATTTCGAGCCGCATTTGCGGCGCATGCGCACGCAGTACCAACGTAACCGCGACTTGATGATCGACTGGGTCAGCCGTTACTTCCCCGCCGGCACCCGCGCCAGCCGCCCGCAAGGCAGCTTCATGCTGTGGGTCGAGCTGCCCGAGGGTTTCGACACCTTGAAACTGAATCGCGTGCTGCTTGAACAAGGCGTACAGATCGCTGTCGGCAGTATCTTTTCGGCCTCAGGCAAATATCGCAATTGTCTGCGGATGAACTACGCAGCCAAGCCGACGGCACAGATTGAAGAAGCTGTGCGCAAGGTGGGGGCTGCGGCAATCAAGCTGCTGGCCGAAACCGATGGTGCCGTCGACTGACCTTTGACCGCAAGCCAGCGTCCACATGACGACAACCGCCGCCAATCGGGACGATCCGACTTGAGACCCACACGGGCACTGCACTTTCTTCTGCTTTTCGCCCTGACCCTGGGCGGTTGCGCCACGTTCGACGTACCGCGAGAACCTTGCCAGCGGCGGATTCGGCGTTTGGTCCTTCGATCCAGGCCCAGGCAGCGCCTTATAAGGGCCGCTCCGGCTTTCGCTTGCTGTCCAACAGCAGCGAAGCTTTCATGGCCCGCGCCGAGCTGAAATTTCATCGACATCGACATGCTCAGCGTCGGCCCGGAGCGGATGCTGTGAGCTGCCGAAGGTTCGGGCCGCGTTCGCACGAGCTTTCAGGACTACCAACTCCCCGATAAACGTTACACCGGCTGCACAGCGCCAAACGCCCCTTGGCGCGATACAAGAATCACCAACCCTAAAGCCCCGGCCGCCATTAGCAACGGCAATGCATGCCCGCTGATCCACTGACTGCCCGCCCCTGCCGCCAACGGTCCGATCAGGCAGCCAATGCCCCACAACTGTGCGACATGGGCGTTGGCGCGGACCAGCGCATCGTCGCGATAGCGTTCGCCGATCAGAATCAGCGACAAGGTAAACAACCCACCGGCACTGGCTCCGAACAGCACCCATAGCGGCCAGATCAGCAACGTGTCGATCAGCAGCGGAATCGCCAGGCTCGACACCAGCAGAACCATTGCACAACCGGTAAACAGCGTACGGCGCGACAGCCGATCAGCCAGCGCGCCAATCGGCAGTTGCAACAAGGCATCGCCAACCACCACCGTGCTGACCATAGCCAAGGCCATTTCGGTGGTGAAACCCTGGCGCAAACAATAGACCGGCAACAAGGTCAGTATCATCGCCTCGAACGCGGCAAACAGCGCCACCGCCCAGGCAATCGCCGGCAACCCTCGGCAGAAACCCAGCAAGTCGCTCAAGGTTACGCTGAGCGACTCGCTGGTCGGCGCTCCACTGCGCCCCAGCAGCAGCAACGGCGAGACCACCAACAGCCCGACGCCAACCCAGAAACCAAAATCCCTTTCGGTTCCCAGAACACCCAGTAGCAACGGCCCGGACAGTTGGCTCAAGGCATAACTGCTGCCATACAGCGCCACCAACCGTCCACGCCATTGCTCCACCACCAACTGGTTGATCCAGCTCTCGCCGAGGATGAAGACAATGGTCAGAATGACCCCGATCATCAGGCGCAGTACCAGCCAGATCGGGTAGCTGGGCAACAGCGCCAACAGACCGATGGAGATTGCTCCCGCCCACAGACACAAGCGCATCAAGGCCGCTGTGCCGAAACGTGCCGCCAGGCGACTCGAGATCCTGGCGCCCAGAAGCACGCCAATCGCCGGCATCGCCGCCATCACACCAATGGCGAACGAGCCATAGCCCCAACTTTCCAGCCGCAGCGACACCAGAGGCATACTGACACCCAGCGCCAGACCGACACTCAGGACAGACGCCAATACGGCGAAATAAGTCGCCCAACGCATTACCACGCTCCTGTGGATTGTTGTTTTTTACATGCCATACAAAGCAATGTGGGAGCGAGCTTGCTCGCGATGACGGCGCAACATTCAACATTGACGTCGACTGTCATACCGCTATCGCGAGCGAGCTCGCTCCCACAAGGGATCTGCGTTGTATTGAGCCCCGGATGCGACCGGGGCCCGCCACAATTTACAGCTTGATCCAGGTCGCCTTCAGTTCGGTGTACTTGTCGAACGCGTGCAGCGATTTGTCACGACCGTTACCCGATTGCTTGAAGCCACCAAACGGTGCGGTCATGTCGCCGCCGTCGTATTGGTTGACCCAGACGCTACCGGCACGCAAGGCCTTGGCAGTCAGGTGAGCCTTGGAAATATTGGTTGTCCACACCGCTGCGGCCAGGCCATATGGCGTGTCGTTGGCAATCTGAACGGCTTCTTCCACGGTGTCGAAAGCAATAACCGAAAGCACTGGGCCAAAGATTTCTTCCTGAGCGATTTTCATCGCGTTGCTCACGCCGTCGAAAATCGTCGGCTCAACATAAGTGCCACCGGTTTCCTGCAGGATGCGCTTGCCGCCGGCCACCAGTTTGGCGCCATCGGAATGACCAGCCTCGATGTAAGACAGCACGGTGTTCATCTGCTGGGTGTCCACCAGCGCACCAACGTTGGTCGCCGGGTCCAGGGGATTGCCAGGTTTCCAGCCTTTGAGGGCTTCGACCACCAAAGGCAGGAAGGTGTCCTTGATCGAACGCTCGACCAGCAGACGCGAACCGGCGGTGCAAACCTCGCCCTGGTTGAAAGCGATGGCGCCGGCTGCGGCTTCGGCGGCGGCCTGCAAGTCCGGCGCATCGGCGAACACGATGTTCGGGCTCTTGCCACCGGCTTCGAGCCAGACGCGTTTCATGTTCGATTCGCCGGAGTAGATCAGCAATTGCTTGGCAATCTTGGTCGAACCGGTGAATACCAGCGTGTCGACATCCATATGCAAGGCCAGGGCCTTGCCGACGGTGTGACCGAAGCCCGGCAGCACGTTCAGCACGCCAGCCGGGATACCCGCCTCAACGGCCAGCGCAGCGATACGGATGGCAGTCAGCGGCGACTTTTCGGACGGTTTGAGGATCACCGAGTTACCCGTGGACAGCGCCGGGCCGAGTTTCCAGCAGGCCATCATCAACGGGAAGTTCCACGGCACGATGGCAGCGACAACACCCACCGGCTCGCGGGTCACCAGACCCAGCTGATCGTGCGGTGTGGCAGCGACTTCATCATAGATCTTGTCGATGGCTTCGCCGCTCCAGCTCAGCGCTTGCGCTGCGCCCGGAACGTCGATGCCCAGGGAATCGCTGATCGGCTTGCCCATGTCGAGGGTTTCAAGTAGCGCCAGCTCTTCGGCGTGCTTTTTCAGCAGGCCGGCGAAACGAATCATGGTGGATTTGCGCTTGCTCGGTGCCAAACGCGACCAGACACCGGAATTGAATGTGGCGCGGGCATTTTCTACTGCGCGCTGGGCGTCGGCGGCGTCACAGCTGGCGATCTTGCCCAGCAGACGGCCATCGACCGGGCTGATGCACTCGAAGGTCTCGCTGGAGACCGCTTCGGTGTATTCGCCATTGATATAAGCACGGCCTTCGATTTTCAGATCGCTGGCGCGTTGTTCCCAATCGGCACGAGTCAGGGTGGTCATACGAGTGTCCTCCTCTTATTGAATACAAGCGCCACGCGTTCTACGCAGGCACCCTCAAGAATTCTGCCCGGCCAGCCTTCACATCGGCCCAAGGCACCTGCCACCCTAAACCAGCGGCACCACAAGTTTCAATATATTTGACACAATGCCATCAAACGGCCTTGCGATGTTCATTTTAATAAACATAGACTTTGGGCTTTCCAGCCATTCGCGCCGCAATCACGGGGGATAAAAAGAATGAGCATCCAAGACATCGTAGACTTCAACCAGGCCAACACCAAGGTGGAACGCTTTCGCCCAGCGCAGGAAAAAATCCTCAAGGGCGACCCCGAGCAAACCCTCTACAACCACTACAACAGCCCTTGTGGCCAGATGAACGCGGGCGTGTGGGAAGGTGCGGTGGGTCAGTGGCTGGTGAACTACACCGAGCATGAATATTGCGAGATCGTGCAGGGCGTTTCCGTTTTGCGCGACACAGAAGGCAACGCCAAGACCTTGCGCGCCGGCGATCGCTTCGTCATCCCGGCCGGTTTCAAAGGCACTTGGGAGGTGTTGGAACACTGCCGCAAGATCTACGTGGTGTTTGAACAGAAGGCTTGAATCGCAGGCACAAAAAAACCCGCCAAAAGGCGGGTTTTTTTGTCAGAAGCAAAACCAATTACTTGATTTTGGCTTCTTTGTAGATCACGTGCTTGCGAACAACCGGATCGAATTTTTTGATTTCGATTTTGTCCGGAGTGGTGCGCTTGTTCTTATCAGTGGTGTAGAAGTGGCCAGTGTTAGCGCTCGACACCAAACGGATCAATTCACGCATGATTCTCTCCCTTAGACCTTAGCGCCATTGCGGCGAATTTCGACCAGCACGACATCAATGCCACGCTTGTCGATGATACGCATGCCTTTGGCAGATACGCGCAGACGCACAAAACGCTTCTCGGACTCGACCCAGAAGCGGTGATGCTGCAGGTTCGGCAGGAAACGACGACGGGTTTTGTTGTTTGCGTGGGAAATGTTATTCCCAGTCACCGGACCCTTACCGGTAACTTGACATACTCTCGACATGCCTCAGCCCTCTAAAACCACATGCCCAACCCGGCATGGGTTGGCCGCTTAATCTCTCAGTCATTTGGCGCCAGGCGCCGCGTTTCTTTAAGGGTCTTACCGGCTACACCTACAAGCGAAGGAACCGGGCCCCTAGAAAAGAGCGCTGCTTTATACCAGAAAGACCCCATAGCAACAACAGTCGGTGTGATCTGTCTTTCATAAAGTCCCGGTTTTCTTGCTCCGGGCGCCCAAACCAAAGGCTGACAAAGGTAGTTACCGCTCGTCGCTGAGCTTGGGATTTGATGCCCTACCCGCGACCTACCGACAAAGATTAGCCGTAAATTGCTCCGATAAAATGCCCAAAAAGCGGATGCTTTCCCGAAAACAAGGCTCTGGCTTTGTCAGAAAAGCCGGTTATCTGGCAATTTACCACTTAATAAACAACAAACCTGAAAAGCGGCAATCTGAAAAATTGGATAGTCATTTTCAAAAGAGGCCACTAGGGTAAGCCTTTTCCAGACTGCACTCGCAGATGGGCCTTCGATCTGCAAAGGAAACTGAATATGCGTCTCGCTGCCCTAACGCTGCTGCTCGCCCCTCTTCTGAGCCCGCTGGCCCATGCCGCCGCCCTGAGCGTCTGCACAGAGGCCAGCCCGGAAGGATTCGATGTCGTTCAATACAACTCGCTGACGACCACCAATGCGTCCGCTGACGTACTGATGAACCGACTGGTGGACTTCGATACCGCCAGCGGCAAAGTGGTCCCCAGCCTCGCTGACAGCTGGGAAGTCTCCGTCGACGGCCTGACCTATGTCTTCAAACTGCATCCGCAGGTGAAATTTCATCGCACCGATTATTTCAGCCCAAGCCGCGAGCTCACCGCAGAAGACGTGAAGTTCAGCTTCGAGCGGATGCTCGACCCCGCCAACCCATGGCATCAAATCGCCCAGAGCGGCTTCCCGCATGCCCAATCAATGCAATTGCCGGCCCTGATCAAAAAGATCGACGCGCTTGACCCGCTGACTGTGCGCTTCACCCTCGACCATCCGGACTCGACTTTTCTTGCGACCCTGAGCATGGGTTTCGCATCGATCTACTCCGCTGAATATGCCGACCAATTGCTCAAGGCTGGCACCCCGGAAAAGCTCAACAGCCAGCCGATCGGCAGCGGCCCGTTCATTTTCGGGCGTTTCCAGAAGGACGCGTCGATTCGCTACAAGGCCAACCGCGACTACTTCGCCGGTAAACCTCCGGTGGACAGCCTGGTGTTCGCCATCACACCAGACGCGAACGTGCGCCTGCAAAAATTGCGGCGTAACGAATGCCAGATTGCCCTGTCGCCCAAACCGCTGGATGTGCAAGCTGCCAGCCAGGAAACGGCGCTGAGAGTCGAGAAAACACCAGCTTTCATGACCGCCTTCGTCGCCATCAACAGCCAACACCCTCCGCTGGACAAACCTGAAGTCCGCCAGGCAATCAACCTTGCTTTCGATAAGACCAGCTACCTCAAAGCTGTCTTCGAAGACACCGCCCAACCCGCTAACGGCCCTTACTCACCCAACACCTGGAGCTACGCCAAGGAGCTTTCGGGCTACCCCCATGACGTTGCAAAAGCTCGGGATTTGCTGGTAAGGGCCGGACTTAAGGACGGCTTCAAAACCACGATCTGGACCCGCCCGACAGGCAGCCTGCTCAACCCGAATCCAAGCCTTGGCGCCCAGCTGTTGCAAGCAGATCTGGCCGAGATCGGCATTCAGGCCGAAATTCGGGTGATCGAATGGGGTGAGCTGATCCGCCGTGCGAAAGCCGGTGAGCACGATCTGCTGTTCATGGGCTGGGCCGGCGACAACGGCGACCCGGATAACTTCCTCACACCGCAATTCTCATGCGCCGCGGTGCAGTCCGGCACCAACTTCGCCCGCTACTGCGAGCAAGGCCTGGACAAGCTGATCAGCGCCGGCAAGACCACCACCGAGCAAGGTGTGCGCAGCAAGCTGTACCAACAGGCTCAGGTGCAAATCCAGCAACAGGCGCTCTGGCTGCCGCTGGCGCACCCGACCGCCTTCGCCCTGACGCGCAAGGAGGTTCAAGGCTACCAGGTCAGCCCGTTCGGTCGTCAGGACTTCTCAAAGGTCAGCATCAAGCCCTGAGCCTTTGTGCGGCTACATCCAGCCGTACTCGGCCATCGACAAGGGGTCGCCATCACCGATGATGAAATGGTCGAGCACTCGTACATCTATCAGATCCAGCGCCTTCTGCAGGCGCTTGGTCAGTACGCGGTCAGCCTGACTCGGCTCGGCGATGCCCGAAGGGTGGTTATGACACAGAATCAACGCCGCCGCGTTGTGCGCCAAAGCACGCTTGACCACCTGCCGGGGATAGACGCTGGTGGTGTCGATCGTGCCTCTGAACAACGCCTCGAATCCCAGCACGCGATGCTTGGCATCCAGAAACAAACAGCCAAACACTTCGTGCGGCTCATGACGCAACAACGCTTTGAGGTAATCGCGTACGGCTAACGGACTTTCCAGCACGGAGTCCCGCCGCAACGTCTCGGCCAAGTGCCGCCGGGCCATCTCCAATACCGCCTGCAATTGGGCAAACTTCGCCGGACCCAGCCCCAGATGGCGGCTGAACGTCAGCTGATCCGCCTCCAGCAATGTCCGCAGGCTGCCAAATTGAAGTAGCAGGTGTCGCGCAAGATCGACGGCACTTTTGCCCGCAACCCCGGTTCGTAGAAAGATTGCCAGTAACTCGGCATCGGAAAGGCTCGCCGAACCTTGATCAAGAAGCTTCTCCCGCGGGCGCTCTGCCGCAGGCCAATCGCGAATGCTCATAGCACCTCCATGTGTGTGGGCGCCGCTGTTCCATAGCGGTCGCTGTGCTATCTTAGCCCATCTTTTTTGCGTGCGATTTCACCTGGGGAGGGGGCATCGCACCCGCAACGTAGTTATCACTGAACTGAAAGGCAGGCCTATGCAGCGGCTGTATCGGAAACGCATTGTTCTCGGCGTCGGCGGCGGCATCGCCGCCTATAAGAGCGCCGAGCTGGTTCGCCGACTCCTCGACCAGGGCGCAGAAGTGCGCGTGGTCATGACCCGTGGTGGCAGCGAGTTCATCACCCCGCTGACCATGCAGGCCCTGTCGGGGCACCCGGTCCATATGGACTTGCTCGACCCTGCAGCCGAGGCTGCAATGGGCCATATCGAGCTGGCGAAGTGGGCCGACCTGGTGCTGATCGCCCCCGCCACTGCGGACCTTATCGCCCGCCTGGCGCAAGGCATTGCCGATGACCTGTTGACCACCCTGGTACTGGCCACCGACGCCACCGTCGCCATTGCACCGGCCATGAACCAGGCCATGTGGCGCGATCCGGCCACCCAAGCCAACACCCAATTGCTCGAAAGCCGTGGCCTTCGGGTATTCGGCCCGGCCTCTGGCAGCCAGGCCTGCGGCGATGTCGGCATGGGCCGCATGCTCGAAGCCAACGATCTCGCACTTTGTGCCGCCGAATGTTTCCAGCGCCAGTCGCTGACCGGCAAGCACGTGCTGATCACCGCCGGCCCGACTCAGGAAAACATCGATCCGGTGCGCTACATCACCAACCACAGCTCCGGAAAAATGGGCTTCGCGCTGGCGGAAGCAGCTGTTGAAGCCGGTGCCCGTGTGACCTTGATCACCGGCCCCGTGCATTTGCCGACCCCGGACCGCGTGACGCGAATCGACGTAGTCAGCGCCCGGGACATGCTCGCCGCCTGCGAAGCCGCGATCCCCTGCGACCTGTTCATCGCCTCCGCGGCGGTCGCCGATTACCGCCCCGAAGTCGTCGCCCCACAGAAACTCAAGAAAGATCCTACGAACGGCGACGGCTTGCTGCTGCAGATGGTACGCAACCCAGACATTCTGGCCACCATCGCCACCCGCCCCGACCGTCCGTTCAGTGTCGGCTTCGCTGCCGAAACCGAACATCTGCTCGACTACGCTGCACGCAAGTTGAAAGACAAAAACCTCGATCTGATCGTCGCCAACGACGTAGCCAACCCGAGCATTGGCTTCAACAGTGAGGAAAACGCCTGCAGCGTGATTGACCGGGAGTTGCATGCAACTCTCTTTGCCCAGACCAGCAAGGGCAAGATTGCCCGCCAGCTGATCACTTTTATCGCCGAACGTCTGAACCAGGTTTAACTCGCATGCACGCTTTACAAGCCAAGATCCTCGACCCACGCATTGGTAACGAATTCCCGCTGCCGCACTACGCCACGCCTGGCTCTGCCGGGCTCGACCTGCGGGCAATGCTCAAAGAAGACACCCTTCTTGAGCCTGGCCAGACCTTGCTGATCCCCACCGGCCTGTCCATATACATCGGCGATCCGGGTCTTGCCGCACTGATTCTGCCGCGCTCGGGCCTGGGTCATAAGCACGGTATCGTGCTGGGTAACCTGGTCGGCCTGATCGACTCCGACTATCAGGGCGAACTGATGGTTTCTTGCTGGAACCGCGGCCAGACCGCGTTCAACATCGCCGTTGGCGAGCGCCTCGCACAGCTTGTTCTGGTGCCGGTGGTTCAGGCGCATTTCGAGCTGGTCGAAGAGTTCGACGAAAGCCAGCGCGGCGCAGGCGGTTTCGGCCACTCCGGCAGCCACTGATTACTTCAAGGCAGGTCAGACTCTCAACCCGACCTGCGCAATACGCGTTGCATTTCAGGATGAATTCAGCGGAGGCGTTATTTGAAAGGCATCAAGCCCGGCACGAAGGCCCTGGATGGGCCCACGTTGCGTGACGCTCGTCAGACGAGGCGTTTACCTCACGAACTCTATGACGCAAATGCCGTCCAACCCTTCAGCTTGAGCCTGCCGGTACCTGATGTCCCGGCAAATTCCGCATTCGCCCAGACCTTACGACCCGCAGTGCCGCAGCGCCGCGCCAACCCGGCACCCCGGGTGTCGAGCGGACCTGACCGCTGTTCCAGGATACCGACACTCTCGATATCGACCCCCTCAACGAAAACCAGGACTTCCTGAGATTGGAGCACCCCCAGTGATGAGCAGCACCGCCCAAGTTGCACCCAAATTCCCTGACAGCATTTTTCGCGCATACGACATTCGTGGTGTTGTCCCGAAAACCCTGACCGCCGAGACCGCTTATTGGATCGGCCGCGCCATCGGCTCCGAAAGCCTGGCCCAGGACGAACCGAATGTCTCGGTCGGCCGTGATGGTCGCCTGTCCGGCCCAGAGCTGGTCGAACAATTGATTCAGGGCCTGCACGACAGTGGCTGCCATGTCAGCGATGTCGGCCTGGTGCCGACCCCAGCGCTGTATTACGCCGCCAACGTTTTGGCCGGCAAGTCTGGCGTCATGCTCACCGGCAGCCACAACCCGTCGGATTACAACGGTTTCAAGATCGTCATTGCCGGCGATACCCTGGCCAACGAACAGATCCAGGCCCTGCACGAACGCCTCAAGACCAACAACCTGAGCAGCGGCAAGGGCAGCATCACCAAGGTCGATATCCTTGATCGCTACAACACCGAAATCGTCCAGGACATCAAACTGGCTCGCCGCCTGAAAGTGGTGGTCGATTGTGGCAACGGCGCCGCCGGCGTGATCGCCCCGCAGCTGATCGAAGCTCTGGGCTGCGAAGTGATCCCGTTGTTCTGCGAGGTCGACGGCAACTTCCCGAACCACCATCCGGATCCGGGCAAGCTTGAGAACCTGGTGGACCTGATCGCCAAGGTCAAGGAAGTGAACGCCGACCTGGGTCTGGCCTTCGACGGCGATGGCGATCGCGTCGGTATCGTCACCAATACCGGCAGCATCGTCTTCCCCGACCGCCTGCTGATGCTCTTCGCCAAGGACGTGGTTTCACGCAATCCTGACGCGGAAATCATTTTCGACGTCAAATGCACCCGCCGTCTGACTCCACTGATCAAGGAATACGGCGGTCGCCCGCTAATGTGGAAGACCGGGCACTCATTGATCAAAAAGAAAATGAAGCAAACTGGCGCCCTGCTTGCAGGCGAAATGAGCGGGCACATCTTTTTCAAGGAGCGCTGGTTCGGTTTCGACGACGGTATTTACAGCGCCGCACGCCTGCTGGAGATCCTCAGCAAGGAAAAATCCAGCTGCGATGAGCTGTTCGCGACCTTCCCGAACGATATTTCTACGCCGGAAATCAATATCCATGTGACCGAAGAGAGCAAATTCAGCATCATTGATGCACTGCACGATGCCCGTTGGGGCGAAGGCGCCGAACTGACCACCATCGATGGTGTGCGAGTCGACTACGCCAAAGGCTGGGGCCTGGTTCGCGCCTCCAACACCACACCGGTGCTGGTGCTGCGTTTCGAGGCTGATACCGAGGCCGAGTTGCAGCGCATCAAGGACGTGTTCCACGCCCAATTGAAACGTGTTGCCCCTGATCTTCAACTACCGTTCTGATCGACTAGATAGTTTCACCGGAGACCTGAATGACCCTCGAACGCGATGCCGCCGCCAATACCGCCAAGGTTCTATCCGAAGCGCTGCCTTACATTCGCCGCTACATCGGCAAGACGCTGGTGATCAAATACGGCGGCAATGCCATGGAAAGCGAAGAGCTGAAAACCGGCTTCGCCCGCGACATCGTGCTGATGAAGGCCGTAGGGATCAACCCGGTGGTCGTGCACGGTGGCGGTCCGCAAATCGGCGATCTGCTCAATCGCCTGTCGATCGAGAGCCACTTCATCGATGGTATGCGCGTCACGGATGCACAGACCATGGACGTCGTGGAAATGGTCCTCGGCGGCCAGGTGAACAAAGACATCGTCAACCTGATCAACCGTCACGGCGGCAGTGCCATCGGCTTGACCGGCAAGGACGCGGAGCTGATTCGCGCGAAAAAGCTCACCGTCACCCGTCAAACGCCTGAAATGACCACGCCGGAAATCATCGACATCGGCCACGTTGGCGAAGTGGTCGGAATCAACACCGACCTGCTGAACCTGTTGGTCAAAGGTGATTTCATCCCGGTCATCGCGCCTATCGGTGTCGGTGCCAACGGCGAGTCATACAACATCAACGCCGACCTGGTGGCTGGCAAAGTGGCTGAAGCCCTCAAAGCCGAAAAGCTGATGCTGCTGACCAACATTGCCGGCTTGATGGACAAGCAAGGCAAGGTCCTGACGGGCCTGACCACCGAGCAGGTCAATGAGTTGATCGCTGACGGGACCATCTACGGCGGCATGCTGCCGAAGATCCGTTGCGCACTGGAGGCGGTGCAAGGCGGCGTCACGACCTCGCATATCATCGACGGTCGCGTACCTAACGCAGTGTTGCTGGAAATCTTCACCGACACCGGTGTGGGCACATTGATCAGCAATCGCAAGCGCCACTAAGCGATGCAAACAAAAGGCCCCGCTCAGCATGCTGAGGGGGGCCTTTTTTATTGCGGTTCAAACCCTGGCGAAGTTCAGATCCCGAACTGCGCGCGGTAGGCTTCCACCGCTGGCAGGTGCTGCTTGAGCTGCGGATCATCAGCCAGGAACTGCAGAACCTGGGTCAAGGACACAATGCTGACCACCGGAATGCCAAAGTCACGTTCGACTTCCTGAATCGCCGACAACTCACCGTTGCCACGCTCCTGGCGGTTCAGGGCAATCAATACACCGGCAGCCTTGGCGCCCTGGGCCTGAATGATTTGCATGACTTCACGGATGGCCGTGCCTGCAGTGATCACGTCGTCGATGATCAATACATCGCCAGCCAACGGCGCGCCGACCAGACTACCGCCTTCGCCGTGAGCTTTGGCTTCCTTGCGGTTGAAACACCAGGGCAGATCGAGCTGGTGGTGCTCAGCCAACGCCACAGCCGTCGTGGCCGCCAAAGGAATGCCTTTGTAGGCCGGACCGAACAGCACGTCGAAGGAAATGCCGCTTTCGACAATGGCCGCCGCATAGAAACGGCCAAGCTGCGCCAGCGCCGAACCGCTGTTGAACAGGCCTGCATTGAAGAAGTAAGGACTGGTACGCCCGGACTTCAGGGTGAACTCACCGAAGCGCAAAACGCCGCGATCGATGGCAAAACGAATGAAATCGCGCTGATACGCCTGCATGAAAAAAGCCCCAATATCACGGATTTAGCTAATTAGGTAGACCTCGGGTATCATACACGCACGTGATTTTTGGGGCCATTTATGCGGATCATCAGTGTGAACGTCAATGGTATTCAGGCTGCAGTCGAGCGTGGTTTGCTCAGTTGGCTGCAAGCACAGAATGCCGACGTCATCTGCCTGCAGGACACCCGCGCCTCCGCCTTTGAACTGGACGACCCAGCCTTCCAACTGGATGGCTACTTCCTTTATGCCTGCGATGCCGAAGTCCCCGCCCAAGGTGGCGTGGCTTTGTATTCGCGGCTGCAACCGAAGGCTGTCATCAGCGGTCTTGGTTTCGAGACGGCAGACCGCTACGGGCGCTACCTGCAAGCCGATTTCGACAAGGTCAGCATCGCGACCTTGCTGCTTCCATCAGGGCAGAACGGCGATGAAGACTTGAACCAGAAGTTCAAGCTTATGGACGACTTCGCTCGTTACCTGGATAAACAGCGACGCAAACGTCGCGAGTACATTTATTGTGGCTCGCTCTACGTGGCGCAACAGAAGCTGGATATCAAAAACTGGCGCGACAGCCAGCAATCTCCTGGATTCCTGGCGCCTGAGCGGGCCTGGATGGACGAGATTGTCGGCAACATGGGTTATGTCGATGCCCTGCGTGAAGTCAGCCGCGAAGGCGATCAGTACAGCTGGTGGCCGGACAACGAACAGGCCGAGATGCTCAACCTGGGTTGGCGTTTCGACTACCAACTGCTGACTCCTGGCCTGCGTCGCTTCGTACGTAGCGCACGCCTGCCACGCCAGCCGCGCTTCTCGCAGCATGCGCCGCTGATTGTGGATTACGACTGGACGCTGACCATCTAAGCGTCTTTTCGCGGTACAAAAAAGCCGACAGCAATGTCGGCTTTTTTGTGGGCATCAATTTTACTTGATCAGGCGCCAGGTGAAGGGATAGCGATACGGCACCCCGTCATTGGCCTTGATGCCGCCGATGATCGCCAGCACCAAGGCACCAATCGCTACCAGCCCGAACAGGAAAAACCCGATTATCACCGCCATCAACAAGAAGCAGATGGCCGATGCAATGGCGACGGTGATCTGAAAGTTCAGCGCCTCCTTGCCCTGCGCATCGATGAAGGGGTCCATCTCGCGCTTCAACTGCCAGAGAATCAGCGGCCCGATCAGCGTACCGAAAGGAATCCAGATCCCCAGCAAGGCGGAAAAGTGACAAAACATCGCCCATTGGCGAACCTCCCGGCTCGGCGTAGGCAGTGGAAGCTGCTCTTCACTCATGTCGCTCTCCTTGCTGGATGCCAGGGCAATCAGTCAGCCAGTGCAGCCTTTTGCAGTTCAAAAATGTCGTTCATGCCTTTGCTCGCCAAAGCCAGCATCGCGTTCAGCTCTTCAGGCTGGAACGGCGCACCTTCAGCAGTTCCCTGAACTTCAATGAAACCACCGGTGCTGGTCATCACGACGTTGAGATCCGTCTCGGCAGCCGAGTCTTCCAGATAGTCCAGATCGAGCACAGGCTCGCCTTGGTACATACCCACCGAAACTGCAGCGATCATTTGCTTGAGCGGGTCGCCACCTTTCAGGCCGCCACGCTTCTTGATCACTTTCAAGGCATCGATCAGTGCAACCATTGCGCCGGTAATCGACGCGGTGCGAGTGCCGCCATCGGCCTGGATCACATCGCAATCGACGAACAAGGTGACATCGCCCAGCTTGGACATGTCCAGAGCGGCGCGCAGGGAACGGCCGATCAAACGCTGGATCTCGAGCGTACGACCACCTTGTTTGCCACGGCTTGCCTCACGCTGGTTACGCTCACCCGTGGCACGCGGCAGCATGCCGTATTCAGCAGTCAACCAACCCTGACCCTGGCCCTTAAGGAAGCGCGGCACGCCATTTTCGACGCTGACCGTACAAATCACTTTGGTATCACCGAACTCGACCAGTACAGATCCCTCGGCGTGTTTGGTGTAGTTGCGGGTGATGCGGATCGAGCGGAGCTGATCGGCAGCGCGACCACTTGGACGTTTCATAGGGAAATACCTGTACGGGGACGGAAATCTGCCGAGCATTATAGAGCCCGGAGCGCCGAGTGGGCACTTCTAAAAAACCTGCGCCGCGACCGAAGGCTCTGGACAAGGGCCTGGCGCCGGACGGCGACGGCTTGCAGCCCTTTGTCACACGCGCAATTTGGGAGCATTCGCTGCACTGCGTTACAATCCTGCGCCTTTGCAGCCTGTCGGCTTTAATTTATCAATCAGGCCCGCTGAACCCATCGGGGTTTGTAGCAGGCCCGAATCGCGAGGTACCTCCATGGTGCATAGCATGACCGCCTTCGCCCGCGTCGAAAAAGCCGGCATTCAGGGCACGCTGAGCTGGGAGTTGCGCTCGGTCAACAGCCGCTACCTGGAGCCGCACCTGCGGCTGCCGGAGTCTTTTCGCGACCTCGAAGGTGCTGTGCGCGAAGCGCTGCGCCAGGGCTTGTCCCGCGGCAAACTCGAATGCACCCTGCGCTTCACCGAAGAAACCACCGGCAAGCCTTTACAGGTTGATCGTGAGCGCGCCGCACAATTGGTGGCTGCAGCCGAGACCGTGGCCAGCCTGATCAAACACCCCGCGGCCTTGAACCCGCTGGAAGTCCTGGCCTGGCCGGGCGTACTGGTGGCCGACGCGACCGACCCGCAAGCGCTGAACGCGCAAGCCCTGACGCTGTTCAACCAGGGCTTGAAAGAGCTCAAGAGCGGCCGCGAGCGCGAAGGCGCGGAGCTGGCCCGCCTGATCAACGATCGCTTGAGCTCCATAGAAGAAGACGTTGTGACCCTGCGTGAGCTGGTCCCGCAAATGCTCGCGACCCAGCGCCAGAGAGTCCTGGACCGTTTCGCCGACATGAAGGCCGAGCTGGATCCGCAGCGCCTGGAACAGGAGATGGTCATGCTCGCACAAAAGAGCGACGTGGCCGAAGAACTGGACCGGCTGAGCACCCACATCATTGAAGTTCGCCGCGTGCTCAAATCCGGTGGTGCCGCCGGTCGGCGCCTGGACTTCCTGATGCAAGAGCTCAACCGCGAAGCCAATACACTGGGCTCCAAAGCCTTCGACCCGCGCAGCACCCAAGCGGCGGTCAACCTCAAAGTGTTGATCGAGCAGATGCGCGAACAAGTGCAAAATATTGAGTAAGGCTACCCCGACATGACCCACAGCACCGGCACCCTCTACATCATTTCCGCCCCGTCTGGCGCGGGCAAGACCAGCCTGGTCAAGGCCCTGATCGACGCGCAGCCGCAAATTCGCGTTTCGGTTTCCCACACCACCCGCGCCATGCGCCCCGGTGAAGTCGACGGCGTGAACTACAACTTTGTCGACCGGGCCGAGTTCGTGCGGATGATCGAGCATGGTGATTTCCTGGAGCGCGCCGAAGTGTTCGGCAACCTCTACGGCACTTCGCAGAGCCATTTGCAGCAGACCCTGGATGAAGGTCACGACCTGATTCTGGAAATCGACTGGCAAGGTGCCGAGCAAGTGCGCAAGTTGATGCCCCAGGCTCGCTCGATCTTCATTCTGCCGCCGTCCCAGCAGGCCTTGCGCCAACGCCTGACCAATCGCGGCCAGGACAGCGACGAAATTATCGAAGGCCGGATGCGCGAAGCCGTCAGCGAGATGAGCCATTACCTCGATTACGACTTCTTGATCATTAACGATGACTTCGCCACTGCACTGGACGATCTGAAAGCTATCTTCCGCGCCAATCAGCTGCGCCAAAAGCCTCAACAACAGCGTTTCGGTAAATTACTCGCTGAACTGTTGGGCTAAAGACCTCTTCCCAAAAACGCTGCAAGGGCTTTACATTGGCACTTGTAGCGCGTTGGAGAGCTGGGCGAAAAATCAGCGCTTCCCTAAACGCTGGTGATTTTTTAAACTGTTGAGTCCGCTCGCCCATCCGGGCAGCGCGCATATTGCATTTGCTACGAGGAATACCATGGCCCGCGTAACCGTTGAAGACTGCCTAGATCACGTGGCTAACCGCTTTGAGCTGGTCATGCTCTCTACCAAACGTGCTCGTCAATTGGCGACCGGTGGCAAAGAGCCAAAGCTGGCCTGGGAAAACGACAAACCTACCGTAATGGCGTTGCGTGAAATCGCAGCAGGTTTGATGAGCTATGAAGTCATCGCTGAAGCTGAAATCGTTGAAGACGAACCGCTGTTCGCAGCGTTCGAGGACGAGTCCAACGAGGCCGTCTAAGCCTATGCCTGGTCGACGTAGCACGGCGCGGGGTCACAGCCATCGGCAGGAGTCATCATGCCGAGCATAGACGCCCTCGCCGATCGCTTATCGACCTATCTCGGCACGGACCAGGTCAACCTGGTTCGCCGAGCGTACTTTTATGCCGAACAAGCCCACGACGGCCAACGCCGGCGCAGTGGCGAAGCCTACGTCACGCACCCGTTAGCGGTCGCGAATATTCTTGCCGACATGCATATGGACCATCAAAGCCTGATGGCGGCCATGCTGCATGACGTGATCGAAGACACCGGTATTGCCAAGGAAGCGCTCTCGGCGCAGTTCGGTGAAACCGTGGCCGAACTGGTCGACGGGGTCAGCAAACTGACCCAGATGAACTTCGAGACCAAAGCCGAAGCCCAGGCCGAAAACTTCCAGAAAATGGCCATGGCCATGGCCCGCGATATTCGCGTGATCCTGGTCAAGCTGGCCGACCGCCTGCACAACATGCGAACACTGGAAGTGCTGTCCGGCGAAAAACGCCGGCGGATCGCCAAGGAAACCCTGGAAATCTATGCGCCCATCGCCAACCGCCTGGGCATGCACAGCATCCGCATAGAGTTCGAAGACCTTGGCTTCAAGGCCATGCACCCGATGCGTTCCGCGCGGATCTACCAGGCAGTCAAACGCGCCCGGGGCAACCGCAAGGAAATCGTCAACAAGATCGAAGAGTCCCTCAGTCACTGCCTGGCCATCGACGGCATTCAGGGCGAGGTCAGCGGTCGGCAGAAACACCTCTACGGCATCTACACGAAGATGCGCGGCAAGCGTCGGGCCTTCAACGAGATCATGGACGTCTATGCGTTCCGCATCATCGTCGACAAGGTCGATACCTGCTATCGAGTGCTCGGCGCTGTACATAATTTGTACAAGCCGCTGCCGGGGCGTTTCAAGGATTACATCGCGATCCCCAAAGCCAACGGCTATCAGTCGCTGCATACCACCCTGTTCGGCATGCATGGCGTACCGATCGAGATCCAGATCCGCACCCGCGAAATGGAAGAGATGGCCAATAACGGCATTGCTGCCCATTGGCTGTATAAATCCAGCGGCGAGGAGCAACCGAAAGGTACTCACGCCCGTGCTCGCCAATGGGTCAAGGGCGTTCTGGAAATGCAGCAGCGCGCCGGCAACTCTCTCGAATTCATCGAAAGCGTGAAGATCGACCTGTTCCCGGACGAGGTCTATGTCTTCACGCCCAAAGGCCGGATCATGGAGCTGCCCAAAGGCTCCACGGCAGTCGACTTCGCTTACGCGGTACACACCGACGTTGGCAACAGCTGCATTGCCTGTCGGATCAACCGTCGCCTGGCGCCACTGTCCGAACCACTGCAAAGCGGCTCGACCGTGGAAATCGTCAGCGCACCGGGCGCCCGGCCAAACCCGGCCTGGCTCAACTTCGTGGTCACCGGCAAAGCCCGCACACACATTCGTCACGCCCTGAAACTGCAACGCCGCTCCGAGTCCATCAGCCTCGGCGAACGCCTGCTGAACAAGGTGCTCAACGGTTTCGACAGCTCGCTGGAAAAAGTTCCGGCCGAGCGCATCCAGGTGATGCTCAACGAATACCGCCTTGAAGTGATCGAAGACCTGCTGGAAGACATCGGCCTGGGCAATCGCATGGCCTACGTCGTCGCCCGCCGCCTGCTCGGTGAAGGCGAACAGCTGCCGAGCCCGGAAGGCCCGCTGGCGATTCGCGGCACCGAAGGTCTGGTCCTCAGCTACGCCAAGTGCTGCACACCGATCCCTGGCGACCCGATTGTCGGCCATCTGTCCGCAGGCAAAGGGATGGTGGTGCACCTGGACAACTGCCGCAATATCAGCGAGATCCGCCATAACCCGGAAAAATGCATCCAGCTCTCCTGGGCCAAGGATGTCACCGGCGAATTCAACGTCGAACTGCGCGTCGAGCTGGAACACCAGCGCGGCCTGATTGCCCTGCTGGCCAGCAGCGTCAACGCGGCCGATGGCAATATCGAAAAAATCAGCATGGACGAACGCGATGGTCGCATCAGCGTGGTCCAACTGGTGGTCAGCGTGCACGACCGTGTGCATCTGGCCCGCGTGATCAAGAAACTGCGCGCCCTGACCGGGGTCACCCGCATCACCCGCATGCGTGCGTAACCAGCCCATTACAAGGAGTCATACATGACCAAGACTGTTATCACCAGCGACAAGGCACCTGCCGCCATCGGTACATACTCCCAGGCGATCAAGGCTGGCAACACCGTCTACATGTCCGGTCAAATTCCTCTGGACCCGAAAACCATGGAGCTGGTCGAAGGCTTCGAAGCCCAGACCGTTCAGGTTTTCGAGAACCTCAAGGCCGTGGCTGAAGCCGCTGGTGGTTCGTTCAAGGACATCGTCAAACTGAACATCTTCCTCACCGACCTGAGCCACTTCGCCAAGGTCAACGAGATCATGGGCAAATACTTCGACCAACCTTACCCTGCCCGCGCCGCCATCGGTGTCGCCGCACTGCCAAAAGGCTCGCAGGTCGAGATGGATGCCATTCTGGTCATCGAATAACTGCCAGCACATATCCTGGCGCAGCCGCCACGCTGCGCCAATTCCGTTTTGAAAGGATTCCGTCATGCGCAAAGCGCTTGCCCTCTCGCTGCTCGCCATATTCCTCGGCGGCTGTGCCAGCAATCCCGCCGACCGCGACATCAGTGGCACCTGGATCAACCAGGTAGCAATCGATGCTGCTGCCAAAGGCGGTCCCTTGCGTGAAGCCCTCCAGGCCAACGGTCCAAACCTGGAATGGGACATCAATACCAAAGCCGGTCAGGCGAGATTTACCAACGGTTTCGAGAATGTCGAAGGCAAGCTGCTGGGTGAGAAATCCGGCGCCTGGAAGATCGATTTCTATGGCGGCTCCTCCAGCGAACTCAGTCGCGACGGCAAACAGCTGCAGCAAGTGGCAAACGACTCAGAACCGGAACAGGTTTTCAATCGAGCGCAAGACACGGTTCCCGAAGGCGCACCGATTGGCGCCAGCTTCGAGCGAGCCCTGTACTCCGCTTATATGGGCGGCAGCTGGAAAGTCGTCAGCGGCCCGGGCGAAGGCAGCACCGTTCAGTTCCAGGCCGATGGCCGGGTTGAAGGCCTGCCAGGCACTGATCGTTACGCGCTGTGCCTGGCCGGTGATTGTGCGTCCATGAGCGGCGGCCATGACAACATCTGGCTGCAGCAAGGCGGCCAGGGCAACCCATGGATTTTTACTCGCAAAGGCAAACAACTGGAGATCTTCCAGGTGGTCAATGCGTCTCAAGCCGATGAAGTACCATCACTCTCTCCTGGTACCCGGCAGTGGTTACTGGAAAAACAGTGACCCCGCAATAAAGGAGCCCATGGGCTCCTTTTTCTTTGCCTTGAAGGTTGAGTCAACGACTGCCCTCGAGAATCGCCGTATACCCTTCACGAAAGCTTGGATAACGCGGCACCCAACCCAGCGCCCGCGCCCGCGCGTTGCTACACCGCTTGCTGCCGGCCCGACGGACACTGGCGTCGGCCGCCCATTCGGTGACACCCAGATACTCGTGTAACCAGTCGACCACTTCCGCGAGCGGCGCAGGTGCATCGTCGACACCGATGTAGCAGTCCTGCAGCGCCTCACCTCGACGATCCGCCTGTAGCAGGAACGCCAGCAGACCGGCAGCATCGTCGACATGAATCCGGTTGCCATACAGCGGCGGATCGATGACTACACGATAACCCTGGCATACTTGAGTCAACAGCCGCTCACGGCCCGGACCATAGATACCCGTCAGACGCACCAGACTTGCCGGTATGCCACTGTGCAAAGCCACCTGCTCGGCTTCCAGCATCAAACGTCCGGAGTAACCGCCGGCCTCGGTCGGCGAACTTTCGTCGACCCATTCGCCCGCCTGCTGGCCATACACGCTGCTGCTGGAGACAAACAGCAGGCGCTTTGGCTGCTGACCATGCTGCTTCAACCAGCTCAATACATGCTGCAAACCTTCGACATAGGCCGCGCGATAGCCGGCTTCATCGTGTTCGGTGGCCGCGGCGCAATACACCAGGTAATCCAGCTTTTCAGTCGGCCAGGCGGCCGGACACTGCTCACTGAACAGATCACCCGCCACTCCCACGACACCGCTTGGCAGGCGCGAAATGTTCCGTCGCAGCCCATGAACCAACCAGTTCCCGGCCAGTAGCTGAGTGGCCAAACGGCTGCCGACATCACCGCAGCCGGCGATCAAAACAGAAGGGGTGGACATCACAAAACTCCTATCGGAAAGACCCAGCCTAGCGTCGGCAATGGACGAGCGGCTGGTAATCCAAGAAAAAAAGATACTCTATTACTTTTGTTAACGAGAATTAATTGCGATAATTGCCGCCCATTTGTTCTCGGCCCTGCGAGGCCTGGAAGGACATTTACTCTTTTTCCCTCTTAGGTCCGGCCAGCATGACAAGCAATCAACTCCCCGCTTCGCCAACCACGCTTCCTAGCCCATCGCGCGCCTGGCGCATGGTAGCAGCGCTGCTGTTCAGCCTGCTGCTGGCACCAACCGCCGCGTTCGCCGATGAGCCTGTGCCTGCCACCGGACCTGCCGCTCACGGCAGCGCTGACCATGCCGCTGCAGTCGCGACCCCGGTCGTCAGCGACCCGGCTCTGGCTGCTCAAGGCGCACCTCTCCAAAATCAGCCTGAAGTACTCGAGGCCGATAACACCTTGGGCATGGCCCACGACCTGTCGCCTTGGGGCATGTACCAGAACGCCGACATTATCGTGAAAATCGTGATGATCGGTCTCGCCATCGCCTCGATCATCACCTGGACCATCTGGATCGCCAAGGGCTTTGAGCTGCTCGGCGCCAAGCGTCGTCTGCGCGGTGAAATCGCCAGCCTGAAAAAAGCCACCACCCTTAAAGAGGCCAGCTCGACTGCCACCAAGGAAGGTACCCTCGCCAACCTGCTGGTCCACGATGCTCTGGAAGAAATGCGCCTGTCGGCCAACAGCCGTGAAAAAGAAGGCATCAAGGAACGCGTCAGCTTCCGTCTCGAGCGTCTGGTTGCCGCATGCGGCCGCAACATGAGCAGCGGCACCGGCGTACTGGCAACCATCGGTTCCACCGCGCCCTTCGTCGGCCTGTTCGGTACCGTGTGGGGCATCATGAACAGCTTCATCGGCATCGCCAAGACCCAGACCACCAACCTCGCTGTCGTGGCTCCCGGCATTGCCGAAGCCTTGCTGGCGACCGCGCTGGGTCTGGTTGCGGCGATTCCGGCGGTGGTGATCTACAACGTCTTCGCCCGCTCCATCGCCGGTTACAAGGCGCAGGTTTCCGATGCCTCGGCAGAAGTCCTGCTGCTGGTCAGCCGCGACCTCGACCACCTGCCGCCCGAGCGCGTCTCGCAACCGCACATGGTGAAAGTGGGGTAATCAGCCATGGGCCTGCATTTAAAAGAAGGCGCTGACGACGATCTCGCCGAGAATCACGAAATCAACGTCACGCCGTTTATCGACGTAATGCTGGTGCTGCTGATCATCTTCATGGTGGCAGCACCGCTGGCGACTGTAGACATTAAAGTCGACCTGCCCGCCTCGACCGCCAAACCGGCGCCGCGGCCAGAGAAGCCGGTGTTCCTCAGCGTCAAGGCCGATCAACGGCTGTTCCTCGGTGAAGACCAGGTGAAGGCTGAAAGCCTTGGCGCGACCCTTGATGCCAAGACTCACGGCAAGAAGGACACGACGATCTTCTTCCAGGCCGATAAAGGCGTGGACTACGGCGACTTGATGAGTGTGATGGATGCCTTGCGGGCAGCCGGTTACCTGAAAGTCGGCCTGGTCGGACTTGAGACGGCAGCCAAGAAATGATCACGACGCGCCAAAAGCTGACGCGTTACAGCGGTAGCCTGGCAGTGGTGCTGGGCGTCCACGCGGTCGCGATTCTCCTCGCGCTCAACTGGTCGTCGGCACAGCCGGTCGAACTGCCGCCGATGGCAATGATGGTCGAGCTGGCGCCGGTTCCGGCACCGCCTCCACCGGCACCGCCCAAAGTCGTGACGCCGCCGCAACCACCTGCACCGGTGGAAGAACTCCCATTGCCAAAACTCGCGGAGGCGCCGAAGCCGACCATCTCCGTGCCCAAGCAGGTCAAACCCAAGCCAAAGCCGCAACCGCCCAAGCCTGAGAAGACACCGGAGCCGCCAAAGGAAAAGCCTCCCGAGGAAAAACCTGACGACACGCCGCCCACGCCTGCGCAGACGGACAAGTCCGCGCAGCCGGCACCCGGCCCTACTGCGGCGCAGAATGCCGCCAAAGCCAGCTGGCAAAACACGCTGTTGGCGCACTTGCAAAAGTACAAGAAGTACCCGCCCGCAGCTCAAGCGCGCGGCAAGGAAGGGATGAACCGTTTGCGCTTCGTGGTCGACGCCGAAGGTAATGTGCTGTCGTTCGAACTGGCCGGTCTCTCCGGCAACGCCGATCTCGATCGGGCGACACTGGAAATGATTCGCCGCGCCCAGCCGCTGCCTAAACCGCCAGCCGAAATGCTGACCAACGGCTCGATCGAAATCGTTGCGCCATTCGTTTACAACATCGAAAAACGTCGCCGCTGACTTCGGTTGGCGCGAATGCCGGACACAAAACCTGTGGCGAGGGGGCGACGTTCGCCAATGTCCTTCGCTGGCTGGCACTCCCCCAAAAGGCACCGAAGGTGCCTTTCGCGCATCCAGCAACGCCAAACATGCATTGCCCTGTGTCGCTCTCCGCCCTCAGTCTGATAACGTGCGTCTATCGATTGCAGCCGGTATGCTTGGCTCGCAACCTCATGGACGCCCGCTATGACTCTCACAGAATTACGCTACATCGTTACCCTCGCCCAAGAGCAGCACTTCGGCCACGCGGCCGAGCGTTGCCATGTCAGTCAGCCGACCTTGTCGGTAGGCGTGAAGAAGCTTGAAGACGAACTCGGTGTGCTGATTTTCGAGCGCAGCAAAAGCGCGGTGCGCCTGACGCCTGTCGGCGAGGGCATCGTCGCCCAGGCCCAGAAGGTTCTTGAGCAAGCCCAAGGTATTCGTGAGCTGGCCCAGGCCGGTAAAAACCAGCTGACCGCTCCGCTGAAAGTCGGCGCGATCTACACGGTCGGTCCGTACCTGTTCCCGCACCTGATTCCACAACTGCACCGGGTCGCCCCGCAGATGCCGTTGTACATCGAAGAAAACTTCACCCATGTACTGCGCGACAAACTGCGCAACGGCGAGCTGGACGCGATCATCATCGCCCTGCCGTTCAACGAGGCTGACGTACTGACCCTGCAGCTCTACGATGAGCCGTTCTACGTACTGATGCCCAGCGCGCACCCATGGACCCAAAAGAAAACCATCGACGCCAACATGCTCAACGACAAGAGCCTGCTGCTGCTCGGCGAAGGGCACTGCTTCCGCGATCAGGTACTCGAGGCCTGCCCGACTTTGGGCAAGGGCACCGACGGCACCAAGCACACCACGGTTGAATCCAGCTCCCTGGAAACCATTCGGCACATGGTCGCTTCCGGCCTGGGTATCTCGATCCTGCCGCTCTCGGCGGTGAACAGCCATCACTACGCCCCTGGCGTGATCGAAGTACGCCCGATGACGCCACCCGTGCCGTTCCGCACGGTGGCGATTGCCTGGCGCGCCAGCTTCCCACGGCCAAAAGCGATTGAAATCCTCGCTGACTCGATCCGCCTGTGCTCGGTGGCCAAGCCGCCAGCGGCGAGCTAAGACACCGCGATGACTGAGCTGTCGAAGGTGCCGGTCACGGCGCTCAAGGGCGTCGGCGAAGCAATGGCCGAGAAACTGGCCAAGGTCGGCCTGGAGAATCTCCAGGACGTCCTGTTTCACCTGCCGCTGCGTTATCAGGACCGCACCCGCGTAGTACCGATCGGCCAACTGCGACCTGGGCAGGATGCCGTGATCGAAGGTACCGTCAGCGGTGCCGACGTGGTCATGGGCAAGCGCCGCAGCTTGCTGGTGCGCCTTCAGGATGGCACCGGCGGGCTGAGCTTGCGCTTCTACCATTTCAGCAACGCACAAAAAGAAGGCCTCAAACGCGGCACCCGCGTGCGTTGTTATGGCGAGGCCCGGCCCGGCGCGTCGGGGCTGGAGATCTATCACCCGGAATACCGCGCCATCAACGGCGACGAACCACCGCCGGTGGATCAAACCCTGACGCCGATCTACCCGCTCACCGAAGGCCTGACCCAGCAACGTTTACGTCAACTGTGCCAGCAAAGCCTGGCCCTGCTCGGCCCGAGCAGCCTGCCCGACTGGCTGCCGGAAGAACTGGCGCGGGACTATCAGCTGGCCCCGCTGGACGACGCGATTCGCTACCTGCACCACCCACCGGCGGACGCCGACGTCGACGAACTCGCCCTAGGTCATCACTGGGCGCAACACCGGCTGGCGTTCGAGGAGCTGCTGACCCATCAACTGTCTCAGCAACGCCTGCGCGAGAGCCTGCGCTCCCAGCGTGCGCCAGCCTTGCCGAAAGCCAAAGAGTTGCCGGCGAAATACCTGGCCAACCTGGGCTTCTCGCCCACGGGCGCGCAGCAACGGGTCGGCAATGAAATCGCCTACGACCTCAGTCAGCGCGAGCCGATGCTGCGGCTGATTCAAGGTGATGTTGGCGCCGGCAAGACCGTGGTCGCCGCCCTCGCCGCCTTGCAGGCACTGGAGGCGGGCTATCAGGTTGCATTGATGGCACCCACCGAGATTCTTGCCGAACAACATTTCATCAACTTCAAGCGCTGGCTCGACCCCCTGGGAATCGAAACCGCCTGGCTGGCCGGCAAGCTCAAAGGCAAAAACCGCGTAGCGGCGCTGGAGCAGATCGCCAACGGCGCGCCGATGGTGGTTGGTACCCATGCGCTGTTCCAGGACGAAGTACAGTTCAAGAACCTCGCACTGGTGATCATCGACGAACAGCACCGCTTTGGTGTGCAGCAGCGTCTGGCCCTGCGTCAGAAAGGCGTGGGCGGGCGGATGTGTCCACACCAGCTGATCATGACCGCCACGCCGATTCCGCGCACGCTGGCCATGAGTGCCTACGCGGATCTCGACACCTCGATCCTCGACGAACTGCCGCCTGGCCGGACCCCGGTGAACACCGTGCTGATCACGGATACGCGGCGCATCGAAGTCATCGAACGCGTGCGCGCCGCCTGCGCTGAAGGTCGCCAGGCCTATTGGGTATGTACGCTGATCGAAGAGTCCGAAGAGCTCACGTGCCAGGCCGCCGAAACCACCTACGAAGACCTGACCAGTGCCTTGGGCGAACTGCGGGTCGGACTGATTCACGGGCGAATGAAGCCTGCCGAGAAGGCTGCGGTCATGGCCGAGTTCAAGGCCAGCGCCCTGCAACTGCTGGTGGCGACCACGGTGATCGAAGTCGGCGTCGACGTGCCCAATGCCAGCTTGATGATCATCGAAAACCCCGAACGTCTGGGTCTTGCGCAACTGCACCAATTGCGCGGCCGGGTTGGCCGGGGCAGCGCCGCCAGTCACTGTGTGCTGCTCTACCATCCGCCATTGTCACAGATCGGCCGTCAGCGCCTGGGTATCATGCGCGAGACCAACGACGGCTTCATCATCGCCGAAAAAGACCTCGAACTGCGCGGCCCCGGCGAGATGCTCGGCACCCGGCAAACCGGCCTGCTGCAATTCAAGGTCGCCGACCTGATGCGCGACGCCGATCTTCTGCCCGCCGTGCGCGATGCCGCCCAAGCCTTGCTTGAGCGCTGGCCGCAACACGTGAGCCCGCTGCTGGAGCGCTGGCTGCGTCATGGGCAGCAATACGGCCAAGTGTGAGCAGTGTTTGAGTTAATGGGCGATCACCCGAACCAAGCTGGTTATACTGGCGAAATTGTAAAAAAACGGATACAGGCCATGACCGAAGTTGCCCTTGCTACCGAAGCTCCGCACGCGCCGTCCGTTATTCGGCTGCTGCTCGGCAAGCTGGCTATCAGCTATAACGAAGTGCTTGACCACCCCGGCCTTCGCGCCGCGCGCAAGGTTCAGGCCGTCCTGCTGGACGACGCCGTCGGCACACTCATGGTGCTGTTCGCGCAGAGTCAACTTCTGGACCTCAACCGCCTCGCCGAACTGACCGGCCGACGCCTGACCGCGGTGCCTCTGGATCGCCTGGAGCGCATGCTCGGCAAACACAACCTGAGCCTGCTGCCCGGTCTGCCAGCGCTCACCAGCTCCCCCTGCCTCTATGAAGAAAGCCTGCTGCGCGAACCGAGCCTGCTGATCAACTCGGGCGAACCGGGCCTGCTGCTGGAAGTCTCCAGCGAAGCCTTCAAAAGCATGCTCAACAAGGCCAGCGCCGCGAACTTCGGCGAAGCCCTGAACACGATCCGTCCGAACCTCGACCGCCCCCACGATGACCGCGAGGAAATCACCCAGGCGGTGCAAGCCTTCACTGCCCGGCGTATTCAGCAACGGCTGGAAGAGACCATCGAGATTCCACCACTGGCCGAGACCGCGCAGAAAATCATCAAACTGCGGGTCGACCCCAACGCCACCATCGACGACATCACTGGGGTGGTGGAAACCGATCCGGCCCTGGCCGCGCAAGTGGTGAGCTGGGCGGCGTCGCCGTACTACGCCTCGCCGGGCAAGATTCGCTCCGTGGAAGACGCGATCGTCCGCGTGCTCGGTTTCGATCTGGTGATCAACCTGGCGCTGGGCCTGGCGCTGGGCAAAACCCTGAGCCTGCCCAAAGACCATCCGCAACACACCACGCCGTACTGGCAGCAGTCGATCTACACCGCGGCAGTCATCGAAGGCCTGACCCGCGCCATGCCCCGCGCCCAGCGCCCGGAGGCTGGCCTGACCTACCTCGCAGGCCTGCTGCACAACTTTGGCTATCTGCTGCTGGCTCACGTCTTCCCGCCGCACTTCTCGCTGATCTGCCGCCATCTGGAGGTCAACCCGCACCTGTGCCACAGCTATGTCGAGCAGCACCTGCTGGGCATCAGCCGCGAACAGATCGGCGCCTGGCTGATGCGCCATTGGGACATGCCGGAAGAACTGTCCACCGCCCTGCGCTTCCAGCACGACCCAGGCTACGACGGCGACTACGCTGAGTACCCGAACCTGGTCTGCCTGGCCATACGCTTGCTGCGCAGTCGCGGGATCGGCTCCGGCCCCGATGAAGAAATCCCCGACGCCCTGCTCGACCGCCTGGGCCTGACCCGCACCAAAGCCGATGACGTCGTCAGCAAAGTCCTGGAAGCCGAAGCCCTGCTACGCGAACTGGCCTCGCAGTTCAGCCAGGGCTAAAGCACCGCAGGCAAGAACTGGGCGGCCCCCTGCTCCTGCGGGTTACGCGAGCGTCGAACGGCTCATCAGACTCAATGCCGGCTGCTCCCACACTCGATCTTATGTGGGGGAGCAGCCGGGCTACGCTGCGCTTGTTCACGAAGGCATAGAGAGTCTGGAGGGTGAATCAGTCAATTTTGGGGCTGGGATAACTGATTCACTCTCACTAAAGGCACTTTTATCAAAAATTAGATCGAGTATTTTCTGTGGGCTACCGTGGCCTTCAACCGTGTGTGTCCAATAGTTGAAGTCGCGGTCTATCCATCCTTGCAGTTGAGTTGCGTAACTCTCTGGGTACTGCGCCTGCTCGATGCCGGGCAACGTTTTATAGTGATCCAGTACCGCAGTGAAAAAGTGGGTGAGTTTTCCTGTGCCATTGTATTCAGCCGTCGCCATGGCTACGACCATTTGACGCCACGCTGACTCTTGGTGAAACGCTTCACTCCACGCCGCTCTTCTTTCATTGACCGTGAACGTTCCACTCTCATCATAGGTAATCAGCGCAAGCTGATCTCGTGACAGGCCAGCAAAAGGATTTGATCCACTCCCGTTTTCGAACTGTGTGGCTTTCCTGGCGCGAGCCAGAAGCTCAGGGTTATCTGTATTCGGAACCTCAGCGTCATTATTGGCCTTGTTGGCAAAGTAGCTGTCCCCCGCAACCTGGCTGAGCAACTCGGTAGCCTTCGCGCCGAGCGCCCTCCTGCTCAGACTTGCATCGCGAGCTTCGGCACGTGTTGCACTTTCGCTTAACTGCTGAGCAAGCAATGAAAGCCTGCCAGTGCCTCCAGAATTTTCTGTGACACGAGTTGCGGCACTGGCACTCGCTGTTGCGACAGATTGAGTTGAGGGGGTAGAGATACTGGCCGTCTGGTTATTAGTGAACAGCGTCGAGCTTACTGAAGTCACCATTATGAGGCTCTCCTTAACATGAAGTTTTCATGAAAATATCTTTGGCAGACTTATTATTGGCAGCTTAAAAGCTGCATTTTTTGGCGCACAACACGATTGAAGTCCTTCTATCAAGGTAGGGCCGTGCAGAAAACTCTCAGCACGGCCCGATCAGGTATCACTTCATCGTAAATTCAACTGACCACGCGTAAGTTGTTGCGTTCATCGAAGTAGACTTCGCCGTGCAGGTTGCTCCACCACCAGCGGTGGCTCTATTGTTCCACTTAGGAATTTTCGAGCCCTGTGGTCCTGACATAGCGACAAAAGTCGCGATAAAAGTACAAGTTTTACCGCCCATCATGTAGCGCAAGTTAGCGTAATTGCCATCTGGAGAAACATTGCTTTGCACAACATAAGTGTCAGTCTCCCCACTCCTGACTAAAGCAACAGGTTTTGGAGTTGCATTATTATGGGTAGAAGCTTCGTTGCTTGTTCCAATCCTGTAAATCGCGTCGGTGTCCCCAACGTTCTTGAATGTCACCGTAACTGCGGGTCCGGCCAGCGCCGAACCTGCAGCGGAGATTGCGATAATTGTCATTGCTACAAAAAGCGATGTTGATACTTTCATGCTTAGTGCTCCCTGAATTTTAAGTTGGTATTCCCTTACCGAATTGAACGCCGAAGATCTTTTGTGCGCTTTATATTCAATATCAGTGACTGGGCCAGTCTAGTGTGCTGAGCCATATCCACTCCCTGGATATGGTTCTTTTATCTAAACCTATGGAATCAAGTGCGCTAAGAATCCGGAGGGTGAATCAGTCAACTTTGGGGCTGGGACAGCTGATTCACTCTCGTTAAAGACACTTTTATCAAAAATCAGATCGAGTATTTTCTGTGGGCTACCGTGGCCTTCAACCGTGTGTGTCCAATAGTTGAAGTCGAGGTCTATCCATCCTTGCAGTGCGGTTGCGTAACTGGCTGGGTACTGCGCCTGCTCGATGCCGGGCAACGTTTTATAGTGATCCAGTACAGCAGTGAAAAAGTGGGTGAGCTTTCCTGTGCTGTTGTATTCAACCATCGCCATGGCTACGACCATTTGACACCACGCTGACTCTTGGTCAAACGCCTCACGCCACGCCGCTCTTCTTTCATTGACTGTAAACGTTCCACTCTCATCATATTTAATCAGCGCAAGCTGATCTGGTGACAGACCAGCAAAAGGATTTGTTCCGCTCCCGTTTATGAACTGTGTGGCTTTCCTGGCGCGAGCCAGAAGCTCAGGGTTATCTGTATTCGGGACCTCAGCGTCATTATTGACCTTGTTAGCAAAGTAACCGTCCCCCGCAATTTGGCTGAGCAACCCGGTAGCCTTCACACCGAGCTCCCTCCTGCTCAGACTTGCATCGCGTGCTTCGGCACGTGTCGCACTTTCGCTTAACTGCTGAGCAAGCAATGAAAGCGTACTAGTGCCTCCAGTATTTTCTGTGACACGAGTTGCTGCATTGGCACTGGCTGTTGCGACAGATTGGGTTGAGGGGGCAAAGATACTGGCTGTCTGGTTGTTAGTGAGCAGCGTCGAGCTTACTGAAGTCACCATTATGAGGCTCTCCTTAACATGAAATTTTTATGGAAATGTCTTTAGCAGATTTATGATTATCGGCAGCTTAAAAACTGCATTTTTTGGCGCACGACACGATTGAAATTCTTCTATCAAGGTAGGGCCGTGCAGAAAACTTTCCGCACGGCCTGACCAGGCATCACCTCATCGTAAATTCAACTGACCAAGCGTAAGTTCTTGCGTTCATCGAAGTAGACCTCGCCGTGCAGGTTGCTCCGCCATCAGCGGTGGCTTTATTGTTCCACTTAGGAATTTTCGAGCGCAGTGGTCCTGGCATAGCGACAAAAGTCGCGAGAAAAGTACAAGTTTTACTGCCCATCGTGTAACGCAAACTAGCGTAATTGCCATCTGGGGAAATATTGCTTTGTACAACATAAGTGTTAGCACCTCCACTTCCGACTGAAACAATGGGCTTTGGTCTTGAATTGACATGGGTAATAGCTTCGTTGTTTGTTACGACTGTGTAAGTCGCATCAGTGTTCCCAACACTCTTGAATGTCACCGTAACGGCGGGGCCCGCCAGTGCCGAACCTGCAGCGGAGATTGCGATAATTGTCATTGCTACAAAAAGTTATGTTGATACTTTCATGCTTAGCGCTCCCTGAATTTTAAGTTGGTATTCCCTTACCGAATTGAACGCCGAAGATTTTGTGTACGTTTTATATTCAATGTCAGTGACTGGGTCAGTCAGTCCAGCTTGCTGAGACATATCCACTCCCTGGATATGCTTCATTTAACTAAAACCTACTGGACCAAGTGCGCTACCGGGAAATCAGTCATTGGATTGATCGTTTGTCGTGCACTGTGCCCAGCGTGTATCTGCCTGAACTAATCTCATGGTATGCGATGGGTTCTAATCGTGCATCCGAGACCCTTGTAGGCTGTTTCTGCTTGTAACGAAGGGCACTTCGGACATTTTCAATAAGGCGTGAATTGCCTGACCAAGAGATAGACATTTCTTCGGGTTCAAGCGGAAATTGCTTGTAGGCGTATATCGAGTAAGGGTTCAGCTTCGAAGTTGAGGCCCCGCCGTAAAAATCACCGCCCATAAAAAAGGCCACTGCAAACGCAGTGGCCGGGAGGCATTAACCTATTTTGGGACTAGACAACCACAGCAAATAAGTCCGTCTTCTTTTCCCCGATCTCATGTAGGAGCGCACCGGGCGCCGCTGCACTTGCTCACGAAGAAGTAGAAGTGGTCTGACTGACCAACCTCACACCTGCGGCTTTTTCTTCGGCTTCAAATACTTGGTCAGCCCCTGGAACCAGATCACCAGCGCCGGGTTGCCCTTGATCTGGATCGACTTGTCCTGAATCCCTGTCATGAACGCCAGTTGCTTGTTTTTCGCCTGCATCGTGGCAAAGCCGTACGCGGCGTCTTTAAAGGCAATGGCGAATGCCGGCGTTGGGTAAACACCCGCGCGGCTGGTAATACGCTGGTCTTTGACGAAGAAGTGACGGGCAACCTTGCCGTCAATCGTCTGCAACTGGAACACCAGTTCTTTATCACCCAATTGCTGCTGAAACGCCGGGTTGTTACGACTGGCTTTGCCCATCAACAGGCCCAGCATCCAGAGAAGAAAACGAAATTTCATGCTCACAGCCTCAAAGGAAAAAATGAACGGCCGGCGCAGTGTAGCGGCTTCATTGAAGAACGCCACCGTTGTGCAGCGTTAGAAGAAGATGATGCGGTTTTTGCGGCTGATGACTACTAAGTCACGGAATTATCCTGGCCAGCCCACTCTCTGTAGTAGCTGCCGCCAAGACTTGGGCACACACAGGGCATCGTGCAATTCACGAGTCGTAATTTTTCGATCTGCCACATCGAAGGCCAGCGCTGTTCGCAGGGCTGGCCAACAGTGTTTAGGAAGATGTTTGGGCGCTTTCAGTTGCCGCTCCAGGTGCACGTCACGGGCGTGGGTAGATGGCAAACGGCAGAACGGGTGCTTACCGCCCGCCAGTTCAAAGATTACACAGGCCACCGCGTACAGATCGGCACTGGCCGACAACGGTGCACCTTCAAGCAGTTCGGGGGCAGCGTAACTTGGCGTCCAGGCGTTGAATCGGCTACGGCTCAGCCGCGGCAAGCCGGGCAACACACCCTCCTCGGCCTGGCCGAGGCCAAAATCGAACAGCCGTACCCCTTCTTCACTGAGCATGACATTGCTCGGTTTCAAGTCGCCATGCAGCACACCGCGGTCATGAGCATAGGCCAAGGCGTTCATTAGCGGTACGGCGACATCCCGCAGCTCGCTCCACGGCAAACCGGTCGGCCGCTCGCAGAGCAACCTATCCAGGGTCAACCCGCGCATCAGCTCCATGGTGAAGAAGGCGCGCTGGAAATCGGCGTCCACTTCGAAGCTGTGTGGGCGCAGTACATTAGGATGGTGTAGCCGTCGGGTCAGGGCGAACTCGCTATAGAGCAAGGCGCTTGCATCCGGAGACTCGACAAATTCTTCGCTGAGTATTTTCAGCGCAATGTACGGGTCGGGATCGCCATACTGTTCGTGCAGCAGATCCCGTGCTCGATAGACTGCGCCCATGCCCCCGGCACCGAGCAGGCGCTCGATGCGATAACGCCCCCCGAGCACCTCCGGCAACTCGCTTGCGCGGGTTTTGGTCGGGACCATGACACGCGGCATTTCACGGGGTATGGCGAAGGCGAAACAAGTCAGATTGCCTGGTTCCTCTTCGGTCGCCAGCAAGCGATCCATCTGCGGTATGAGGTCACTCATTTGCGAATTACCACAGCGGTCAGGTTATCCCGAGCCGAGCCTCGCAAGGCGCTGTCGAACAAGCGCTCCAATGCCACTTGCGGCGAAAGCAGGCTCAAGGCGTTGCCCAGCACTTCGCTGGACAGTCCTTGGTACAAGCCATCGCTGCACAGCAAAAATGCATCGCCTGGATAGACCTCGAGCTCGAGCACATCCAGGGTCAACTGTTCGCTGGCGCCGACCGCTCGGGTAAGCGCATTTGCGGACGGGTGGACTTTGGCTTGCTCGACACTCATCTGTTTTTCGTCGACCAATTGCTGTAGCAGTGAATGATCCCTGGACAGCTGATAGAGCCGCTGCCCGCGCCACAGGTAGCAGCGACTGTCACCGGCCCAGGTGCAGACTGCACGATTGCCCTCAAGCAACAGTACGACCACGGTGCTACCCATAATGCAGTCGCGCCGCTCGGCGGTGACGGTCAGTTCCTGTCCCAGGCGGCGGTTAAGCCAGTGCAGGCACTGGCGCACACCCTTGAGCCGTTCATCGAAGCCGTCTTGCGAAGGTAGTTCGGCGAGAGTGGCGACAATCAGCTGACTGGCAATATCGCCTCCCTGATGGCCACCCATACCATCGGCGACCACCCAAAGCCCCTGCTCCGGACAGGCCAGGAAGGCATCTTCGTTGCGCGCCCGAACCTTGCCCGGATCGGTACGCGCCGCGCTGCGCCAGGTACTGACACCCCCCATCAGAGCTGCGCCGGCATACGAAAGGTGCGCAACACGCCCATGTCGAACGGGTTCGGTGTGCGTTGGCTCAGCAGTAGATAGTTGGCGCGCAGGCCACCCAGATCGGCCTTGAGCACCATCACGTCGCGGCCGGTCAGGTACTCGGTCTGCATCAGGTCGAAAAGACGGAACAACGACCAAGGCCCGATGTTTTTCTCGATACCAATCGGTCGGCCGGCCATTTTTTCCAGGACCAGACTGGCACGACCGTCTTCTGCATCGCTCGGCCAATAGAAAGACGTCGACACAATCGGGCCATGGCGGTATTCCATCAACTGACTGCCGAAGCGGAATTCAGCGCGGCTCACGCCCGGGTCGAGGGTGTACGGTTCAAGCTTGAACTGCACCTGCGGCTCGGCTGGATTTTGTGCGAAGAAACTCTGGCGGATCACCTGCGCTGCGGCCATCTGGTCGAGGTAGCCCCTGGACATCGGCAGGCTGTGGCCATCGATGCTGCGCAAACGATAGTTGCCTGGATTGCCGTTGATGAAAGGCCTCATGTAGGTTTCGAAGAAGCCATCCACCACACCTTGCGCCTTGAAAAATTCGCGAAAGTCGTTGATGGCAACATCGCTGGTGCTATGGGCGTTGAACGGATAACGCTTGTTGATTGCCTTGTCGTAAAAGCTATAGAGCTCACTCTGATAGCGCTGGTTGAGGTGCTGGTAGGAATCGTTGAGCACCAGACGCCAAGTGTCCTCGGCTAGCAGGTTGAACCAGACACTCACCGGGCGCGGTAAGCGCATCGAGGCGTTCCGCAGGTTACTCAGTGCATCGCGCTGGCCGCTCATGCGGGTCTTGGCCATTTCGAAGGCGGCCTGCTCAGGCTGGCTCGCACGACCGAGACTGGCCAGCTGCAATTGCAGGTCGTTGAGCGCTTGCAGGGTTGGGGTCAGGTCAGCCGCTGGGCCGTTGTTGTCGTCCAGCAACCGATGCAGCGGCTCGAAACGACGTTGCAGGGATTGCTTCGCAGTGTCTGGCAGGTTCTTGGTCAGTGCACTCCGAGCATTGCCCAGAGCCGCAGTGCCAGCTGCAACCTTGCCCAGGATACTAACCTTCACACCGAACTTATCAGCGACTTCGGCCACGTCATCGACGTTGTCGGCGATGGTCGCAAAGCGTGTGTTTTCACGCACCGCGACCAACAGTAGCAGCAGCGGCGAATTGGCCGACGTCAGAGCGGCAAGCTGATCAGCGCCTTCGCCAGCATCGCTGAATGGCTGCAAACCAACCTGGCTGACGGCCTCGCCCCAGGCGTTGGCGTAGTCGCGGAAGTACAGTTGCTCAAGCTCGACCATCAAGCGCCGCAAATCCATGCCGCTGATGCTGCCGCCCTCGCCCAGCACCCAGTTGTCACGCAGGATATCGGTCACCAGGCTCGCGCCCTGGATGGTGAAATACTGCTGATAACCCTGCTGAGTGTAGAAGCCCGGGATCAGGTAATCGGTGCCGACAAACAAGCTACCTTGTGAGCCAAGATGCTGGCTAAGACGGTATTCCGGCAGATTGCGGGCTTGCTCGCGCAGAACCCGATAGACCACGTTGGCCAAGGATTCGCTACGCAATATCTGACGCGACTGGGCGACCAGTGCATCGTTGAGCGGATAGATAAACGGCTGTTTGAGCAGACGTTCGAAGTGCGCATTCAGTCCGCTCTGAACCGCGGGGTTACCGGGGTAACGCAGCGACCAATTGGACGCAACTCTCTCCTGCAGCCACGATGGGTCACGACGTTCCGTCATGCTCAACATCAGGTACGCGCGCAAGTTATTGAGCAGGCGATCGCGGTCTTTCATGTTGTCGCGGATCTGCCCTTCCAGCAGCTGTGCGACCCTTGGAAGCAGCTGTTTTTCCAGCTCTCGTTCATAGGAGCTCTTGAGCACCGGACCGGCCAGTCCACCCTGATACAGACCAACATGCTCATGTAGCGAAACATCACCTCTGGAGGCAAAGACCTTGGTCGCCTCAAAGGCCGTATCCAGCGGCTTGAGGACCGCCATCGCATCATCGCGTGCACTCAACGACGAACGCTGTTGAGTCCACTCTTGTGCCAGATCACGAATTCGCTCAAGACGCTCATGGTTGGCCGAATAACCTCCAGCCCAGAGAGAACCGAATAAGCCTAGCGCAACCAGTGCACCGACGTATAACGCACGCTGCCCCCAATGGATTCGGCTGTGCTCACGCTTTTCTAGCCCAACCAGATCGGCCTCAGGAAAAATCACTCGGCTCAACAAGTGGTGAATAAAACGCGCACGACCGCTGCGCAAGGTTGGCAGCACACCACTGCTCATGCTCAGGTTGGCGCCAATACTCGCAGTGTCCCGGTCAAGCTTTTCAGTCAGATATGGGGCGCTGGTCAGGTAAAAACCACGCAATTGGCAGACACGTTGATAGCGGTTGCCGGTAAACGCCATGTCGACAAACAGACACAGACGCTCGCCGATCTGCCCTAGCTGATGCGGAAAGTCGAGTATCCGTCCCCGACGCTGAGTGTCGCGCTCCTGGTGCATACGCATGATCACTTGGCTGTTGAGGCGCCGCAGCAGTTCTTCGAACTCCTGACGCAGCACCGCCACGTCAGTCCCGCCCTGCTCTTTGCGGAAACTGGTACCGAGTACCTGATCACTTTCTTCGCGGCTCAGCTGATCGAAGAACTCATCGAAGCCCAACAACTCATCGGCTTTGCTCAGGACCAGATAGATCGGTAAATCGACATGCAGCTTCTGGTGAACATCTTGCAGACGCGCACGGACCTGGCGCGCGAGGATATCAAGGTCCTGTTCACTGCTGGCCAGTAGCATCCCGACGGGAATAGTCACCAGCACGCCATTGAGCGGACGGTTGCGGCGACGAGTGCGCAGCAGACTCAGCAAGGTTGTCCAGGCACCGCCGTCAACGTCGGCGTCGGGCTGGGTCAGGTAGCGACCGGCGGTGTCGATTAATACGCCGTGATCAGCGAAGTACCAGTCGCAATGCATAGTCCCGGTGGTATCGCGGGTCAGTTTGCGTTCGATCTTGTTGATCGGAAACTCCAGCCCCGAAAAGTCCAGCAGGCTGGTCTTGCCGCTGCCCTGCGGTCCGATCAGCAGGTACCAGGGTAAATCGTCGCGCCAGCGTTCACTGCGACCGCGATACAAACTCGAACTCTTCAAGGTGCGCAAGGCATCCTTGAAGCGGCTGCGCAGTTCTTTATGCTCTTCGTCGATCAGCTCTTCACGGCGGAGGCGATCCTGGCCGCCCTCGCTTTCTTCAACCTGTTTCTTGCGCACACCGGTATGCCAGCTGGCAAAGACCATAGTGAGCCCCCAGATCAGGAATAACACACTGATGGTCAGTAAACGGGAGGTCGAACCTTCCCAGAACTTGTAGTCATTGACCGCGAGCAACGGTCCGATGAACCAGACCAACATCGCTACGAACAGCACCAGCAGCAACGTCCAGACCCAGGTCCTGCGCACAAACGCGCCGACTTTTTTGAAGAAAAATCTCATCACACTTCCCTGTATTAACGAGGTTGAACCACGGCCGGATCAAGCTGCAGATAGGGCTGCAGAACGGTCTCACGCTGCTCGCCGAGGACCCAGGAGAAACCCGAATACATCATTGCCAGGCAACCCACCGTGAACAGCACCACCATCCACCACGGCACGATGCGCACCAGCCTGCGGCGCTGATCGCTGATACCTTCCCAATGGGGTGACAGCTCACGGGAAACGTCACCGCGCAGCTGGCGAATCTGTCGATACAAGGCGTCGCGAACACCCTCGAGCTCCAGCACTCCGCGGGTCATCACCCGGTATTTGCCTTCGAAGCCCAGCGACAGACACAGGTACATCAGTTCAAGTATCGGCAAATGCTTGACCGGGCTCTTCGACAGCCGATCGAGCATTTGGAAGAATTTTTCACCGCCGAAAGTTTCGTTGTGGAAGCTACTGAGCAGGCTCATCTGCGCCCACTCGCTTTCGTTGCCCCAGGATGTCGTGACCACCGCTTCATCGGCCACAGTGCAGAGGACGTAACGGGCGGCCATTACCTGGCTACTCTCAGCACCGCTGTGCAGCGCCAGAACCTCAAACTGTTTCAGACTGTTGGTCAGTCGCTCATGAAGTCTTCGCATGTCTTCGCCAGACTTGCTGTGCTTGAGCCGCACTACTTCCGACAGCAGCTCGGAAGCCGCCGCGACCAACGAGTTGAGGCTGACGTTGAACACCTCCGCCGGGCGAAGACGCGCGGCATAAATCATCCGCTCTTCCAGCTGTTCGATACGCGGCGGCACAGCAAAGTCGGTGAGAGGGCTTAAAGCAGGGTCGTGACCTTGACGATCGAGAAGGACTGTCTTGTCGTCGAGCTGGTGATCGTTTTCCTTGATCATATCGTTCAGTTCCTGATGGCCCAGAATTTCAATTCAAGTTCGGCAAATTCACCAGACACGTGAAAGGCGAAGCCACCGGAGCCTCCCAGTTGCACTAAGTCTTCGGAATTGAGTTCGAGGATGAAATAGGTTTTGTTCGAGTGAAACGGAATCTGTCGCGGAGCCACGGGCAAGGGTTTGACCTTGATGCCTGGCAGGTGCAGGTTAACCAGTTGGCGAATGCGCTCTACCGGGCCTACTTTGAGGTGCGCCGGTAAACGATGGCGCAACTCGTCACCATCGCAGTTGGCACTGGCCGCCAGCACGAACGACGCCGAACCCAGCAGTTTGTGGTCGTGCAGCGGCGACACCAGAATCCCGTATTGACGGGCTTGCAGCGCCAGTTCGGTGGCGTGCTGTTCAAGCACCATCGACAGCACCTGACGGATCGCCTCCATTAGTTTGCGGAAGCTCGCGCCCTGGTCGCTATGAAGGTAACGACTGTCCAGATTCGGGCGTTTGCTGTCGCTGGCGAACGTCGCTAGATCACCCAGCATCGACAGCAGCGTGCGATACAACTCCTCCGGATGTACGTGTTCCAGGCTCAAGTAGTGACGCAGCACGAGTTCGGTCCGGTTGATCAATTGCAGCATCATGAAGTCGCCGACTTCCGCACCGCCGACCTTACCGTTGGCGCGAATCCGCTCAGCAATGGCGTCGCCCCGGTGGCCAAGCATGCTGATGACTTCTTTGAGACACGACAGCAGGTAACCGCAAGCATGGGCGTGAATGAAAGTCGGAACGAAGTCCGGGTCGAGACTGATCACGCCGTCTGGTGTAGTGTTGAGGACTTCGCAGACTTTCAGCTTCACGTAGGCCTGATCACTCTGCTGCTCGCCGAGTAGCAGGCGAAAATCCGGACGTGCACAGCTGACCTGGCAGCTGAAGTCATCACCCGCGTTGGAGTCGGCCACTTGTGCCTCATAGGCGGTATAGCGCGCCAGCACGTCGGACTGCTCCGGGCGACGGGATTCGATGTGGTTGCCGGTCACCAGTGGCAAGGCTAGATAGATCGGCGTATTGCCTGTATTCGGCGGTACATCCAGAGCTAGTGGCTCGGTGTTGCCACCCAATTCGAACAGGCTTCCGTCGGGCAAGACTCCACAGGCGTGGCTGATCACCAGTTTGCCCATGTTGAGGAACTGCAGGTCGATCTCAAGCCCGAGAAAACCCCAAATGTAACTACCCAGTAATTGGGTACGGGTTTTCATCTGGTTATCGTAGTAACGATCGTTGTGCTGGAAATGCTGTGGGCGCAACAGCATGCCTTCCTGCCAAATGACTTTATGCACACTCATAATCAGTCATCCGCCTTGGCGAACGTTTTATTGTTGTTGTGGATACCGGCCTGATCGAGAGTCAACTCGGCCTCCGTCAGTTTCACCGGGGTGACCTGAACCACATAGCGCCACTTGGTTTCAGGCAGGTCACGGTAAGCCGCCAACACCCCAACGTAACGGCTACCACTCTCGAGGCTGAGCTTGAGCTCGACACTTTCCCCGGGGCGCAACTCAAGCTCTTCGCTGGCTCCCAGATCCGGCGCCAAGGATTCCCTGGCGCGTTCGTAGAGACTGAAAAAGTCGGCGTTCTCAAAAGCCACCGGATGCTTGAGCTCCATCAGTCGTACCACGATCGGCGAAGGTCGGCCGTTAAGGTCCGGGTTGACCTGGTCGCTGGCGGTCAGCTTCAGGTCCAGCTTGGTCATGCTGGAATACGGCGAAAGCGACGAGCAACCGGCCAGTAGCACCAGAGCGACGAGCGCAGTCAGTGTTTTGAGTAAAACGGTCGAGAAGCGAGACATTCGCATCATCCTTGGTGTTCAGTGTGGAGGGTGGAGATCAGGCGGATCTGTTCTTCGTAGGCTTGAGCGAAATCCCGAGCCAACAGGCGCTCGCACCAGTCATGGTCCTGACACAACGCCTGGTGGTAACGACCATAGGCTCTCCAGCGGTTGCCCGAAGTGGCGAGTAGCGGCTGGTGGCCGTCGCGCTCGAAACGCAAGGTCAGCTGTTGCGGCGAGAAGTGTTCGAGGGCGCCGCGTATCGCCGCACGACTGGCGGCAAGCAAAGCCACCTGATGCGCCTGCAGGTCGCGGAAGGCCCGAGCGATGGCTTGCTCGGCCGGAAACTGGCCCGGCTTGTTGGGCTGCAGCAGAACGCCCAGCGCTTCGCTGGCATCCGCGGCAAATTTCAGTGGGTTTTTGCTGGTGCCCTGAGCGGTGGTCAACGCCAGACGCAGTTCATTCTTCAGCTCGCTACGGGTGTGCAGACTCTGCTGCAAACCACCAATGCTTTGCTTGAGCAAACACGCAGCATTAATCGCCAGGGCTTCGCGGCGCTCGTGGTCAAGAGAGTCAAGATCGACCCCCAGCGCGGCGCCAAAATGTTGCCAGAAACCTTCGCTCTGCAGTTCCACCGTCTTAGATGCTGACGCAGGCGCTGCCTCTTCCGGCGCCGAGACCAGCTCGGGCACGATCAAGCTTTCCATGTCGATGCGCGCATAATCGGCGCACTGTTTCGACTCTTGGCGCGGCGCATTGAGCTCGGTGAACTCATCGAGCTCCAAGTACACCTGCTCCTGCTGGTCGAGCGCACTCACCGGGTCGAGGTCGAGGAAGGCATCGTCAGGAATGGTGCTCCCCGCAGACTGCGGGCAGCCGACTTCAGCCTCGTAGAACTCTGGAGTGCGGACCAGCCGCGCGCGGATTTCGAAATCCCCCAGCATGTAGACGCTGCCATGCTCGATACGTCGGGCTTCGTCCTTGCGCAGGCGCTCACCGGTTTCACGGGTCTGAATACCGTTGCTGCTGGTATCGGTCAGGAAGAAAGCTCCGTCGCGATAGCTGATCAACGCGTGATGGTTGGACAAGTGACGTTTGCGGTCTGGAATGATCCAGTCGCAATCCTCTCCACGCCCTATCACGCCGCCGGCCTGCGTGAAGGTTTTGCTACTCGCCTGCGTGGGCACAAACTGCTGGGTGTTCAGCATTTCAAAAACCAGTTCCATATGATCATGCTCCTTGCGCTCACTGACCGCGATTGACCGTCTGCGGATCACCCAATGGGCGATAGGTGTTGTCGTTGAATTTGTAGTTGCCGTTACAGCCGCCGAGGCTGCTTAGAACGACGAGGATCAGCAGGACGGTTTGCCAGTGGCGAACAGACATCAGGTGGCTCCATGGAAAGACAATGCTGACAGCGTCGACCTGGTTGGCGACTCTGCGAAGAGCGAAAAATCGGGTTGAAATCAGCACGCGTTGCTAACCCTCAAAATTGCCAAGGTTTAGATTCAGGCGTCCGAGGCGATACAGCAGAGTGCGGCGCGGCAAGCCCAGTTCACGGGCCGCCAGGGTCTGGTTACCTCCGTTCTTGCGCAGGCAATCGAGCAACAGACTGCGCTCGACCTGTACCAGACGTTCACGCAGATTCAGGCTGAATGCTTGCGGCACAACGTCGGTGCGCAACGAAAAGTGCTCGGCCAGCAATTCCCCGTCCTCGCAGAGCAACACCGCACGCTCCACCAACCCTTTGAGCTCGCGCACGTTGCCTGGAAAGTCATAAGCGCACAGGCGATCCAGCGCTGCGTCGGACCAGCGCACCAGGTCACGCTGCAGAAAAGCGCAGGCCTTGTCGGCGAAATGCCTGGCCAGATCGGGGATGTCACCCTCGCGCTGACGCAATGCCGGCAATTCGATGGGAAACTGCGCCAGGCGGTAATACAGGTCCTCTCGAAACTTACCCTCGCCCACCAACACCGACAGATCACGGTGGGTCGCAGCGAGAATGCGCACGTCGGACTTATGGGTGTCGTTGGAGCCCAGCGGACGAATCTCGCCTTCCTGCAACACTCGCAACAACTTGGCTTGCAGAGACATCGGCATGTCGCCGATTTCATCCAGCAGCAAGGTGCCGCCATTAGCCGCATCGAACAGCCCGGCGCGGTCACGATCGGCGCCGGTAAAGGCTCCTTTGCGGTAACCGAACAATTCACTTTCCAACAGGTTTTCCGGAAACGCCGCGCAGTTCTGCACAATGAACGCCCGGGAGCGCCGCGGTCCACATTCGTGAATGGCGCGAGCAACCACTTCTTTGCCAGTCCCGGTCTCGCCACGTAGCAATACGGTGTAGGGGTTGTGCAAAACCTTGCTGATCAGCTGTAAAGTCTGGTGCATGGCAGGGCTCCTGCCGATCAACCCGTAACCACTGGCATTCGTGATAACGTTGGGTGTCGACGAAACATAGCCCGCTGGTCGACGCAAACCTTGCAGCAGGTGCAACTGCGCCAGAACGAACGAGCCCAATTGCCCAAGTGAATCAGCAAAACCTTGTAAATCGACATGCTCGCAGCTGACACAGAGCAACAGCCCTTGAACAGCCTTCTGCTGGTTGACCAAGGGCACGCACAACAGCGACTGCCACGGTACGTCCTGCACCGGCAAGAAACTGGTTTCGTGGAGGCTTGCGTTCAAGTTGCTGAAGCTCACTACCCGGTTCTGGCACAACGCGAACTGCAGCAACTGCTCGCCGTTGTAATCGACCGGCAGGCTCGCGGCCTCCCGTAGCTTCAGAGTGCCCTGCAAGCACTCGGCGTTCAGCCACAGGTGGGTGTGAGTCACATCGAGCAAGTACAGCTGACTCAACTCACAGGCACTGAGTTCGGCCGCTGCCCGCACAAAGTCACCCAGCAACGTAGCGCAGTCGGACACACGGGAAAGGCTGGTAAATTGCGCCACCAAAGCTTCGGCATAGACCAGCGGCTGCCCTACTCGAGTAAACATCACACCCACCTCAGGAGAACTCGCAGGTCACGCCGGCGCTGGCGTCGAACGTTGCATGTACGCGCTTAAGGCTTTCACCATTGGCCATGGCGTCAAGGAGCCGGTCAGCCACCAACGGCAACAGGTGCAGATCCAGCATGTGATCGATCAACCGCGCGCCGCTGTCGCTTTGGGTGCAGCGCTCAACCAGATGCTCGACAAGCGCCTGGCAGTGACTGAAGCTCAATTGGCGCCGTTGCAAACGATCACCCAAACGTCGCAGTTTGATTTCGATCAGCTCACGCAGGATCGGGCCACTGACCGGGTAGTAAGGGACCACCCGCATACGTGCCAGCAACGCTGGTTTGAAATGCTTGCTGAGGAAAGGGCGGATGGCTTCTTCGAGGGTTTCGGCCGTCGGCCGCGTACCGTTCTCGCAGAGCTCGCTGATGCGTTCGCTGGCAAGGTTCGAGGTCATCAGTATCAACGTGTTGCGAAAGTCGATCTCACGCCCTTCGCCGTCGTTGGCCACGCCTTTGTCGAAGATCTGATAGAACAGGTTCAGTACATCTGGGTCGGCCTTCTCGACTTCGTCGAGCAGTACCACCGAGTACGGCTTCTGTCGCACCGCTTCAGTGAGCATCCCGCCTTCGCCATAGCCGACGTAGCCCGGCGGCGCTCCGATCAGCCGTGAGACGGTGTGCTTCTCCTGGAACTCGGACATGTTGAGGGTGGTGATGAAACGGTCACCGCCATACAGCAGGTCTGCCAACGCCAGCGCGGTTTCGGTCTTGCCGACTCCACTAGGACCGACCAGCAGGAATACGCCCGCCGGTGCATCCGGTTTGTTCAAGCCAGCAGCGTTGGCGCGCATCGAACGGTCCAGCGCGTGGACCGCTTGCTCCTGACCACGAATACGCGTGCGCAAGTCCTTAGCGAAGCTTGCGACCTTCGCATTGTGCTCACGGGCCAATTGCGCCAGCGGCACACCGGTCCAGGCGCAGATCACTTCCGCCACCAGATGCGGGCAAACCTCGAAACGCACCAGACGCTCACTTGTCTGGGCGGCGCTCAGGGTACGGTGGGTTTCGTTGAGTGCGGCTTCCAGGGCTTCGACGCTTTGCGTCTGATCGACTGCAGTCTTGAGGGTTTCGACCTCTCGGGCCTTGACCAATTGCTGACGCAGTTCCAGCAGACGCTCAGCCAACTTGCGCTGTTTGCCCCAGCGTTTTTCCAACGCTTGCTGCTCGACTTCGGCATCGGCCAAGCGAGCTTCCAGAGCGTCCAGCTCTTGCTGATCGATCGGCAAACCGGCCTCGGCATCGCGGCGCAGGGCCTGACGCTGACGACCGCCTTCAGCCAGTTCTCCGCGCATGCATTCCAGACTTTCCGGCGCGGCAGCCAGGCTGATCCGCACCCGGGCGCACGCGGTGTCGAGGACATCAACGGCCTTATCCGGCAGTTGCCGGCCAGCGAGGTAACGGGCCGACAATTCAGCGGCGGCAACCACCGCATCATCGCGCAAGTAGATGCCATGGCTCTTCTCATAGACCTGGGCCAAGCCACGAAGAATAGTCACGGCTTCGCAGACGGTGGGCTCGTGCAATTGCACCGGCTGAAAGCGCCGAGCCAAAGCCGGATCTTTCTCAAAGTACTTCTTGTACTCTGCCCACGTCGTCGCGGCGATGGTACGCAACTCACCACGAGCAAGCGCTGGTTTCAGCAGGTTAGCCGCATCCAAACCACCGGCTTGGCCGCCAGCACCAATCAATGTGTGGGCTTCATCAATAAACAGAATGATCGGTTTTGGCGACGCTTTGACTTCTTCGATCACGCCTTTGAGGCGCCGTTCGAACTCACCTTTGATGCTGGCTCCGGCTTGCAACAGGCCCATGTCCAGCGACAGTAGCTCGACGCCCTTGAGCACCTGCGGAACTTCATCGGCAGCGATCCGCGAAGCCAGGCCTTCGACGATTGCGGTTTTACCGACGCCGGCTTCACCGACCACGATCGGGTTGTTTTTGCGGCGGCGTGCGAGGATGTCGATCATCTGGCGGATCGAGCCGTTGCGACACAACACCGGATCAAGCTTGCCGTCACGGGCTTGCTGGGTCAGGTTGTGAGTAAAACGTTGCAAGAGCGATTCGCCCGCAATGGTGGGTTTGCCAGCCGGATCGGCCTTGTCGGACAGGGCAAAATCCTTCAGACGTTCAATATTGAGCCTGGCCAGTAATGGCTGATAACGGCTACCGGCATAACGCATCGGGTTGCGCAGCAGCGAGAGAATCAGCGCCGCTTGCTCGACCTGGCTTTGACCCAACTCGAGGTTGGCCACTACCAGCGCATCTTGTAACCACTGCACCAGTTCAGGAGCAAACACCGGGTTACGCGAAGCACTGTGTTCGAGTCGCGGTTGCAGGGCCCCGATCAGCTCGCCAGCATTCACATCAGCATCTTGCAGGGCCCGAGCCAGCAAACCTTGCGGACGCTCCAACAATCCCAGCAACAGGTCTTCAACGAGGATTTTGCTGCCGCCGCGAACCACACAGCGTTCGGCAGAACCTTCCAGGTCTCGACGGGTTTCGGCGTCCAGCACCTGGATAAGTTGTTGCAGGTCTACATTGATCATGGTCATCCGTCCTTAATGAGTTTTACTGCCCAGGATCACCACGCCGTCTGCGTGTTCACCGCCCAGCCAACTGGTCCACCCGAGGCGACAGGTGTTCTGCTCCCCGATACGCAACTCGCGGATTTCCTCCTGACGCAGGACCAGGCGAATGTCGTAGTCCAAGGGGTCACGCAGGGTGAATCGCACCAATGCGCACAGCGGCTGGTAGCCGAAACCAATCGGCAGGAATTCGTGAAAACGTTGCCAGTCGAGCTGACGGATATGAATGCGGAACTTGCCACTGCGATCGCGCACACACTCGCCGAGCACCAGATCTTCGCCGAGCCTGCTGTTGGCGCGCCCCAAGCGATTGCGCTGCTCCTCCAGGATTTCCACACGGCGCTCGATGCACTGCTCGATGACAAGCTCCGCATGCTTGAAGTAGTAGCGCAGTACCGCCTCAATCAGCGCTGCCGAGTGGGCGCGTAAACTGAGTAAGCCGAGGTACGGCAGCAGACGCTTCCAGTTCAGCTCCCTGGCTGTGCGGATGTCTTCACCACCCAGACCGATCAGCGCGAACAGCTGCTCGGAAAACGGGTCGATTGCACCGCTCCGAAAACTCGCTCGATAGCGGTACTTACGCCAGATCGGCAGCATCAGACGTTGCAGACGGTGGTGAAACAAATCAAGGAAAGTGCGCGTCGGGTTGTCGTCCTGGTTGTTGCCCAAGGCCTGTTCACCGTAGAACGCCGGTAGCGGCGAACCGGAACCAACCAGGCCAATCAGGTTGAAACACAGCCGCGCGCGCAGTTCACCGTGCTCCTCGAAAAACTCCACGCTATCAACATCGCTGCCGGGGAACCCCAGGCTCGGGTTAGCCTGGAATTCCAGTTGGTCGTAGAGCTCCTCGTCACTCAAGTGCGGGTGGGCCACGCGCAGCCGGTCAACCACCAGCAGCACGGCCTGAAACAGCGAGTACTCGCGTATTACCCGGGTCAGCTCGCTTAAAGCAGGGGCTGCAGGCCCATACGTGGCGCCCATTGGTACACCTCTCCCTCTGTGCTTTTTACCCGCAGTTCGTGGTACGAATTGAGACTGGCGTAGAGAGCGAAAAACTCGTTAAGCATCGAAGCGAAAACGAACAGATCGCCTTCGCCGATGTACCCTTGCGGGTCGATAGTCAGCTCTGTGCGCAATCCGCGCAGCGGCAACCCACGGTGCAATCTGTCAACGTGTTGATGACGGATCGATTTGAGACCGTCCAGCAAGCGTTTGCTGACCTTTTCTGCATGCCGGTCGTAGTAGCGTGGCAGGTCGTAGGTCTCGAGGATCACCTTGAGCGCGTCGACGTTGGCCAGCGATAGGTAGTTGAGTGACATGTTGCTGATCAACTTCCAGAGGAAGTCGCGATTCAACGGCGGCGCGAAGCTCGACGTGGCAGGAGTGATGTCGCGGAAACTGAGGAACTGCGGTGTCTCTTCGCAGGCCTGGCAGATGTCGCCGAGCTTTAGTCGGCGCGGCAGGTTCTGGTTGGTGCAGGTCAGCTCGATGGACAAGGTTTCCTGGGCATCGGTGCGGCGAATACCGAAACTGAGGTAGGTGTCGAGACCGTCATGCAACAACGAGGAACGTTGACGAATGCTGTAGTGCGCACGGCTCTGCAGCACATCAAAGCTTGGGTCGTGCTCGAAGGATTCGAACGGTACGTACTCCTGAGATCCTGTACCGCCCGGACGCCAGCCAGTAACACTTTCGATCGAGAATACCCCGCAGTTTCCAAGGTCATACTCGGCGGGCAGCAACAGGTATTCGTCCTGCTTGCCATCGAGGCGGATCGGCAAGGCATCGTGCTTGAACAGATTGACGATAGGCGTGCAGTACAGCTTTACGTTGTCCAGGGTCGGACGCAGTCGCTGAATGCCGCTCTTGCGAATATCAAAGCGAAGCTCCAGGCCGCGTATCTGCTTAAGGGTATTTTCGGGCAGGGATTTGAGCAGATTGAGGCCGTTCAAATCGACGAACAGAAACTTGTCCTGAAAGGCGAAATATTCCTGCAAATAGCGATATCCGCGGAAGGTATTTAACGGATACGGAATCAAGGCTTCCTCTTCGGCAAAGCCGACCGGCTGCACCCGATCGCTCGGCAGGCTGAACAACATTGGCGCGCCGCTGACGCCATTAATCGGCTTGTTGGCCGCATCCAGAGGGATCAACTGGATACCTTCAAGGTTGCGCAGCAGGCTCAGATAAAGCATCTGGCTGATATAGCGCTCGCCGGCTAGATGCAGCCGCAGGCGACTCAGGTTCAGTTCACCGATATGCCCATCGCAACTCATCTCCAGCTGCAAGCTCAACAGCGAACCATCGCCCTTCACCGAGTACTTCAGAGTGGTCAAATCCAGCGGTAACACTTCCGTCGGATAGCAGGTGCGAAAGCGGCAGCGCACGTCATCGATCGGCACGCTCTCCACTGGCGTATCGCGCTCGACCAGCAATGCCGGCCCGGAACGCTTCAGCGCATCGAACTGCAAAATACTGAACGCCGGCAGCGGCCGCATGTAGTTCGGCCACAGCAGGTGCATCAGCGAATGACTCAGCTCCGGCAATTCGTCATCGAGCTTCTGGCGCAAGCGACCGGTCAGAAACGCAAACCCCTCAAGCAACCGCTCCACATCCGGATCACGCCCGGCCTGCCCCAAAAACGGTGCCAATGCCGGACTACGCTCAGCGAAACGGCGACCCAACTGGCGAAGCGCGGTGAGTTCGCTTTGGTAGTAGTGGTTAAAAGACACGGGGGTCACCTTTGCATGCTGTTTTTGCGTGGCTGGGTGCTGTAAATCGCAATCGGCCCGGTGCCATGACCAGGACGCGGGGAAGCGACTGGGTCGGTGACTCGTGCAGCGGTGTTTTTCCGGACATAGGAGTCTCCTTAGCTCACCCTGACTTGACCGCAGCCATCCAGCCGCGCGGTGAAACTGACCTGACGCTTTAAACCATCAACCTCCAGCTGGCCTTCGATACTGAACGACAGCTGAAGTTGATCGTTATTGCGCGGCAGGGGTACGACATGCGCATCGAACAAGCGCGGCTCATAAGCTTCGATGAAGCGTTCGATGGCCTGGCGGGCCTGGCTCAGGGAGTCGTGCAGGCTCAGGCGCATGTCGTTGAGATCGGGTAGTCCGTAATCGGCCAGAGTCTGTACGCTACCCGCACGGGTGCTGAGCATTTTCGCCAAATGGGCAGCCACCGAGGCCATGGCACAAGCCTCGCGGCTCCAGCCGACCCGTTTGTCGGTTTCACCACCAAGGCGTTCGAAAAGGCTGCCATATCCGGCCATAGCTCAGCTCCTGGTTACTCTTTGTCCAGTTTGCCAACCAGCGACAGAGTGAAATCAGCTCCCATGTATTTGAAATGCGGGCGCACGTTCAGGCTGACGCGGTACCAGCCAGGCTCGCCGTCAACATCACTGACGATGATCTGGGCAGCACGTAGCGGGCGACGGCCACGGACTTCGGCGCTCGGGTTTTCCTGGTCGGCCACGTACTGACGGATCCACTTGTTGAGCTCCAGCTCAAGGTCCGTACGTTCTTTCCACGAACCGAGTTGCTCGCGCTGCAACACTTTCAAGTAGTGAGCCAGGCGGTTGACGATCATCATGTACGGCAGTTGGGTGCTGAGCTTGTAGTTCAGCTCGGCCGTCTTGCCTTCGGCGCTGATACCGAAGCTCTTGGTCTTTTGCACTGAGTTGGCAGAGAAAAACGCGGCGTTGTCGCTGCCTTTACGCATGGTCAGGGAGATGAAGCCTTCCTCCGCCAGCTCATATTCACGACGGTCGGAGACCAGCACTTCAGTCGGAATCTTGGTTTCGATCTCGCCCATGCTTTCGAAGTGGTGCAACGGCAGGTCTTCAACCGCGCCACCGCTCTGCGGGCCAATGATGTTCGGGCACCAGCGAAATTTGGCGAAGCTGTCGGTCAGTTTGGTACCGAACGCATAGGCGGTATTGCCCCATAGGTAATGCTCGTGACTGTTGGCAACCGATTCCTTGTAGACGAAGGATTTCACCGGATTTTCTTCCGGATCGTACGGGTTGCGTAGCAGGAAACGCGGCACGGTCAGGCCGACGTAACGCGAGTCTTCGGACTGACGGAAGCTCTGCCATTTGGCGAATTGCGGGCCATCGAAATGATCTTTCAGATCCTTGAGGTCCGGCAGCCCGGCGAAGCTTTCCAGGCCGAAGAATTTCGGACCGGCCGCGGTGATGAACGGCGCATGGGACATGCAGGCAACATTTGCGACGTACTGCATCAATTTGACGTCTGGCGAGCTCGGTGACATGAAGTAGTTGGCGATGATCGCGGCCACCGGCTCACCACCGAACTGGCCGTATTCAGCGGTGTAAACGTGTTTATAGAGGCCTGCCTGCATCACTTCCGGGGAATCTTCGAAGTCGTCCAGCAAGTCGTCCTTGGAGACATTGAGAATTTCGATCTTGATGTTTTCGCGGAAATTGGTGCGCTCGACCAGCAACTGCAGGCCACGCCACGCGGATTCCAGCGACTGGAACACTTCGTGGTGAAGGATCTCGTCCATCTGGCGGCTGAGCTTGGCATCGATCTCGGCAATCATGCGGTCAACCATGGCCTTTTTGACCGGTTCACCTCTGTTCTGTGGCTTGAGCAGCTCTTCGATGAAGGCTGACACTCCACGCTTGGCGATGTTGTAGGCATCGTCGTTCCTGGTCAGTCTGGTCTCGGCAATGATGCTGTCGAGAATGCTGTGTTCTACGCTCTCATGGTTTTTTTGCTGTGCGACAAGTGTGCTCATAATGTTGGCTTCCTTGGCTGATGGGGACTCAAGCGTCTTGGATTACGGCAGCTTGCAGACCTAGTTCACCCAATACGCGACCGCGCGATGCGTCATCGGCAAGTACGCCTTCGATGGCTTTACGAAATGCCGGTGCATTGCCCAGCGGGCCTTTGAGGGCCATCAGCGCGTCACGCAGTTCCATCAGCTTTTTCAGCTCAGGCACTTGCTCAACCAGGCTGGCCGGGTTGAAGTCCTTCATCGAATTAATCCGCAGCTTGATTGCCAGTTCTTCGGTGTCGCTGTCTTCCTGAAGGCGGTTTGGCACACTCAACGTCAAACTCAGCGCCTGCTTGGACAGCACATCGTCGAACGTCATTTTGTCGATACTGATCGGCTTCCGATCCTCAACCTTGCGTTCGTCCGCACGGTGGGTGTAGTCACCGATTGCCAGCAGCTTCAACGGCAGTTCAATCTCTTCCTGAGCTCCGCCGGTGGCGGGTTTGAAGGTGACGTTGATGCGTTCCTTAGGGGCTACCGATCCTTCTTTGGCCATGGCTTTTCTCCTTGCGGTTGTGGCCCGGGGGCCTATTCGAGTACCACTTCAAGGTCGAGGTGGCACAGCCTGCGATAAATCTCTTCCTTGCGTTCTCGCACTGCGTGGTTCTGCGGTAACAACTCACAACAGCTGTGCAGGAGGTGCAGCACTTCAAGCGCAAGATCAGGTTCCCAGGCCTGCACACCTGAGTTCTGTAATTCTTGATCTAGGGATTCCAGTTGGGTCTTGGCCAGCTCGTATTTCTTGGCCATGAAACACAACCGGGCCAAACTGAACTGCCAGAAAAACCTTACGCGGCCACCATGGGCGCGTTGCAGTCCTTGCTTGAGAATCTGTACCGCGGCCTTGAGGCCGTCCTTGTGCAGAATCGGCATGACCTCTTCCAGCGCCTCTTCCCAGGCGAGTTGGCCGGTGTTGGTTTCGACCTTGCGCGGCGCACTGGTGGTTTGCAGATGGGGCATGACGTTGGCGCTGATCCAACTGCGGGTAGCCGGGTCGGCGAAGGGCGCGCCGTCGTGAAAACGCAGCTCGACAACTCCCGGCAACCGCTGCAGCAACAGCGAGAGTTGAATTTCCACCTCACGCATGGCGAAGTCGGCGTTCAACCCCTGCAAACACTCCCAAGCCATGCGCTGGCCGTCGAACCAGAACGGCGCTCGGGCCAAACTGGCTTCGAGCTCCACTAGCAGGTCGGCGTACTGTCCTTGCGCGTAGCCTTCCTGGTAGGTTTTCAACTTGTCCGCGGGCAACCCGCGCAAGGCGGTGATCTGCTCGGCATTGCGCTCGGGGACGCTGTCGATAGGCAGCCAAAGCAGCGTGCGACTGAGGCGCAGAGCACGCAGGTCGGTGGCCTTCTGACGCAACCACCAGGCACACAATGGACGAGCACTTTCCTGCTGCGCGCGCAGGGCTTTATGGGCTTCTTTTTCGTTATCGATGGGAGAACCGGGGGTAAACAGCTGGGTCGCGGCCTGCTTGACTTGGGCCACCGCCGCACCGACCGCGCCGGGTTCTGGTTGATTATCGGCGGCGCGCTGGACCATGGTCGCCAGTCGTCGGCAAATCGGCAGCAACAACGGTGCGCCATCGCCCAGGTGTTGCGTCAGCGCAACGTCCAGCCCCTCCAGGTACTCGACCAAGCGGCGAAATAGCGGAAGCTGCTCCTTAATTGGCACGTTTTCGCTCAGTATTTGCTCAAGACGCGGTACCAGCCAACCGATGGCGGCAGCCCGGGTACGCAGCTTGATCGGGTAAATCTGCTCCCAATGCTGGTCGCACAAGTGGTGCAGCAGACCGAAGCCGGCTAACAGGCCCTGAAAGGACTCACGTTGATACAACGCCCAGGTCAGCCATGCGGCGATCCGCAGATCCTTGGATTGAGTACGTAACAGAGCTTCGCTGTTTTCGAGAATTTTCAGCCAGTCAATTTGCCCGCTTCCATGCATGGATTGCGCTTTGCCCAGCTCACTCTCCAACGCCTCATATTCGTTTGAAAAACGAATGTCCTCGCCCGCCAGGCTTTTTTTGGAAACAGAGCACTTGGCAAGTTCAAGGTAATGGGCTGACAGTTTGCTTGAGTAGGACATCCATGGCCTTCATCAGGATTACAATTAATACAAATTTCGAAATTGCCGAGAAAGGGACAATATCGAAGATCAATTTGAGTCTTTTGCTCTTTCAGCAGACAAATATCGCATTCACAACGATGACAGTTGACGAGCAACGCATTTAACAAGCAGAAATACCTTATTACTTGTAGAAAACACCCTGCATCAAGCAACAAGCTCTTTTAACACCCAACCACTCAGGTATCGCCCCACCCCACCACCAATCCAATGTCGCAGCAACTTCTTGTAGAATTGATCACGAGGTAAGTAGTTGCGCAGAGTAAAGAGGACGAACACTCAGGTATGTAGGATTTATCCTAGAAATAAACACTTTGTGCGCACAAGATATTTCACGGAGCCCCATGAGAAAAACCCTGAAACAAAGGCACTTCATATATGATCGGCCAATAGTCGAATACGTAACCAACCAAATCAGATAACGATGCGCAGGCATTTTCAATACCTGCACACTCAACCGCCATACCCGTAATATCCAGCAAACCTTTCACCCACAAAAAATGGGCACCCAACCTGATTGGCGTGCCCATCTTAAATACCGCTCTCCCGCTACTTTGGGAGTACGCATCCGTTATGGATTGACGCTGTCTTTCAGCGATTTGCCTGGTTTGAAGGCAACGGTGTTGCTTGCCTTGATTTTCACAGGCTCACCGGTTTGCGGGTTTTTACCGGTGCGGGCGCCACGGTGGCGTTGCAGGAAGGTGCCGAAGCCCACCAGGGTGACGCTGTCTTTACGGTGCAGAGCGCCTGTGATTTCTTCAAGAACGGCGTTGAGCACGCGACTGGCTTGTTCTTTGGTGAGATCAGCTTTTTCAGCAATGGCGGCTGCGAGATCTGGTTTACGCATAGTGAAGCCTCTTTGACGGTTTTTTGTTGTTATGTCCGTGCTGTTCTTCCGGAACAGCGCCCAAGGCGCCGCAGGCTCTACTCTGCGGCAGACAGCAGTGAGAATGGCATGCGGGCAAGGGCGGCGCCAGCCTGCGCGCGACCTTTGTAGTGGCAAAAGTGTGTTGAATCCGACAGAACGACCGGTATTTATGCCAGCAGCGCTGGAAGCTCCCGGTTTAGAGCGAGTTTTTCCATCACGGCGCTGCCGGTCAGTGCATAGCCCAGCAGTTTGCCGCTGGCGTCACGGCACAGCGCCTTGATATTGACGCCCTCACCTTCAACCGTCCAGACACCTTCCGAGCCCCGTGGCGGCGGCGAGACGACCAACGGGCAGACCGGTGTTTTCACGGTAATCGGCATGGGGCCATAGCTGACCACCGTCGGGTTGCCGGCCAGGGTCTGGGCCAGCGCACGGGCGCAACTCATCAGCGGCATGACGTACAGCAGGTTCAGCCCGTCGACTTCGGCGCAGTCGCCCAGGGCGTAGATATTGGCGTGGGACGTTTTGAGATGACGGTCGACCACGATGCCGCGATTGACGGCCAGGCCAGCGGCCGCAGCCAGATCGATGCGCGGGCGCAGGCCAATGGCTGAAACAACGACATCGCAGGGGATGACCTCACCGTCGCTGAGGTGCGCCTCAAGCCCGCCTACCGTGCGCTGCAAGCGGTTGAGCACCGGCCCCAGGTGGAAACGCGCACCCAGGCTTTCCAGCCCGGCTTGTACCGCGGCAGCGGCGGCTGGATGCAGCAAAGTCGGCATCACTTGCTCGCACGGCGCCACCAGTTGCACTTCGTAGCCACCGAGGATCAGGTCGTTGGCGAACTCACAGCCGATCAGGCCGGCGCCGAGCAGCAATACCCGGCGCTTGCCGGCCGCCGCGGCGCGAAAGCGTGCGTAATCTTCAAGGTCGTTGATCGGGAATATCGCCTCGGGGGCATCGCCTTCCACGGGCACCCGCACGGTTTCCGCGCCCCAGGCCAAGATCAGGTCGCGATAGACCACCGCCTCTTCGCCGATCCACAGGCGCTTGTGGCCCGGATCAATGCCGCTGATGCGGGTATGGGTGCGTATCTCGGCCTTGAGTTGCTCGGCCATGGCACCGGGTTCGGCCATGCTCAGGCCGTCGGCGTCCTTGTTTTTGCCAAAGCCGGTGGAGAGCATCGGCTTGGAGTAGGAGCGACCATCATCTGCGGTAATCAGCAGCAGCGGAGTTTCGCCATCGAGTTTGCGAAACTCCCGGGCCAGGTTGTAGCCAGCCAGCCCGGTGCCGACGATCACGACAGGTGCGCTCATCCCTTTCTCCTCTTCAATTCATAAAAAAGCTGCGATCAAGCAGCAATTTCGATCATCTCGAAATCCATTTTGCCGACGCCACAGTCCGGGCACAGCCAGTCTTGCGGTACATCTTCCCAGCGAGTGCCAGGCAAAATACCGTCATCCGGCCAGCCGTCAGCCTCGTTGTAGATCAGGCCGCAGACCACACATTGCCACTTCTTCATTACTTGTTTCCTCAGATTCCAGGCTTTTTCTGGCACGCACAGTCTAATGCCTCGCCGTGCGGCTCAGGGCGTTTTGTACTGATCGGGATCAATAGATGCAAGCACGTTCGACGCGCGGGCCGGACCCGATCAGGCTCAATCGCTTATCAACATGGTAAGCTCGCCGCCTCATTTGCTGCCAATAATGACTCACTGTGCCGCACTCTACGCCCCTCACCCCTGCCCCTGTCTGGCTGCCCCAAAGCCATCTGACGCCCCTCCCCGACGCGCAAACCCTCGACTGGTTGTTCGATGAAGGCTCGCTGACCCGCCGCCTGACCCGGCTGTCGGATAACGGCTTCAGTGTCACGCCACTGTTCGAGGGCTGGCAAACGCTGCGCGCCGACGAATGCACCGCGCTGAACCTCCCCCCGGAGAGTCAGGGCTGGATCCGCGAGGTGTATTTGCGCGGTCATGGCCAGCCGTGGGTCTTTGCCCGCAGCGTGGCGGCGCGCAGTGCCTTGCAGGGTGGCGGGCTGAATATGGATGAACTGGGCAGCCGTTCGCTGGGCGAGCTGTTGTTCTGCGATCAGGCGTTCCAGCGCCGCGCCATCGAGGTCTGCCACTACCCACTCCAGTGGCTGCCCGTCGAGTCTCGGGCTCCCGGGCTTTGGGGGCGTCGTTCACGTTTTGATCGGGGTGCATTGAGCGTGCTGGTCGCGGAAATATTCCTCCCGACCCTTTGGCTCGCCGCGAGCACCCATCCGGAGAACTGCTGATGTACCTGAGCCTGCTCAAATCGCTGAATCGCCTGAACCCGCGCGCCTGGGACTTCATTCAGCTGACCCGCATGGACAAGCCGATAGGCATTTACCTGTTGCTGTGGCCGACCCTCTGGGCACTGTGGATTGCCGGCAAGGGCTCGCCATCGCTGAGCAACATCGTGATCTTCGTTCTTGGTGTGGTGCTGACCCGCGCTGGCGGCTGCGTCATCAATGACTGGGCAGACCGTAAAGTCGATGGCCATGTGAAGCGCACCGAGCAGCGGCCGCTGGTCAGCGGCAAGATCAGCTCCAAAGAGGCACTGGTGTTCTTTGCGGTGCTGATGAGCGTGAGCTTTTTGCTGGTGCTGTGCACCAATTCGACGACTATCTGGTTGTCATTCGGCGGGCTGGCGCTGGCGGCCAGTTACCCCTTCATGAAGCGCTACACCTATTACCCGCAAGTGGTGTTGGGTGCGGCGTTTTCCTGGGGAATGCCAATGGCGTTCACCGCCGAAACCGGCAACCTGCCGGCCGCCGCCTGGCTGCTGTATATCGCCAACCTGCTGTGGACCGTGGGTTACGACACTTATTACGCCATGACCGACCGTGACGACGACCTGAAGATCGGCGTGAAATCCACGGCGATCCTGTTTGGCGATGCGGATCGGGCGATCATCCTCACCCTGCAAGGGCTCGCGCTGGGTTGCTTGCTGCTGGCAGGCGCACGCTTCGAGCTGGGCGGCTGGTTCCACCTCGGGCTTGCGGCGGCGGCGGCGTGTTTTGCCTGGGAATTCTGGTACACCCGAGACAAGGACCGACTGAAATGTTTCCAGGCCTTCCTGCATAACCATTGGGCGGGGTTGGCGATATTTGTCGGGATCGTGGCGGATTACGGGTTACGTTGAATGTGAGTCCTGACAGGCGTCAGGGCTGACGCCTTCGCGGGCAGCCTCGCTCCTACGGGTAAGAGCAAGGCTTGCAGGTGGCGCAGATCAACTACTTCTGGGTCATGTGCCAGACACCACCTTTGCCGTCACCCATTGCGTCTCCCGGTTTCGCGTCCATTTTATAGGTGTACATCGGCTTGCCGTCATGAGCCCATTGCATCATGCCGTCGTCACGCTTGATGATCGACCACTTGCCTTCGGCCTTGGCACCCGCCGGGGCCATCATCGGCGGCCAATTCTTGGCACAATCAGCGTTACACATCGACTTGCCGCCTGTGTCCTTGTCGAACGTGTACAAGGTCATGCCCTTTTGATCGACCATCATGCCGTTTTTCATCATCCCCGGTTCTGCGGCAAGTGCCAGCCCCGGCAGGACTAGTGCAGCAGTCACCAACAGGGCTTTCCAGGAAACAGTGCAGTGAGACATAGAAACCTTCCTTTTGTGGTTGTCAGGAGTCGGACTTAGAGCTTAGTTCAGGATTGCGCTAATCGCCGTAGCACTGAAATACCGCCACACGACTGCAATAATTCCGTTATCTGGTGCGGCGCAAGACAGTTAAATGACAAGAGGATTCAGCATGGTTGGCAGGAGCATTCTGATTGTTGACGACGAAGCGCAGCGGCCCTGAAACCTGCGATCGCATGTCGTCAGCACACTGCATCTATAGGTTTTGCGACTGCTGCGCCCGAGCACGGACCGGCCGGCGGGAGCTCTCGCCACATGGAAAGAGCTCGACCAGAGAATTTGCGGTGTTTGGGCTGACGCTTCGCGGGCAACAGCCTCGCTCCCACAAGAACTGTGTTATTCCTGCAGGAGCGGGCTTGCAGGGGATCGACCTCAGGACTAACCCGAACTATTCAGGTTTGGCAACGTGCCAGGCGCCGTCCATTTTCCCTTCACCAGTCATGTCACCAGCCTTCTTGTCCATGACGAAGGTGTACAGCGGCTTGCCGTAGTAGGCCCATTGCATCTTGCCGTCAGCGCGTTTGATCACCGTCCAGTCGCCCTTGGACTTGTCGGCACTGGTGGCCATCAGCGGCGGCCAGTTGGCGGCGCATGCGTCATTGCACATGGACTTGTCAGCAGTGTCTTTGGCAAAGGTGTACAAGGTCATGCCCTTTTGGTCGACAAGCATTCCGCCCTTTGTCATCGCCGGATCGGCAGCAAAAGCCAGCCCCGGCAGGACTAATGCAGCAATCACCAACAAGGCTTTCCAGGAAACAGTGCTGTGAGACATAGAAACCTTCCTTTTGTGGTTGTCAGGTGTGGGACTTAGAGCTTAGTTCAGGAACACGCCGATCGCTCTGGCACTAAAATACTGTCACACGACTGCAATAATTCCGTTATCTAATGCGGCGCAAGACAGTTAAATGACAAGAGGATTCAGCATGGTTGGCAGGAGCATTCTGATTGTTGACGACGAAGCGCCTATTCGCGAGATGATCGCCGTTGCGTTGGAAATGGCCGGCTACGACTGCCTGGAAGCGGAAAACTCCCAGCAGGCCCATGCCATCATTGTCGACCGCAAGCCCGACCTGATTCTGCTCGACTGGATGCTCCCCGGCACGTCAGGCATCGAGTTGGCCCGGCGCCTCAAGCGCGATGAGCTGACCGGGGATATCCCGATCATCATGCTCACCGCCAAGGGCGAAGAGGACAACAAGATCCAGGGCCTGGAAGTCGGCGCCGACGACTACATCACCAAACCCTTTTCCCCTCGTGAGCTGGTCGCCCGTCTGAAGGCCGTACTGCGCCGCGCCGGCCCGACCGATGGCGAAGCGCCGATCGAAGTCGGTGGCCTGCTGCTCGACCCGATCAGCCATCGCGTGACCATCGACGGCAAACCCGCCGAGATGGGCCCCACCGAATACCGCTTGCTGCAGTTCTTCATGACCCACCAGGAGCGTGCTTATACCCGCGGGCAACTGCTCGATCAGGTCTGGGGCGGCAATGTGTATGTCGAGGAGCGCACTGTTGACGTGCATATCCGTCGTCTGCGCAAAGCCCTCGGCGATGCCTATGAGAATCTGGTACAAACCGTACGTGGCACCGGCTATCGCTTTTCCACCAAAGGCTGAGCCGCACTTACCCGCCGGACAAGCTGACAAGGACGCATGTTTAATTGAACCAAAACTGGCATGGCACCCTGATACGCCACATGCTGCTTCTGATCACCGGCTGTTTGCTGATCGGTTTGATCAGCGGTTATTACGGCTGGAGCCTGGCCATTGGCCTGGGTGCCTATCTGGGCTGGACGCTCAAGCAACTGTTGCGTTTGCACGAATGGCTGCGCCTGCACAAACCCGACGACGCCCCGCCCGACGGCTATGGCCTGTGGGGCGAAGTGTTCGACAGCATCTATCACCTGCAACGCCGCGACCAGCGGGTGCGCGGGCGGCTGCAAGCGGTGATCGATCGGGTTCAGGAATCCACGGCCGCGCTGAAAGACGCGGTGATCATGCTCGACAGCGACGGCAACCTGGAATGGTGGAACCGCGCCGCGGAAACCCTGCTCGGCCTTAAAACCCCGCAGGACAGTGGCCAACCGGTGACCAACCTGGTACGCCATCCGCGCTTCAAGGAATATTTCGAGCAGGAAAACTACGCCGAACCGCTGGAAATCCCCTCGCCGACCAATGATCGCCTGCGCATCCAGCTGTACATCACCCGCTACGGCAACAACGAGCACTTGATGCTCGTACGTGATGTCACCCGCATTCATCAACTCGAACAGATGCGCAAAGACTTCATCGCCAACGTGTCCCATGAGCTGCGTACGCCGCTGACGGTGATTTGCGGTTACCTGGAAACCTTGCTCGACAACATCGAAGAAGTGAACCCGCGCTGGACCCGCGCCTTGCAGCAAATGCAGCAGCAAGGTGGACGCATGCAGACCCTGCTCAATGACTTGTTGCTGCTGGCCAAGCTGGAAGCCACCGACTACCCGTCGGATAATCAGCCAGTGTCGGTGGACAACCTGCTGCTATCGATCAAGAACGATGCTCTGGCATTGTCCGGGCAACGCAATCAACGCATCACGCTGGAAGCCGATTCTTCGATTTTGCTCAAGGGCAGCGAAGCCGAGCTGCGCAGTGCGTTCTCCAATCTGGTGTTCAACGCGGTGAAATACACCCCGGCCGAAGGCAACATCCGCATTCGTTGGTGGGGCGACGAACAAGGCGCGCACCTCAGCGTGCAGGACTCCGGCATTGGCATCGACAGCAAACACCTGCCGCGCCTGACCGAACGCTTCTACCGCGTCGACTCCAGCCGCAACTCCAATACCGGTGGCACCGGGCTGGGGCTGGCCATCGTCAAACACGTGTTGCTGCGCCACCGCGCGCGGCTGGAGATCAGCAGCGTGCTGGGCCATGGCAGCACCTTCACCTGCCATTTCGTACCCGCCCAAGTCACGAAATCCAGGGCCGGCAGCCTGACCGACTAGCTCCACAATGACTGACCACTAGGCAATCACCCTGTCAGCCGCTACATTGGCTGACTTGGGCCTGCCTTTCAGGCTCGGCAATCCTCTTTCTTTTCGAATATACGGAACCCGCAAAACTCCACCATGGACCCTTCCCCTAGTTTCACCATCGCCTCACTCTTCGCCGATTTCGGCATGATCCTTTTTGCACTGATCCTGGTTTTGCTCAACGGCTTCTTCGTTGCGGCCGAGTTCGCCATGGTCAAACTGCGCTCGACCCGGGTTGAGTCCATCGCTCACACCAATGGCTGGCGCGGGCAGATCCTGCGCACCGTACACAGCCAGCTCGACGCCTACCTGTCTGCCTGCCAGCTGGGTATTACCCTCGCTTCCCTGGGCCTGGGTTGGGTCGGTGAGCCGGCGTTCGCGCACATTCTCGAACCACTACTCGACGCCGTCGGCGTACATTCCGCTGAAGTGGTCAAAGGCGTGTCGTTCTTTACCGCCTTCTTCATCATTTCCTACCTGCACATTGTGGTCGGCGAACTGGCCCCAAAATCCTGGGCGATTCGCAAGCCCGAGTTGCTGTCGCTGTGGACCGCGGTGCCGCTGTACCTGTTCTATTGGGTGATGTACCCGGCCATTTACCTGCTCAACGCCAGCGCCAATACCATCCTGCGGATCGCCGGCCAGGGCGAACCCGGCCCGCATCACGACCACCATTACACCCGTGAGGAACTGAAACTGATCCTGCACTCCAGCCGTGGCCAGGATCCGAGCGACCAAGGCATGCGAGTACTGGCCTCGGCCGTGGAAATGGGCGAGCTGGAGGTGGTCGACTGGGCCAACTCCCGTGAGGACCTGGTATCGATCGAGTTCAACGCTCCGCTCAAGGAAATCCTCGCGCAGTTCCGTCGCCACAAGTTCAGCCGCTACCCGGTCTACGACACCGAGCGCAATGAGTTCGTCGGTCTACTGCACATCAAGGATCTGCTGCTGGAACTGGCCGCGCTGGACCACATTCCCGAGTCGTTCAACCTCGCCGAACTGACCCGCCCGCTGGAGCGCGTGTCCCGACACATGCCGCTGTCGCACTTGCTGGAGCAGTTCCGCAAGGGCGGCTCACACTTCGTTCTGGTGGAAGAAGCCGATCGCAACATCATTGGCTACCTGACCATGGAAGACGTGCTGGAAGTGCTGGTCGGTGACATCCAGGACGAACACCGCAAGGCCGAACGCGGCATCCTCGCCTACCAGCCGGGCAAACTGCTGGTGCGTGGCGATACGCCGCTGTTCAAGGTCGAACGCCTGCTGGGCATCGACCTGGACCACATCGAAGCCGAAACCCTCGCCGGGCTGGTCTACGAAACCCTCAAACGGGTGCCGGAAGAGGAAGAAGTACTGGAAGTCGAAGGTTTGCGGATCATCATCAAAAAGATGAAAGGCCCGAAAATCATATTGGCCAAGGTGTTGATGCTCGATTAAGCACAAGGCGGGCGACCGCCTGCGATTTTCTGCTTTTAAACAATCATTGCCTGCCCAACGCAAAGTTGGGCAGTGCCCCTACCGGTTGATTGAACTGAAACGGGATCGACACCAACCCCAGGCCGGTATTGCGCTGCACCACAAAATGCAGGTGCGGCCCGCTGCTGTTGCCGGTGTTGCCTGACAGCGCCAACGCGCTCCCCACCGCCACTCGCTGCCCCTCACGAACATTCACCGAGCCTTGCTTGAGGTGCAGATAGACGCCCATGGTGCCGTCGTCGTGCAGCACCCGGACAAAGTTGCCGGAAGGGTCGGTGCCACGCCCGGTCTGGGTATTTTCAGTCTTCACCACTATCCCGCCACGGGCCGCGATGATGGGCGTGCCTTCGGGCATGGCAATGTCCATGGCGTAGCGACTCTTGACTGCGAAGTGACTGTATTGACCGTTGGCCCCCTGAGTCAGCCGAAACGGCCCGCCTCGCCAAGGCAGTGGATAACGATAGGCCTGCACCGCCCCTGAAGGGTCACCCAGCGAATAACGGAACCTTGGGGTATAGACCAACGGCTTGTCGCCCAGCGTTGGCCGGTCGCTGTACGAGACCACGCCGCTGGCGTCGGTGGACTTGTAGATCGTCATGGCCACAGCCGATGTGGTGGCCATGAAAAGACCACAGAAAAACAACAATCGCGCGAGCATGGGCAAGGATCTGTCGACTAAGGCGTGCAAAGCAGCCTATCAGCTGTGATGCACCAGCGAAGTCGTCAGATGTTTCAGAACTGTGCGTTGATTCAGGGAGGATTGTGTTGAATTCAAGGCCGCCATATCGCGGGCAATCCGACTTGCCCGCGATAGACGGTCTGACCATCGGAATAGAGATCGATCAGACCCAAAAACGCTTATGCACCCGGCACAAAATGCTTCTGCGCCGTACCGCGAGCGATCAGTCGGGAAATGTAGTCGAGTTTCTGCGCGTCCTGGTCGACAAAGCGGAAGGTCAGTTGCAGCCAGTCGCTGTCCGGTTTCGGCTCGTGGGCGACGACCGCGTGCAGGTAGCCGTTCAGACGCGCCACTTCGGCATTGTCGCCCTGCTCAAGGTCGAGCACGGCGCTGTCGAGGACTTGCGGCAGGGTGTCGGTGCGTTTTACTACCAGCAGCGCTTCTTTGATGCTCAGCGCCTTGATCACACACTGTTGGGTACCGCTGGGCAGACGCAATTGGCCTTGACCACGACCGCCAGCCGAGGCGGCGGAAGCTACTGGCGCCTTGACCGGTGGGCTGTTGAGCAGACCTCGAGCCGGCGCCTCGGCTGCAGGTTTGGTGAACGGGCTGACCGGGGCAGCAGCCGACGGAACCACTGCAGCCTTACCGCCGGTCAGCGCACTGAGGGAGTCGTTGCCGAACGCCGAGTTCATTTTGGTGGGGGCGCTGGAAAGCAAGGTGTCGAGTTTACCGACCTTGTTCAGGGCCTGTTTGACCTTGGTCAGCAACTGCTCGTTGGTGAAGGGTTTGCTGACGTAGCCGGAAACGCCGGCCTGGATCGCCTGAACCACGTTCTCTTTGTCGCCACGGCTGGTGACCATGACGAACGGCATGGCTTTGAGGTTGTCCTGTTCGCGGCACCAGGTCAGCAGTTCGAGGCCGGACATTTCCGGCATCTCCCAGTCGCACAGGACCAGATCGAACGCTTCACGGGCGAGTAAGGCCTGGGCTTTCCTGCCGTTGACGGCATCCTCAATCCTGATGCCGGGGAAGTAGTTGCGCAGGCACTTCTTCATCAGATCACGAATGAACGAAGCATCATCCACCACCAACACACTTACCTTACTCATCGACCACCCCTTTAAAAAATCCCGGCAAGCATAACGCTCATCTGATGGCAATTTGCCAAAACTCTTCAGCCACGCCGGTACTTTTTTCGTTCGCGGGTGCTATGAATTCGAAAACCACAAACAAAAACGCCCGACCAAAAGGCCGGGCGCTTTTCTTGGGCAATCTTACTTATCGTCAGGTTTGCCCGGAACATTAGCGCTTTCAGCGCTTGTGCCTTCAACTTCTTCTTTCATGCGTTTGAGGCCCAGGTGACGTACGTCGGTGCCGCGCACCAGGTAGATCACCAGTTCCGAGATGTTGCGCGCATGGTCACCGATCCGCTCCAGCGAACGCAGGACCCAGATGATGCTCAAGACCCTTGAGATAGAGCGCGGGTCTTCCATCATGAAAGTCGCCAGCTCACGCAGCGCGGTCTTGTATTCGCGGTCGATGACCTTGTCGTACTGTGCCACCGACAGCGCCAGATCGGCGTCGAAGCGCGCGAAGGCGTCCAGTGCATCGCGGACCATGTTGCGCACCTGGTCACCGATGTGCCGGACTTCGACGTAACCACGCGGCGCTTCGCCTTCTTCGCACAACTGGATGGCGCGACGGGCGATCTTGGTCGCTTCATCGCCGATGCGCTCCAGGTCGATCACCGATTTGGAGATGCTGATGATCAAACGCAGGTCGGACGCCGCCGGTTGACGACGAGCCAGAATGCGCAGGCATTCTTCGTCGATGTTGCGCTCCATCTGATTGATCTGATCGTCGATCTCGCGCACTTGCTGGGCCAGACCCGAGTCGGCTTCAATCAGCGCGGTCACGGCGTCGTTGACCTGTTTCTCCACCAAACCACCCATCGCCAGAAGGTGGCTGCGCACCTCCTCGAGTTCGGCATTGAACTGCTGGGAGATGTGATGCGTGAGGCTGTCTTTACTAATCATGGTTGGCGTCCTTGGAGCGTCCGGTAAGGTGCGGTCGACCGCAGCGTTGGTTCAGTGAACGACTGCTGCTTCCTAGCCGTAACGACCGGTGATGTAGTCTTCAGTCTGCTTCTTCGCCGGATTGGTGAACAGGGTGTCAGTGTCGCCGAACTCCACCAGTTTGCCCATGTACATGAACGCCGTGTAGTCAGAAACCCGGGCGGCCTGTTGCATGTTGTGGGTGACGATAACGATGGTGAATTTGGATTTCAGCTCGTAGATCAGCTCTTCCACTTTCAGCGTCGAGATAGGGTCCAGAGCCGAGCACGGTTCGTCGAGCAACAGGACTTCCGGCTCCACGGCGATGGTGCGGGCAATCACCAGACGTTGCTGCTGACCACCGGACAGGCCAAGTGCCGACTCGTGCAGGCGGTCCTTGACCTCCTCCCACAGCGCCGCGCCCTTAAGCGCCCATTCGACCGCTTCGTCGAGCACACGCTTTTTGTTGATGCCTTGAATGCGCAGGCCGTAAACCACGTTCTCATAGATGGTTTTCGGGAACGGGTTAGGCTTCTGGAACACCATCCCGACCCGGCGACGCAATTCGGCGACGTCTTCACCCTTGCGGTAGATGTTGTTGCCGTACAGATTGATTTCACCTTCCACGCGGCAGCCGTCGACCAGATCGTTCATCCGGTTGAAGGTACGCAGCAGGGTCGACTTGCCGCAGCCGGACGGGCCGATGAAGGCGGTCACGCGCTGCTTGGGAATGTTCATGCTGACGTCGAACAGTGCTTGTTTGTCGCCGTAATACAGGCTCAGGCTCGGCACTTCGATGGCGACGGTTTCTTGCGCCAGACTCAAGCTTTGCTTGTCGCGCCCCAGGGCGGACATGTTGATGCCGTGGCTATGTGCTTCGTGCTGCATGGGATGCTCCCTACGCTAACAAATTCGATTCAGTTGGCCGCTGGCCTCACGAGGCGGGCCAGCGGTAATGCCGTTCTGTAGGAGCGAGCGGTGCGGCGATCCGACTTGCCCGCGATGCCGCCGGTGAGTTTTAACCGGCTCACCACGGTGATGCCATCGCGAGCAAGCATCGCTCCTACAGGGTCGGCGGCGATTAACTATCCAAAGCTTTGTATTTTTCGCGCAGGTGGTTACGAATCGCCACCGCGGACAGGTTGAGCAAGGCGATCACCAGCACCAGCAGCAGCGCCGTGGCGTACACCAGCGGCCGTGCGGCTTCGACGTTCGGGCTTTGGAAGCCGACATCATAAATATGGAAGCCCAGGTGCATGATCTTCTGGTCCAGGTGCAGGTACGGGTAGTTACCATCCATCGGCAGCGACGGGGCCAGTTTCACCACGCCCACCAGCATCAGCGGCGCCACTTCACCAGCGGCGCGGGCCACGGCGAGGATCATGCCGGTCATCATCGCGGGGCTGGCCATCGGCAGAACGATCTTCCACAGCGTTTCCGCCTTGGTCGCACCGAGCGCCAACGAACCTTCACGCACTGTGCGAGGGATCCGCGCCAGACCTTCTTCCGTGGCGACGATGACTACCGGCACCGCCAGCAATGCCAGGGTCAGGGACGCCCAGAGCAGGCCCGGCGTACCGAAGGTCGGTGCCGGTAGCGCTTCAGGGAAGAACAAACGGTCGACCGAGCCGCCCAATACGTAGACAAAGAAGCCCAGACCGAACACGCCGTACACAATGGCCGGAACACCTGCCAGGTTGTTCACGGCGATGCGGATCAGTCGGGTCATCGGGCCCTGACGTGCATATTCACGCAGGTAAACCGCCGCCAGCACGCCGAACGGGGTAACGATCATGGCCATGATCAGGGTCATCATCACGGTGCCGAAAATCGCCGGGAAGATCCCGCCTTCGGTGTTGGCTTCACGCGGGTCGTCGCTGAGGAATTCCCAGGCCTTGTTGAAGTAGAAACCGACTTTGGTCAGCGTGCTCATGGCGTTCGGCTGATAGGCGTGAACCACTTTGCCGATGCCGATTTCCACTTCTTTACCGTTGGCATCGCGGGCCGTGAGGCTGTCGCGATTGAACTGCGTGTGCAGGTCACTGAGCTGCGCTTCGACCGCCTGATAGCGGTTGTTCAGCTCGGCGCGCTCCCCGTCCATATCCGCCTGAGCGGCGGCATCGAGCTTGCCGGCCAGTTCCAGCTTGCGAGCATGCAGACGCAAACGTTCGAGGCCGGCGTTGATGGCACCGATATCAGACTTTTCGAGGGCTTTGAGTTGCACGGCGAGCTTGTTGACGCGCTCGACACGGGCTTGCAGTTCCGGCCATGCGGCCTCGCCTTCAGCGATGACCTTGCCGTCCTGCTTGACGTTGACCAGGTAGCCGTAGAAGTTGCCCCACTCACGACGCTCGATGGTCATCAGTTCAGCAGGCGTGCTCTGGTTGGTCAGCCACTCGCCAACGATCCAGGTGAAGTCGTTGCCATTGAGGTCACGGTTGCCGACCTTGATCAGCTCGCGGGTCATGAACTCCGGGCCTTGATCAGGTACTGGCAGGCCAGCACTTTTCAGGCGCTCACGAGGCACTTCTTCTTTCTGCACCACTTCGCCGATGACGATGTGATTGGCCTGGTTCGGCACGTTGTAACTGGCGTGCATCAGGTCCGCCGGCCAGAAATGGCCCAGACCGCGCACGGCAATCACTGCCAGCAGACCGAGGGTCATGATGACCGCGATGGACACCGCACCACCGCTGATCCAGACGCCGGGGGCGCCGCTCTTGAACCAGCCTTTTAGGGAGTTCTGTTTCACAGACTTCTACCTTTCTTAAAGCGACGAGTATTTCTTGCGCAGACGCTGACGGATCAGCTCGGCGAGGGTGTTCATGATGAAGGTGAACAACAGCAGCACCAGCGCCGAGAGGAACAGCACGCGGTAGTGGCTGCCGCCGACTTCCGATTCGGGCATTTCCACCGCGACGTTGGCGGCCAGGGTACGCAGCCCTTCGAACAGGTTCAATTCCATGACCGGGGTGTTGCCGGTGGCCATCAGCACGATCATGGTTTCACCCACCGCACGGCCCATGCCGATCATCAACGCCGAGAAGATGCCCGGGCTGGCGGTGAGGATCACCACCCGTGTCATGGTCTGCCATGGAGTAGCACCCAGTGCCAGCGAACCCAGCGTCAGGCCACGCGGCACACTGAACACAGCGTCTTCGGCAATCGAGTAGATGTTCGGAATAACGGCGAAACCCATGGCCAGACCAACTACCAGGGCGTTGCGCTGGTCGTAGGTAATGCCCAGGTCGTGGGAGATCCACATGCGCATGTCGCCGCCGAAGAACCAGGTTTCCATGTATGGGCTCATGTACAGCGACAGCCAGCCTACGAACAGAATCACCGGAATCAGGATTGCGCTTTCCCAGCCGTCCGGAACCCGCAGGCGCAGCGACTCAGGCAGGCGGCTCCAGGCGAACCCGGCCACCAGGATGCCAATCGGCAGCAGCATCAGCAGGCTGAAGATGCCCGGCAAATGACCTTCGACATACGGTGCCAGGAACAGACCGGCGAAGAAACCGAGGATCACCGTCGGCATCGCTTCCATCAGCTCGATTACCGGTTTGACCTTGCGGCGCATGCCCGGAGCCATGAAATACGCGGTATAGATCGCGGCGGCGACGGCCAGCGGTGCGGCCAGCAGCATGGCGTAGAACGCAGCTTTCAGCGTACCGAAGGTCAGCGGCGAGAGGCTCAGCTTGGGTTCGAAGTCAGTGTTGGCGGCGGTCGACTGCCAGACATACTTAGGCTCGTCGTAGTTTTCGTACCAGACCTTGCCCCACAGCGCGCTCCAGGAAACCTCCGGGTGCGGGTTGTCGAGCAGCAGCGGTTGCAGCTTGCCACCCGCCTCGACGATAACGCGGTTGGCTCGTGGCGACAGACCGAAAATACCGGCGCCGTCGACCACTGGTTCAACCAGCAAGGTGCGGTGGGCGGTGCTATGGAACACACCGAGCTTGCCCGAGGCGTCCAGGGCGATGAAACCTTTGCGACGTTCTTCAGCGGTGATTTCAACGATCGGCGTGGTGCTCATCTGGAAGGTCCGAATCTGCTTCAGACGCAGCTCGCCATCCGTGTCGCGGGCCATGAACCACTGGGCCAGGCCGCCTTTGGAGTCACCGATGATCAACGAGATACCGCCCACCAGTTGGGTACTGGCAGTCACTTCGGCATTGCCGTCTTCGAGCAGCTTGTAGCGACCGTTGAGGCTCTTGTCGCGCAGGCTGAACACGTCGGCCTGGGCACGACCGTTGACCACGTACAGCCATTGCTGGCGCGGATCGATGTAGATCGCTTTGACCGTCTCGGTCATTTGCGGCAGTTCGATGCGGGTCTGATTACTGGTGACTTCACCGGTCATCATGTTTTCTTCGCGGGTCAGCGACAGCACATGCAGCTGCGGACCGGTAGAGCCGGCAACCACCAGCGCCGATTCGGTGGCGTTGAGGCTGACGCGCTCAAGGGCGCCGCCCTGCTCGTTCAGCGCGATCGGTGTTTCACCGTACGGGTATTCGATGGCTGGCGAAATGGTCTTCTTGCCATCCGGGTAGCTGACTTTGTAAGTGTGGCGGAACACCAGGGCCTGGCCGTTTGACAAGCCAACTACCACCAACGGATGCCCCGGCTGGTCTTCACCAATGGACGTCACGCTGATGCCGGCCGGAATCGGCAGGTTCACGCGGCTCAATTCGGCACCACTGTCGATGTCGAAGAACAACGCCTGACCTTTGTCGGAAACCCGCATAGCGACCTGGTTCTGCTCTTCAAGAGAGATCATCAACGGCTTGCCGGCGTCTTGTATCCAGGCAGGGGTGATGGCGTCCTTGGCGGTCAAGTCAGCGCCCTGGAACAGCGGCATTACGACGTAACCGAGGAAGAAGAAGATCAAGGTGATTGCGCCGAGGACGGCCAGACCGCCTATCAGCACATACCATTGGGTCAGGCGGTCTTTGAGCGCGCGGATACGGCGCTTGCGTTGCAGCTCAGGCGTATTGAAGTCAATTCGCTTGGGGGGATTGGTAGTCATGGTGGAATTGGCCAGATCATTCATGCGCACACCCTAGCGGTCCTGTATGACAAAAAGATGACAATGCAGTGACGCGACAAATCCGCCGCGTAGCAGAGCTGGCAGCGGACCGGAAAAATTGGGGGCGTAGAAGCGAGGCTTGCCCGCGATTCAGTCGACTCGATCTGACTGGATCACCGCGGTGATGCCAGCGCGAGCCAGCATCGCTCCTACAGGTCCGGGCTAAGCCCCCGGACCTAAGGTGTTACTTTTTTACGACTTCACCGCCGCCTTCTTGCAGGCCCAGGTCAGCCAGTGCTTTTGCAGCAACCTTGGCTGGCAGAGGGATGTAGCCGTCTTTCACAACCACTTCCTGGCCCTGTTTGGACAGAACCAGCTTCACGAACTCGGCTTCCAGCGGGGCCAGAGGCTTGTTCGGGGCTTTGTTGACGTAAACGTAGAGGAAACGCGACAGCGGGTATTTGCCGTTCAGGGCGTTTTCTTCGCTGTCTTCGATGAAGTCAGTGCTGCCTTTTTTGGCCAGAGCCACGGTCTTCACGCTAGCGGTTTTGTAGCCGATGCCCGAGTAACCGATACCGTTCAGCGAGCTGCTGATCGATTGTACGACCGAAGCCGAACCTGGTTGTTCGTTGACGTTTGGCTTGTAGTCGCCTTTGCACAGGGCTTCTTCTTTGAAGTAGCCATAGGTGCCTGATACCGAGTTACGACCGAACAGCTGGACTGGCTTGTTGGCCAGGTCGCCGGTCACGCCCAGGTCACCCCAGGTTTTCACTTCGGTTTTGGCGCCGCACAGACGAGTCGAGGAGAAGATTGCGTCGACTTGTTCCATGGTCAGGTGCTTGATCGGGTTGTCCTTGTGCACGAATACGGCCAGGGCATCCACAGCGACCGGGATTGCGGTCGGCTTGTAACCGTACTTCTGCTCGAAGGCAGCCAGTTCGGTGTCTTTCATCTTGCGGCTCATCGGGCCCAGGTTCGAGGTGCCTTCAGTCAGCGCAGGTGGCGCAGTGGCGGAGCCAGCGGCCTGAATCTGGATGTTTACGTTCGGGTATTCTTTTTTGTAGTTCTCGGCCCACAGGGTCATCAGGTTCGCCAAGGTATCGGAACCGACGCTGGACAGGTTGCCCGACACACCAGTGGTCTTGGTGTAGCTCGGGATAGCAGGGTCAACAGCGGCAACCGCATTAGCAGTCGCAACGCCAGCAGCGACAAAAGTCATTGCCGCCATCAAACGCTTCAGTTTCATGCCTTACTCCTAGCAGATAGGGTGAATTGGATCGGGGCCAAGTATCTGTAGGCCGTGTGAACACTCTATGACTGGAATATGACAATTAGATGAAGGTCCGGCATTCGATTAGAAGGCTGGACCTTGAGGGAGAAGGTAAAGCAAACGCTGAGGTGATGCGGGGTTTAGCGAGCTTTACGCCACAGATACAGGCCCACCAACAGGCCCATGCTGCAAATTACTGCAACATAATAGGCAGGACCCATCGGGCTTTCCTTGAGTAGCAGGGTGACGATCATCGGGGTCAGACCGCCGAAAATCGCGTAGGCCAGGTTGTAGGAGAATGACAAACCGCTGAAGCGCACTACGGCCGGAAACGCGTTGACCATCACGAATGGTACCGCGCCGATGGTGCCGACGAACAAACCGGTCAGCGAGTACAGCGGGAACAGCCAGTCAGGGTGGTTGAACAGGCTGTGATAGAAGGTCCACGACGTCAGCAACAGCGCCGCGCTTCCAAACACGAACACCCTGCCCGCGCCGAAACGGTCAGCCAGTGCGCCGGAAGCGACACAACCCAGGCTCAGAAACACGATTGCCAGGCTGTTGGCCTGCAACGCGGTGGTCGCCGAGAAGTGGTAGACCGTCTGCAGTACGGTCGGAGTCATCAGAATGACCACAATGACCCCCGCAGAGAGCAACCAGGTCAGCAGCATCGAAATCACAATCGCCCCGCGATGATCGCGCAGCACGGCGCGCAACGGCACTTCTTCGGCCAGGGCTTTGCGCAGTTGCAGTTCGGCGAACACCGGGGTTTCGTGTAGCCAGCGACGCAGGTACACCGAAAACAGGCCGAACACCCCACCCAGCAGGAACGGGACACGCCAGGCGTAATCGGAGACTTCGGTCGGGCTGTAAATGCTGTTGATCGCCGTGGCGACCAATGAGCCGAGCAGGATCCCGGCGGTCAGGCCACAAGTCAGCGTCCCGCAGGCGTAACCGATGTGCCGCTGCGGTACGTGCTCGGACACGAACACCCAGGCGCCTGGCACTTCACCGCCGATGGCCGCACCCTGGATAACTCGCATCAGCAGCAAGAGAATCGGCGCCCACATACCGATCTGCGCGTAAGTCGGCAACATGCCCATGATCAGCGTCGGCACGGCCATCATGAAAATGCTCAGGGTGAACATCTTCTTGCGCCCCAGCAGGTCACCGAAGTGTGCCATGACGATACCGCCCAACGGCCGGGCCAGATAACCAGCCGCGAAAATCCCGAAGGTCTGCATCAGGCGTAGCCACTCCGGCATGTCCGCCGGGAAGAACAGCTTGCCGACCACCGTGGCGAAGAACACGAAGATAATGAAGTCGTAAAACTCCAGTGCCCCACCCAAGGCAGAGAGCGACAAAGTCTTGTAGTCGTTGCGGGTCAACGGACGTGCGGCTTGTGCTGGCTGCGCAATGCTCGAGGGCACACTGGTCATGGCAAGGGCTTCTCTTATAGTCGGGTCTGGAAGCCGCAACAGCGCTGGTTGGGGCCTGGCAGGTTTGGCACGATAGCAAATTGTTCGAAAAAGCACATAGATGAGCGCAATTGACGGTCAAAATGAGAACCGGACGGTCGTCGCGAGGTCTACCGATCGATATACTCGCAATCTACGGGTAAACACCCGCACGCAGAGGGTTGCTGTGCGAAAGCGCCGTTGGGCACCAACCAGCCGGTTTCGCAGAGTTTCCCTTTAGTACGCCTTACGAAAAACGTGACGAACGTAGTATGTTCGGGCTGAATCGTTTTTCCCGAGACGGCTATTCACCCGCAGCACACTGTAGAGTCACGGGTCAGAGGCACCCCCGGCATGATAGAGCTCGAACAAGAAGATCCTATTCCGCAAGGCGATCTGGCCCTGCAAATCACCGCGCTTCCTCGCGAAACCAACGGTTTTGGCGATATTTTCGGTGGTTGGCTGGTCGCGCAAATGGACCTGGCCGGCACGGCGATGGCCAGCAAAGTCGCGGGCGGACGCGTGGCAACGGTAGCGATTGATCGCATGGCGTTTCTGGTGCCGGTTGCGGTCGGAGCGCAACTGTCCTTCTATACCCAGGCGCTGGAAATCGGCCGCAGCTCGATCCAGATGATGGTTGAGGTCTGGAGCGACGATCCACTGTCCAGCGAATGGCGTAAAGTGACCGAAGCGGTGTTTGTCTTCGTCGCCATCGATGGCAGCGGCCGGACCCGTTCGGTGCCTCCACGGCGTTAAACTCATGGACCCGTTGCGGGTCCATTGCAGTCATTGTTTCCAAGTGAGATCTGCAGCATGCCTACGCCCAACGTTGAAGCTGTGAAACTGGATGAACTGAACTGCTGGCGCATCCGCCACGGTCAGGCCGAATTGCTGGTGGCCCAACAAGGTGCACACATCCTCAGCTATCAGTTGGCGGGGCAACCACCGTTGATCTGGCTCAACGATGAGGCCGTGTTCAAAACCGGCAAGAGCATTCGTGCCGGCGTTCCGGTGTGCTGGCCGTGGTTCGGTAATCTGGCGCGCAACCCGCAAAGCGTTCAGGACATGCGCCAGAGCACTGAACCCGCCACCGCCCACGGTTTGGTAAGGGCGATGGACTGGGAGTTGGACGGGATTGAAGCTGAAGGTGAAAACCTGAAGGTTGAATTCGTTCTGCCTCAACCCGAAGGCGGCTTGCCTGGCTGGCCGCACAAGGTTGATTTGAAGCTGAGCATTCGTCTGGATGAGCAACTGCACATCAGCCTCACCAGCCACAACCAGGGTACTGAAAACGTGAGTATCAGCCAGGCGCTGCACAGCTACTTTGCAGTCAGCGATGTGCGCAACGTGCACGTCGAAGGACTGGACGGGGTGAGCTATATCGAAACCCTGGACGACTGGAAAACCTGTATTCAGGCCGGTGATTTGCGCTTTGCCGGTGAAACTGACCGCATCTACCTGGATACGCCTGAACAGCTGAACATTGTTGACCCGAGTTGGGAGCGGCGGATTCAACTGACCAGCCGCGGCTCGCGCTCGGCGGTGATCTGGAATCCGTGGATCGAACGCGCCAAACAATTCAGCGACATGGCCGACGATGGCTGGCAGCGCATGCTGTGCATCGAAACGGCGAATGTGATGGATGATGTGATAACCCTGGCGCCGGGGGCGAGTCATACGCTGGGCGTGAGTGTTGCCAGCAAGCCCCTTTAACACCACGAAACCAATGTGGGAAGCGTCGCCCGACCCTTCCCACATTAAATCGGTGCCCAAATGTCTGGCGCTGTTATAGATCCGACTCTTTCACCACCCTAACCTTCGCCGCATCCAGCGCATACGCCGCATCAGCCAGGTCATTGTTGACCTTCTCGACTTTCAGCGTGCCGGTTACCCACAGCGGCGTATAGATATCATCGAGCTTCAAACCCTTCGGATAACGCACCAGCACCAGTTGATTGGGAGGCGGCGGCGGTACGTGGATGCAGGCGCCTGGGTATGGCACCAAGAAGAACAGCGTGCTGCGACCTTTGGCATCCGTTTCCAGCGGCACCGGGTAACCACCGATACGGATGTCCTTGTCGTTCATCGCCGCCACGGTTTTGGTCGAATACATCACCGCAGGCAGGCCTTTACTCTGTTTCAAGCCACCCTTGTCGGTGAATGTCCCATTGGCTTCGGGCGAGTTATGGTCAATTTCCGGCATTTGTTCGAGGGCTTTCTGGTCCGACTTTGGCATCAGTTCGAGCCAGTCGGTTTCCGGCAGTTCGCCGGCATGGGCCAGGCCACTGCCCAGCAGAAGAAGAGTCAACAGAAGACGGCGCATGGGTTTGCTCGGAAAAGGAAGAACAGTGGAACGCCGAGCATTCTAGTGCCCTATTTCGTAACTGCGTTCAACTTTTGACAAGTGAATAGCGTTTTCAGGCAAGGCGCGGCGACGAGTCATAGCCTGCTATGGCGAAGAGCTGGACGCGGTCAAAGGTGAACACTCATTTCGAGACGGGCACCACTCTCCGCGTTCCGCGCAGAGAGGGCTTTGTCGCTTTAATCAGCTCTTTTTGACCAGGCCGTAGATCACCAGAAGGACGATTGCGCCAATCAGTGCGCCGATGAAGCCCGCCCCCTGACCCGCATGATAGATGCCTAATGCCTGGCCACCATAGGTCGCCGCCAGCGAACCGCCGATACCGAGCAGGATGGTCATGATCCAGCCCATGCTGTCATCGCCCGGTTTCAGGAAGCGTGCCAGCAGACCAACGATCAAGCCGACAAAGATGGTTCCAATAATATGCATGGCATTTCCTCTGTATGAAATGGTTATGCCGAAGCCTAGTCAGCGCTTTGGCATCCTGCCATCAGAGAACGGCGGTGACCGAAGGTTCCCGCCAACCCAAGGGATTTCTTACTCGGCGATCAGCGCTTCGACCTTGAGAATCTGCCGCTCAAGGGTGGCCTTGTCAGCGCAGCGCAGGCTGGCGTGACCGACCTTTCGGCCGACCTTGAACGCCTTGCCATAATGGTGCAAATGGCAATCGGCAATGGCGATGACCTTCTCCACGGCCGGTACTTCACCGATAAAGTTGAGCATTGCGCTTTCGCCGACCTTGGCGGTCGACCCCAGCGGCAGACCGGCCACCGCCCGCAGGTGGTTTTCGAACTGGCTGCACTCGGCGCCTTCGGTGGTCCAGTGCCCGGAGTTGTGGACCCGCGGGGCGATTTCGTTGGCCTTGAGGCCGCCGTCGACTTCAAAGAACTCGAACGCCATCACGCCAACGTAATCCAGCTGCTTGAGCACGCGGCTCGAGTAGTCTTCGGCCAGGGCCTGCAGCGGATGGTCGGTGCTGACCACGGACAGACGCAGAATGCCGTTGTCGTGGGTGTTGTGTACCAACGGGTAAAACTTCGTTTCGCCATCGCGGGCACGCACGGCGATCAGCGAGACTTCGCCAGTGAACGCCACGAAACCTTCCAGCAGGCAGGCGACACTGCCCAACTCGGCGAAAGTGCCCGCCACGTCGGCGGCGCTGCGCAGAACCTTCTGACCCTTGCCGTCATAACCTAGAGTACGGGTCTTCAGGACTGCCGGCAGACCAATGCTGGCCACGGCTGCGTCCAGATCGGCTTGCGACTGGATGTCGGCGAACGCCGGAGTCGGAATCTCGAGGTCCTTGAACATGCTCTTTTCGAACCAGCGATCCCGGGCGATGCGCAGGGCTTCGGCGCTCGGGTAGACCGGCACGAACTGCGACAGGAAGGCCACGGTTTCAGCCGGGACGCTCTCGAATTCGAAAGTCACCAGATCCACTTCATCGGCCAGCTGGCGCAAGTGATCCTGATCGCCGTAATCGGCCCGCAGGTGTTCGCCCAGCGCCGCTGCGCAAGCATCCGGTGCCGGATCAAGGAAAGCGAAGTTCATCCCCAGCGGTGTACCCGCCAGAGCCAGCATGCGACCCAACTGGCCGCCACCGATTACACCGATCTTCATCGTCAAAAACCTCAGGCGACGCGTGGGTCTGGATTTTCCAGAACGCTGTCTGTCTGCTCAGCGCGGAATTTCTTCAGCACAGTGTGAAATTGCGGGTGCTTGGCACCAAGGATGCTCGCGGACAATAGCGCGGCATTGATCGCCCCGGCCTTGCCGATGGCCAGCGTGGCGACCGGAATGCCCGCCGGCATCTGCACGATGGACAGCAGCGAGTCGACGCCCGAGAGCATCGACGACTGCACCGGCACGCCCAGTACCGGCAGGTGCGTCTTGGCCGCACACATACCCGGCAAGTGGGCAGCGCCACCGGCGCCGGCGATGATCACCTCGATGCCACGCGCTTCGGCCTCTTCGGCGTACTGGAACAGCAGGTCCGGGGTACGGTGGGCAGAGACCACTTTCACCTCGTAAGGGATGCCGAGCTTTTCCAGCATATCGGCGGTGTGGCTAAGGGTGGACCAATCGGACTTGGAGCCCATGATCACGCCAACCAGTGCACTCATCGTCGTGCCTCTTCTCTCTGGGCGCCCGCAGGCGCGTCAAAAAACAACAAGCCACGCGGGAAAACCGGCGTGGCTTGTTATACGAATCAAGGCCGGTTAAACCGGCCGAAGGCCGCGCAGTATACCGTAAAGAGACAGATAAACAGACCCCGGTTCGACCATCTGTCATATGGCGCAAAGTGGTGATTTTATTGACTCGAAGGTCAGGGCAATACACCACAAATCCAGTGTGGGAGCGGGCTTGCTCGCGAAAGCGGACTGTCAGTCACATTAATGCTGGATGTGCCGCCGTCTTCGCGAGCAAGCCCGCTCCCACATTGGATCTTCGTTGGCTTCAGGATCCTGTTGTGCCTTGCGCCGCACCACCTTCCAGCTTGCGCCACAACAAACGGACGTTGGCCTTGCGCACCAGGGCGCAACGATACAGGCGGATCTCCAGCGGCACATGCCATTGCGGGCCACCGCAGACCACCAGCTCACCTCGCGCCAGTTCGGCGCGCGCGCTGAGCTGCGGTACCCAAGCGATGCCCAGGCCTTCCAGTGCCATGCTTTTGAGGCTGTCGGCCATGGCAGTTTCATAGATGGTGGTGAAACGCAGGGCGCGCTGACGCAGGAGCATGTTCACCGAACGACCGAGGAAGGCACCGGCGCTGTAAGCCAGCAACGGCACACTGGCTTCGCCTTCCAGGTCAAACAGCGGTTTGCCGTCGGCATCGGCGGCGCAGACCGGGAGCATTTCAGTGTGACCCAGGTGCAGCGAGGGAAAGATTTCCGGATCCATTTGCATGGCCGCATCGGGATCATAGAACGCCAGCATCAGGTCACAACCACCTTCGCGCAGGGCATGCACGGCGTCGCCGACGTTGGTCGCAACCAGCCGCGTGGCGATGTTCAAGCCTTCGTTGCGCAGTTGCGCGATCCAGCGCGGGAAGAAGCCCAGCGCCAGGGAATGCGCGGCGGCGACTTGTATCACTTCGCCCTGCCCGCCTTCCAGATGATGTAAATGGCGCAACACTTCGCCGAGCTGCTCGACCACGGTACGCGCGGTCACCAGAAACAACTGTCCCGCCGCCGTCAGTTCGATTGGCGTGCGCGAGCGGTTGACCAGCGTCAGACCCAGTGCCGCCTCAAGACTGCGGATCCGCCGACTGAACGCTGGCTGGGTGACGAAACGTCGCTCGGCAGCCTGGGAGAAACTGCGGGTGGCGGCCAGAGCACTAAAGTCCTCAAGCCATTTGCTTTCCAGATTCATCACGCCCTCCCGGACACGCACCATTTTAGGTCGCACGTTCGACGCCCAAGCGGCGTCACATCGACATTATGCCGTTTATGCATAGGCTAGTGCTTAACAGCATTGGCCGTAAATTGCCCCCAAGCCTAGCATTGGCAGCGTTCCGGCACAGACCGGGTCCATATCGAGATGATTTCTATCATGTCCTCCGCTGCATCTTTCCGCACCGAAAAAGACCTGCTTGGCGTACTCGACGTACCGGCTCAAGCGTATTACGGCATCCAGACCCTGCGAGCGGTGAACAACTTCCGTCTCTCCGGCGTTCCGATTTCGCATTACCCGAAGCTGGTTGTGGGCCTGGCCATGGTCAAACAGGCCGCTGCCGACGCCAACCGTGAGCTGGGTCACCTCAGCGAAGCCAAGCACGCTGCCATCAGCGAAGCCTGTGCCCGTCTGATCCGCGGCGATTTCCACGAAGAGTTCGTGGTGGACATGATTCAAGGCGGCGCTGGCACTTCGACCAACATGAATGCCAACGAAGTCATCGCCAACATCGCGCTGGAGGCCATGGGTCACCAGAAGGGCGAATACCAGTACCTGCACCCGAACAACGACGTGAACATGGCGCAGTCGACCAACGACGCCTACCCGACGGCCATCCGCCTGGGTCTGCTGTTGGGTCACGACGCGCTGCTGGCCAGCCTCGACAGTCTGATCCAGTCGTTCGCCGCCAAAGGTGAAGAATTCAGCCACGTCCTGAAGATGGGTCGTACCCAACTGCAAGACGCCGTGCCGATGACCCTGGGCCAGGAATTCCGCGCCTTCGCCACTACCCTGAGCGAAGACCTGGCGCGCCTGAAAACACTGGCGCCTGAGCTGCTGACTGAAGTGAACCTGGGCGGCACCGCGATCGGCACCGGCATCAACGCCGACCCGCGTTACCAGCACCTGGCTGTTCAGCGCCTGGCCCTGATCAGCGGTCAACCGCTGGTACCGGCTGCCGACCTGATCGAAGCCACCTCCGACATGGGCGCCTTCGTGCTGTTCTCCGGCATGCTCAAGCGCACCGCGGTCAAGCTGTCGAAGATCTGCAACGACCTGCGCCTGCTGTCCAGCGGCCCACGTACCGGCATCAACGAAATCAACCTGCCAGCGCGTCAGCCAGGCAGCTCGATCATGCCTGGCAAGGTCAACCCGGTTATTCCTGAAGCGGTCAACCAGGTGGCGTTCCAGATCATCGGTAACGACCTGGCGCTGACCATCGCGGCCGAAGGCGGCCAGCTGCAGCTGAACGTGATGGAGCCGCTGATCGCCTTCAAGATCTTCGACTCGATCCGCCTGCTGCAACGCGCCATGGACATGCTGCGCGAGCATTGCATCGTCGGCATCACTGCCAACGAAGCCCGCTGCCGCGAACTGGTCGAACACTCGATCGGTCTGGTCACCGCTCTGAACCCGTACATCGGCTATGAGAACGCCACCCGCATCGCTCGCATCGCGCTGGAAAGCGGCCGCGGCGTGCTGGAACTGGTGCGCGAAGAAGGCTTGCTCGACGAAGCCATGCTCGACGACATCCTGCGCCCGGAAAACATGATTGCTCCGCGTTTGGTGCCTCTGAAGGCCTGACCAACGCCGGCTTTCAAGGCATAGCACTGCTCACCAGGATGAGGGACTAGACACCTCTCACCTTTTGAGGGCTTGGAGATTACTCTCCAGGCCCTTTTTTTTAACTTGTTTGCAACAACGCAGAACCTGTGGGAGCGAGCTTGCTCGCGATGAACGATGACGCGGCTTTCCTGAAAAACTGCGGTGCCGGCATCGCGAGCAAGCTCGCTCCCACAAGAGCCCGACGCCATAAAGTCGGGTGTTTCAAGGCTTCGTTTCGGCGTTTGCACCACAACTGTGCAGACGGACGCCGCACTGATAGGTATAGTGCCGCCCCTCTTCGCGTGAGCGGTCGTCAGTAACGAGGCCCAAACCCATGCGAAACCCGAACTAATAACAACCCGCGAAATGGAACAGGACCAACCTTCGCCTCACCTATTGTGCCGTGCGCAATCGGGTGTAATGCGATGTGTCGGACCGACCAGCATTTGCCTACACAAAAAAACAGCGAGGAAAACTCCATGCTCGAAGTCATCAACGACTTCCTCTCAGGGAAAGTACTGATCGTGCTCATTGTCGGGCTCGGTAGCTACTTCACGATCCGCTCGCGTTTCGTCCAGTTGCGTCACTTCTTCCACATGTTCGCGGTGTTCCGTGACAGCCTGCGCAGCAGCGCCGGTCAACTCAGCTCCTTCCAGGCCCTGATGCTCAGCCTCGCCGGCCGAGTCGGCGCGGGCAACATTGCCGGTGTCGGCATCGCCGTGACCCTGGGTGGCCCGGGTGCGGTGTTCTGGATGTGGGTGACCGCGCTGGTCGGCATGTCCAGCAGCTTCTTCGAATGCTCCCTCGGCCAGCTCTACAAGCGCTGCGACTCCGAAGGCCAGTACCGTGGCGGCCCGTCCTATTACATCCAGCATGGCCTGCAGAAACGCTGGTTGGGCATGATCATGGCCTTCCTGCTGCTGGTGACCTTCGGTTTCGCCTTCAACGGCCTGCAATCCCATGCCGTGACCCACTCGCTCAATAACGCCTTCGGCCTGAACACCACCTACACCGGGCTGGGCCTGGCAGTGCTGCTGGGTCTGGTATTCATCGGTGGCATCAAGCGTATCGCCAAGGTCGCTGACCTGCTGGTTCCGGTGAAGACCCTGGTGTACATCGGCGTGACCCTCTATGTGATCGTGCTGCAATTCGACCACGTGCCGGCCATGCTGATGACCATCGTCAAAAGCGCCTTCGGTCTGGATCAAGCCTTCGGTGGCCTGATCGGTAGCGCAATCATCATGGGCGTGAAGCGCGGCGTATTCGCTAACGAAGCCGGTCTGGGCAGTGCGCCTAACGTTGCCGCTGTCGCGCAGGTCGAGCACCCGGTCGCACAAGGCGTAGTACAAGCGTTCAGCGTGTTCCTGGATACCTTCGTGATCTGCACCTGCACCGCGTTGCTGATTCTGCTGTCAGGCTTCTACACCCCTGGTTTCGAAGGTGACGGCATTGCCCTGACCCAGAACTCCCTGGCGGCGGTAGTCGGCGACTGGGGCCGGATGTTCATCAGCGTCGCGCTGGCGTTGTTCGTGTTCACCTCGATCCTCTACAACTACTACCTGGGCGAGAGCAACCTGCGCTTCTTGATCGGCGACAACCGCAAGGTGCTGATCGGCTATCGCGCATTGGTATTGGTGTTGATCTTCTGGGGTGCGATCGAGAACCTCGGCACCGTGTTCGCCTTCGCCGACATCACCATGACGTTGCTGGCCTTCGTTAACCTGATCGCGTTGTTCCTGCTGTTCAAGGTCGGCATGCGCATCCTGCGTGACTACGACGACCAACGCGCCGCAGGCATCAAGACACCAGTGTTCGACTCCAGCAAGTTTGCGGACCTGGATCTGGACCTGAAAGCCTGGCCAGCCAATCCGCCAGCACCGGCCACTCAAGCCCAGGCAACACCTGCAGTCGCGAGCGCAGCGCAACGCTGATCGCCAAACCGGGCGCAATCCATTGCGTCCGACGTGACACACCGCACGGTCAGCGTCATGCTCGACCGTACGGTGTACTCGTCCAGGAGATTCCCACATGAACCCCGCAACTTACCCCGCAGCACAGCACGTCATGGTGCTCTACACCGGTGGCACCATCGGCATGCAAGCCAGCGCTCACGGCCTGGCGCCAGCTTCCGGTTTTGAAGCACGGATGCGCGACTACCTCCACAGCCAGCCAGAGCTGGTAGTGCCGAACTGGCGCTTCCGCGAAATGGCCCCGCTGATCGACAGCGCCAACATGACACCTGCCTATTGGCTGCGTTTGCGTGAAGCGGTCATCGATGCAGTCGACGTACAGGGCTGCGACAGCGTGCTGATCCTGCACGGCACTGACACCCTCGCTTACAGCGCCGCAGCCATGAGCTTCCAGTTGCTCGGCCTGCACGCGCGGGTCGTGTTCACCGGCTCCATGCTGCCGGCCGGCGTGACCGACAGCGATGCCTGGGAAAACCTCGGCGGAGCGTTGGTTGCACTGGGCCAAGGCCTGGCGCCGGGAGTGCATTTGTACTTCCACGGCGAACTGCTGGCGCCGACCCGTTGCGCGAAAGTTCGCAGCTTTGGTCGTCATCCGTTTGCTGCGCTGCAACGTAACGGTGGCGTGGCCAAGGCGCCGTCAGTTCCCGCTCAGCTGCAATACGATCAGAGCAAGCAACTGGCCAGGGTTGGCGTGCTGCCGTTGTTCCCCGGCATTGGTGCTGAACAACTTGATGGCCTGCTCAATAGCGGCATTCAAGGGCTGCTGCTCGAGTGCTTCGGCAGCGGCACCGGGCCAAGCGACAACTCAGAGTTCCTCGCCAGCCTGCGACGAGCGCAGGACAAGGGCATCGTAGTGGTGGCGATCACTCAGTGCCATGAAGGCGGGGTTAAGCTGGACGTCTACGAAGCTGGCAGCCGGTTGCGCGATGCTGGCGTGTTGTCGGGTGGCGGCATGACTCGTGAGGCGGCGTTTGGCAAATTGCATGCGCTGTTGGGTGCAGGGCTTGAGACGGCCGAGGTTCGGCGTTTGGTTGAGCTGGATCTGTGCGGCGAATTGAGCTGACCGTCCACTGATCGTTCCCACGCTCTGCGTGGGAATGCAGCCCGTGACGCTGCGCGTCACTGCCGAAGCGGACGCAGAGCGTCCAGTGAGGCATTCCCACGCGGGAGCATGGGAACGATCAATTATCCGCCAACTTGCGGCACACAACTTGCTCGGTTCCAGCATCCCCAGCCGGAACCGAGCATGCTGCACTCCCATCTCACGACCCTCAACGCGGTCTCACTGGTGCTCAGCACCTTCAAGGCTGAAGGTCTGTCCAGCGAAGCGCTGTTGGCCGGCAGCGGCATCAGTGCGACAGATCTGAGCCGTGCCGACACGCGAATCACCACTAATCAAGAAATGCAGGTTTGCGCCAATGCTGTCGCGCTCAAGCGCGAGATCGGCCTGGAGCTGGGCCGGCGCATGCATGTCTCTTCCTACGGCATGCTGGGTTATGCCCTGCTCACCAGTGCCACCTTCGGTGACGCTTTGCGTCTGGCGCTGCATTATCCGGCGCTATTGGGAACACTTTTCGAGTTGAGCCTCGAGGACGATGGCGAGCGCATCTGGCTCACGGCCGGCGACTATCGGGAAAACCCGGCGCTGGCGGAGTTCAACACCGAGTTCTGCCTGGTCTCGATGAAGGTCATCTGCGACGACCTGCTCGGCCACCCGCTGCCATTGCTCGGTGCCCGCTTCGAATATCCCGCACCGGACTACCAGACCCGCTACACCGAGCGCTTCGACTGCTCCTTGCAGTTCGATGCCACGGCCAATGGCTTTGCCTTCGACAAGCGGTGGCTCGACCAACCGTTGCCACTGGCCGACACCATTACCCACCAGGCCATGGCCGAGCGCTGCCGCAAACAGAACACCGAATTCACCGGACGTCAGGCCTGGCTGGGGCGAATCCGCCAACTGCTCGCCACGCAACTCAACGCTGCACCGGGACTTGAGGGCTTGGCCGAGCAAATGAACTGTTCGGCGCGCACTCTGCGCAGGCATCTCAAGGATCTGGGGTGCAGCTATCAGGAGCTGCTCGACGAGCTGCGCTTTGAGCGGGCCAAGCAAATGCTCCGCGAAGATCAGTTGCCGATTTACCAGATCGCCGAAAACCTGGGTTTCAGCGAAACCGCCAGTTTCCGCCATGCCTTCGTCCGCTGGAGCGGCGTTGCGCCGAGTCAGTTCCGGCCCTGAACCGAATATCGCAGCCTGCGGCAGCTCCTACGGGCGACGATCGTTCCCACGCTCCCGCGTGGGAATGCAGCCCGTGACGCTCCGCGTCGCAGCCGAAGCAGAGCGTCCAATGAGGCATTCCCACGCAGAGCGTGGGAACGATCATGTCTCCCGCGCCATTGAGGGGCGAATTTCGGACAAACAATTTGGCCATATCGATCCCCTTTTGGCCGCTCCTGCCGTTCTCTCAAACTCCGTGCGCCGCAAGACTGTGAGCAACCGAATCAGCCTGCGGAGAATAAGAAATGCTGACGATCTACTCGGATGATCACCACCTGCACCACGGCCGTTGTGAATTGATGGACGGGCAACTGATGCCCTGCTTCGAAATGCCCTCGCGCGCCGATCACGTTCTGCAGCGGGTCCAGTACCGCAGCCTGGGCCCGGTGCAAGCACCGCAGGATTTCGGTTTGGGGCCGATCCAGCGGATTCACTCCAGCGAATATCTGGACTTCTTCAAAGGCGCCTGGCAGCGCTGGACCGAGTTCGGTCGTGAGGGTGACTTGCTGCCCTACACCTGGCCGGCCCGCACCTTGCGCAGGGTGATCCCGAAAAGTCTGCATGGCCAACTCGGCTATTACAGCTTCGACGGCGGCGCGCCGATCACCGCCGGCACCTGGCAAGCCGCGTACAGCGCAGCGCAAGTCGCGCTCACAGCCCAGGCGGAAATCCAACGCGGCGCTCGCAGTGCTTTCGCCCTGTGCCGACCACCGGGACACCACGCTGCCAGCGACTTGATGGGCGGTTACTGCTACCTGAACAACGCGGCCATCGCCGCTCAGGCATTCCTCGATCAAGGCCATAAAAAGGTTGCCATCCTCGACGTCGACTACCACCACGGCAACGGCACCCAATCGATTTTCTATGAGCGCAGCGACGTGCTGTTTGCTTCGATCCATGGCCACCCGCAAGCCGAGTTTCCGTTCTTCCTCGGTTACGAAGACGAGCACGGAGAAGGTGCTGGCGAAGGTTTCAACTTCAACTACCCGCTGGCCGCCGGCAGCGGCTGGGACAGCTGGAGCGCTGCACTGGAACTGGCCTGCAAAGAGATCGAAAGCTACGGCGCCGATGTCGTGGTGGTTTCTCTGGGCGTCGACACCTTCAAGGACGACCCGATCTCCCAGTTCAAGCTCGACAGCCCGGACTACCTGCGCATGGGCGAACGTATCGCGCGTCTCGGCAAGCCGACGCTGTTCGTGATGGAAGGCGGTTACGCGGTAGAAGAAATCGGCATCAACGCCGTGAACGTTCTCGAAGGTTTCCAAAGCGCCCAATGAGGAATTAGAACAATGAACAGACTCAAGCGTTTTATCGCTCCAGCGCTCTGCGCCACAGTGCTCAGCGGCGCCGTACATGCTGAAGACCGCACCTTGCGGGTCTACAACTGGTTCGATTACATCACCCCCAAAACCCTCGAAGACTTCAAGGCCGAGACCAAGGTCAAACTGATCTACGACATCTTCGACACCAACGAAGCGCTGGAAGCCAAGCTGCTCACCGGCAACTCCGGTTATGACGTGGTGGTGCCGTCCAACGTGTTCCTGGCCAAGCAGATCGAAGCCGGGGTGTTCCAGCCACTGGACCGCAGCAAGCTGCCGAACTGGAACCACCTCGATCCCAAGCTGATGAAGCTGATCGAAGCCAACGACCCCGGCAACAAATACGCCGTGCCCTACATGTACGGCACCATCCTGATCGGTTTCAACCCGGACAAGATCAAGGCCGCGCTGGGCGACAACGCGCCGGTGGACAGCTGGGACCTGATCTTCAAGGAGGAGAACATCAGCAAACTCAAGCAGTGCGGCGTCGCTCTGCTCGACTCGCCGTCGGAGATCCTGCCGCTGGCCCTGCAACACCTCGGCCTGCCGCCCAACAGCACCAAGCCTGCGGACTACGCCAAAGCTGAAGCGCTGCTACTGAAGATTCGTCCGTACATCACCTACTTCCACTCCTCCAAGTACATGGCCGATATCGCCAACGGCGACATCTGCGTCGCGGTCGGTTATTCCGGCAGCTTCTCCCAGGCCGCCAACCGTGCCAAGGAAGCCAAGAACGGTGTCGTCGTCGATATGCGCCTGCCCAAAGAAGGCGCGCCGATCTGGTTCGACATGCTGTCGATCCCTAAAGGCGCCAAAGATCCGGAAGACGCTTACACCTTCATCAACTACCTGCTGCAACCGAAAGTGATCGCGCCAATCAGCGACTTCGTCGGCTACCCGAACCCGAACAAGGACGCCACCGATCTAGTCGACCCGGCGATCCGCACCAACCCCAACCTGTACCCGACCGAAGCGGCGATGAGCACGCTCTATACCCTGCAACCCTTGCCGCGTGATGCGGAGCGCGCACGTACCCGAGCCTGGACCAAGATCAAGTCCGGGACCTGAACCGAATGATTGCCGGGCATTGATGTCCGGAGAGCGAAACCGAAGACCCGCCACTGCGCGGGTCTTTCAATCCCGATCAGATCTCATCAACTCCAGACGCCCCGTAACCGCGTCAGTGCCGCCTCAATGGCCACTTCCGGCACCGCCGCAAACCCGAGCACCAACCCTGCCCGCTCCTCTACTGGCGTACTCGAATCCGGTAACCAGTAACGGCTCAAGCCACTGATCTCCACATCGACACTCGCGGCTTGTTCGATCAGCTCACGTTCGCGGGCCGGACTGTCCACCCGTACGGTCAGATGCAAACCCGCCGCCACACTGGGCAAACTGCCAACACCCGGGATATCCACAGGCCAACCGGCCAACAATGCATTGCGTCGACTCAACGCTGCGCGGCGCATCCGGCGGATATGCCGCTGAAAATGCCCGGCCGCCATGAACTCAGCCATCACCGCTTGGGTGCTGACCTCCGAGTGCCGCACATCCACTGCCCGACGTTGGGCGAAGGCCTCCACCAGCCCCATCGGCAACACCAGATAGCCCAGGCGCAACGCCGGAAACGCGACTTTGCCGAAAGTCCCGACATACAACACACGGCCCTGGCGATCCAGCGCGGCCAAGGGCGCCAGTGGTGCGCCGCTGTAACGGTATTCGCCGTCATAGTCGTCCTCGACGATCCAGCCTTGGGTGCGCTCGGCCCATGCCAGCAACTCCAGACGCCGCGCCAGACTCATGACCACCCCGGTCGGATACTGATGAGAGGGGGTGACATAGGCCAGCCGGCAATCGCTCAAAGTCGCCAATTGCGTGCAGTCCATGCCCTCGCTGTCCACCGCCACACCGCGCAACTGCGCCCCTGCCACGGCAAAGGCATGGCCGGCCGCGCGATAGCCCGGGTTTTCCACAGCCACCCCATCGCCGGGCTCCACCAGCAACTGTGCACAAAGGCTAATTCCCTGCTGCGCGCCACTGGTGATCACAATTTGTTCAGCGCTGCACTGCATGCCACGGGAGCTGCGCAAATATGCAGCGACCAGCCCGCGCAAGCGTGCGTCGCCTTCCGGCGCGCCATAACACAACTGCTGCAAATCCGGTTTTCGCCAGAAAGCCGCATTCAGCTTGGCCCAGACCTCGAACGGGAACAGATCAAAAGCCGGAACACCCACCCGAAAAGCGCGCGGAGGACCACCCGGCGGCCTGGTCAAATGGTGCTGCTCGACACGCTCAAGGGCACTGCTGTGGATAACTTTACTGGATGTAATCCCAGGTAAAACAGACGATTTTGTGGATAACCCTGTGGGTAAGCCTGTTGAAAACCCTGTGGATACTTTTGTGGATAGTTTTTTCACCGGGAGGGCTGTCTCCGGTAACAGAGCCACATAGGTGCCGTCACCCACGCGCCCTTCGATAAAGCCTTCGGCGTACAGCTGATCGTAGGCGCGAACTACGCTATTGCGGGAAATCGACAAGGCTGCGGCCAGGTCCCGGGTAGCAGGCAAACGCGTGCCGCTGGCCAGGCGTCCGTCCAGTACCCGCAAGCGCAAAGCCTGATAGAGCTGTCGACTCAAGCCCTGACGACGATCCAGTTCGATACCCGCCGGGTTGAACGACAAGGACAGCGGCGCAAGGGACATGGGCTGGGACCTCAAAAAATGGACCTATGAAATTTGTCATTAATGGCTCTTACAACAGACCAATAGCCTGCCTAGGATGCAGGCATTCGCCAAGGAATATTTCCATGTACACACCCAGCGCATTTGCCGAACAAGACGTGTTGCAACTGCACCAACAAATCCTCAGCACCCGGCTCGCGATGCTGATCACCCACGGCGCACAAGGCTTGCAAGCCAGCCATTTGCCGCTGTTGCTGAGCCCTGAGCAAGGGCCCAATGGCACCCTCTACGGGCATTTGGCCAGGGCCAATCGGCAATGGCAGGAACTGGAGGCCGGCGCTGAAGCACTGGTGATCTTCGCCGGGGCCGATGCTTATGTCAGCCCCTCGTTTTACCCGAGCAAAGCCGACCACGGCAAAGTCGTGCCGACCTGGAACTACGTCGCCGTACATGCCTATGGCAAGGCCGAAGTGTTCAGCGACGCGCACCGCTTGCGCAACCTGGTCAGCGCCCTGACCGATCGCCACGAAGCCGGTCGCGCCAAACCGTGGAAGGTCGACGATGCGCCGGCCCACTACATCGACGGCATGCTCAAGGCCATCGTCGGTATCGCTTTGCCGATCCAGCGTCTGGAAGGCAAACGCAAGCTCAGCCAGAACCGCAGTACCACAGACATCGCCGGTGTGCGTGAAGGGCTGGCCGCCAGTCCCGACCTGCACGACCAGGCCCTCGCCCACTTGATGCGTTAAGGAATAACCATGAGTCAGATCGAGATCCGCCCCGTCACCGCCAACGACCACGCCGCCTGGCAACCGTTGTGGCAAGCCTACCTGCGCTTCTACGACACTGAGTTGCCCGGCACTGTTTATCAGAGCACCTGGCAACGCTTACTCGATCCGAACGAACCAACCCACGCCGCCCTTGCCTGGCTCGACGGCAAGGCGGTGGGTCTGGTGCACTTCATTTACCACCGCTCCAACTGGAGCATCGAAAACGCCTGCTACCTGCAGGACCTGCTGGTCGTCCCGGAAACACGCGGCACCGGCGTCGGTCGGCAGCTGATTGAATTCGTCTATGACACCGCACGCGCTGACGGTTGCGCCAAGGTCCATTGGCTGACCCACGAGACCAATGCCACTGCTATTCGGCTCTACGAGCGCATCGCCGAGCGCCCTGGCTTCATCCAGTTTCGCAAAGGCCTTTAAGGTTTAAGGAGAGCAGCATGTCGAACCCACTCGCTCACTGGAAAGGCGTCCCTGCGCCCTCGGTGAAACTCATCGAAGGGCGCTTCATCCGCCTGGAGAAACTCGACCCGGCACGTCACGGCGATGGCCTGTGGCAAGCGCTACAAGGCCCGAATTCCGATCCAAAACTCTGGGACTATCTGCCTTATGGCCCCTTCGCCGAGCGCGATGCATTCGATGACTGGCTAAACAACCACGCGGCCAATAGCGACCCGTATTTTTTCACCGTGATCGACCGCGCCAGCGGCGACGTTCAGGGCATTCTCAGCCTGATGTCGATCGTCCCGGCCCAAGGCCGGATCGAAATCGGCCACGTTACCTTCGGCGCACCAATGCAGCGTTCACCGAAAAGTACGGAAGCGGTTTATCTGCTGGCCAAAGAGTCTTTTGCGTTGGGGTACCGCCGTCTGGAATGGAAGTGCAACAACGGCAATGCCCGCTCCAAGTACGCGGCTGAGCGTCTGGGCTTCAGTTTTGAAGGGGTGTTCCGCCAGCACATGGTGGTCAAAGGTCAAAACCGTGACACGGCGTGGTACTCGATCCTGGATTCGGAATGGCCGGCGATTGGGGCAGGGTTTGAGAAGTGGTTAAGCGAGGAAAATCAGGCGGGGTCTGGGCAGGTCAAGACGTTGGTGGAGTGTCGTCAGAATTCCTGACGATGATCGTTCCCACGCTCTGCGTGGGAATGCAGCCCGTGACGCTGCGCGCCACATTCAGGAGCGGACGCAGAGCGTCCAGTGAGGCATTCCCACGCGGAGCGTGGGAACGATCTTTACACCAGTTTCTGCGCCAACACCGCAATATGCTCCGGCCCTATCCCGCAGCAACCGCCCAGATGGCTGGCACCACGTTTCTGCCAATCGGCCGCCCATTGCAGGTATCCCGGCGGATCGAGGTCTTCACGCAATGGGTCCAGACCATCGTTGGCCGTGGCTTCTTTGGGCTGCGGCGGGAACGCGTTGGCGTAAGCGCCAATGTTGATTTTCACCCCCAACCGCTCAAACGTTTCCCGGGCTGCGTCGATCGCGGCCCCGATCACTTCCGGCTGGCTGCAATTGAACAACAAGGTTTCAACGCCCAGTTGCGCGGCGACAGCTGCGGCCTCGCTAACCGGCTCGCCGGAGCGCAAACGCGGTACTTCGTCGGTGTCTTCATCCTTCAAGGTGAATGACAACCAGAACGGCTTGCCATCCTTCGGCAGGCCCGCGTGAATCGCCCGGGCTTCGACGATAGAACTCTGGGTTTCCGCCAGCCACAGGTCCACATGCGGGGCCAGACCGGCCACCAACGGCGTCAGTAACTCGGACACCCGCGACGCATCGAACAGGTCCGGACGATAGGAACCGAACAGCGGTGGCAATGAGCCCGCCACACGCACCGGCTGCCTGGCGGCGTCGGCCGCACGACGCGCCAGTTCACCCGCCAATGCGGCGAGCGCCTGACCTTCAGCTGCAAAACGCTCTTCCCCAATATGAAACGGCACTACCGCATAGCTGTTGCTGGTAATAACGTTGGCACCGCTTTCGATATAAGCGATGTGAACCGCCTCAACCGCTTGCGGGGCTTCGCTCAAGGCCAGTGCTGACCACTCAGGCTGCCTGAACGGAGCGCCTCGGCGCTGCAGTTCACGACCCATGCCGCCATCCAGAATTACCGTGCTGCCTGCGCTCATATGCTTTTTACTCATATGCTTATGAAAATAACTCACTACCTGAGTCGTTCTTATAACTATTAAATACGCACCATTCAGTTAATAACAACCTCTTTTTTATTCAGGAACCACCCGTGAAACTTCAACCGCTGCTGGCCTTGGGCCTGACGATTCTCGCTGCCTCCACCCAGGTATTTGCCGGTGCCACGCTGGATCGCGTCGAACAAAAGAAAGAGCTGGTGGGCGTGCTGATGGAAAGTTATCCACCCTTCTCGTTCCTCAACGATCAGAACCAACTCGATGGTTTCGATGTTGACGTGGCCAAAGCCGTAGCAGACAAACTCGGCGTCAAACTGCGCCTCGAGACCCCGTCCTGGGATGTGATCGCCGCCGGGCGCTGGAGTGGTCGCTATGACATCTGCATCTGCTCCATGACCCCGAGCAAGGCACGCGCCGAGGTCTTCGATTTCCCGGTGGAGTACTACGCCTCACCGGCAGTGATCGTGGTCAATGCCAAGGATGACCGCATCCATAACGCCAAAGACCTGAGCAGCAAAAAAGTCGGCCTCACCAGCGCCTCCAGCTACGAAAGCTACCTGAACAAAAACCTGGTGATCGAAGGAGCCGAGGACACCCGGTTGCAGTACCCGTTCGAGGACGTGCAGATCGCCCCGTATGACACCGACAACGTCGCCTTCCAGGACCTGGGCCTGGGTGCCGGGGTTCGGCTGGACGCAATCCTTACCAACCTGGTAACCGCGCAACCGCGACTTACCGAAGACAAACGCTTCAAGCTTGCCGGTGAGCCGCTGTATTCGGAACCTAACTCGGTGGCCATCGAAAAAGGCGACGCGCAGTGGGACAGCAAAGTGCGTGAAGTCTTCGCCCAGCTGAAACAGGACGGCACCCTGACCAGGCTGTCGCAAAAATGGATCGGCGCCGACATCAGCAAATGACTTCTTTCCCCCAACCGCCTCAGCCGCCACAACCGGTGGCTGAGTCGTTGCTCAAACGTGTCTTTGGCTTTCGCACGCGCCTGTACCTGACCTGGGCGGCGATGCTCGGCTTGTTCGCGAGTTTTTTCCTGAGCTTCGACCTGAAGTTCTCGATCATCCTCGACAAACTGCCGAACCTGATCGGCCTGCATCTGGCGCCCAATGGCTTCTTGCAAGGCGCAGCGCTGACACTGTTTTTGTGTCTGGGCTCGATCGTCGCCTCGTCTCTGCTGGGCTTCATCACTGCCCTGGCGCGGCTGTCGAAGAGCGCGGTAGCGTTCGGCGTCGCGAGTTTTTACGCGTCGTTTTTTCGCGGCACACCGCTGTTGATTCAGATCCTGCTGATCTACCTCGGCCTGCCGCAACTGGGCATTGTCCCCGGCGCCATTGCGGCCGGGATCATCGCCTTGTCGCTGAACTACGGCGCGTACTTGAGCGAAATTTTTCGCGCCGGCATCCTCGGCGTACCCCACGGTCAGCGCGAAGCCTCGCTGGCACTGGGCATGCGCGAGACAGTGATCTTCTGGCGGGTCACCCTGCCGCAAGCCATGCGCACCATCATCCCACCCACCACCAACCAATTCATCTCGATGCTCAAAGACTCGTCACTGATCTCGGTGATGGGCGTCTGGGAAGTGATGTTCCTGGCTCAGTCCTACGGCCGCTCCAGCTACCGCTACATCGAAATGCTGAGCACGGCGGCGATCATCTACTGGTTGATGTCGATTGGTCTGGAGTTGATTCAGGCACGGATGGAGCGCCATTACGGGAAGGCGTATCAGCAGCGCAGCCAGATGACCGATTGAGCTTCCAGCCCAGTGCATCCAGGGCATCGCAGCCATCCTGAATCAGCAAATGCGCGGCGTTGGCGAAGTGTTCCAGGTCGTAGCCCTCGGCATCCTTCACGCTCAGGCAGGTGACGCTGTTGAGCAAATTACGTGCGGTCTTGATGCGGTGGATCGCGGTCTCGAAGAGATCGCAGGCGTCGGCGTCGAGGTTGAGGAATAAAGTGGGTTCGACGCTGAGGTTGCTTTGGAGGGGGGTGTAATTGAGCATGGCATTGATCTCATCTGTTAGGAAAACTTCCACCGTTCGCGGCTAAACGAATCAGGGTGGCAGCTGTACGCGGGTTAGCCGACCGGACAGATGAATCCGGCACACCCGAAGGTGTCCCACGCACAGCCGCCATAGACACAGACATGCCAGGCAGCAAAAAGCGCCGCGTCGAAACGGGCGCTTGTGCATCATCTATTCCGACCGGCTAAAGTCGATCACCGATTCGTCGGCGACGGGCGAACTATAGGCGAGCGCCTGCCCGATGTAAAACCCGGTCCCTGCATCCCAGACCGTTCCTACGCTCATGCCTCGCCACCCTCCGTAGCAGCTGCCGAAGGCTGCGTTCGGCTGCGTAGCAGTCGTAAAACCTGCGTGTGCGGTCAGTCAGATGAGTCGTGGTGTCCGAATTGCGACGGCTTCGCCGCCGAACGCAGCCTTCGGCAGCTGCTACGAGGGATCTCACCCGACGTAATTAAAGGTGTGATGCCCACGCTCAACTAATGTTCCTGCGAACCCTCACCACCCCCATCTGCAACCCAAAGGGCCGAAACACGGCATTCAGCGACTTGAGGGTCTGATTCCCTTCCCCATGCTCGATGTGCACCAGCGTGCGCACCGAAATTTTGCACATGCGGGAAAATTGGCTTTGATGCAGGCCGGTGACCTCCACTCGCAAACGGCGGACGGCCTCGCCGATTTCCAGAGTGCCTTCAGCCAGTCCTTGTTGAATGCTCTCGATCAGCAGAGCGCGAGCGTCAATGGAAAGCGTCATTTCAGCCCCCAGTTTTTTAAACGCTGCTCAAGGTTTTTCAAGGCGATACTCGGGTGGTTCATGGTGACGTCGGGCAAGCCGCTGGCCGCCAGAATGTCTGGCAGCGCCAGCAAGTGGTCAGCATCCTGTCGCAGGCGTTCGAACGCACCCTGCGGGTCGAGAATGCCAGCCAACGCGTCCTGCGGATCAGCGATATCAGCTAACGCATGGCACACACCGCGCCAGTCAATCTCACCGGCCACCTCCAGGTCTTTCGGCCATTTGGTGGTGCGCGTGACGCCCTCCTCATCCATCACCATCGGTGCCAGATCGTAGATCGGAGCGAGGCGAAAGGAATCCACATCGCGGATGATCGCCGTGTTACGCCCATGGTTATCCGAGTTACCGAGAATCTTGTTGAGCAAATCACGTCGCAGATAATCCGCCACCAGCTCCGGCACTTGATCCACCTGGCCAGCCTGTTTCCATAGATTTGCAAGGAGCTGAATCACCTCCAGATGATTCATATAGCTGCCGGGTGTGGTGACGCCGGCCAGCGAATAGATCGATTCGACCGCCAGCCGCTCGACGCCCTGTTCGGTCACCTTGCGGTCAAAGCGTTGCATCCATAGGCTCGGCTTGTTCGCCTCCTCCAGCGCCAGACCTTCTGCTGCAATGGTCTCGATTCCTAGGGTCTGCAACGCTTTGTAGTAGTGAAATTCACTTCTAAGAATGTCTTGATCAGTCTGTGCGGCTTTATTACGGGCGAACTTCACGAACCAATGACGCACCACTTCAGCGTCGCTCAGCACGGCGTCCGGGTACAGCAGGCCCGCGCGGTTTTCGGTCATCAACAGCTTGGGCGCTTCACCACCCGCCCCGGTCGCCCCACCAATGGCCGCTCCTTGCTCGTAGGCGTATTCCAGAAAGGAGTTATCGCGGGCAATCACTTCCTCCCGGCGAAATCCCATCGGTAATCGGTTATCCAACGCGTCAACCGACTCCTTGATCCGCATGTTGCCGATGGGCGCCGGGGTGCTTCGACCCAGCAAAAACAGGTCGGCACTCACCTCTTCAGGTTTTTCCTGGCCAATGCGCGCCATCAGGAAGCGCTTGGCCGCACCAGCCGGCGCGATGTCATGCAGGAAGGCGGGCGCTTTTTTCAGCGACACACTGTCCCAATCCAGCGGCAATCTGGCGCTGACGGCCCTGGCAAAGGGTGATGGGATGTAGTCGAAATTACCGGTGATGTAATCCTGCTTGTAAGCGAATCGGCACGGGCCTTCGAAGCCTTTTTGCGGCTCGGCAAATACCAAGGTCATGGCGTCTAGCCAATTTCCGACTGCGTAGATCTGGAGTGTCAGGGCGTACATAAGCAAACCTGCAATTTAATGCATCTTTGATGCGCTAAGTAACTCTTGGTTTGCAATATAGTGCAGATTCACTTCATCCACTCAACTTTAAAACGCAATAAAATGCAGTTCTTATCGTTATTATCGGAAAAAAACGCAATAAATTGCAGATAATGGCAAACGAGCTACTGACAGACCGCGTCATCGTTCTTCGCGAGCAAGCTCGGCTCCTACAGGACATCTGGGCAACCCGCCAGGACGGTGTTTCGGACAGACGAAAAAAAAGGGGAGCACATGCCCCCCCGAGGTTTAAAGCGTTTCAGTCAAAGGCTGTCAATCAGCCCTCGATCTCGATCAGGATTTCGCCAGGGTTGACCCGGTCGCCCTTGGCCACATGGATAGCGGTGACTTTGCCGGCGATGGCCGATTGAACTTCGGTTTCCATCTTCATCGCTTCGGTGATCAGCACCGCCTGGCCGGCTTTCACGGTGTCGCCTTCCTTGACCAGCACATCGACGATGTTGCCCGGCATGGTGGTACTGACGTGGCCCGGCGCGGAGGCCTGCTTGCGCTTGCTGCTACCGCCGCTGACGAATTCATTGAGCGGTTCGAACACCACTTCTTCCGGCATGCCGTCGATGGACAGGTAGAAGTGACGCTTGCCTTCAGCCTTGACGCCAACACCGGTGATGTCGACGCGGTAGGTTTCGCCGTGGACGTCGATGACGAACTCGGTCGGTACGCCTTCGCCACCGGCCGACCTCACGCCGCCGGCTTCCGGGATCGGCAGCAGCACTTCCGGGGTCAGGGTGCCGGCTTCGCGCTCTTCGAGGAACTTACGACCGATGTCCGGGAACATGGCGTAGGTCAGCACGTCTTCTTCGGACTTGGCCAACGCGCCGATGTCGCCACGTAGCTTGGTCATTTCCGGCTTGAGCAAATCGGCCGGACGCACGTCGATCACCTCTTCGCTGCCGATGGCCTGACGACGCAGTTTCTCGTTCACGGTACCCGGCGCCTTGCCGTAGCCGCCTTGCAGGTAGAGCTTCACTTCGTTGGTAATGGTTTTGTAACGCTCGCCAGCCAGCACGTTGAAGAACGCCTGAGTGCCGACAATCTGCGAGGTCGGGGTTACCAGCGGCGGGAAGCCGAGGTCCTCACGAACCCGCGGGATCTCCGCCAGCACTTCGCTCATGCGGTTCAGCGCGCCCTGCTCTTTCAACTGGTTGGCCAGGTTGGAAATCATCCCGCCCGGTACCTGGTTGACTTGCACGCGGGTGTCGACGGCGGTGAATTCGCTTTCGAACTGGTGATATTTCTTACGCACGGCGTAGAAATACAGACCGATTTCCTGCAAAAGCTCCAGGCTCAGGCCGGTGTCGAATTCGCTGCCTTTAAGGGCGGCGACCATCGACTCGGTACCCGGATGGCTGGTGCCCCAGGCGAAACTGGAGATCGCAGTGTCGATATGGTCGGCACCGTTTTCGATGGCCTTGAGTTGGCACATCGCAGCCAAACCGGCGGTGTCATGGGAGTGGACGAACACAGGCAGCGATTGCTCGGCTTTCAGCGCCTTGACCAGTTCGCCAGTGGCGTACGGGGTCAGCAGGCCGGCCATGTCCTTGATCGCAACAGAGTCGCAACCCATGGCTTCCATTTGCTTGGCTTGCGCCACGAAGGCCTCGATGGTGTGCACCGGGCTGGTGGTGTAGGCGATGGTGCCCTGGGCGTGTTTGCCGGCAGCTTTCACCGCTTCGATGGCAACGCGCAGGTTACGCACGTCGTTCATGGCGTCGAAGATGCGGAACACGTCGATGCCGTTGACCGCGGCCTTGGCGACGAAGGCTTTGACTACGTCGTCGCTGTAGTGGCGGTAGCCCAGCAGGTTCTGACCACGCAGAAGCATTTGCAGACGGGTGTTAGGCAAGGCCGCACGCAGTTTGCGCAGGCGCTCCCACGGGTCTTCTTTCAGGAAGCGCACGCAGGCGTCGAAAGTCGCGCCGCCCCAGACTTCCAGCGACCAGTAGCCGACTTTGTCGAGCTTGTCGCAGATCGGCAGCATGTCTTCGGTGCGCATGCGGGTCGCGAGCAGCGATTGGTGGGCGTCGCGCAGGATCGTGTCAGTAACGTGAATTTTCTTGGTCATGATTATTCCTCACAGGCCTGCGTGGGCGGCGATGGCGGCGGCGATGGCCAGGGCCAGCTCTTCGGGTTTGCGCTTGATCGAGTAGTTGGTCAGCTCAGGGTGGCTTTCAACGAAGCTGGTGTTGAACTGACCGCTACGGAATTCCGGGTTACGCAGGATTTCCTGGTAGTAGGCGGCGGTGGTCTTGACCCCTTGCAGACGCATGTCGTCGAGGGCGCGCAAACCACGGTCCATCGCCTCTTCCCAGGTCAACGCCCACACCACCAGTTTCAGGCACATGGAATCGTAGAACGGCGGGATGGTGTAACCGGTGTAGATCGCCGTATCCGTGCGCACGCCGGGACCGCCGGGTGCGTAGTAACGAGTGATCTTGCCGAAACTCGGCAGGAAGTTGTTTTTCGGGTCTTCGGCGTTGATCCGGAACTGCAGCGCAAAACCGCGGTGCTGGATGTCTTCCTGTTTCACCGAAAGCGGCAGACCGGAAGCGATGCGAATCTGTTCGCGAACAATGTCGATGCCGGTGATTTCTTCGGTAATGGTGTGCTCTACCTGGACCCGGGTGTTCATCTCCATGAAGTACACCTCGCCCTCGGCGAGCAGGAACTCCACGGTACCGGCGTTCTCGTAGCCCACAGCCTTGGCTGCGCGCACCGACAGGTCGCCGATGTAGGCGCGCTGTTCAGGGGTCAGTTGCGGGCTTGGGGCGATCTCGATCAGTTTCTGGTTGCGGCGCTGGATCGAGCAATCACGTTCGAACAGGTGAACCACGTTGCCAAAGCTGTCGCCGAGGATCTGCGCTTCGATGTGCTTTGGATTGACGATGCATTTTTCCAGGAAGACTTCCGCCGAACCAAACGCCTTGGTCGCTTCGGAAATCACCCGCGGGAAAGCTTGCTCCAGCTCTTCGCGGCTGTTGCAGCGACGAATACCGCGGCCACCACCACCGGAGGTGGCCTTGAGCATCACCGGGTAACCGATGCGGTCGCCTTCGACCAACGCTTCGGCGATGTCCGCGACGTTGCCTTCGGTGCCCGGGGTCACTGGCACGCCAGCCTTGATCATGCTGCGGCGCGCTTCAGTCTTGTCGCCCATGCGGCGAATCACTTCTGCCGACGGACCAATGAATTTGATACCGCGCTCGGCGCAGATTTCTGCCAGTTCAGCGTTTTCCGACAGGAAACCGTAACCTGGGTGCAATGCATCGCAACCGGTTTCCACTGCCAGGTTCACCAGCTTGCGCGGATTCAGGTAACCGGCCAGGGGTTCGGCACCAACGCTGTGGGCTTCATCCGCGCGCTTCACATGCAATGCATGGCGATCGGCGTCAGAATAGATCGCGACCGAGCGAATGCCCATCTCGGCGCACGCACGCACGATTCGTACGGCAATTTCCCCACGGTTGGCGATCAGGATTTTTTTTATCACTTGGAGGTTCCCTTGAGCCGATGGCACTGACGACCTGCTAAACCAGGTCGGCGCGTGACTAAATGTTTCAGTTCAGTCGCATAGCCACACTATCCCGCTCAAGGAATTAACAAAAATCAATAATAATTGGGCCGCTCATAAGCAAAGACTTATAGTTGACGGACAAGCCTGCGGCCAGAGTTTCTAAAAATGCGTAAGTCCTTGATGCGTATGACATTGCGCCAGCTTCAGATTTTCAATGAAGTCTGCGATCTACGGTCCTACAGCCGTGCAGCTGAGGAAATGTCTCTCACACAGCCGGCCGTCAGCCTGCAAATTCGTCAGCTGGAAGAGCTGATTGGTCAGCCATTGTTCGATTATGTAGGCAAAAAACTCTACATGACCGAAGCCGCTGAAGCCCTGCAACGGGCCAGCCGGGATATTTTCGGGCGCCTGGAAAACCTCGACATGCAGCTCTCGGACATGCAGGGCTCACTGCAGGGGCAACTGAAACTGGCAGTGGAATCCAGCGCCAAGTACTTCGTGCCGCACCTGTTCGCCGCCTTCAAGCGCCAGCATCCAGAGGTCAACCTGCAGCTGACCGTGATCAACCGCGCACAGGCCATTCGGCGCCTCTCGGATAACCGCGACGACCTGGTGATCATGTCCATGGTCCCGCAGGACATGGGCCTGGAGTTCCTGCCGTTCCTCAACAACCCGATCATCGCCGTGGCGCCGCCGGACCATCCGCTATGCCACATGGGGCCGCTGCGTTTGCAGGATCTCGAACCCTATACGCTGCTGCTGCGCGAGCAAGGCTCGGGCACACGACTGGCGTGTGAGGAGTATTTCAAGGAGAAGCGTGTGCACTTCACACAAACCCTGGAGGTCGCTTCGGCGGAAGCTCAGCGCGAGTGTGTGGTGGCAGGTTTGGGCGTAGCACTGTTGACGCGCCACGCCCTGAACCTTGAGTTGGCAACCGGCACGCTCAAAGAGTTGCCGGTGGAGGAGTTACCACTGTACCGCAGTTGGTGCGTGGTACAGGCCAAAGCCAAGCGCCTGTCACCGGTGGCGCATGCGTTCCTGGGGTTTATCCGCAGCGAACGGGTGCAGATCAGCGGGCTGGTTGAGCGTTTCGACGGGAAGTTGCCGGCGCTGCCTGCCAGTAATTGAGCTCCGCCGAGTCGGGAAAGTCACCAATCTCGGCGAGCAACTGACGCTGCTCACAACGGTGCTCAATCGCGCGACGGAATGCCATGCGGCGCTGATCTTCCTGCTGACGGCGGGTTTTGACGGCGCTGTTGCGTTCTTCGTAGTGCTGGGCCATTTCGAGTCTCCCAAGACGAGTACGGGAGTTACACGATGGACGTCAGGGATGACGATTTGGCTGCGCGGGGATTACAAGGATGTGAAAGTTACCGGGCGGCGATAGTGCAAGCCTCACCCTTACAGGGATTTGTGGCGCTCTTGTAGGAGCGAGGCTTGCCCGCGATAAGGTCGGAACGACCTTCCAGCAATCAATCGTCCAGCGCTTTGACCGACTTGGGCGACAGACGCAAGCTGCGCAGGCTACGTTTGACGCTTTTGAGGTGGTTGACCAGGCTTGGGCCACGGGCCATGGCTACGCCCATCGCCAACACGTCGATCACCACAAGGTGAGCAATACGCGAAGTCAGCGGCGTGTAGATTTCGGTGTCTTCATGCACGTCGATCGCCAGGTTGACAGTCGACAGCTCGGCCAACGGCGTCTGGCTCGGGCACAAGGTGATCAGCGTCGCGCCGCTTTCGCGGACCAGGTTGGCGGTGATCAACAGGTCTTTGGAGCGCCCGGACTGGGAAATACAGATCGCCACGTCGGTAGGTTTCAGCGTCACCGCCGACATCGCCTGCATGTGCGGGTCGGAATAGGCTGCGGCGGTCAGCAGCAAGCGGAAGAATTTGTGCTGAGCATCCGCCGCCACCGCGCCAGATGCACCAAAGCCGTAGAATTCGACGCGCTGGGCCTGGGACATGGCGGTGACCGCACGCTGCAAGGCCGCCGGGTCGAGCTTCTCGCGCACTTCCATCAGCGTATGCAGGGTAGTGTCGAAAATCTTCAGACTGTAGTCGGCAACCGAGTCGTCTTCATGGATCGCGAACTGCCCGAAGCTCGCACCTGCCGCCAGGCTTTGCGCCAGTTTCAGCTTCAAGTCCTGGAAGCCCGAACAGCCGATGGCACGGCAGAAGCGCACGATGGTCGGCTCGCTGATGCCAACGCTGTGGGCAAGATCGGCCATGGAACTGTGCATCACAGCCGCGGGGTCAAGCAGCACATGATCGGCGACCTTGAGCTCCGACTTGCGTAACAGGTGGCGTGACTGGGCGATGTGTTGCAACAGATTCAAAGGGCTGGACTCGTTGTTATTGGCAGACGCCAGGGATGTAGCCATTTTGTAGTTATACTACATGAATGCGCTTTTTGCCCGCTCAATGCGTAACTGAATCGCCTTGCCGCCCCCTATTTTGGCCGGCCGCGCGCTATGTAGCAGCTGGCGCAGCCTGCGTTCGGCCGCGAAGCGGTCGTAAAATTTACGACCGCAATTTTCCTGAAAGCTGCATTCATCCAATCTACGGCCGCTTCGCAGCCGAACGCAGCCTTCGGCAGCGGCTACAAAAAGCGCTCATCCGCGCGCAATAAATCCGCCAACCCCGCGGCTTCCACCGGCCGGCTAATCAGATACCCCTGCACTTCATCACAGCCCTCAGCCTTGAGAAACTCAAGCTGCTCCGGACGCTCGACCCCTTCAGCCACCACTTTGAGTGACAGCCCATGGGCCATGGCGATGATTGCCCGGGTGATCGCCGCGTCTCCACTACCCTCGGCCAAACCGCGAATAAACGCTTGATCGATCTTCACGTAGTCCACCGGAATGCGCTTGAGGTAACTCAACGACGAATACCCGGTACCGAAGTCGTCAATCGCCAGTTTCACTCCCAGATCACGCAGTTGCTGGAAGGTGGCGATGATGTGCTCGACGCTGTCCAGCAGTTGGCTTTCGGTCAGTTCGAGCTCCAGGTAGTGCGGCGCCAGACCGGTTTCCTCAAGCACCTGGCGAACCAGACTGACCAGCTTGCCCTGACGCAATTGATGCACCGACAGATTGACCGAGACCCGGATCGGCTCCAGCCCCTGACGTTGCCATTCGCAGGCTTGCCAGCAGGCCTGACGCAACACGAACTCGCCGATCGGACCGATCAGCCCGGTTTCTTCGGCAAGCCCGATAAAGTCGCCTGGCGGCACCCGCCCCATGGTCGGGTGATCCCAGCGAACAAGGGCTTCAGCGGCATTCAAGCGGCCCGTCGCCAGACACAGCTTCGGTTGGTAGAACACCATCAACTGCTGCTCTTCGATTGCCTTGCGCAGCTGGTTTTCCAGTTGCAGGCGTTCCAGAGTGCTGGCTTGCAGACTTTCGGTGTAGAACTGGAAATTGTTGCCGCCCAAATGTTTGGCATGTTGCATGGCCATATTCGACTGACTGACCAACGTCGAAATGTCCCGTGCATTGTCCGGCAACATGCTGATACCCATCGAGGCACTGACCACCAGCTCATGCCCTTCCACCGTCAGCGGCAACCGCAGCTTGGTCGCTAGCCGGGTCGCTACCCGGGCCAGGCTGGACAAGTTGCCATAAGCGTCGAACAGCACCGCAAATTCATCGCCGGATAAACGCGCGATGGTGTCGGCCTCCGGTAGCGCATTGACCAGTCGGCGTGCCATTTTCTGCAACAACTGGTCGGCGATTTCATGGCCTAGGCTGTCATTGAGCAACTTGAAGCGATCAAGATTGATATGCAGCAACGCCAGGCTTCGGCCACCCTGGCGCACCCGCTGATGGGCGTCGTGCAGCCGCTCGCGGAACAGTGAGCGATTGGCCAAACCGGTCAGTTCGTCGTAATGGGTCAAATAGCGCATGCGCTCTTCGGATTCGCGTCGGGCGGAGAGATCGGTGAAAAAGCCGACGATATGGCTAACATTTCCTCGAACATCGCGCACGACGTTGAGCTGGAGCCATTGCGGATACAGCTCGCCGTTCTTGCGCGCCTCGACCAACTCCCCCTGCCAACTGCCGTGTTGCTCCAGAGCCTGATGGATCACCGGGTAGTACCGGCGCGCGTCACGACTGCCAGGCAACTCGACGACGTTACGCCCGAGCATGTCTTCGATCTGGTAACCGGTCACCCGGCTGAACGCCTGATTGACCGCGATTAACGCGTAATTCGGATCGAGAATCACGATACCTTCGCTGGCCGCTTCGAACACCGTGGCCGCCAGCCGACGCTGCTCTTCCAGCTCTTTGCTGGTGCTGATGTCGCGTCGGGTACCGACCATACGGATTACTCGACCGTTTTCCCCTCGCTCCACTGCCCGCCCGCGGTCCTCGATCCACACCCAATGCCCGTCGCCATGGCGCACGCGGTACTCAATAGAATAATCCTCGGTGCGGCCCTTCAAATGCTCGACCAGTGCGCGCTTGAGCGGCAGCAGATCCTGTGGATGCAAACGCGGCTTGAGATGGCTGAGCATCGCAGTCACGTACTCCGGCTCCAGGCCAAACAGCTCTTTAAGCTGCGTGTGATGCACCTCGTCGGTTTGCAGATTCCAGTCCCACAACCCCAATTCACTGGCCTTTAAGGCCAACCCCAGACGCGCTTCGCTTTTGCTCAAGGCCTGATTCGCCGCGTCCAGTTCCAGGCTGCGTTGCGAAACCCGGCTTTGCAGACTGGTCTGAGCCTCACGCAGTTGCTCTTCGGCACTGCGACGCTGGTCGATTTCCCGGGCCAGTTCCTGGTTCAGCTGTTCGCTGCGACTTTGCGCTTGCTGTAAATGCTCGATCAGCGCCTGGTTCTGGAAGCGCCGCTGCAAACCATGATGAATCAACCGATTAACCTGCCAGGCGACGACACTCAAGGAGGCCAGCAGAATCACCCCCAGCCAGCCCCAGCCTTGCTGCTGTTCGTCACCACCCCAGAATAAATAGCCAATTGCCGGCAACAGACACGGCAAGGTAAAGGACAGGAACGCCGGCAGACTGACTGCATAGGCGACGCTGGCCGAAAGCGTCGCCGCACCGATCAGGCCAAAGACCCAGGCCTGTTGCAGGAAACTGTCGGTCGGCACCAGGGCGATGCCGGCACAAGCCAGGGTCAAACCGCTCATGCCGGAGCCAAGCAGGAACATCCGCCGCCAGATCGGCTGCGCCTGGCGGCTCGGCATTGCGGAGTCGAAGGCCGCTACCTGAATGACCCGTAGCGCCACCAATGTCAGCAGCCAGACCAGCCAAATGCTGACCAGCAAATAGCGCTGCGGGCTCCAGAGCAACCAGACGCAGACCAGACCATTGAGCAACATGAACAACGTGGGCAGCAGCGAGCCTTGATAAAGCAAACGCGTGCGTTCGACCGCCATCTCCATGGCGTAGTGCTTGCGTATAACCCGCGGTTCCACAGAGGGGCCCGGCAGGCCAGGGCTGAGTGTCATAGGCAATGTTCTTATAATGGTGAGCCCGAAACGTCGCAGGAGCATACACAAGCAACCGCCCGGACCAAACTGCTCCAGATCATAAAATCGACAAACAATTTGCGTCTGATTCCCTCTCCGGACCGCTCAAGCGAGCCCCGCCAACGCCTGCAGCGAATGACTGACCGGTCGTCCCCCGTCTCTTTTTATCGGTTAAACCAAAGCTCGGTTTGCCCGGTGTGGCCCAGCACCCTAGAATGCTCCGATGCGCGATGATCTCTCCTTTCTGCTGAACTCTCTCAACGATGCCCAACGCCAGGCTGTAGCTGCCTCCGTGGGTCGTCAGTTGGTCCTGGCCGGTGCTGGTTCCGGTAAAACCCGTGTGCTGGTACACCGCATCGCCTGGTTGATCCAGGTCGAGCAGGCCTCCTCGCACTCAATCCTGTCGGTGACCTTCACCAACAAGGCCGCTGCCGAGATGCGTCATCGCATCGAGCAGTTGATGGGCATCAGCCCGGCCGGTATGTGGGTCGGCACCTTCCACGGCCTGGCGCACCGCCTGTTGCGGGCGCACTGGCAGGAAGCCGGTTTGAGCCAGACCTTCCAGATCCTCGACAGCGATGACCAGCAACGCCTGGTCAAGCGGGTAATCCGCGAGCTGGGGCTGGACGAACAACGCTGGCCGGCCCGTCAGGCACAGTGGTTCATCAACGGGCAGAAGGACGAAGGTCTGCGCCCGCAACATATACAGGCCAGCGGCGATCTGTTCCTGGCCACCATGCGCAGCATCTATGAAGCCTACGAGGCCGCCTGCCTGCGCGCCGGGGTGATCGACTTTTCCGAGCTGCTGCTGCGCGCCCTCGATCTGTGGCGCGATCACCCAGGCTTGCTCGCGCATTATCAAAAGCGCTTCCGCCATATACTGGTGGACGAATTCCAGGACACCAACGCCGTGCAGTACGCCTGGTTGCGGCTGCTGGCCAAGGGTGGCGACAGCTTGATGGTAGTTGGCGATGACGACCAATCGATCTATGGCTGGCGCGGCGCGAAGATCGAGAACATCTACCAGTATTCCGAAGACTTCCCGGACGCTGAAACCATTCGTCTGGAACAGAACTACCGCTCCACCGCCGGGATCCTCAAGGCTGCCAACGCCTTGATCGCCAACAACACCGGCCGTTTGGGCAAAGAGCTGTGGACCGACGGCGGCGAAGGCGAAGCGATCAATCTGTACGCGGCCTTCAACGAGCACGATGAAGCGCGCTACGTCGTGGAAACCATCGAAAGCGCCCTGAAAACTGGCCTGGCCCGCAGCGATATCGCCATTTTGTATCGCTCCAACGCCCAATCCCGGGTACTCGAAGAAGCGCTGCTGCGCGAACGCATCCCTTACCGGATCTACGGCGGCCAACGCTTCTTCGAACGCGCCGAAATCAAGAACGCCATGGCCTACCTGCGTTTGCTCGAAGGTCGTGGCAACGATGCAGCGCTGGAACGGGTGATCAACGTTCCGGCCCGCGGCATCGGCGAGAAAACCGTCGAAGCGATTCGCGAGCACGCACGCCACAGCGATGTGTCGATGTGGGAAGCCATGCGCCTGTTGGTCGCCAATAAAGGCCTGACCGGTCGTGCAGCCAGTGCCCTTGGGGTATTCGTCGAGCTGATCGAGAACCTTGCGGCCAAAACCGTGGACATGCCACTGCACCTGATGACCCAGACGGTCATCGAGCAGTCGGGTTTGATCGCCTACCACGAGGCGGAAAAGGGCGAGAAAGGCCAGGCTCGGGTAGAAAACCTTGAGGAACTGGTCAGTGCCGCGCGTAACTTCGAGAACGCCGAAGAGGACGCCGACCTGTCGCCACTGGCCGCCTTCCTTGGCCATGCGTCGCTGGAAGCCGGTGATACCCAGGCTGACGAGCACGAAGACAGTATTCAGTTGATGACGCTGCACAGCGCCAAGGGCCTGGAATTCCCTTATGTGTTCCTGGTGGGCATGGAAGAAGGTCTTTTCCCGCACAAGATGAGCCTGGAAGAGCCTGGCCGCCTGGAAGAGGAACGCCGCCTGGCCTACGTGGGCGTCACCCGGGCGATGCAGAATCTGGTGATGACCTACGCCGAAACCCGACGCCTGTATGGCAGCGAGACTTACAACAAGGTTTCACGCTTCGTACGCGAGGTACCGAAAGGCCTGATTCAGGAAGTGCGGCTGTCCAATAGCGTCAGCCGACCGTTCGGCAGCGGCCAGAAACAAAGTTCGAGCAGTATGTTCAGCGGCACCGAGATCCCGGAAACCGCGTTCAGTCTCGGTCAGCACGTACAACACTCGGTGTTCGGCGAAGGAGTGATCCTCAACTTCGAAGGCGCTGGCGCCCAGGCACGGGTGCAAGTGAACTTCAGCGAAGGCAGCAAGTGGTTGATGCTGGGTTACGCCAAGCTGGAAGCAATCTGACTTTATTGAAGGTAGAAGTACATGGGCTCGGGTTTTTTCTCTTCCTGGACATTCTGGGCCCTGCTTTCGGCGGCGTTCGCGGCCATGACGGCGATCTTCGCCAAAATTGGCATTGAAAACGTCAACTCTGACTTTGCCACCCTGTTGCGCACCATGGTGGTATTGGTCAGTCTGGCCTTGATTTTGTACGCCACGGGCCAATATCAGTCATTAGGATCGATCTCGGCGAAGAGCTACCTGTTTCTGTTGCTGTCCGGACTTGCAACAGGCGCCTCATGGATTTGCTACTTCCGCGCACTGAAGCTGGGGCCTGCGTCGCTGGTGGCGCCAGTGGACAAGCTCAGCGTGGTGCTGGTGGCGGTGCTCGGGGTGATCCTGCTGGGTGAAAAGCTCGACCTGCGCCAATGGGGCGGAATCGGCCTGATCACCTCCGGTGTAGTAATGTTGGCCTTACGGCGCTAAAAAAAGACATTCCTACAGAACTTATCCATCAGGCCTACAGCCCAAACATTACCGGCCCTACGCCACCGACTGCGCTTCATGGCAGACGACCAGGCAAAAGCCCGAAACACTCTGCCGCTAGCCAGTGACACTTCACCTGTGCAACATGGCACGCGTGCCATCCACAAATGGGAATTCCCTTTATGAAACGTTTTCTTAGCATCGCCATGGCGTTGTGCATCGGCCTGACGATGAGCCTCGACGCCAACGCCAAGCGTTTTGGTGGCGGCAAAAGCGTCGGCGCTGCGCCGACCCACCAGACCAGCCAGATGGCCCCGTCCTCTTCGGGCGTTGGCTCTGCCGCCGCTACTGCAGGGGCTGCCGGTGCCGCAGGCGCTGCCGCCAAAGCCGGCGGAGCTTCGCGCTGGCTCGGCCCTCTGGCCGGCATCGCTGCCGGTGGCCTGCTGGCCTCCATGTTCATGGGCGGCGGCTTCCATGGCATGCAGATCTTCGACATCCTGATCATGGCGGCCATCGCCTTCCTGATCTTCCGCTTCATTGCCGCTCGTCGCCGCAAGCAACAAGAGCACATGACTCCAGCTGGCCACGCACCGATGCAGCGTGAAGTATTCGAGCAAAAACCGGCTCAAGGGCCGATCTTCGGTGGTTCGGCAGCACCTGCTGCCGCTCGTCCGGTGATCAACGCACCAGCCTGGTTCAATGAACAGCGTTTCGTTGAAGCCGCGCGCAACCACTTCCAGTCCCTGCAGCAGCACTGGGACGCCAACGAAATGGACAAGATCGCCGAGTTCGTGACCCCGCAACTGCTGGAGTTCCTCAAGCGCGAACGTGCTGATCTGGGCAACGGTTTCCAGTCCACCTACATCGACAACCTCAATGTTCAGCTGGACGGCGTGGATGATCGCGCCGACAAGACCGTCGCCACCCTGACCTTCAGCGGCGTGTCGAAAACCTCTCGTTTCGACCAGGGCGAAGTGTTCAGCGAAAGCTGGAACATGGAACGCCCGCAGGGCGAGAACCAGCCTTGGCTGGTGGCCGGTATCCGCCAAAACGGCTGATCCCATACTCTGCGTTGAGTATGTTGAAACAAAACCCCAGCCTCGGCTGGGGTTTTCTATTTCGCAGTTGCACTTATAGCGAGCTACTGTATAAACCGCCCCCTATATAAACCGCGCCATTGAGCAAGAGGATTGAGGTCGTGGAAGAAGTCATTGAAGAACTGCGTGAAAAAAATGAACCTGTGCCGGTCCCGTTGGAACTGCCAGATGAAGATCTACTGGTGGAGATCGAAGAACAGCTGTTCATCGACATTCCCTTTGTCTTCAAAGAATTCCTGTTGACCGTCAGCGATGTTGTCTATGGCAGCCTGGAGCCGGTAACCGTCACGGATCCACAGTCCCATACCTATCTGCCTGATGTTGCGGCCAACGCCTGGGACGCCGGTGTTCCCCGGGAGTTGATCCCGATCTGCCAGGACGGTGATGACTATTACTGCGTCGAGGAAGACGGCACTGTGGTGCTGTGGTCCGCCGAAGAAGAACTGGTTACCGAAGAAACCTGGGAATCTGTATGGCATTGGGCGCGGGACGTCTGGCTGGAAAGCTGATCCCGACCGCTTGAGCCCGCGTCCAGCGCCAGACTGGAGCGGGCCTCAATGTTCGGCAGAATCGTTGTGGTTATCCAGGGTTTCCAACAGGGCAACCTGCATCCGCGTATGCACGCGGATAAACCAGCGCCACAGAAGTGCTGCGACAGCCGCCGCAACGACGGCAATCAGGATCAACAGCTCGGTGGTCGGCAGAATGCTCGACGACAATGCCGCCAGCAGCAGGAAGATCACCAGCAACGACAGAATCGGTATCACCTCGGCGATCACCCGCCGCACCCGCTGGGTATGACGACCGGCCATGTCAGCCTTCACGCCCATCTCCGCCAGCAGCATCGACAGCGCTTTGAGTTTGCGATAAGCGGCGATCAAAAACGGCAGCGACAACAGCAATGCCCCTCCCCAGATCAGCGCCTTCTGCCATCCTGGATCGCTGATCCAGCCTTGAAGATAACCGCCAATACGCCCGGCGAAAAAACCGCCAGAGAAAAAGATCGCCATCACCAGCGCCAGATTGACCCCCACCTGTAACAGGATCCGCCGAATCATTTTGGCCAACAGCGCGCCCTGCCCTTGGGGCTGGATGCTGCGCAGCCATTCACCGTACATCCCAAGTACACGAGCCAGACGCTGCGGCATCACCGCTGTCAGTTTTAGCGACAACGGGTCGGCCGCACGAATCAGGTAGGGAGTCAGTAAAGTGGTGATAGCCGACACGGCCACAGCCACCGGATAGAGAAAATCACTGGTGACCTGCAAGGTCATACCCAAGGCCGCAATGATGAAAGAAAATTCGCCGATCTGCGAAAGCCCCATGCCAACCCGCAGTGAGGTGCGTCCGTCATTGCCCGCGATAAAGGCGCCCAGCCCACAGGACAACATTTTGCCCAGCACCACAGCGACAGTGATCACTGCAATCGGCCAAGCGTATTGCAGCAGAATCTGTGGGTCGATCATCAAGCCGATGGCGACAAAGAAGATGGCGCTGAACATGTTGCGAACCGGCTCGATCAATCGCTCTATTTTCAGTAATTGGCGCGACTCGGCCATAATCGCGCCAATCAGAAATGCCCCCAGCACCATGCTGTATTCCAGCTTGACCACCAGCAGACAGAAGCCAAAGCACAGACCCAACACGGTGATCAGCAACATCTCGTCGCTTTCAAATGTGGCCACATAGGCCAGCAGCCGTGGCACCAGTGAAATGCCGATCACCAAGGCGACAATCATGAACAATGAGAGCTTGCCGACCGTGGAAAACACTTCTCCGGAGCTGACGGTGCCGCTGACCGCAATACTCGAAAGCAGCGCGATGATGCCAATCCCGAGAATGTCTTCAACGATCAACACACCGAAGATCAGCTGCGCAAAGCGCTGGTTTTTCATTTTCAGGTCGTTGAGGGCTTTGACGATGATGGTTGTCGAGGAAATCGCCAGGATGGCGCCGAGGAACAACGAGTCCATGGTGTTCCAGTCGAACCAGCGGCCGATTTCGTAACCGATCCAGATCATCAGCACGATTTCGAGGAATGCCGCGATAAACGCCGTAGCCCCTACCCTGAACAATTTACGCAGGCTGAACTCCAGCCCAAGACAGAACATCAGAAAAATCACCCCGAGCTCTGCCAGGGTCTTGATGGTCTGCTCGTCATGGATCAGACCGAAAGGTGGCGTGTGCGGCCCGATGATGAAGCCGGCGACGATATAGCCGAGCACCACCGGCTGTTTGAGCCGATGAAAAAGAATTGTCACCACCCCCGCGACCAACATGATCACTGCCAGGTCCTGAATGAAACTGATGGCGTGCATGGTGTGGGGCTCCTTGGGTCAGGTGCTGACACAGTCGTTCGATCACCGGAACGCCAACAATGGCGTGATTGAGTGAACTACAAATCTGAATCTCAGGTAGAAAATGCCCTCGGGACAGGCTTTTGAAGGGTAACACCGCGACTTCCGGCAGAAAGGCGGTGCAATATATGGAAACAGATCGATCCGGGCGTGACGGCCTTCACCGGTTCGGCGTCCCGTTAAAGATGGTTTTGAAAAACTGACCAGGCGCCCGCAGAGGTGCTCCCAAAATCCCTGCCTAGAATCGTGAGTAGTGAGCTATGGAACCCGGAAACGCCCAGCTGTCGATGACGGTATTGATGACCCCCGACATGGCCAATTTCTCTGGCAATGTCCACGGCGGAACGCTGCTCAAGTATCTCGACGAAGTCGCCTACGCCTGCGCCAGCCGCTATGCCGGACGCTACGTGGTCACCCTGTCGGTGGATCAGGTGATCTTCCGTGAGCCGATCCATGTTGGTGAATTGGTAACCTTTCTTGCTTCGGTCAACTACACCGGCAACACCTCGATGGAGGTGGGAATCAAGGTGGTGACGGAGAACATTCGTGAGCGCTCGGTGCGCCATACCAATAGCTGCTTTTTCACCATGGTAGCGGTCGACGACCAGCGCAAACCCGCCGTCGTGCCTCAGCTGCAACCGCAAAACAGCGAAGACAAACGCCGTTTTATGCAGGCCAAGCAACGCCGCCAGATTCGTCAGGAGCTGGAAAAGCGTTATCAGGAAATCAAGTCGGACGCCTGAGGGCCGTCATTCAAGGACAATCAGGCGAGCGCCTGACCTGTGGCGAAGGGGCAAGCCCCCTCGCCACAAGGTTATCGCCAGACTTGGGACTTGCCTGACTCAGCTCAGAGGCTGATCGCCGTCGCCTCAAACCGCACCCTTGGATGGGCAATCCGGTCCTGGGCTCGCACCAACTCCAGTTCGTAGCTGGCGCAGGCCTGGGTTTCCAGCAGCACTTCATGTACCGCCGCGGCGGTGAACTCGAAGGCCGCCAGCAGGCTGTCCCCCAGCAGCACCCGAGCCAGAAACAGACCGGACGTCAGGTCACCGACACCCACCGGTTGGCGCGGAAAAGCCAGTAACGGCCGACGCAGGTGCCAACTGCCCTCGGCGGTCACCAGTAACATCTCAAAGCCGTCCGGCAACTTGCCGGGATAATCCAGGTGTTTGACCAGCACCGCCTTCGGACCGCGTACCAGCAGCGCTCGCGCCATGGCCAGGCAATCGAACAGCGACTGCGGCTTGCGACCGGAGAAGCTGTCCAGCTCGAGTTGATTCGGGCACATGAAGTCAGCCATCGCCGCAGCTTCGTCCAGCAGGAAGTCGCTGACTTCGGCCGGCACACTGCAGCCCTTTTCAGGATGGCCCATCACCGGGTCGCAAAGGTACAAGGCTTTGGGATTGATCGCCTTGATCCGCGCCACCCCGGTAAGAATCGCCCGCCCTTGGGCCGCGCTGCCGAGGTATCCGGACAGCACCGCGTCGCAGTTACCCAATTCGCCAATCGCCGCTATCCCTTCCACCAGCGCCGGAATCTGTTGCGGTGCCAACACCTCTCCCGCCCACTGTCCATACTGAGTATGGTTGGAGAACTGCACGGTATTGAGTGGCCAGACATTCACCCCGACCCGCTGCATGGGGAAAACCGCAGCACTGTTGCCAGCATGACCGAAGACCACGTGAGACTGGATGGCGAGCAAATGGGGTGTACGTTTCATGCGAGATTTCCGTAAACCGATTGAAATTCGAGCCGCGCAGTATGCGACTAAACGCAGCCTGTACGACAGACCGGAGACACAGTTAAGCTGACACTACTTTGTTGGAGCGTTCGTTCATGCTGACCCTGGGAAATATTTTCGTGCTGATGCTGCTGGCGACCGGCGCCGCCTGGCTGTGGCACAACCACGGCTTGCGCGAGCGGGCACTGGAGAGGGTCAAGCAGCATTGCGCCAAGCTCGATATCGAACTGCTGGACGGCAACGTCGCGTTGAAGCGCATTGGCTTCGTCAAGGATGCCAACGGTAGACGACGCCTGGCCCGCATCTATAACTTCGAGTTCACCGTAACCGGCGAGACGCGTCATTCAGGCACCATCACCCAGTTTGGCGCCCACAGCTCACAAATCGAGCTGGCGCCCTACCCGTTCGAGGTCAAAACCCCACTCCCGAGTGCTGAAATAATCGAACTGAACCAGTGGCGCCAGGAACATAACAAGCGCAGTAGTTGACGCAAAGGCAAAAGATCGCAGGCTGCGCCAGCTCCTGCAAGGGGTACGCGTGGGTCAAGCCTGCACTACGCGGCACCCGGCCAAGATGTTTTGCAGCGCTGCCGCGTCCTGCGGCTCGCTGAAAATCAATTCGATACGTGAATCACGCCGCCATTCACTGGGCTGCCAGTGCAGACCCGAGTTATCCACTGCGTTGGCTGACACCCAGCCGTCGGCGCTGTGGATAACCAGCTTGGCCCGCCGCCACTCAATGCTTTGAAGCCATTGCAGAACCCGCGTCGCATCGAATCGCTGACTCGGATGCCAACGCCAACCAATACTCCAGTCGCCTTCCTGTTGCTGGCTCAGACAAATCGGCTGCGCCGGATCAGTCCAGATCGAGGGCATCTTTGCCTGGCCTTTAGGCGCGGTGAAGTTATCCACACCCGCGTTTGCCTGGTTCTGCACACCGGGTAATTCGGACAGTGGCAAAGCGGCTTGCTGCGTCCAGCACATCGGACAATCGGGCAATTGTTTGATGATCCGCTGGCGATCCGCATCGCTGAGCTGCTCGTCCTTGTTCAGTACCAACAGACCAGCATTGGAAAGCGCTTCCTGCTGCGCTTGCGGCAGTGGTTTCCCGGCGGCCAGCGCTTGGGCATCCAGTACCAGCACACACGGCTGAACGGCCAAAACGCCCTGCCACGGCGCATCCTGTAATTGTTTGAGTAACTGCGCCGGATGGCCCAATCCGGAAGGTTCGATAAACAACCGGTTTGGCCGCGCCTTACGCAACAAACGCCCAAGCCCAATCTGAAACGGCGCTCCATTCACGCAACACAAGCAACCGCCTGCCACCTCACCCAGCGCAATACCATCGGCGTCCTGAGTCAGCAACGCAGCATCCAGGCCGATTTGACCAAACTCATTGATCAGCACCGCCCAGCGCTCATGGGCCGGCCGCTGCGCCAGCAGGTGCTTGATCAGGCTGGTCTTGCCGGCGCCAAGCGGCCCGGCAATGACGTGGGTGGGAATGTTCTGCAGCATGTTCGACAGTTTTCTAAAGAGGTGAATGATGCGGGTGATATGGCTGCCATTGCTGTGAGGCGTTGGCCCAGGCCTGTGTGGTCCACAGCCAGGCACAACGGCTCGACGTCAAGGTCTGTCAGCAGAACCGCGACGTCCCGAAAAACTGTTCAACGACGGCTTCTGCCAACCCAGACTGGCCGGCCAGAAAGTCGACGTAGCGTTCACCAAGCAGTGCCCCGCCGGAGCCTTCGGCGTTTGCAGCAACGCCCAAGTGGCCAATATGCCTTACCGGCAGGATATTCACTATTACGGCGTGGCCACTGATGCAACGTATTCGCAGCCGTATTGCGAAAACCAAAGCCAGGGTACATGGCTGAAGTCTTGAGTGCGCCTAGCTCAGCCAGTCGAGGGTCAGAATCAGTCGGCGTTCACCCGATGCCGGTTGCGGCGAGCGATGGATCAGGCCGAAGCCTTCGTTGCCATGCCATTTCTCGCCTTTGAGCAAAGCCACTTCACCGCAGGCGACTTGCTGAATCTTTGAGAAGTCTTGCGGCTCGGCGTCGACCTTGCCCAGTTGCCGACGATCCATCGCCCCCTCTTGTAGCCATTGGCTGCCGATGCCGGCGTAAGTGGTGATCAGACGCACCGGCACATGATCGACGTGGAAGCGCGGGCACATGGCCTTGTCCAGCACCCGCAGACGCAGGCCGATGCGCTTGGCGCCCAGCAAGCAGGCGAAGGCGCTGACCAGCCAGGAGATGTCGGCGATAAATCCTTCGTAGCCCTCCAGGTCGCTGAAGCCTGAGGCCAGACCTTGCAGATTCGGTTCTGAATCATCATTGGCCAACTCCAGCGATAACGACTCTGCCAGCGGCTCACCCAAGGACAGCAGCAACGTGCCGAAATCGGCGACATGCACTGGCAGGTGGCGTTGCCAGACAGCCAGATTCACTCCGTCGTCCAGAATTTGAGTGAGCGCTTTTGGTGTATCACCCCGGACCTGACGAATTATCGGACGCAGCTTCAGACTGGGCGCGAGCATCAAGCCGCCTCCTCTTCATGCCAAGGGCCGAAAGGGTCAACCATCAGTCGCCAGCCTTCCACACCCACGGCCATTTCGTCGTCGGTCAGCAGGCAGCTATCAAGCTCGGCAGTGAGCAGGGCGAAGTCGATGTTCTGACCGATGAATACCAGTTCCTGACGGCAATCACCGGTGGCGGCGGCCCAGTTTTCCATGATCGCCGAGGTGCTTTCCTGATCCTGTGGCCACTGCGGCTTCGGCACGAATCGCCACCAGCGTCCGGCAAAGCCATGACGCATCAAACCGCCAGCCTGGGACCAGCTTCCAGCGTCCTGATGCTTGCTGGCCAGCCAGAAAAAACCCTTGGAACGCAGCAGTTTGCCGTTCACCCACGGGCGGTCGATGAAGCTGAAAAAGCGCTGCGGATGGAAGGGGCGTCGCGCCCGATAAGCCGTCGAGGCGATGCCGTATTCCTCGGTTTCCGGGACGTGCTCACCGCGTAACTCCTGCAACCAGCCCGGCGCCTGAGCGGCACGTTCGAAGTCAAAACGCCCGGTGTTGAGGATCTTCTTCAGCGGTACTTCACCCATCACCATGGGGATTATTTCTGCCTGGGAGTTGAGCCGTTCGAGAATGGCGATCAGCTCCTGGCGGTCACTGCGGCTGATCAGATCGATTTTGCTGATCAGAATCACGTCGGCGAATTCGATCTGCTCGATCAACAGATCCGTGATCGAACGCTCGTCCTCCTCGCCCAGGGTTTCACCACGGGAGGCGAGGCTTTCGGCCGCTTGATAGTCGAGCAGGAAGTTCATACCGTCGACCACCGTGACCATGGTGTCGAGCCGGGCGATGTCGGCCAGGCTCTGGCCTTCTTCATCGCGAAAGGTAAAGGTTTCCGCAACTGGCAAAGGCTCGGAAATACCAGTGGATTCAATCAGCAGGTAATCGAAACGACCTTCCCTGGCGAGCTTGCTGACCTCTTCCAGCAAGTCTTCACGCAAGGTGCAGCAAATGCAGCCATTGCTCATTTCGACGAGTTTTTCTTCGGAACGATTCAGCGTGACATCGCGCTGAACCTCGCTGCCGTCGATATTGATCTCACTCATATCGTTGACGATCACCGCCACCCGAAGGTTGTCGCGGTTGCGCAGAACGTAGTTGAGCAGCGTGCTTTTACCGGCGCCGAGAAAGCCGGAGAGCACAGTAACGGGAAGGCGATTGGGCATCAGGGTGTCTCATCAGAGCGGGACTTATTTTAATGTTATAATATAACAATGCAATTAAGCCAATCCCCTCTTGTTCCCAGCGACGAAGGGCGCAATGCTTGCGCCAACCCGCCTCACGAGAAACCCCATGCGCAACGCTCTGAAATACACGCTGTTGGGCCTTACGCTGTTTGCCGCGAGCAACGCCTTCGCGCAACTGCCGAGAACGCTTGCCAACTGCACCCGCAGCGCCAACCTGCTGGCGTGCGTGGATGCCGATGGCAATGCCTATAGCGTCGCCACGGCCGGCAGCACCACGTATCTGCGGGGTTTCGAAGTAATCGGCAAACGCTACTGGGCGCAGACCAACAGCCGCTACGGGCAATTGACGTTCTTCACAGGCATCGCCTCTGACGGCGAAGCCTGGGTCGGCTACAGCCGCCGTGTTGGCTGGACCACTATCAATCGCTTCTCCAGTTCCGGTGGCGCCAGTGCCAAGTTCACTTGCAGCCGTATCAGCGGCTGTTAGACCTGGGCTTTTTTCTGATCCTGCAACCAGGCCATGTAGCTATTCACCGGTGGATTCTTCTGGAAGTAGCGCTGCAACCCTTCGAACAAGCCGTCGGCCATCGCCTGCTGGTGCCGTGGGGTGACCAGCCGCTGACTGTCGCGGCTGTTGGAGATGAAGCCGGTTTCCACCAGGATTGAAGGCACGTCCGGCGACTTAAGCACCGCGAACCCGGCCTGTTCCACGCGCTTCTGATGCAACGTGGTGATCCCGGCGAGGCTACCGAGCACCGTGCTGCCCAACTGCAAACTGGCAGCGATGGTCGCGCTCATCGACATGTCGAGAATCACCCCGGCGAGCATCGGATCCTTGTCCTTCAGATTGAGCAGGCTGGTGGCGCCCAGCAGGTCGGCGCCGTTCTCCCGTTGCGCCATAAAGCGCGCGGTGGCCGAGGTCGCCCCGCCCTCGGACAAGGCATACACCGAAGCACCGGACGCCGTAAGCCTTGGCGCGGCGTCGGCATGCACCGAGATAAACATGTCGGCGTTGTGCTTGCGGGCGATCTCCACGCGTTTTCGCAGCGGCACGAAGAAGTCATCGTTGCGCACCAGCTTCACGTTAAACCCCTTTTCTCGTTTCAGTCGCTTGGCCAACAGTTGCGCGATGGACAGCACCACATCTTTTTCGCGCTCACCCTTGGCGCCAACCGCGCCTGGATCCTTACCGCCATGGCCGGGGTCGATCACCACCATGATGTCGCGCTTGGGATGGGCTTTATCCATCGGTGTTTCACGCTGAACCAAAGGCGCAGCGGCAATCTGTATCGGCACGTGGGCAAGGCTGGTGAGGTCGAGTACCAGCCGATGACCCTGCCCGTCCTGCGGCGGCAACTGAAAGCTGTTGAGCTGCACCGGCCCATAGAGGTCGAGCACGATCCGTGTATCGCCTTGCCCTAAGTACCCGGAGCGGATCGAACGAATCACCGTGTTGGTCAACGCCAACTGACTGAAGTCGCCACTCAGGCGCGCGCCACTCAAATCGATGATCAGCCGTTGCGGCTCGGTCAGCGAGAAGGTCTTGTACTGCACCGGTCCGCTCAGATCGAGCACCAGCCGCAGCTTGTCATCCGAACGCCAGAGCCGGGCGTTGCGGATTTGCGTGGCGGACACGCCCAGCGGTAAAGCGAAGGCCACACTGGCCAGAAGCAGGTTGAGCAATTGACGTCTGCGCATGACATTTACCGCTGATGAGGGAGCGTCCGTACTCAACTTGATGTGATGAAAGGCCGTTCAGGAAAAAGACATCGTCGACTGTAAAGTTATAATATAACATGTCGAATCATTTCCAACGATGGACCTGCTTATGAACGCGCTGACTCTGCCGGATATCGCCGCGCAGGCCTCACGCCAAGCCTTGCCACTCGAGTGGGTGGGCATGTGCGGCATTGCTCTACCCATGTTGTTCGATGGCCAGCGAATGAGCGCAAAAGCGGATGCAGGCGTGAGTCTCGATGATGGCGAGGCGCGTGGCATTCATATGTCACGTCTGTATCTGGCGCTGGAAATTCTCGAACAGGAAAACCTCACACCGCTGCTTTTACGTCAGGTTCTTCAACGTTTTCTCGATAGCCATGACGAGTTGTCCAACAGTGCCTATCTGCGTATTCACACCGATCTACTGCTTAAGCGGCCAGCCTTGGTCAGTCCGCTGTCGGGTTGGAAAACCTACCCGGTGAGCATCGAAGCGCGGCTGAAAAACGCAATGTTCCACGTGGAACTAAAAATTGAGGTTAGTTATTCCTCAACTTGCCCGTGCTCAGCCGCACTGTCGAGACAGCTAATTCAGCAGCAATTCGTCGAGGACTTCGCCAACAAAGCGTTGCAGCACGCCGACGTTCTGGCCTGGCTCGGTTCCTCAAAAGGCATCGTTGCGACGCCTCATAGCCAGCGCAGCAGCGCGCAGTTGCAGCTGCGGTTGGACGACTGTCTCGAAAGCTTGCCATTGATCACGGTGATCAATGACGCTGAAGCAGCCCTCGGCACCGCCGTTCAAACCGCGGTGAAACGCGCCGACGAACAAGCCTTCGCCTTGGCCAATGGTCAAAACCTGATGTTCTGCGAAGACGCCGCTCGACGCTTGAATCTGGCCTTGAAAAGATCCCCGGGCATCAACGCCTTCCTCCTGCGCGTTACCCACGCCGAAAGCCTGCACGCCCACGATGCTGTGGCCGAAAGTTGCTGGAACTGGGAGGCCGCATGATCCGTTGCCAAGCATTACGCTGGGGCGCTCCCGGTCAACCACTGACTCCCCCCGTGAATTTCGAACTGGCGAACGGCAGCCTGACCGCGGTAATCGGCGCTAACGGCTCGGGTAAAAGCAGCCTGCTGAAAGTTATCGCTGGGTTACAGAGGCCGCTGGCTGGCAAAGTCGAACTGGATGTTCCACGACGCGGCAGCCTGTCTTTCCTTGCGCAACAACAGCATCTGGACCGACAGTTCCCCATCAGTCTGCAAGAGCTGGTCGCCGCTGGATTCTGGGGCAGCAAGCAAACCCCACAGATGCGCAACCAACGCCTGCAAACCGTACTGGAAGACTGGTGCTTGAGTGGCCTGGAACATCGCCCATTGATGGCGTTGTCGGGCGGTGAATTGCAGCGAGCCCTACTAGCCCGTTTGAGTCTGGGCCATGCGCCGGTGTTGTTACTCGACGAACCCCACGCCGCGCTCGACGAGCTCGGCCAGACACTGCTCTGGAAACACATCCACGCCTGGCATGCCGATGGTCGGACGTTGGTCGTCGTCTGCCATGACCTGGCTGCAGTGCGCCAACACATTCCTCAAACGCTGCTGATCAAAAGCAGTGGCTGCATACTTGCGCCAAGTACCGAACTGATCACCCAACTACCTCAGACGCAGGTGGCGTAATGGTCGCCGCTGCTGCGCTTTGGCAACCGTTCCACGAATTCGTCTTCATGCGCCGGGCACTTCTTGGCGGTTTGGTATTGGCCTGTAGCACTGCCCCACTCGGGGTGTTTTTGATCCTGCGGCGCATGAGTCTGATCGGTGACGCGGTGGCTCACGGGATCTTGCCCGGCGCCGCCTTGGGGTTCTGGTACGCCGGTTTGAGCCTGACGGCGCTGACCGTTGGCGGCCTCGGTGCGGGCCTGGGCATGGCCGGGCTCGCAGCATGGATCACCCGCCGTACCGGCCTGCGAGAGGACGCCAGCCTCGCGGCGATCTACCCGATTTCCCTGGCTTGCGGTGTGCTGATTCTCGGGATCGCCGGCAAACGTCTGGACCTGCTGCACCTGCTATTCGGCTCAGCGCTTGCCGTCGACGGACCGACGTTGGCCGGCATGCTTTGGGTCTCGGGTTTCAGTCTGACTGCCATGGCGCTGATCTATCGCCCCTTGTTGCTCGACACCCTCGACCCGCTGTTTCTGCAAACCGTCAGCCGTCTCGGACCGTTGGCACACGGGCTGTTTTTGACCCTGGTGGTGCTGAATCTTGTCATCGGCTTCCAGGCCATCGGCGCGCTGATGGTGGTCGGTTTGATGATGTTGCCCGCCGCCGCTTCGCGTTTCTGGAGTCGACGCTTGCCAGTGTTGATGGTCATCGCCGCGGTGTTCGGTTGCCTCTCGGTGTGGCTTGGTCTGTTGCTGTCGTTCTACTACTCGCTGCCCAGCGGTCCGGCCATCGTGCTGGTGGCTGGCGGTTTTTACCTGCTGTCCGTGGTGTTCGGTCCGGTGCACGGTTTGCTGCGCCGCCCACCTTTGCTTACATCCCAATGAGGTGTTTCCCGATGCGCGCTCTACTTGTGCTGTTCAGTCTGCTGCTGCCGTTGTCGCTCTCGACAGCATCGGCGGCAGAAAGACTTCAGGTCGTCACCAGCTTCAGCATTCTCGCCGACATGACCCATCAGGTAGGCGGTGAGCATATTCAGATCACCAACATGGTCGGCCCGGACGCAGACGCCCATACCTACGAACCCACCCCGGACGATGCCAAAGCGCTGCTCAAGGCCAGGCTGATCATCAAGAATGGCTTGGGTTTCGAACCATGGCTGGATCGCCTGGTCACCAGCACCGAGACCAAAACCCCGGTGATCACCGCCAGCCGTGGCGTCATCCCGCGAACCATGGATGAAGACGGCGAGACCATTCCCGACCCGCATGCCTGGCACAACCTGGCGAACACCGAACTCTATGTGAACAACATCACCAAGGCGCTGATCGCAGCGGATCCGGCGAACAAAGCCGACTACGAACGTAACAGCCAGGCCTACCTCAAACAGATCTACCGTCTGCTGGCCGACGCCAAAGCCAAGCTCGGTTCCCTGCCACCGGGAAACCGCAAGATCGTCACCTCCCATGATGCCTTTGGCTATCTTGGCCAGGCTTACGGCATCAACTTCATGGCGCCTCAAGGTTTGTCCACCGAGCGCGAACCCTCCGCAGCCGAGGTCGCTGCGCTAATCACCCAGATCCGCCAGGCCAAGGTCAAAGCGGTGTTTATGGAAAACATCAAGGACGCGCGCCTGCTCAAGCAGATCGCCGAAGAAAGCGGCGCGCATATTGGCGGTACCTTGTACTCCGATGCCCTTGCCGCCACGGGTCCGGCCAGTACCTTCGCCGGACTCTTCGAATACAACCTCAACACGCTGTACGACGCCTTGAGCACGCCATGATTCGAAAGAACCCGTCAGGCGATCTGCCGCTGATCGCCGAGTCCGCTTATGTGGATAAAACCGCGATCATCTGCGGCAAGGTGGTAATCGGCGAGAACGTCTTCGTCGGCCCCTATGCGGTGATTCGTGCCGACGAAGTGGACGACTCAGGTCAGATGGAGCCAATCAGCATCGGCGCCAATTCGAACATCCAGGACGGCGTGGTCATCCACTCAAAATCCGGCGCGGCGGTGACGATCGGCGAGTTCAGTTCGATCGCCCACCGCTCCATCGTTCACGGGCCATGCTCCGTCGGCAATCGGGTGTTCATCGGCTTCAACAGCGTGTTGTTCAACTGTGCGGTCGGCGACGGCTGTGTGGTGCGGCACAACTCGGTGGTCGATGGCAGGGATCTGCCTGAAGAGTTCTACGTACCGTCGACCACACGCATCGGACCCAAGACCGACCTGTCGCAGTTCCCGCCTGTCAGCGTCAGTGCTTCGGAGTTTTCCGAGGATGTGGCGCGGACCAACGTCGATCTGGTGCGCGGCTACAAAGCCCTGCAGAACGAGTTTTGAACATGAACAGTGCGCTGACTCACAACGCCCGGTTGGTCAACGAAGGTCATGAGTTCGATGCCGATCTACTGCTGGACCACGGTCGCATCGTGAAGTATGTAAGTTTGCGTAGCCGCAATGGGGAGGGTTGGGGGCAGATGAGTGTTCATCAGGTGTGTGGGCGATTGGGGTTGGAAACCAACGCTAATTAGTGACTAGATCGTTCCCACGCTCCTGCGTGGGAACGCCTCAATGGACGCTCCGCGTCCGCTTTGTGACGCAGCGTGTCACGGCTGCATTCCCAAGCAGAGCGTGGGAACGATCATCACGCTCGTGGCTTGACCGTACCGCAGTCTTGCCCCATCCACACCGCTCGGGTGTCCAGGCTGCCCTTCTGCTGGATGCCGGTGGCATTGAAGGTGCCGTTGACCTTGGTCGTGAACTCTCGATCACTGAGGAAAGTGGCGACACCGGTGCCCTGCGCTTTCGGGCAGCTGAAGCGAAATTTCCACTGATTGCCGGCGCGGTCGGTGATTTCCTGCTTGCAGCCCGATTGCGGATCCGTCAGCGGAATGTTGTCGGACTGCACTTGGGCCTGAGTCAGACAAGCTCGAATACCTTTGCCGCCCATGGTGATGCCCTGCTGCTCTAGCGCTGCCCGTTGTTCCGGGGTCATCTGGCTCTGTAACTGGCCAAGGATCAATTGCAGATCAGGCAGGTTCTGGTCATCGACCTTCATATTGCTCGACGTCAATTCCCACAACCCAGGCTGCAACATTTGCGCCTGAGCAGCGACAGGAAGTGACAAGCCAACAACCATGGCCAAACCCAGCAGACGAACGTTCATCAAGTAACTCCTAGAGAATAGTGGCCGTTAGACGTCTGCAACCTACTTCAGTTGCATGGCGAATTAAATAGCGACATTCGCCGTGGAACATGGTCTGTTAAGCATTGAACCTTCAGGAGAAAGGCTGCCCCATGGATTATTTTGGCCCGCATTTTTTCGGTTATCTGATCGCCACTATTCATTTGCTGGGCATGATCGCCGCCATCCATGCCGTATTCACTGTCAGGACTGCCCAAGGCGCAATCGCCTGGGCCTTGTCACTGTTGTTCATTCCTTATCTGACCCTCATCCCCTACCTGGTCTTCGGCCGCAGCACGTTCGATGCCTATATCAAGGCAAGGCGCCAGGCCAACGAGGAAATGCGCAAAGCCATCGCCGATCTGAACTGGCGCCCCTGGATCGAAGAAGCGCTGACCGCTCGCGCCTCAAATGCCTACGCCTCGCTGCGTGCCATGCCGAAACTGGGACAAATGCCCTGCCTTGCCAATAACCAGGTGCGCCTGCTGATCAATGGCGAAGCCACTTTTGCGGCGATTTTCGATGCCATCCGTAACGCCCGCCAAACCGTACTGATCCAGTTTTTTATCATCCACGACGACCACCTCGGTCGCCGCTTGCAGGCCCTGCTGATGGAGAAAGCTGCCGAAGGCGTAGCCATTTACGTGCTCTACGACCGTATCGGCAGCCACTCCCTGCCTCACAGCTACGTTCAGCCAATGCGCGAGGCCGGCGTACAGATCAAAGCCTTTGCCACACGCAGCGGCTGGCTCAATCGCTTCCAGATCAACTTTCGCAATCACCGCAAAATTGTCGTGGTCGATGGTTTGTCCGGATTCGTCGGCGGGCACAACGTCGGCGACGAATACATGGGTGAGAAACCGCCGCTGGCGCCTTGGCGCGACACCCACGTCCAAGTCAGCGGTCCGGTGGTGGCCTGCATGCAGGAGTCGTTTGCTGAAGACTGGTTCTGGGCTTCACGCCAGCTGCCGCCGCTGATCCTGCCGGACACCTATCCGGATGACGGCGTACTCTGCCAACTGCTGGCCAGCGGCCCGGCAGACCCCTACGAAACCTGCTCGCTGTTTTTCGTTGAAGCGATCCATGCCGCGACTGAGCGGGTGTGGATCACCAGCCCGTATTTCATTCCCGACGAAGCGGTTTTCGCTGCGCTGCGACTGGCAGTGTTGCGCAATGTGGATGTGCGGATTCTCCTGCCGTCGCGGCCGGATCACCGCGTCGTCTACGCCGCGTCCAGTCTCTTCGCCTTCGAAGCCGTGCGGGCCGGGGTACGAGTGTTCCGTTATGAGCCCGGTTTTCTGCATCAGAAAGTAGTGCTGATCGACAGCGAAATCAGCGCCATCGGCAGCGCGAATCTGGACAATCGATCGTTCCGGCTCAACTTCGAAGTGATGCTGCTGACCGTCGACAGACAATTTGCCGCCGAGGTGGAACACATGCTCTGCGAGGATTTCGACCAGGCCCACGAGATCGCTAAAGGAGAAAGCCGGGAGACCCACCGCCTGCAACAACTTGGCATGCGGGTCGCCCGGCTTATATCGCCGATCCTTTAAGGGTTGTAGATATCGTCGCGAGTCCACGGCAGTTCATGGCTACCGTCGGCATGAGCCTTGACCGCGAGGATCTGGTGCAAATTGATCCAGCCTCTGGCGAATGCATAAGCGCAACCGGCCAGGTAGAGCCGCCAGATACGTAGAACCTGCTCTGGCACCTGTTTTGCGGCGGCTTCAAGGTTATCTTCCAGGCGCTCGCTCCAGTGGTCCAGGGTGCGTGCGTAATGCAGGCGCAGGCTTTCGACGTCGACGATTTCCAGCCCCGCCTCGCTGATTTCAGCCGAGATCATCGACAGATGCGGTAGCTCGCCATTGGGAAACACATAACGCTCGATGAATTCGCCAGCACCCCGCCCAACCGGCCGACCGTCGATGTGCTTGGCGGTAATACCGTGGTTCATCACCAGGCCGCCTTCGCGCACAGCCCCGAACAGGGTCTGACAATACTGCGCCAGGTTCGCATGGCCCACATGCTCAAACATGCCGACGCTCACCACCTTGTCGAAACGGCCGTCCTGAGGCAGGTCGCGATAATCGAGCAATTGCAGTTCGACCATATCCTCCAGACCTTCCTCAATCACCCGCTCACGAGCCAGCGCCAACTGCTCTTTGCTCAGGGTAATCCCGAATACTTTCGCTCCGAATTCCCGGGCGGCAAAGCGCGCCAGCCCTCCCCAACCGCAACCGACATCCAGCAAGTACTCGCCGGGCTGCAGGCGCAGCTTACGGCACAGATGCCGAAACTTGGCTTGTTGGGCCTGTTCGAGGCTCTCGCTACCGGTCTCGAAATAGGCGCAGGAATAGGCCATGTCGCTATCGAGCCAAAGCTGATAGAACGCATTGGACAGGTCGTAATGATAGGAAATGGCTGCCGCGTCGGTAGCTTTGTCATGGACGGAGCGAACCGGTTGATTGCCTTCGTCCTCAGCCAGCAGAGCCTGGCTCCACTCATCGCAGACCCGAATGACCTCATTGATAGAGCCTTCGAGTTCCAGCTTGCCTTCGACGAACGCGGCCCCTAGCAAATCAAGGCTCGGATGAGTGAATTTGGCAACCAATTGCGGGTCCTTGACCACAATGGTGACGCTGGGCGCCGGGCCCAGATTAAACTCATGGCCATCCCAGAGTCTGAGGCATAACGGTAGTTGCAGATTCTGTAAGGCCGGTGGAAGTTGCACGAGCATGGATAGTCCCCCTTGTTTCAGACGTCTGATTTGAGGGTAGACCATCCATGAAAATTAGCAGGCTATCGAACTCATAGCCTCTCTCTATGACCCGCGACGGTGATCGAACCGTCGTGAACCCACTGTTTCAGCCAGGTTACGGCCTGTAGTGGCGCACCCTCTACACAAGTGACTGTGAACTCGCTACACAGTTCGGAAAAGCTCAAACCGTCGTTCACCACGGTAGTCCCGACATAGCACTAGAGAGAGATCCGCCCCTGATCAGACATCCTCTTTGAGCTTGAGCAACGGCTCCTGAAAACGCAGCAAACGGCCCGCATTGCCGAGCACCAGCAAGGTGCTGAGGTTGTGCAGCACCGCGGCGATCATCGCCCCCGCCGCCCCAAGCCAGCCGAACGCGGCAAACGTGACGATCGCAAGCGTCCAGCCCAGACCGATGATCACATTGACTTGCAGCGTCTGACGACACTGGCGACTCAAGCGTACGCAAGTGCCCAGGCGTCGCAGGTCGCTGCCAATCAGAACGATGTCCGCCGAGGCCAAAGCGATATCCGCCCCGCCCGCGCCCATGGCGACACCGACCACCCCGGCTTTGAGTGCCAGCGAATCGTTGATCCCGTCGCCCACCACCATCGGCCGAAAACCGCTGCCGATTTCCTGCAGAACGCGGTTGAGTTTGTCTTCAGGCAAGGCCTGGGCTTCGACATCGCTGATCCCGACTTCATAGGCCAGGCTGTGGGCCACGCTATGCCGATCCCCGGTGAGTAGCAGTTGCCGCCCCAGTCCCAGTTCTCGCAGCTCGCTCAGTGCGTGGCGAGCCTCGGGTTTGATGCTGTCCGCCAACAACAGCCAACCGAGAAATTGCCCGTCCAGCGCCAGCCCGGCAATGGGGCCGTCATGCTCGGGCACGGCGGACGTCGCAATGCCCAACTGGGTAAACAGCTCCGGACGACCGAGTGCCGCCTCGCCCTGCTCCGTTCGCGCCACGACACCCAAACCCTGGCGTTCACGGATATCCGACAGCACCAGAAAATGTTCCTGCGTCACCAGTCCGGCCAACGCACGGCTAACCGGATGGCTACTGGCCGAACCCAGGCTGGCTGCCAGTTTCAGCAAGGCGCTGCGATCTCCGACCGGGCTGTCGATCGATTGCAAACGCAGGGTGCCAAACGTCAGGGTGCCGGTCTTGTCCACTACCAGCGAGGTCAGGTCCGCCAGCTCTTCGAGAAACGCCGAGCTGCGAATCAAAATCCCGTGGCGCGCCGCTACGGCGATCCCGGCAATTGCCGTTGCCGGCGCCGACAACACCAAAGCACAAGGACAGGCTGCCACCAACACCGCCAACATCGCCTGCGCATCGTTGCTGATAAACCAGGTGACGGCCGCCAGCAGCAAGACCAGCACCATGTAGCTGCCGGCATAACGCTCGAGCAAACGAGTGATCGGCGGCTTCGAGCGCTCGGCGCTTTGCATCAGTGCAATGACTTTGCCCAAGGTCGACTCATTACCGGTGCGGGTAACTTCAATGCGCAACAGGCCATCGAGGTTGATCGCCCCGCCGAACACCTGCATACCGACACTCGCCTCCAGCGGCACCGACTCGCCAGTGATCGGCGCGGTGTCGAGGCTGGCCTGCCCGGAAAGCACCAGGCCATCGGCCGGCACCCGGTCACCGGCGCGCACTTCCACCAGGTCGCCGGTCTTGAGCGTGGTGTTGTCCACTTCGATAATCGTGCCGTCACCCTGCACTCGCCGTGCATGGCTGCGCGTCAACTTACCCAAGGCATGAATAGCTTCCTGGGAGCCGATCACGCTGCGCTCTTCCAGCACATGGCCGAAGATCATGATGATCGGCAGCAAGGCCGCCGTCAGCAGATCGCCAGTGGCCCACGCGCCCATCATCGCCAGTGCGATCAACTGATCGGTGATGCCGTGCAGGCTTGGATAACGCAGGCTGTACCAGGCCGAACGCATCACCGGAACGGCCACCAGCAACGAGGCAAAACCCAGCAGCAACTGGCTGACACCATTTTGCTCCGGCACCAACCAGCGCCAGACCAGACCCAGCCCGAGCAGGCCGAGGGCGAGCATCGCCAGGGTCAGTTGTCGCGCGGCGCCGCGTTGTTCGGCAGAGGTCAGCATGCTCGCCGCAGGTTGGGCGGCAGCAGAATGGGCAGTCATTGTTCGGCTCCCTGAATGATCAGGCGGGTATCGTCTTTAGGATCGACCGTGGTCACCGAGCCGGCCTGGCCGAAAATCTTAGGCAGACGCTCACGATAAATTCGCAGCAGCATTTCAGGGTCGGTGCCCTTCTGCTGCACCTGGGCCAGGCTCTGTACTGTTGCCGTGTCGGTCGACGCTTTGGCCAAGCGCTCACTGGCTTGTGCATGAGCTACTTGCAGGACACGGTCGGCTTGCTGGGTGGCGGTCTGGGTCAATTTTTCAGCATCGGTTCGCGCGTTCGCCACGGCCTTGTCAGCCTGTTGGCTGGCGGTCAACACCGCGTTGAACGCGTTCACCGCAGGCTCCGGCAAACTCGATTGCACGTCGACTCGTGCCACCTCAATCCCCAATCCCTGCCCCGTCGCGGTCAATTCGGCCAAGCGTTGATTGATGCCCTGCACCAGATCCCCGCGCAGACGTTCGCGACGCTCGGCGGCCTGGTTATCCGCGCCGATCAACTCAGGGCGCGCCACCAGAATTGTGTCCAGGTCTCGCGCAGCCGTCAGCGCCACCGCACTGCGGGTCACCAGGCGATCCAGTGCCGGCAGCACATGCTCGCCTTGCAGTACGAACGCATACGGCTCGTTGACCTTGTAGAAGACCCGTACATCCAGTTGCACCACACCGGCATCACCGGTCAGCAAGTAACCGGAGCCGGCCAAGGCGTCACTCAACGGCGTGGCGAAACTGGCAACTCGATCACCTTGTAGCGCAGCATCGGAACGCAACAGGTTTTCCACCCGGCGCTCGATCACCCGATCCGCCGCCGGCAACAACACAACCTGTTCAAACGGTCGCGGCCACGCCAACAACAAACCAGCATTCTGAATACGATCCAGAGCCCCAAAGTGCAGTACCACCGCCCGATTCTGTGGATCGATCTGCCGCACGTTGGAGAACGCCCAGACCACCGCAGCCAACACTGTCACTGCGTACAACGCGAGAAAGGTCAAGCGGCCGGCTTGAATCCACGGGCTACTGACTTCATTTGTTCCACGTGGAACGTTACTCATGGCTGCGACTCGGCCTTGCTACCCAGGCTCGGCGGCCCGTCCACCAACACCCGAAATGGCGCCGCGTCGGTGCGCAATATCAGCTTGGTACCCGGAGTGACTACCGTGCCCAGAGTGTCCAATGAGCGCAGCAAGTTATATAGCTGCGGTGAACCCGCATAAGCACGGCCGTAAATCTGCGCGGCCTCGACTCGCGATTGAGCTTCGATATCTGCGGCTTTCACCGTGGCATCGGCTTGCACAATTCGCGCATCACGCTCGGCGGCCGATCGAATTTGCGCCGCCTCGCGTTTGCCGATTGCGGTGCGCTCAGTGGCAATGGTTTCACGCTCAGCGCGCATTCGGTCGACAGTAGCGGTCAGGGTCACCGACGGCAGAGTCAGCCGCTCGATACCGACTTGCAGCACACGCACGCCATAGGTGGTCAGCAACTGCTGATCGATCTGCTTACGCAGTTGCGCTTCGAAGTCAGCGATGTGGACCTGGTTGGCGTCGGTGTTCACCAGATTGGCCAGGTCAAAACTGCTGGCCGTGGTTTCCAGCGCCGAGCCGACAAAGGTACGAATCTGCCGCGCCGCCTCGTCTGGCTGGTTTTGTACCGCCCGCATAAAGCGCTGCACGTTATCCGGATCGCCCTGCACCTGCCACGCCACGTAGGCCTGAACAATGATCCGCAAACCATCACGCGTACCGACGTCCTGTAAACCGCTGGAGGTGGTGCGCAACCGCAGGTCCACCGGGATCGCCGCCTCGAACGGCGCTGGCCAACGCCAGCCAAGACCAGGCTTCAGCAGCACCCGCGACGGGTTACCAAAACGGGTGATTACCGTGGCTTCACCTGAGCGCACTTGCACCAGGCTCGCCGCCGCAATAGCAAACAACACCAGCAACACCGCCCAGGCCATGCGCCGCCAAGGAAAAGGTCCAGCCTCTTGTGGATCGCCATGGTGATGATGGTGGCCATGATGGTGCCCGCCATGGCCGTGGTCGTGGCCGACGTGGTCTTGATGATCGTGGGAATGAGGCTGGCTCATTGGGAAGCTCCTGACTGAACGGCTTTACGCGGCGCCGCAGGGTCAACCGGTAGCGTGAACGTACGTAGATCGATTGTCGGAGCGCTGTTGCCGCCCAAACGATGATCGAGAATAAGCAGCTTGGTTTTCGCCAGGCCCAAGGTTAGCTGGCTGAAGTACTGCTCCAGCACAAAGGCCTTCCCGGCCGAGGCATAAGCCTTTTGTTCAGCCGCAAAACGCAGGTCGGCGGACTGGGCGGTGGCTTTGACTTCATGGGCGCTGGCCTGCGCCTGATCACGGGTAACACTGGCTTGCAATTGCGCCTGATTGGTCTGCTCACTGGCAGCCCCGCGCTCACGGGCAATCAACGCCTGGGCGCCGATCTGCGCGGCTTGCACACCGTGATAAGCGTTGGCAGCACCGGCCGGTGGATGAATCGCTTCAACCACCGTGGCAAGGATTTCCACGCCGCTGTCGAGTTTCTGCAAGTCAGCCTGCACCGCGCGACCGATGTCATCGGCAAGCCCTACACGATCCTCACCCAGCAACCCATCGAGGGTACGCGAAGCGAAATCGTGAACAAGAATCCGGCTGGCGGTGCTGCGAATCAGCGTCGGAACATCCGCAGTGTTATAAGTCGCCGCCAGCGCCGCCTGATCGGTCAGGCCGATGCGATAGACAAAACGCACGTCCATGTTGACGATCTGAAAGCTCTGTTTGTCGGCACTGCTGCTGGCGATGACCTGTGATTTGTCGTTCACATGGCTGGCATCCCACAGCCGATTGGCGATCAACGGTGCGGGGCCTTCCGCCGAATCTGGCAGTGTTGCGACAGTCGCTTCACCGGTGCTGGTGGCCAACTCATGCACCACACCGTTCTCGACACTCAGCACGCGACCTAAAGGCCAAGGCAAGCCGGCATGCAGTCCCGGCCCGAAGACCTCGACCGGCTTACCGAAGCGCTCGTAAATTCCCCGCGCTTGCAGGGGAATTTCGTGAATCCCGGTGAGCAGCCAACCAACCGCCAGCACCACCATCAGTACTGGAAAAAACGCCCGGCGCATGTAGGTGAAAGCCCAGATCTGCCTAAGGTCGATACCGAAGCGGTTGTGCAGTTCGTGCTGTAACGCCAGCAACGGCTGCGGAGGCCAGCGCAGCATGCCGGCGACAAAACTTTGCGCCAATAGCCGTGGTTCAAGCTGTTCGCGACGAGGGCTGAACAGCGACAACAGCGCGCGCAACAGCAATTCAATCGCCACCAAACCCGGCAGCAAACCGATCAACACCGCCAGACGTACAGGCCAAACCGACGTTTCACTGCTGAACAACAGGCATAACGCGCTCAACACCAGGCAGATGATCGCCACCCGGACCAATTGCCCAAGCTGCCCGGCCTCGGGCCATTCAGCGGGGCTTTCCTGGGCCAGCTGACGTTCGAACACCAGCAAGCCGAAGGCCAGTAATAACGAAAGCGCCGCCCCCACACTGGCCGGCAGCCCCAATGCGGCGCCGGGCAACGACAGATCCCAGACCTGCTCGATGCTCAGCAGCGCCAACAGTGCCCAGCCACACAGCCAGAGAGTCGGTGCGCCAATCTGCGCCAGCAGGCGTATCCAGCTGTCGCCAATACGCTCCAGCAGCCGCTCGTACCAGCCCAGCGCTTCAATCGGCCTGTCCACGATTTGCTCAGCGGGTGGTGCGGCCTGTGACCCCAGCGCTCGCCCGCGCCACTGTGTCACCCACCAGGCTGATTGCAGCCCGGCAATCACGACCAGCAGGGAGGCGGTCTGATTGACCAACAGTGCAGACCATGGCGATTGCGGGGCGAAAAGTCCGACAAAAAACGCCAGCACCAAGCCGACTACCGAGCCCCCCGCCAAACCGATGCCGACCCGCTTCAACCGCCGCGCGTGAAATGCCGCTTGTTGAAAACGCGGCAGCCCTTCTACATCCGCCCCATCCACATCCAGATCGACTTGCATACCACCCCAGCCTGTTGTTGCTAAAACCCAGGCCTGTGGATAAGTCCCAGGCCGCTGCGAATATCACATTTCGTTACGATATAACGATGGTAATGAAATTTTCTCTTCGCACCTATCCTTTTGTCTGCACGGCAGTGCCTGTGGATAAGCCCTTTCCATGGGGCTTGACCAAAAGCGTACAACCGAAACATATTACGAGCATAATTTTTTGTGCGATCTAACTTCCTGACCTGCCACCCGCACCCGACACGCTCTGAAGCGTTGCGTCAGGCGCCGATGAATGTGGAGGGGATGGCGACGCAGATCCAGTTTTATACGGTGGGAGTTTATGTTGGTTGTTCAACCGTCTTCGCGGGCAAGCCTCGCTCCCACATCAGTTATTCGGCGAACACAAAATGTATGCCTCACACTGACCCGTAGGAGCGAGGCTTGCCCGCGATCGACTCAATCCGGCAAATGCCCCAACGGCAATGGCCCGGGGGTTTTCACTGTGTGGATCGCGAAGTTGCTGCGAATGTCGCTGACGCCCGGCAGTTTGAGCAAACTGCCGGTGAGAAAGCGTTCATAGCCACGCAAGTCCGGCACCACGACTTGCAGTAAAAAGTCTGACTCGCCCGACACCAGAAACGCTGAAATCACCTCGGGCAACGCCGTCACCGCCTGGCGAAAAGCTTCGGCTTGAGCATCGTTATGCCGCTCGACCTTGACCCCGACAAACACCGTCAAACCCAGGCCCACCTCGTCGCGATCGAGGTTGGCCTGATAGCCGCGAATCACCCCGGCCTCTTCCAGCAATCGAACCCGACGCAAGCACGGCGAGGCCGAAAGACCGATCTCGTCGGCCAATTGTACGTTGCTCAGGCGTCCGTCTCGTTGCAGGGCCGCCAGGATTCGGCGGTCGTAGGCGTCCAGTTTCATGATTGGCATATCCTGACTGTTCTTGTTCATCACTTGGTAGATTATGCCAAGTCTAACCACTTTACTGGCTTACTACGCAAGCACCTACCCTGCCCGTCGGGCATAGACTTTGATCACCGAATCGATAACGAATGGGGTGGCAAGGTGGCAGAACTCTGGATGTTTTTTTTGGCTCTGGCGGTGGTGTATCTGCTGCCGGGCCCGGACATGATTCTGCTGCTGCAAACCGGCGCGCGTCAGGGCACAGCCACGGCGCTGGCGACTGCCGTGGGGCTGGCGATTGCCCGTGGTTGCCATGTGGCCTTGGCGGCGTTGGGCCTGGCGACCTTGTTCAAGGCCGCGCCCTGGACCTTTGAGGCGGTGCGCCTGGCGGGTGCCGCCTACCTGCTATGGCTGGGGGTTCAGTGTCTGCGCTCCAACATGTTGCCGAGCCTGAATTCAGCCGGTGCGTCCACCCGGACCTTGCTGTGGCGTGAAGCGATCCAGCGTGGGTTGCTGACCAACTTGCTTAACCCCAAGGCGTTGCTGTTTTGCTCGGTGCTGCTACCGCAGTTCATCGACCCGCAATCCGGCCCGGTAGTGGCGCAGTTCGCCAGGCTTGGCGTGGTGCTGGTCATCGTTGGGCTGTTGTTTGACAGCTGTTACGCACTGGTCGGGACCAGGCTCGGCCGCTGGCTCGAACGCAGCCCCTCGGCGCAGCGGGTGCAGCAATGGCTGTTCGGCAGCTTGTTGATCGGTTTTGCCCTGCGCCTGACGTTCGTTCAGCAGGCGTAAAGCCCTGCGCTTGGCAATCGGCCGGTACTTGCAGGATCTATGCGATGACTTCGGAATGAAACAAGGGCCTTTCAAGGCCCTTTGCGTCACTGGCCAGTACCCTGCTCAGCCAGGCTTGCGGGCAATGATGACCTGACTTTTCGCCACGACCGCGTCTAGCGCCTGCTTGATCTGCGCGCCACGCGGCGAGGACAGAACCGCCTGCCAGGTGTCGGCCCAGTGATTGAGCAGCGGATGATCGGCGTTGCCGAAGTCGACCTTGGCTTCCCAGAACAGCAGCATCCACATCGACCAGTAGAAACCGTACTGGCTGTGGCTGATCACTTCCAGACCGGCATCGCTGACCATCTGCTTGAACTGGTCTTCGCTGATGATCCGAATGTGGTTGGGTTTCTGGAAGTATTCGGGTGCAGCAATGTCTTTTTGCAGGTCTTCGGAGCTCGGATGCGGAACGCTCAACAGGTACAAAGCACCCGGTTTGCCGACTCGCACCAGCTCGCAAAGAAACTGCGCCGGATCGTCTACGTGTTCGATGACTTCAGTGGAGACGATACGTGTCGCGATGGCATCGGCCAGCGGCAGCGGGTTGCAATCAGTGACATGGGATTCGATATCGCGCGCCGGGGTGTCGCTCATGCGCTGGCGAGCGGCCTCGACTTTGGCCGCGTCGATATCGGCGATGATGATTTTCGCCCCGCGCATGGCACAGAAATGCACGTTACCGCCGTCACCGCAGCCGACATCCAGCACCGTATCTTCGGTGGTGATCGGGAATCCGCTGAACAGCTCGCCGGTTTGCTGATTGAACCAGCCGCTGAGCATCGCATCGTGCAGCCCCAGCATGTACGGGTCGACCTTGTCGGTCGAGGTCTGGGACTGCACTGGTTCGGGTACTTTGCCCGCCGTGAGTTTCTTCAAAAGGCTCAGCATGAGGTAGCTCCAGAGGGTTGGACGGCGGTTCGGCTGGCGTTCAAGCGCTCAACCCGGCGTGTGCCCCGGTTGCGCATGGGCAGCTCGATGAATTGATAATTGAGCTCGCTCAACAGGATGATCAGGGTCATGGCGAGGAGGATGGTCAATATGGGATGACCGGCCGGGCTCGGCAGCCCCGCCGACTGCAGCCGGAAACAGAGTTCGCGGACCAGCAAATAGGCCGGTACATGGATCAGATAGATCCCATAGGAGCGACTGCCGACCCAAGTAAGCAGGTTTTTCAGCGGGCCACGCGGGAACAGGTAATCGCGGTTGTAAGAGGCGACCCAGACCAGTACGGCGCAGAGGACTGCCATTGCGCCAATGCGGTAGCTGGCGAACGTGTAGGGTTCAGTACCCAACACGCTCAGCATCAGCCCGATGCCAATCAGCAACGGCACGCCGAGCCACGGATGGCGCAACACCGTGGGTTCCCAGCGAGCGTGGCTGGCGTGCGCGCCCCAGATCGCCAGCAATACCCCGAGGGCCAGGGCATCGGTCCTGATCACCATCAGTAAAGGCGTGCGCAGGGTAAGCAATTGCATGGCAACCAGCGCCAGCAGCGCCCAGACCAGACGTTTGCGGAACACCAGAATGAACACCGGCAGCAGCACATAAAACTGTTCTTCCAGCGACAGGCTCCAATAGACAAAGCTGGCCCCGTATTCATAGCGGAAGAAACTGTCGGCGAAACGGAAATTGGCAAACTGCAGAAAACCCGCCTGGGTCGCTTGAAGGTTGGCGGACAGGCTGCCGAAAGCCCCGGACTGATTGAGGAACGCGCACGCCAGCAGAATCAGCACCAGCCACAACCAGGCTGAAGGCAACAACCGGAAGGCCCGGCGAATCCAGAAATTGCGGGTCTGCTGCCAAAACTGCTGGCCCGAGGTGCAGCCTTGCAACACCGGGATCAGACTGCGGGCGATGACGTATCCGGAGATAACGAAAAACAGGTCAACGCCCCACCACGACTGAACGTGCGCATTGATGGCCTCCAGCAGCGGGACAGGCGTGGGGAACATGCTGCCCTGCAAGTGGTGAAACAGTACGCCGAGCACGGCAATCGCCCGCAGCAGCTCAATGTCCATGATTCGTTTGTTGTTCATCACGTGCTTCCTGCTTCTGGAGCGGATTGAGCAATGCCCGCTTTGCGCGCAATAATCACCTGACTTTTTGGCATGAACTGATCCAGCATGCGTTTGATGGCCAGCCCATCGGGCTGCGCCAGCAGGTCTTGCCAGGTTCTCGCCCAACTTTCCATCAGTGGCGGATACGGCGCCTGAATCCGGTCGCGTACAGCCCCACCAAGATCGCGCCCGGCGGCCCGTTCGCTGGCCCAGAAAAAAATCATGCCCATGACCCAGAAGAAGCCGCTGGCCTGACGATGCTCGATGACCAGGCCGGCGTCCTCGATCAACGCGGCGAAGCGCTCACGGGAGAAAATCTGAATGTGGTTGGGGGACTGGTAATAGCCCCGCGGCGCGATGCCCTGTTGCAGATGCTCGCCCACGGCGTCCGGAACGCTGATCAAATACTGGGCGCCGGGGCGGCCCATTCTCACCAGTTCAGCCATGAACTGCTCGGGCTGGTCGACGTGCTCCAGCACTTCCATGCACACAATCTTGCTCGCACAACCGTCGGCCAACGGCAGCGGCAGGCTGTTGCTGACCAGGCCCAGCGACGGAGCCTGTGTCTGAGCGCAAACCTGGCGGGCAAGGTCTCGAACCTTGTCGAATTCGCTGTCGGTGAAAATAACCGAAGCGCCCTGACGGACCGCGAACAGCGTCGCAACGCCCTCGCCGCAGCCTACGTCGAGCAGCGTATCGCTTGCACTGATGGCGAAACCTTTGAGCAGTTCGCCGCTGTCCGCCAGAAACCAGCCGTCGTGCATGGCGTCGTGCAGACCAATATCACGCGGCGACACTGCGGGCGCGGGCGCAAGCAGCGGCTCAGCCTGTACACCACACAGACGTCTGAACAGTGCACGGATCATGCTTCCGGGGTTTCCACTGCTAGCGTCTTGCGACTATCGAACAGTTGCACGAAAAAGGCCTGCAAACGCTCCTGCGCATTGGCCTGGCTGCAGAACTTTTCCAGGCTGCGTACGGCATGCGCGGACATGTGTGCGTAGCGCTCGCCATCCAGTTTGGCCACCTCATAGCTGGCCCGATAAGCCGAACACAATGACGCCCAGTTGGTGATGTAGCGCAGGGTGCGAAACGCCTTGCGCGGATCATGGGGCCAGGCGGTCAGCTCTTCAGTGGAGTCGATGATGAAGCTGTTGTCCGCGTCCATGTAATCAATCATCGCCGTGGTGCAAGGCGCCACCGCAGGTTTGCCACAGGACATGAACTCCATCAGCGGCAGGCATTGTCCTTCGCCGTAGGAGGTATTCACCACGTAGCTGGTGGCTTGCACCAGGCGTTCATAGTCGGGGTCAGCCAGATAGCCGTAAATCAAGACGATCCGGCAACGGTAGGATTGATTCTTGTAGAGGTGGTGAAGGATATCGCTCAGCGCTTGCTCGGCATCGTGATGGGTCAGCTTCAACACCAGCGTTGCATCCTCCACCTCGCGGAACGAGACACAGAAAGCGCTGAGCATGTCTTCCCAGTTCTTGCGACCATCACTTGGGTTGAATACCGAGGTGTAGACCACGCCATCGAGCACCAGCTCACGATCCTGAACCGGAGCATCGAAATCGATTGCAGTGCCATTGCGCAAGTGCGCGGGCCCAAAGGCGCACAGATCGAGCTGGCGGCTGTCGACCAGCAGCCCCTTCAGATTGAGCTTGACCTGATGAGCCTGTGGCTGACGCTCAAGTTGTTGGCCCCGCGCTGCAAAACGATCCCAAACCGGGGCCGGGATGGCGCTGATGGGGTAGTCCGCGCCCATGGCGTCGCACACGGCTTTTACCGTGTAGCTGGAATGGGTAATCGCCGCGCCCGCTGCGCCAAGGACGTTGCGCCAATCGTTTCGGGGTTCGCCGTCCCAGCTTTCGTTGGGAATCGTGCTGAACTCCCAGGCAAACACCGGAATGGTCGGGCAGGCATAGTGGATCGGCGTGCGATGAGGCGGTGAAAACGATAGAAACACGCACTCTTCGCCACGGCCCAGACACTCACGGTACAAGTGATCCACCTGCTCGTCGGGGTCGATGATTTCCACCACCGTGCCCAGCCGCTCGAGCACCGGGCGGTATTCCTTGAGCACGAAGTAATAGCTGTATTCAGAGCGGCCAAGATTCTGCGCGATGGTGCTCTTGTTGGTTTCCGAATGAATGAGAATCAGCATGATGCGTTGTCCGCCACAGCGACTGTCGGTGCAGTCCCGAGCGCACCTGTCAGGGGAAGCTCGAAGAACGCCCAGAGACGCTTTTGTACGGGGGTGAAGGCGCAATAGTCACGCATGCGCTCAATCGCCGCACGGGACATGTTCTGGTAGACGTCCGGCTGTTCCTTGGCCATTCGATAGCTGTCCTGATAGGCAGTTTTCAGCGAGCCCCAGTCCGGTCGATGACGCAGGGTGCGATAGATAATGCGTGTGTCCTGCGGCCAGATCGTCAGCTCCTCGCTGGACTTGACGACAAAAGCCACTGTCTCATCGATGTAGTCTTCCATGGCGGTATGGTTCGGTGCGATCACCGGTTTGCCGCTGGCCATGAACTCCATCAGTGGCAGGCAAAGCCCCTCACAGCGTGAGGCGTTCACATAAAAACTGGCGGCCCCATACAGACGGGCATATTGCGGGTCATCGAGATAGCCATGCATGACGACCACCCGGCAGGCGAACGGCGAAAGCTGCGCCAGCAGAGTCATCAGCTCGGTGTAGTAGCAAGACAGATCGTTATGGGTGATCTTCAACACCAGCGTGGCATCGTCGATCTCACGAAAGGCCCAGCAGAAGGCGGTGATCAATTGATGCCAGTTCTTGCGGCCGTCCTTTGGGTTGAACACGCTGACATACACGACGCCATCCACCAGGGTTTCGACGCGCTGACTGGTGTCAGGCAGGTCCAACGCAGGTTGCTCCGGTTGCGGCAAGGACTGAGGACCGGCCACACCCGGCAGGTATCTGGCCAAGCGTGAATGCTGCTTGTACGACAGCAGGTCGCGAATACCTTCCCAATACCACTGACTCAAATACAACGTGCGGCTGGCAGGCCCCGACTGCGACTGGCCGCGAACCGCTTCCAGGCACCACAGGCGCAGGTAATGCTTGGCGATGACAAAGCGTCGCTGCCAGGTCAATGGCGGCGGCCGCAAGGCATCCAGCAGTTCCTGCTCCTCGGGGGTCAGCCGCGGTGCAAGCAGCGCATCGGGAGACAGACCGAGCAACCGTGTGTCGAGAATGCAGCCCTTGATGTCCAGGGTAGTCCCCGGATTGATCGGCGCGCTGGAGTACTGATCGCGAATGGTGGCGAAATTTTCCCAGAGCGGCGTGGGCAGTACCAGGACCGGAAAGTCCTCACCCAGCGCCCGACGGACGGCCCGAGCGGTGTGGCTCGATAACGTAATGACCCGGCCATGACGAGCAAGTGTACGGCTCCAGTCCTGATGCGGGTCGTTATCCCAGTGTTCGTCGGGGATCGAATCGAACTCCCAGGCCACCACGCAAATGGTCGGGCAGCTCAGGTCGGTCGGGGTTTTCTGGGGTGGCGTGAACGAAAGGAAGAGACTCTCCTGGCCTTCACGCAGGAGTTGCCGATAGAGCGGATCGACTTCAGCGGTCGACTGCACCACGTGAACCCGCCCAAGGCTTTCGAGTACCGGACGGTAGGCCTTGAGCACGAAGTAGTAACTGTACTCCGGACGGCCGAGGCTCTGGCTGATCGAACTGTCGTTTACGTCCGAGTAAAGAATAAAATTCATGGCATCCCACGATGAAGCCGCCGTTGGGCAACTTCACTCTATGACGGCAGAGCCATTGACGAAGTCCTGTATTTCCAGTGGCTTCGCCGATCGTCCTCATGCCCGTCTACGTTCTTGTTTTATTGGTCAGCTTTCCCTGGCCAAAAGCAGCCATGCTGATCGCTGGGCGGTCGCGACGAGGGGCATTCTAAACACATCCGTTGAGGGTTCGTGAACCGGCGGGCGACAAATTTTGCGCTACGCTGACGAGAACTGACTGGTCACAATTGGACTTATTGAAATTGCCGGGCAATTGGCACAGATTGTCTCAAAACAACTACAACAATAACTTCGCACGCCACTGAATCTGGAACAACTACTAGAAATTACCGGATTTTCTCAGCAAAGACTGGGGTGATTTGCCGAAGTTTGATAATTGAGGGGGCTGCTGTTTGAAGAAGCGTCTGTTCGTTACGGGTCTGACTGGATTCGTAGGACGTCACATCCAATCCCGTCTGAGTGCTCCCGATTCGGTTTGGGATCTCCTGCCTGTCGCGTCCGGCTATGACCTTTCCCAGCCACACAGCCTGGAAGACCTGTGGCCCGAAATGCCCGACGCCGTCATCCACCTGGCTGGCCAGACCTTCGTCCCCGAAGCGTTCCGTGATCCGGCCAAGACTCTGCACGTCAACTTGCTCGGGACGCTGAATTTGCTGCAGGCGCTCAAAGCTCGCGGCTTCAACGGCACCTTCCTGTATGTCAGCTCTGGCGACGTTTATGGCCAAGTGAGTGAATCCGCGCTGCCCATCAATGAAAACCAGTCGCCCTGCCCGCGTAACCCATATGCTGTCAGCAAGCTCTCGGCGGAATTTCTGTGCCTGCAATGGGGTATGACCGAGGGCTGGCCGGTGATCGTCGCGCGCCCCTTCAACCACATCGGTACCGGACAAAAGGACAGTTTCGTCATCGCCAGCGCCGCACGCCAGATCGCCAGGATCAAACAGGGTCTGCAAGAACCACAACTGGAAGTGGGCGATATCGACGTGACCCGCGACTTTCTCGATGTGAGCGACGTGGTGTCTGCCTATCTGGCCATGCTGCAGCGCGGCTCACCCGGTCAGACCTATAACGTCTGCTCAGGCAAAGAGCAAAGCATCCGCAGCTTGATCGCACAGCTGGCGGACATCGCACAGGTCGACATCGAATTGATTCAGGACCCTGCGCGTCTTCGCCGCGCAGAGCAGCGTCGCGTCTGTGGTAGCCATGCCAGGCTGCAACACGCCACTGGGTGGACGCCTGAGATAACTACACAACAATCCTTGCGGGCGATCCTGTCCGACTGGGAGTCACGAGTACGCCAAGAATGACAAAAAGTGCACTGATCACTGGGATCACCGGACAAGACGGCGCCTATCTGGCCAAGCTGCTGCTCGACAAGGGTTATCAGGTCCACGGTCTGGTGGCGCGTCGCAGCAGCGATTCGCGCTGGCGCTTGCGTGAGATGGGTATCGAGGGCGAGATTCGCTATCTGGATGGCGACATGGCCGACGCCTGTTCAGTGCAGCGCGCGGTGATCAAGGCCGCTCCCGATGAAATCTATAACCTGGCGGCACAGAGCTTTGTCGCAGCCTCCTGGGATCAACCGGTGACCACCGGAATCGTCGATGGGCTGGGTGTGACCCACCTGCTCGAGGCGATCCGTCAGTTCAGTCCGCACACGCGTTTCTACCAGGCCTCCACCAGCGAAATGTTCGGCCTGATCCAGGCTGAGCAACAGGACGAGAACACTCCGTTCTATCCACGCAGCCCCTATGGTGTAGCCAAGCTCTACGGTCACTGGATCACGGTGAACTACCGCGAAAGCTTCAACTTGCACGCCAGCAGCGGGATTCTGTTCAACCACGAATCGCCCCTGCGCGGGATTGAATTCGTGACGCGCAAAGTGACCGATGCCGCCGCGCGTATCAAGCAGGGCAAACAGCAGGAGCTGCGCCTGGGGAATATCGACAGCAAGCGCGACTGGGGCTTTGCCGGCGATTACGTCGAGGCCATGTGGCTAATGCTGCAGCAGGAAAAGGCCGACGACTATGTGGTGGCGACCGGTGTCACCACCACTGTCCGTGAGATGTGCCGTATTGCGTTCGATCACGTCGGCCTGGACTACCGGGACTTTGTGAAAATCGATCAGGCATTCTTCCGTCCGGCCGAAGTTGACGTGTTGCTCGGCAACCCGGCCAAAGCGCAACGCGTCCTGGGCTGGAAGCCCAAAACCAATCTCGAGAATCTGATCCGCATGATGATGGATGCGGACATGAAACGCGTCGCCAAGGAGTAAGGCATGCTGATTCCTGTGATTCTTTCCGGTGGTGCCGGGACTCGTTTGTGGCCGGTTTCGCGCGAAGGTCATCCCAAGCCGTTCATGACCTTGCCCGATGGCCAGACCTTGCTGGGCAAGACCTACCGACGCGCGGCCGGGCTCCTGGCTGCGGGCGGCAATATCGTCACGGTGACCAACCGTGACTACTACTTTCAAAGCAAGGATCACTACCAGGCGGCCAGACTGGAACGCCACCGCGGGCACTTTCTCCTGGAGCCTGTGGGACGCAACACGGCACCAGCGATTGCTGCCGCTGCACTGTCCTTGCAAGCCTTGCACGGCGACGATGTGATTCTGGTGGTGATGCCGGCTGACCATCTGATTCAGAACGAAGACGCTTTCGGGCGCTCTGTCGAACATGCCGTACAGCTGGCGAAGGCTGGGCATCTGGTCACGTTCGGCATCACCCCGACCGCGCCGGAAACGGGTTTCGGTTACATCGAAACCGGCGAACAACTGGATGAGCAAGGCGCGGCCAGGGTTCAGCGCTTCGTCGAGAAGCCCGACCTGCAGACCGCGACCCACTACCTGGAAAGCGGCAATTTCCTATGGAACTCGGGCCTGTTCTGCTTCTCGGCCGCGACCTTGCTGGCTGAGTTGCAGATCCATGCGCCAGCGCTCCTGGAGCTAGGCAAAGCCTGCCTGGCGGCCAGCGCCCCGGTCGAGACAAGCGGGGGCATTCAGCAGGAATTGTCAGCGGCGCACTTCGCCGACATGCCGGATATCTCCATCGACTATGCCTTGATGGAGCTGTCCGACAAGGTTGTGGTGGTGCCTGCGGGTTTCGACTGGAGCGATATCGGCTCCTGGGGTGCGGTCAGCGACTTGATCAAGGCTGATGCCCAGAACAATCGGGCCAGTGGCGACGCGCTGTTCATCGACAGCCACAACAATTTTGTCCAGAGCGAAGGACGTCTGGTAGCCACGGTCGGCGTCGACAATCTGATCATCGTCGATACCGCCGATGCGGTTCTCGTCGCCCATGCCGATCGCGCGCAGGATGTGCGCAAGGTGGTGAAGCAACTCAAGGATAAAAAGCACGAAACCTATCGCCTGCACCGTACGGTCAGTCGCCCCTGGGGCACTTACACCGTGCTGGAGGAAGGTCCGCGCTTCAAGATCAAGCGTATTGTGGTGAAGCCTGGAGCCTCCCTCTCCCTGCAGATGCACCACCATCGCAATGAACACTGGGTCGTCGTCGAAGGCATGGCCAAGGTCACCAACAACGGCGACGGCTCGCACTTTGTCGCCAAAAACGAATCCACCTTCATTGCCGCCGGGCACAAGCATCGTCTGGAAAACCCGGGGGTGATCGACCTGGTCATCATTGAAGTTCAGAGCGGCGAGTACCTGGGAGAGGACGATATCGTTCGCTTCGAAGATAAATACGGAAGGACGGTCTGAATGCTGCTCAATCTGTACCGCTCGCTGTGGGGCTATCGGGGTTTCATCCTCGGTAGCGTCAAGCGAGAGTTCCAAGCCCGCTATCGCAACTCGCTGTTCGGTGCCCTTTGGACCGTCCTTAACCCGCTGTCGATGATCGTCGTCTACACGGTGATTTTTTCCCACGTGATGCGTGCGCGTCTTCCCGGCGTGGATGACGGGATGGCCTACAGCATTTACCTCTGCGCCGGTTTGCTGACCTGGGGACTGTTCTCCGAGATCACCCTGCGCAGCCAGAACATGTTTCTGGAAAATGCCAATCTGCTGAAGAAGATCAGTTTCCCGCGCATCTGCCTGCCGGTGATCGTGCTGCTCAATGCCGGGATCAACTTCGCAATTATTGTGTCGTTGTTCCTGGGCTTTCTGCTGATCACCGGGCGCCTTCCCGGTATGGCCTTGTTGGCATTGGTGCCGTTGCTGGCGTTACAGGTTATTTTCTCGGCCGGTCTGGGGATGATTCTCGGCGTGTTGAATGTGTTCTTCCGCGACGTAGGGCAGTTCTTCGGGATTTGCCTGCAATTCTGGTTCTGGTTTACGCCTATCGTCTATCCGATGTCGATTCTCCCGGAGCCGATCCAGCGGCTGCTCTGGCTCAACCCGATGACTGCCTTGATGGTGAGTTACCAGAACCTGTTTCTGTATGGTCAATGGCCGGTCTGGAGTTCGCTGTTGCCGGTCCTGATCATCGGCGTGCTGTTCTGTGTCCTGGGGCTGCGGCTATTCCGCCGACGAGTGGGTGAAATGGTGGATGAGCTCTGATGGGACACATACGCGTTAGTGGCCTGAGCAAGGCCTACAAGCAATATCCGACACGCTGGAGCCGCCTGCTCGAATGGATCATCCCCTTCTCTGCGGCGCGTCATCGCGAGCACTGGATCCTGCGTGACATCGACTTTGAAGTCGCCCCCGGTGAAGCCGTAGGGATCGTCGGGGTCAACGGTGCCGGCAAGAGCACCTTGCTGAAGATCATCACCGGTACCACCCAAGCCACTTGTGGACAACTTCAGGTGCAAGGACGGGTGGCCGCGCTACTGGAACTGGGCATGGGCTTCCACCCGGATTTCACTGGTCGCCAGAATGCCTTCATGGCTGGCCAGCTGCTGGGCATGCAGGTAGAGGAAATCGAGGCGCTGATGCCGGAAATCGAGGGTTTCGCGGAGATTGGCGAAGCCATTGATCACCCGGTGCGCACCTATTCGAGCGGCATGCAGATGCGTTTGGCCTTCAGTGTCGCGACTGCGCGTCGGCCGGATATTTTGATTGTCGATGAAGCGCTGTCGGTAGGCGACGCCTACTTCCAGCACAAGAGCTTCGAACGTATCCGCAGTTTTCGTCGAGCAGGAACGACCTTATTGATCGTTTCCCATGATCGTTCAGCGATCCAGTCGATCTGCGATTCCGCGATCCTTCTGGAAAACGGTCGCATGGCCATGCACGGTAAACCCGAAGAGGTCCTGGACTACTACAACGCCCTGATGGCCGAGCGCGAGGGCCAGACGGTGCGTCAGGAAATGCTCGCCACCGGCCAGGTCCAGACCATCTCCGGTACCGGTGAAGCAGGCATCTTGAGTGTGCGCCTGCTGGATGCACACGAGCGATCGGTGGAGGTCGCCGAGGTGGGCCAGCCGATGGTGCTGGAAGTGCAGGTCGAGGTACGCCAGGACATCGAGCGGCTGGTGCTGGGCTTCATGATCAAGGATCGCCTTGGACAGTCCATGTATGGCATCAACACCCATCGGCAGGGACAAGCACTGACGAACTTGAGTGCCGGTGAACGGGTCACGTTCCGATTTGCCTTCACCATGCGCCTGGGCAAGGGTAATTATTCCGTAGCCCTGAGCCTGTCGCGCCTGGACTCGCACCTGGACCGCAATTTCGAATGGCGAGACTACGGCCTGGTCTTCCATGTCCTCAACAACCGTCATGAAGACTTCGTCGGCTGCTCCTGGCTCGAAGCCCAAACCACGATCACCCGTTCGACCGTTGCCCCTGCCGGGTCAGTCGCCTTGCAGGCCACGCCATGACGCGCCTGTTGGTCGAATGTACCCATGTGTTCGAGCACCCCAAGGTCAACTCGGGTATTCAACGGGTGGTGCGCAATGTCATCAAGCAGTTGCCCGAGGCCGTGGAGGGTGTGGAATGCCTTCCGGTGGTGATACTCAAGGGCAAGCTCTACCGGGTGCTGAGTCTGGCACCGCTGGATACGCCTTTTTTCAATGCGCTGATGGGTTTCGGTACGCGCCTGGAGCGGGTCGCCCACAGGTTCTGGCAACTTCACCAAAACCTGGAACAACGCTGTCAGTCGCGCTTCGCCCGGCGCGCGCTGTACGTGATGTATCGGCTCACAGCGCTGGCCTGTTTCAGTGTGCCGTTACGTCTGATCGGGCTGGTGAACCAGAAACAACTGCCGAAACGTTGCACACCTTTGCAGCATCAGCCGGGTGATCAACTGGTGCTGCTGGATTCGTCCTGGCACGCCAACTTTTTTCCCATGGCCGAACAGCTCAAGCGTGAAGGGGTGGACATCGTCTCGGTAATCTACGACCTGATCCCACTGACCCATCCACAGTTCTACGACACCCGGCTGGTGCAGATTTTCAACGAGTGGTTCGACTGGATCGCCAGAACTGCAGACGGATATGTCGCCATTTCGGCAACTGTGTGTGACCAGGTCCGCGAAGAGCTTCTGCGCAGGCTTGGACCGCAGCAGGTCAAAACGCTCTGGTTCGATTATTTCCACCTCGGTTCCGAACTGGACCTGAGCAACGATGGGGCGGTTGTGGAGCCGCGTCTTGTGCGGCTGTTCGAAGGGCAAGATCCGGTTTTCCTCATGGTCAGTACCATTGAGCCGCGCAAGAACCATGACTACTTGCTCGACGCCTTCGAACGCGCCTGGGCCGCGGGCTCAAACGCCCGGCTGTGCATTGCCGGGCGTATTGGCTGGAAGTGCGATGCGCTGGTCGACCGCGTTCGCCAGCACCCGGAACTGAACAAGCGACTGTTCATGTTCAACACACTCACCGATAAAAGCCTTGAGCATGCCTATGCACAGGCAACAGCGCTGGTATTCCCGTCCTATGTCGAAGGCTTTGGCTTGCCGCTGGTCGAAGCCATGCAGCGCGGGCTGCCGGCGATAGGCAGCGATATTCCGGTCTTTCGTGAGATTGGTGGCGAGTTCATGGCCTATTTCGATCTGGCCGATCCACAAAGCCTTGCCAATCTGGTTGCGCGCATGGAAAGCACTGGTGAGTTTCCGGCAGTGCGCAATGTCAGCGAGTGGCGCTGGCTGGGCTGGCGCGAGGCCAGTACCCAGTTTGTCGAACGCATCCAGCGCAACTTGAAGAAGGTGCCTGCGCCGGTAGAGAGGCAGCATGCGGATTGCCCTTAACGCACGGATTCTCCAGGCACCACGCACCGGCATAGGTCATTACCTGGCCGAACTGGCGACGGCCCTTATGGCAGAGCCGGACCTGGAGCTCTCGCTGTTTCATGGCTGGGGCTGGAGTGCTGCCCTGCCGGCCGCCGCCATGCCCGGCTATTCCCGAATGACACCTTGGTTGCGACGAGTACCGGGGGCCTACCAGGCCCGTCGTTGGCTGGAGCAGCGGCGCTTCGACCAAGGACAGTCCCAAGCCATCGATCTCTATCACGAGCCGAGCCTGTGGCCCCTGGCGTTCAAGGGTCCGACCATCATCACCCTGCACGACCTGACCCACCTGCACTATCCCTCGACCCAGCCATCGGCCCGGTTGAAAGAGATAGAGCGCCGACTTGGTCATGGCGTGCAGCAGTCACGATTGATTTTGACCGACTCGCAGTACGTGGCCGATGAAGCCCAGCGCTATTTTGGCCTTCCCCATGAACGCTTTGTCGTTGCACCGCTTGGGGTAGCCGCGCGCTTCCATCCACGCTCGATCGAGGCGTTGCAGGAGGCACTCACACCCCATGGAGTGCAACCGCAGACGTATTTCCTCTGTGTAGGAACGCTGGAACCGCGCAAAAACCTGTCACTGGCCTTGCACGCTCACGCGCGATTGCCAGAGCTGATGCGTCAGCGTTTTCCTTTGCTGATTGTCGGAATGGCCGGTTGGGAACGTGGGCAGTTCAGTGATGAGTTGCAAAAGGCCTTGGCCTCCGGCTATGTCCGCCTGATGGGTTATCTGCCGGATGAACAGGTCGCACAGCTCGTGGCCGGGGCCAGAGCGCTGGTGTTTCCGTCTCTCTACGAGGGCTTTGGCCTTCCGGTTCTGGAAGCCATGGCCAGTGGTACTCCGGTGATCCTGACCCGACGCTCGGCAATGCCGGAGGTCGCAGGTGACGCGGGCAATTATATTGAACCTGACGATGTAGACGGCTTGCGCGACGCGATGAGCCGATTGATCGACGATCAAACGCATTGGCTGGAATGCCGAGAGGCTGGATTGCAGCAAGCGAAGCTTTTTTCCTGGGGGCGCTGCGCGAAGGTAACAGCAGGCGCATACCGTCAGGCTATGGGAGGTTGAATGCGCGTTCTACATTTCTTCAAGACATACCTGCCTGACTCGGTCGGCGGTATCGAACAGGTCATCTTTCAGTTATGCGAAAGTGGAGCCCGGCACGGCATTGAGAGCCAGGTTCTGACATTGAGCGCCGAGCCCACGCCTGCGGTCGTCAAGATCGGTCAGCATGAGGTGCATCGGGCCAAACTGGATGTGCAGTTCGCTTCCACCGGTTTTTCCTACAGTGTCTTCAAACAGTTTCGCGAAATGGCCGCGGAGGCGGACGTGGTCAACTACCACTTTCCTTGGCCATTCATGGACCTGGTGCATTTCATCAGCGCCACGAACAAACCGTGCGTGGTGACCTACCATTCGGACATCGTTCGTCAGCAGCATTTGCTCAAAATGTACCGCCCACTGATGAATCGATTCCTCAATAGCGCCGACCGGATTGTCGCCGCCTCGCCCAACTACTTCCATACCAGCGATGTCTTGCAGAACCACCGGGAAAAGACCCGGGTCATTGCTTATGGCTTGAACAAGTCAGGTTATCCACAACCCGAGCCTGAGCGCCTGGCCCATTGGCGGCAACGTCTGGGTGAACGCTTCTTCCTGTTCGTCGGTGTGATGCGTTATTACAAAGGACTGCATATCCTGCTCGATGCACTTAAAGAGGTGGATTACCCGGTCGTGATCGTCGGCGCAGGCCCGCTTGAGTCGGAGTTACATGCCCAGGCAGCCGCTCTGGGCTTGCGCAATCTGCACTTTCTAGGACGCCTGGGTGAAGAGGACAAAGTGGCGCTGCTACAACTGAGCTACGCGATCGTGTTCCCATCGCATCTGCGTTCCGAAGCGTTCGGTATCTCATTGCTTGAAGGCGCGATGTATGGAAAACCGATGATCTCCAGTGAGATCGGTACCGGGACCAGTTACATCAATATCCATGGCGAGACCGGTTTGGTCGTTCCCCCGAGTAATCCACAGGCCTTTCGTGAAGCAATGCGTACCTTGTGGGAAAACCCGCAGCGTGCGGCAGAAATGGGACAGCGAGCCGAAGCCCGCTATCGCCAACTGTTCACCGCCGATGAAATGGGCCGTAAATGGACAGAGTTGTACCAAGAGCTGTTGGAGGAAAAGGCACTTTCCTACGCATGACGTTGGTTGGCGCCAACTGCTGCCCAACGCCTAATCCTGCAAACGTGTCGTGGCCTGATCCCAAGTTCCAGTCATTCGGCTATTGGGCGAGAAACCCTCGAACCGCCAGCGCAAACCCAGCGCTGCCGGTCGGCGCACCATGTGCTCCACATACAGCTTCCAAAGCCGCTCGGCGCCCTGAAAGGCGCTGATTTGCGGCCCGTCGAGGATAATTTCGGTGCGCCCGCTGACCTGCAGCAAATCGCCCGAGGTGAAATCGATGAACAGCAAGCCGGCGCGCGGATTGAGCAACAGGTTGCCCAACGTATTGAAGTGCAAGTTGCCGGCGAAATCGGGAATGGTCAGGCAATTGCCGTCCACCTGGACGAAACCGCTCTGCCCTCCCCGATGAGAGACGTCCACCGAGCGTTGGTTTTCAACGTCAACGTAACTGGCGACAAAGAAGGTGTCGGCTCCACGAATCATCGCGCTCGCCTCGTCATCCAGTTGACTCAGACGCTGCACCACACGCATCGACGGATCTGCGACAGGCACCGATTCAAATTGGCGCAGCTGGATGTACTTAGGGCAATTGCCGAAAGCCTGTTGGACCGCCACGGTAAAGCCGTTATCGGCCATATCGCTGACCTGGCCATTGATTCGGTTCCGCCGCCGCGTGTGCAACTCGATACCCAGCAGGCCGATAGCCGCGCCAGTGTGTAATTGAGCGGGGTCGTTCTGCCCTGGCAGACTGTCCAGCTGCAACAGGGCAGGCTCGGGAGAACAGGCAAAACCTGGTTGCCCCTCGAGAATACTGGCCCAAGGATTACCATCTACATCCACCGCGCCAAATAGCATGAAGGGCAATTGCTGATAGAACTGACGATGTTGATCAGGCAAGTAATTACGGATGACCTTGGGTCCGAACGCTTCCATACGCTCAGCGACACCGACGTGCGCCTGCAGCTGCTTTTCGCCGGCATGCCAGGGTGATTGAAGGTTCATCGCGTTTCTCCCCTGCGCCGAGGGCACAGTCTGAAGGGCACAGCCAGGCTGGGCCGCAGTCACTCATATCAGGCAGTCTGCAAGCCGGCCACCGTGCGCGGCATCGCAACAAAACCGGGCAAGGCTTCGATGCGTGCCAGCCAGGCCCGCACATTGGCATAGTCAGCCAGAGACACATTGCCTTCGGGCGCATGGGCGATATAGCTGTAGCCGGCGACATCAGCAATGGTCGGTTCATCACCCGCCAGATAGGCAGTGTGAGCCAGTTCCTGATCAATCACCTTGAGCAGGCTGTGGGAACGGGCGATCACCTCTTCAGCGTTGTAAGGCGCGCCAAACACAGTGATCAGTCGAGCCGTGGCCGGTCCTGAGGCAATCTGCCCGGCCGCAACCGACAACCAGCGCTGAACCTTGGCCGCACCGACCGGGTCCGCCGGCAACCAGCGGCCTTTGCCATATTTCTGCGCCAGGTACACCAGAATCGCGTTGGAGTCAGCCAACACCACGCCTTGGTCATCGATGACCGGAACCTGGCCAAAAGAATTCAGCGCGAGGAAATCCGCCTGTTTGTGAGCACCGCTGACGAGATCGACGAACACCAGTTCAGTCGGCAGTTCGAGTAAGGACAGCATCAGCTCGACACGGTGAGCATGACCGGAGCGCGGGAAGTTATAGAGTTTGATGGCGGGTTTGGACATGGTGAACTCCGCGGGGCGATCGCGCAGTTCAGGAGAGATCCGCGCCGATGGGAGCTACCTTCCACTTTCGATTAAAACAACAGAATAACCAAAAAACACAATCCATTATTTCAGCAAGTGCAATAAAGCGTCAGGCCTGCAACGCCGGATGTTCGCGAAGCGCCTTCACCGCAAAATCCACAAAGCTGCGCACCCGCGCTGGTGCCTTGCGACCCCCCTGATACACCACATGGATCGGCAGCGGCGCCAGCTCAAAGTCTTGAAGAACGATTTCCAGCTCGCCTGCGGCCACCTTGCTGGCGACCTGATAAGACAGTACCCGGGTCAACCCCCAACCCAGACAAGCCGCAGTAATCGCCGCCTGATTCGCAGTGACCACCAAACGCGGCTCCGGGCGAATGCTCAGGGCTGTTCCTTGCTCCACAAACTGCCAGCTCCTGACCTGCCCAATGGAAGAGGTAGCGACAATCCGTGCCTGGCACAGGTCATCAGGATGCCGAGGTCGACCGTGGCTTGCGAGGTAACCGGGAGACGCGCAGATCACACGTCGTACTTCACCCACCTGGATCGCGTGCAGATTGCTGTCCGGCAATTGTGCGATACGCACCGCGACATCAATCCCCTCCTCGACCATGTTCACCACACGGTCGACGAGTACGGCATTGATACTGACCTCGGGGAACTGATCAAGGTAACCGACCATCACTGGCGTCACGAATAGCTCACCGAACAACACCGGCGCCGTGATGGTCAGTTGCCCCCGGGGCTGGGCGTGGCTGCCTGCCGCCGAGGCTTCCGCCTCCTGGAGCTCAGCCAGAATGCGCCGGCAGTCTTCCAGATAACGCTGACCGGCCTCGCTCAGGTGAATACTGCGGGTAGTGCGCACCAGCAGCTGGGTGCCTATGCGCTTTTCCAGCGCCGCGACCGCCCGTGTGACGCTCGCAGCCGACATGCTCAAGCGCCGCGCGGCAGCAGAAAAACTCTGCTCTTGCGCCACGGTGAGGAACACCTGCATTTCCTGAAACCTGTCCATGGAGCAAACCTCTATTGGTGCCGAACAAAATATTGTGACAACGCAAGACCAAACCAGATAGCTGCCGAGATGTCAGCACTTTAGAGTGCACAGCAGTGTGGCTCATTGCGCCAATTCCAAATAATGGCATCAACCTACCGATCCAACAGAGTCCCTATAAAAAGAACAAGTATCGGAGGAGTCAGCGTGACCTCCCTCCCCAATACCTACTGGCAAAAGTGCATTCCAAACGGCTGTGTCGTTCAGCTCTGGTCGCGCCAAAGGAACGGGCCGGCGGCTCACAAGCGAACCGTCGGCCCGTGGCCTGCCGTCACGAGGAGCGGCGGACCGTTTTCGATGCGTGCGCCTGAGCGCTACCGATCACGACGCCTGCGCGACGCTGTACTGTGACGACAGGTAGCGCCGGATATCGTCGGGCGCGTTGATGAAGCGCGTGCCGTTGTGCTCCTGAACCGCGATGGACGTGTCCTTCGGTACCTGCCTGTTGCCGAGCACGATCACTGGCGCAGACTGGTTGTCTTCGCCGATCAGCGCGACGATCGCGTTGCGCGGACGAGGCGCGTCGATGTAAGCGACCTCGACCACGTCTCGAAGCTGTGGGAAGAAGCTCAGCAAGCCTTCGACGGATACCGAGTCGCCGCAGTAGAACGGGCCTTCGGCGCCGCTGAAGAAGCCCGGACGAAGAATGAGCAGTTTGTCTTTCATGGTTGTCTCTCTGTGGGTGGATGTAGAAAGTTGAGGTGATGTGGCGGCGATGCGCGTGATCGTCGCGTCGCGAACCGAAGCATCGATACGCGAATCTTCGACCTGCGCGGGTCGGATCAGACTTCCATTCGCGTCAGCCCAGCGGCGCGCAGCCGTGAGAATGCGGCTTCGAGATCGGCGATCATGTCGTCCGGGTGCTCGAGGCCCGCGTGAATTCGTAGCAGCGGGCCTTCCCACGGCCATTGCGTCGCCGTGCGGGAGCTCGCCGGGTTCGACCGGAGAATCAGGCTCTCGAAACCGCCCCAGCTATAGCCCATGCCGAAGCAGGTCATGCCGTCGAGCATCGCGCGCATCGCTTCGTCCGATTGCGGATTCAGCACCACGCCGAACAGGCCGCTCGCACCCGTGAAATCGCGCTTCCACAGCGCGTGCCCAGGTGAATCCTGCCGCGCCGGATACAGGATCTGAGCGACTTCCGGCTGCTGCGCGAGCCATTCCGTCAGAGCATGCGCGTTGCGCTGGTGCCGCTCGAGCCGCAGCGACAGCGTGCGCAAGCCGCGCAGTGCGAGATACGCGTCGTCGCCGCTCACGGTCATGCCGAGCTGCCGATAGAAACGGTTGATCTTCGCAAAGAGCGCCTCGGTCGTGAGGATCGCGCCCATTAGCACGTCGGAGTGCCCGGAGATGTATTTCGTCGCCGCGTGAATCGATACGTCGACACCATGCTCGAATGAACGGAAATGCAGCAGCGTGGCCCAGGTGTTGTCCATCAGCACGATTGCGCCGTGCCGATGCGCGATCCGGCTGATCGCCGGAATGTCCTGCACCTCGAACGTCAGCGAGCCGGGCGACTCGACGAACACTGCGCGCGTGCTCGGACGCATCAGCGCTGCGATGTCCGCGCCGATCGACGGATTGTAGTACGTCGTTTCGATGCCCAGGCGCGCGAGCGTCTCGGCGCAGAACGCGCGAGTCGGATCGTAGACCGAGTCTGTCATCAGTAAATGATCGCCGGGACCGAGCACCGCGAGCAGCGATGTCGTGATCGCACTGAGCCCGCTCGGCGTGAGCATCGCTCGATGCGCGCCTTCGAGGCGGGCGAGCGCGTTTTCGAGCGCGCGGGTGGTCGGACTGCCGCCGCGGCCGTATGCGTTCGGCGTACCGCTCGCCGTTTTCAGCGCCTCGATGCTGTGAAAGAGCAACGTCGATTGCCGGTAGACCGGCGGGTTCACCGGCGCGCCGAGCTGGCTGTGCGTGCGGCCCTCGTGGACCAGAACGGTGTCGGTCGAATACGTGGTGTTCAAGGCGTGATCCTTTTTCGTCGGTTCAATCGAGGCGAATCAAGCGGTGCCGCATCGTCGCGGCAGTCGCTGTGCTTGATGACATGTTAATTGCGCGAAGACGAAAATAGTTTCCAAAGAATGGCGTCGATCCAGATAAGATTAGAAAAAATTTCTACATCGGAGGCGATATGGACAAACGCGATGCACAGATGCTCACGATGCTTCAGGCGGATGCGACGATCGGTCTGAACAACCTGGCGAAGGCGGTGAATCTGTCGCCGACGCCATGCTGGCGAAGGTTGCAGAAGTTGCGGGACGACGGTGTGATCTGCCGGCAGGTTGTGCTGTGCGATCCGGCCAAGCTGAACCTGGGGCTCACTGCATTCGTGACGGTGCGCTCGAACCAGCACGGCGATGCGTGGACATCGCATTTCGTCGAGGCTGTTTGTGCGATTCCGGAGATCATCGAGATCTACCGGATGAGCGGCGACGTCGATTACCTGCTCAAGGTCGTCGTGCCGAATATTGCCGGATACGACAGAGTCTACAAACGGCTGATCAAGAGCGTCGAGCTGATGGACGTGAGCTCGGCATTCGCGATGGAGGTGATCAAGCGCACGACCGCGCTGCCGACCGATTACATCGTGACGGAATGATGCAAACAGCGCCGCCCACGATCGGCGACGAGCGGCGCGTTCTGCGTTATTGCGGCGAGGAGACGGCCGCGAAGTCGAGCCCCGCCGCAGAGATCTGCTGCTCGAGCTCGAGGCCCGCGCGAACGTAGCCGAGCGCATTCGAGCCGCCAATCGGGATCACGTATGGGCGACGGCCTTCGTCGCGCAGACGCTGAGCCGCAGCGTCGAGCTGCCGGTCCGCGGTGTCGAAATCGTTCTGGTGGTCGGCGGAGTCAATGCGACACACGCCGCCCGGAGAGCAGGCCCGTCATCATCCCCGTCAGCGCGCATTCACCGTCCGGTCTTTGCCTTTATTAACCTTGGCTCTGATATAGCCCCCTTCCTCGAGCTTGTTTACCCACTTCCAGCAGGGGAGTTGTTGAAAGGTTGACGGCCTCGGCCAGTTCTTTGAGGAGGATGGTGGTATCGCGTTGCAAGAGGGAGAGGATGTGGCGATCGAAAATATCAATTTCTCTAATGACGGCAAATTGTAGAATTTTTTTCTAAAAACCAGCGTAAAGAGCAGGAAGTTTAAAACTCTTTTCCTGGAGGGCGACTGTAAAATTTATCCCATGAAACGTGCCCGGAGAGCCCCGAATATGAAGAAGATCATCACCACCCGCGCCGCTCCTGAGGCGATTGGCCCTTACTCGCAAGCCGTACAATGCGCAGCCACCCTTTATGTTTCCGGTCAGATCGCCCTGGACCCACAGAGCATGCAGATGGTCGTAGGCATCGAAGCACAGGTCCGGCAAGCCTTTGCCAACCTGGGTGCGATTCTCGAAGAGGCCTCAATGGGCTTCGCCGATGTGGTCAAGCTGACCATCTACCTGACTGACTTGAGCCATTTCGCCTTGATCAATTCGGTGATGGAAGAGCTGTTCGCCAAACCCTATCCCGCACGAGCGGCGATCGGCGTGAGTAGCTTGCCGCGGGCAGCATTGGTGGAAATTGACGCGATCGCTGTGGCCGCATGCTGAGCCGGGGGAAAACTATGATGAATGAATGGATCCGGTCTGCGACCAGGAGTATCTCCTGCGACCTGTTACGCTCCGCCGACACCCATATCCACAAGCTGGACATTCCGGGGTTGAAGGGCGTCGACATCTACCTCAAGGACGAGAGCACACATCCAACCGGCAGCCTCAAGCACCGGCTGGCACGCTCGCTGTTCTTGCACGCCATTTGCAGCGGCAAGATCCGCGAGGGCACCCATGTGGTCGAGGCTTCCTCGGGTAGCACGGCCGTGTCCGAAGCCTATTTCGCCAAACTGCTTGGCCTGCCTTTCACCGCGGTCATGCCGCGCAACACCGCGAGCAAAAAGATCGTACAGGTTGAGCAGCTCGGCGGACGTTGCCACTTCGTCGATCAATCGTCCCAGGTCTATTCCGAGGCGCAGCGCCTGGCGCGCGAAAGCGATGGCCACTACATGGACCAGTTCACCTATGCCGAGCGGGCAACGGATTGGCGCGGCAACAACAATATAGCCGACAGCATCTTCCAGCAGATGACCGGCGAGCCGCACCCCATTCCCCACGCAATTGTCATGAGTGCAGGCACCGGCGGCACCTCTTCGACCATCGGCCGCTACATCCGCTACAAGGGGCACGATACCCGATTGATAGTGGTGGACCCGGAGAACTCGGTGTTCTATGAAAGCTACCGAACAGGCGACTCAAGTCTCACCAGCACCCATAGCAGCCGCATCGAAGGCATCGGTCGTCCCCAGGTGGAGCCGTCCTTCCTGCCGGACGTGATCGACGACATGCTGAAGATTCCCGACGCTGCCAGCATCGCCACTCTCTACTGGCTGGAAAAGTTGCTCGGCAAGAAAGCCGGTGGCTCCACCGGTACCAATATGTGGGGCGCGCTGAGTGTTGCGTTGCGGATGCAGGAGCAAGGTCTGAAGGGCTCTATCGTGACCCTGATGTGCGATAGCGGCGAACGCTATCTGGACACCTACTACGACCATGACTGGGTCGCTCGTACTATCGGTGACATCACACCCTATTCGAAACAACTCGATCGCTATCTTTAGTCTTCGCAAGGTATTACCGACTATGAGCCAGAACAAGAGCAACTTTTCCACCCAAGTGATCCACGCCGGCGAACAGTCGACCTACGCGGACAACACGATCTTCCCCTCGATAGTCACCTCCAGTTCGTTCATCAAGCGCAGCCTTGACGACAGTCCAGACTATGCCTACGGGCGCGTCGGCAACCCCACCCGCCATGCCTACGAGAGCTGCATTGCACAGTTGGAGAGCGGCCGTGGTGCTGTGGCCTGCGCTTCGGGCATGGCTGCCACCGCCACCGTGCTCGAGCTCCTGCCGAAGGACTCCCATGTGATCGTGATGGCTGGCGTCTACGGTGGCACCTTCCGCCTGATGGAGGACTACCGAAGCAAGACCTCCGGGCTAAGCGCCAGCTACATCGACCTCAACGACCTTGAGTCACTGGCAGCGAGCCGCCGCGATAACACCCGGATGATCTGGATCGAAACGCCGACCAACCCCCTTCTGCAACTGGTCGACATCCAGCGCGTGACAGAGTTCGCCCGCGCTCACGGCATCCTGACCTGCGTCGACAACACCTTCTGCTCGCCCTGGAACCAGCGCCCGATCGAGTACGGCGTCGACCTGGTGATGCACTCGGCGAGTAAATACATCGGGGGGCACTCCGACCTGATCGGTGGCGTGGTGGTCGCGGCTGACGAGTCACTATTCGCTCGCCTGCGCTCCATCAGCATGGCCATCGGCGCGGTCCAGGGGCCGTTCGACTGCTATCTCGCCCTGCGCGGGCTGAAGACCCTTGACGTGCGCATGGAGCGCCAGTGCAGCAATGCGGCGAAGATTGCCCACTTCCTGAGCACTCACCCGCAGGTCGAGGAAGTATTTTACCCGGGGCTGGAAAGCCATCCGCAACACGCGCTGTGCAAACACCAAATGCGCTCCGGCGGCGCGGTGGTCTCGCTGAAGTTGAAGGCCGACCGTAAAGCGCTGACCCCCTTCATCGAGCAGTTGTCGATTTTTGTGCTGGCCGACTCCCTGGGCGGGGTGGAAAGCATGATCAACCACTCCTACAGCATGTCGCACAACTCCTTGAGCCATGAACAGAAGATCAGCCTCGGCATCACCGAGAATCTGATCCGGCTGTCCATCGGACTGGAGCACGTCGACGACCTGATCGCCGACTTGAGTGCGGGCTTCGAGCGGCTGCGTACTGCTTCCGCCGAATAACTAATACCACTATCGACAAGAGGCACCTCGACGTTCGCTCCACCCAATGCTGACTAAAACTGGAATGCTTTTTCACAATAATAAGGTCAAGAAAATGCAAACAAACCGCGTAGTCAAAGCCCACTGGAAAACTGCAGTACTGGCCCTGGCGCTTGCAACAAGTGTCTCGGCGTCAGCCGACCAACTCAGCGATATCAAGGCAAAGGGGGAGTTGGTCTGTGGCGTGCTCGGCACCGACGAGCCGTTCAGCTTCATGAAGAACCCGGCAACTCGCGAAATCGTGGGTTACGACGTGGATCTTTGCACTGCCATCGCCGCGAGTATCGGTGTCAAGCCGGTGGTGAAGCAATTGGCGAACACAGCACGCATACCCGAGCTGCAGCAGGGCCGTGTCGACCTCCTGACCGCCTCCTTGACCCATAGCAAGGAGCGTGAGGCATTGATCAACTTCTCGCTCTCGACCTTCATCACCGGTCAGAAGGTGATGGTCAAGGCTGACAGTGGCATTGATCAACTTGACCAGCTGGCAGGCAAGAAGATACTGACGATCAAAGGCACCACGATGGAGCAGAGCGTCAGATCGAAGATCCCCACCGCCCAGATCGTTTCGTTCGACACCAATCCTCAGGCCTTGCTCGCTCTGCAACAGGGCAAGGGTGTGGCTTACGCCAACGACGAGACTTCATTAGCCGGTAATTTCGCCAAGCTCGGTGATGCGGCAAAAGACTATCGGATCCTCCCGCAGAGCTTGTCGACCGAGCACTTGGCGTTGGGCCTGAAGAAAGGCGAGCCCGCCTTCCAGGAGCAGGTGAACAAGACTCTGCGTGATCTGGAGTCTTCCGGCGCGGCCGACAAGCTGTTCATAAAATGGTTTGGTCCGGACTCCAACATGAAGTTCGCCAGCCGGTCGTTCAAGATCGAAACCGACAACATCAACTGACTTGTTGAAGGCCCGGCCTTCGGCCGGGCCACGGGCCCATTTATGAATACGTTTGATTTGTCGATCGTGCTGTCCGGGCAGTATCAGGAATGGCTTGTCAGTGGCTTCCTGCTGTCCATCCAACTCGCCCTGATTACCTTGGTCATCGCGCTGCCTCTGGCTATCTTTCTGGCCGTCTTGCGACTCGCCCCCTACGCCCCGTTACGAGGCATCGCGATCACCTACGTGGAAGCGATCCGCAACGTGCCGCTGCTGGCGCACATGCTGTTCTGGTATTTCGGCGCACCGGAGCTGCTGCCGGCCCCCATCAAGTCCTGGATTTACCAGCACAACATTGAGGCGGTCAGTGCGGTCATCGCCTTGGTGCTCTATACCGCGGCCTATATGGCCGAGGACATCCGCAGCGGCTTGCGTTCCATTCCCAAGGAGCAAATGGAGGCGGGCCGCACTCTCGGTTTTGGCTTTATCAGCACCATGCGCCTGGTGATCCTCCCGCAGTCGTTGCGGATGACGGTGCCACCGCTGATCAGCCAGACGCTGAACCTGTGGAAGAACACCAGCATCGCCATGGTGATCGGCGTCGCTGAAATGATGTATCAGGCCCAGCAGGTGGAAAGCGCCACCTTCCGGGGGTTTGAGTCGTTCGCCGTAACCACCGCCGGTTATGTCAGCGTCTCGATCGCCATCACCCTGCTGTCCAGCTGGTACCAGCAACGCTATCCCGTACGGAGTGCCTGACGATGCTCGATATCATCCAAACCTATGGGCTGTACTACCTGATCGGCCAGTATCCGAACGGCCCTTTGGGTGGCTTGTTGATGACCCTGATTCTGGCGGCATTGGCACTGGTACTGGCCTTTCCAGTCGGGGTGCTGCTCGCACTTTGTCGCATCAGTCCGTTCGCGTTTTTACGCGTGCCGGTCACTGGGTTGGTGCATGTACTACGTGGCACCCCGTTGTTGATGGTGATCTTCTGGGCCTATTTCCTCCTGCCGACTATTACCGGTCAACGCACCGATCAATTCGGCACCATGCTTGCAGCCTTGGTGATTTTCGATGGGGTCTACCTCGCCGAAATCATCCGCGCCGGGATTCTTGGATTGCCGCGCGGGCAAATGGAAAGCGCTCGCTCACTGGGCTTCTCGTACCTGGCCTCGATGCTGTTGGTGATACTGCCCCAGGCCTTTCGCAACATGCTGCCCTCCCTGGTGAATCAGTTCGTCTCCACTATCAAGGAGACCTCGCTGGGCTACATCATCAGCCTCTCCGAAGTGTCGTTCGTCGCATCGCAGATCAGCGCTCAGCTGCCGACCAAACCGGTCGAGATCTATGCACTACTCGGCCTCACTTACTTCGTCATGTGCTTCAGCCTGTCGCGCTTCGCCTTCTGGCTGGAAAAGCATCTCGCCGTCCGTTCTGCAAAGGTTTAATCCCATGATCAAACTAGAAAACGTCAACAAGTGGTACGGCAGCTACCATGCTCTGGCTGACATCAACGAAACCGTGGCCAAAGGTGAAGTGGTCGTGGTCTGTGGCCCGTCTGGTTCAGGCAAGTCGACGATGATTCGCACCCTCAACCGGCTGGAAGCCATCCAGAGTGGCAACATTTTCATCGACGGCGTGGACATCTATGAGCGCTCCGTCAGTGTCAACGCACTGCGTAGCCGGATCGGCTTCGTGTTCCAGCAGTTCAATCTGTTTCCACACCTCACCGTGTTGCAAAACTGCACCCTGGCACCGCGCCGCTTGCGCAAGCTGCCCGCCAAGGAAGCGGACGACCTGGCCATGAGCCTGCTGGAGCGCGTCGGCCTGGCCCACAAGGCCGGCGCTTATCCCGGTGAGCTCTCGGGCGGTCAGCAACAGCGCGTGGCCATTGCCAGGGCACTGGCGATGAACCCGCCGGTGATGCTGTTCGATGAGCCCACCTCCGCGCTGGATCCGGAAATGGTCGGCGAGGTGCTGCAAGCGATGAAAGGTTTGGCTAAGGAAGGTATGACCATGGTCTGCGTCACTCACGAGATGGGCTTCGCCCGCGAAGTGGCCGATCGAGTGATCTTCATGGATCAGGGCAAGGTGCTCGAACGCGCGACACCCGAGACATTTTTCCAGCATCCAGAGCACCCGCGTGCGCAGCGCTTCCTGTCCGATATTCGCTCGCCATTGGCCGGGGGCGGTATGTCGCTGGCGTCTTGAATGGAGTACAGCAGTGCGGCTCAACCGCCGCGCTGCTGTGCGTTGCCGGCAGTACTGACCCAGACGATCCGAGCGTGGAAAAGTGACTATGCAGTTTGACATTGAACCTGTCTTCGACCCGGATAGCTGCACCTACAGCTACCTGATCAGCGACCCGAAGACCCGCCGCTGTGCGATCATCGACCCGGTGCTCGACTACGATGCCGCCGCCGCCCGCATCTCGTACGCCAGTGCCGACCGCCTGATCGAACAGGTGCGCACCAACGGGCTTGTGCTTGAGTGGATTCTGGAAACCCACGTGCATGCCGACCACCTTTCGGCTGCCCGCTATCTGCAGGGGCAACTGGGCGGACAGATCGGCGTTGGCGATCGTATTCCTCAGGTACAGAGCACCTTCGCCAGGCTGTTCGACGCCGAAGACGGATTCAAGGCAGACGGCAGTCAGTTCGACCGCCTGTTCGCCGACAGCGAAACATTCCACATCGGTGAGCTGGCCGTCCGCGTACTGCACACCCCCGGCCATACTCCGGCTTGCGTGACCTATCTGATCGAAGATGCGGCTTTCGTCGGCGACACCCTGTTCATGCCCGACTGCGGCACGGCCCGCTGCGACTTTCCCGGTGGCGACGCACATCAGTTGTACCGTTCGATTGGCCGGCTGTTCGAGCTGCCAGGTAGCACCCGCCTGTTCATGTGCCACGATTACAAATCCCCCAGCCGCGACGTCTACCGTCACCAGACCACGGTGGACGAGGAGCGCGTGCACAACATCCATGTCGGCCAAGGCATCGGCGAAGTTGAATTCGTTGCCTTGCGCACTGCGCGCGACAAAACCCTGAATCAGCCCAGGCTGCTGCTGCCGTCAGTGCAGATCAACATGCGGGCCGGGGAGAGCCCCGTGGCGAAGGCCAATGGCATCAGCTACCTGAAGATTCCGCTCAATGTGTTCTGAATCCTTTTATTGAATTCAGGCAGCGCGACATGGATAACCTCTTTAAGAGTCTAAATGGCATGCAAGTCACCACTCATAGCAAAGATTTTGCAACAACCGGTCAAATAGCCCCGGAAGATCTCAACGAAGCGGCCAGGCTAGGGTTTAGCTCAATCATCTGTAACCGACCGGATCATGAAGGTGGCGTGGATCAACCTGCCAGTGCAGCCATTCAAGCCGAAGCCAAACGGCTGGGCCTGGACTTTGCCTATCTCCCGGTCCAGCCCAATAACATCAGCGACCGTGAAATCCAGCAGTTCGGCCAACTGTTGGGTACTCTACCTGCACCCGTTTTGGCGTTTTGTCGTACCGGTAATCGCTCAACCCAGCTCTACCAACAAGCGTCGGCGAGCGCCGCTCTCAGCGAAGTCGCCACAAGTCACGCCGATATCAGCGCCGACATCGTGGTCATTGGTGGAGGATCGGCGGGCATCGGGGTCGTGGCAAGCCTGCTCAAGCGCGCTCCCGATCTGCAGATCACGCTCATTGAGCCCAGTGACAAGCACTACTACCAACCGGCCTGGACGCTGGTTGGCGGGGGGGCGTATGACGTGCGCAAGACCGTCAGACCCATGTCGCAGGTCATTGCGCGTGGCGCAACCTGGATCAAGGCTGCTGTGGTCGAGGTCCTGCCAGACAGCAAGCGCCTGTCGCTGAGCGACGGTAAAAGCGTCGCTTATCAAAACCTCATCGTCTGCCCGGGGTTGAGGCTTGCCTGGGAAAAAATCGAAGGGCTGGAAGAAACCCTGGGCAAGAATGGGGTGACGTCCAACTACCGCTATGACCTATGCGCCTACACCTGGCAGCTGGTGAAGGGGTTACGCCGCGGTACAGCCCTCTTTTCCCAGCCAGCCATGCCGATCAAATGTGCCGGCGCCCCGCAAAAGGCCCTGTACCTTTCCTGCGATCATTGGCAAAAATCAGGCGTGCTGCAGGACATGGATGTCGAGTTCAATCTCGCTGGCGCAACGCTGTTCGGCGTGGCGGCCTTTGTCCCGCCACTGATGAAGTACATCGAGAAGTATCAAGCGCAGCTGAAATTCGGCTCGAATCTGGTCAAAGTCGACGGCCCGGCCAAAACAGCCTGGTTCGAAAGCCTGGACGAGCTCGGCAAGCCCACTCAGTGCGCCAAAAAATTCGACATGCTCCATGTGGTCCCGCCACAGGTATCCCCCGACTTCATTCGCAGCAGCCCCTTGGCGGACTCAGCAGGCTGGTGCGAGGTAGATCCGGCGACGCTGCAACACAGCCGCTATCCGGACGTATTTGCGCTTGGCGATATCTGCTCCACCAGCAACGCCAAAACCGCTGCCGCAGCCCGCAAGCAAATCGTCGTAGTGGCCAAGAACCTCCTGGCGTTGCGCCGCCATCAACCTATGTTGCTGCGCTACGACGGCTACGGGTCGTGCCCGCTCACGGTCGAAAAAGGCAAGGTGGTGCTCGCAGAGTTCGGCTACGGCGGGAAATTGCTGCCATCGTTCCCCCTGGACCCGACTGTAGCCCGGCAGTGCGCATGGTTCCTGAAAGCCAGATTCCTGCCCTGGTTTTACTGGAACGGCATGCTCAAGGGGCGTGAGTGGCTGACCAGTCTCTCCAAGGCTGAGTGAGGGTCCAGCATGCTACTTAGTGCAATGTTCGGGACAGTCATTGGCATCATTCTTGGCCTTACCGGTGCCGGTGGCGGCATTCTGGCCGTACCCGCACTGGTGATCGGCTTGGGCTGGTCCATGACGGCGGCAGCCCCTGTGGCGCTGTTTGCCGTCAGCGCTGCGGCGACGTTAGGGGCCATGGATGGACTCAGGAAAGGGCTGGTACGTTATCGTGCAGCCCTGGTGATGGCGCTGTTGGGCGCCGTGTTCTCGCCCCTGGGCGTGCACATTGCCCATTCGCTGCCCAACACTGTACTGATCTCCCTGTTCAGCATGGTGATGGTCGTTGTGGCGATACGCATGATTCGACAGACGCGCGGCAGTAAGGCTGAAACCGCAGACACTGAGCAGCGTTGGCAACACAAAAACTGCATGCTCAACCCTGAGACCGGCCGCCTACGCTGGACACTGAAATGCTCAACCACCTTAGCCCTCGTCGGCTCGCTCTCAGGGCTGTTAACGGGGATGCTCGGTGTGGGTGGAGGGTTCCTGATCGTGCCTGCATTTCAACAATTTTCAGACATCAGAATGCATGGCATCGTGGCTACCTCGCTCATGACCATTGCCCTGATCTCAGCCACTGCGGTGACGGGTGCTATTCACGCAGGTGCCCACATAACGGCTACAGGTGGGGTTTTTATAGCCACCAGTGTCGGCGGGATGCTGTTGGGAAGAATCATCTCCCCCAGGATTCCCGCCAAAGCCATACAACTCGGTTTTTCTGCGGTGTGCGTTGTGGTTGCTGGCTACCTGATGCTCAAAACCTGGATGTAGAAAACATAATCAGGATGGCCGCTGCTTACTTTTCCAGGGAGTGCGGCTGAATTACGTCTTCATCTGCCAGATGGCTGCGGGTATTCCATCCGGCGGCATTGCCTGACATTGAATGCCCCCCAGCGACTACTACGCCTGGCTCGGAGAACCAAAGTCTGTACACGGCAACCAGACGAAAGCGGGATGAGGAAAACGGACAAACGGCTCTCTAAACAAGCAGAACCCCCCGAAAATCGGGGGGGTTTAGGCATTGTGTCTAACTATGTTGTCTTGTGTCAGACAGACCGCTGGCTGTGGATAACTCACTCCACCGTTACAGATTTCGCCAGGTTGCGTGGCTGGTCAACGTCCGTGCCTTTGAGCACCGCGACGTAGTACGACAGCAGTTGCAGCGGGATGGTGTAGAGGATCGGCGACAGAATGTCGTGGATGTGTGGCATGTTGATAACGTGAGTACCTTCGCCATTGGTCATGCCGGCCTGTTCGTCAGCAAAGACGATCAACTCGCCGCCACGGGCGCGAACTTCCTGCAGGTTGGATTTGAGTTTCTCCAACAGCTCGTTGTTCGGCGCCACGGTGACCACCGGCATGTCGTTGTCGACCAGCGCCAATGGGCCGTGCTTCAGCTCACCGGCCGGATAAGCTTCAGCGTGAATGTAAGAGATTTCCTTGAGCTTGAGCGCACCCTCCATCGCCACAGGGTATTGCGCGCCACGGCCGAGGAACAGGGTGTGGTGTTTGTCGGCGAACAGCTCGGCAATTTTCTCGACCGTGCTGTCCATCGCCAGGGCTTCACCCAAGCGAGTCGGTAAGCGACGCAGCTCTTCAACCAGCTTGGCTTCCATACCATCTGCTAACGTGCCACGTACCTGGCCCAGGGACAGGGTCAGCAGCAACAGCCCGACCAGCTGAGTGGTGAAGGCTTTGGTCGAGGCCACGCCGATTTCGCGACCAGCCTGGGTCAGCAGGGTCAGATCGGACTCACGCACCAGTGAACTGATCCCAACGTTGCAGATCGCCAGGCTGGCGAGGAAGCCCAGCTCCTTGGCATTACGCAGCGCCGCCAGGGTGTCGGCAGTTTCACCGGACTGCGAGATAGTCACGAACAGAGTATCCGGTTGCACCACTACTTTGCGGTAGCGGAACTCGCTGGCGACTTCGACCTGGCACGGAATCCCGGCCAGCTCTTCCAGCCAGTAACGGGCAACCATACCGGCGTGATAGCTGGTACCGCAGGCGACGATCTGCACGTTACGGACCTTCGCAAACAGCTCTGCAGCCTGCTGACCGAATGCCTGGACCATTACCTGATTCTGGCTGAGACGACCTTCCAGCGTACGTTGCACCACAGACGGCTGTTCGTGGATTTCCTTGAGCATGAAGTGGCGGAACGCGCCCTTTTCGGCCGCTTCGGCGCCATCGCGATATTGCACGGCTTCGCGTTCGACCGACTGACCGTTGACGTCCCAGATCTGCACGCTATCGCGATGGATCTCAGCGATGTCGCCCTCTTCCAGGTACATGAAACGGTCGGTGACCTGCCGCAACGCCAATTGATCGGAAGCCAGGAAGTTTTCGCCCAGCCCCAGGCCGATCACCAACGGGCTGCCACTACGTGCCGCTACCAGGCGATCAGGTTGGCGGGCGCTGACAACCGCCAGGCCATAAGCGCCGTGCAGTTCTTTGACAGTGGCTTTGAGTGCCACGGTGAGGTCACTATGGTGTTTGAGTTTGTGGTCCAGCAGGTGGGCGATGACTTCGGTATCGGTCTCCGAAGTGAACACATAATCCAGCGCTTTCAATTGCTCGCGCAGAGCTTCATGGTTCTCGATGATGCCGTTGTGCACCACCGCCAGATCACCGGAGAAATGCGGGTGGGCATTGCGCTCGCACGGTGCGCCGTGAGTTGCCCAGCGAGTATGAGCGATACCGAGCCGACCTGTTAGCGGCTCACCGGCCAGGGCTTGCTCCAACTCGCTGACCTTGCCCGGGCGGCGAACGCGCTCAAGCTTGCCGGCATTACTGAAAACCGCCACGCCCGCGCTGTCATAACCGCGGTATTCCAGGCGCTTGAGGCCTTCGAGCAAAATGGCGGTGATATTCCGTTCAGCGACCGCGCCAACAATTCCACACATGCTATTTCTCCTGGCTGACTGCCGCGCAAATCAAGTTAATGCCGCGGGCCTGAATCTGTTCGCGTGCCTCGAGTGGCAAACGATCATCAGTAATAAGGGTATGGACGCTGCTCCATGGCAGCTCCAGGTTGGGGATTTTGCGGCCGATCTTGTCGGCCTCGACCATTACGATCACTTCACGGGCCACTTCCGCCATCACCCGGCTGAGGCCAAGCAGTTCGTTGAAAGTGGTGGTGCCACGAATCAGATCAATGCCATCGGCACCGATAAACAGCTGGTCGAAATCATAAGAGCGTAGTACCTGCTCGGCGACCTGCCCCTGGAAAGACTCTGAATGCGGGTCCCAGGTTCCGCCGGTCATCAACAGCACGGGTTCGTGCTCCAACTCGCTCAAGGCATTGGCAACATGCAGGGAGTTGGTCATGACCACCAGACCTGGCTGTTGGCCGAGTTCCGGGATCATCGCGGCGGTAGTGCTGCCGCTGTCGATAATGATCCGCGCGTGTTCGCGAATCCGCGTAACGGCGGCGCGTGCAATGGATTGCTTGAACTTCGAGACGGGCTGGCCGATCTCGCTGACCAACTCTTGCGGCATGGTGATCGCGCCACCATAGCGGCGCAACAACAGACCATTGCTCTCCAGGGCAGCCAGATCCTTGCGAATCGTGACTTCAGAGGTTTCGAAACGTTTGGCCAACTCATCCACACTGACTTCGCCCTGCTCATTGAGCAAAGCGAGAATGTTATGACGACGTTGTGGTGTATTTCGTTTCGACATGGGCTTATAAGTTTCGTTTCGAAAGATAGCGAAGGCAATCAAAACCTATCTGAAGAAAATCGTCAAGCGGGCGGAATGAAAAAGATCTGTGGATAAAAGCATCGCGGGCAAGTCTCGCTCCTACAAATGATAACGTCTGTAGGAGCGAGGCTTGCCCGCGATAGCTATCTGATGAGCGCCACAGACGCCGAATCGGAAACGCTCTGTGGATAACTCAGCTCTTCTTGATTTTCACCGGCCGTTTCCAGCCATCGATATTGCGCTGACGAGCGCGGCCGACTGCCAACTGTTCGACACCCACGTCAGAAGTAATGGTCGAACCCGCCGCCGTGGTCGCTCCAGATGAGATATCCACAGGCGCCACCAACGAGTTGTTGGAGCCGATGAATACGTCTTCGCCCAGTATCGTCTTGAACTTGTTAGCGCCGTCATAGTTGCACGTGATGGTGCCAGCGCCAATATTGGTGCGCGCGCCGATCTCTGCGTCGCCCAGATAGGTCAAATGACCAGCCTTCGCGCCTTCGCCCAGGTGGGCATTCTTCAGCTCTACAAAGTTACCCACATGGGCGCGGGCTTCCAGCACAGTCCCCGGACGCAGTCGAGCAAACGGGCCGGCATCACTGCCCTCGCCCATGACTGCACCTTCGATATGACTATTGGCCTTGATTACCGCACCTTTGCGCAGGGTGCTGTCTTTGATCACGCAGTTCGGACCGATGACCACATCATCTTCGATGACCACCCGACCTTCGAGAATCACGTTGATGTCGATCAGCACATCACGACCGACACTGACTTCGCCACGCACATCAAGGCGCGCCGGATCACGCAACGTCACGCCCAGCGCCATCAAGCGACGACCTTCACGCAATTGGTAGTGGCGTTCCAGCTCAGCGAGTTGCTTGCGATCGTTGGCGCCCTGCACTTCCATGGCGTCATGGGGTTGCTCGGTGGCGACGACCAGACCATCGTTGACCGCCATTTCGATCACATCGGTCAGGTAGTACTCGCCCTGGACGTTGTTGTTCGACAAGCGGCCCAGCCAATCAGCCAAACGCGCGCCAGGCACCGCGAGAATCCCGGTGTTGCCTTCGCAAATGGCCTTCTCGGCGTCAGAGGCATCCTTGTGTTCGACAATGGCAGTGACGTTACCCTCGGCATCGCGGACGATCCGGCCGTAACCGGTCGGGTCTGCCAGGGTTACGGTCAACAGTCCGAGTTGTTCAGGGCTGGCTTTCTTCAGCAGACGCTGGAGCGTCTCAACTTCAATCAGTGGCACATCACCGTAAAGGATCAGCACATTTTCAGCCGTCAGAAACGGCAAAGCCTGAGCGACGGCGTGACCCGTGCCGAGCTGCTTGTCCTGCAAGACGAAATTCAGATCGTCTGCGGCGAAACGTTCGCGCACCACATCGGCACCATGGCCGATGACTACGTGGATGCGCTGTGGATCAAGTTGCCGGGCGCTGTGGATAACATGACCAAGCATGGAATTGCCCGCGACCGGGTGGAGAACTTTCGGCAGTGCCGAACGCATGCGAGTGCCTTGACCGGCAGCGAGAATAACGATTTCGAGAGACATGACTGGCTACCAATCCTGGGTGGTCAGCGGCTGTGACCAGAAAGTGAATTGCACAAAAAGAAAAAGGGTAGCCGAGGCTACCCTTTTTAATCAATCACACAAAAAGCTGATGGCTTAGCCGCCGAACTTCTTGCGGATCTGCTGGACGGTGCGCAGCTGAGCTGCAGCCTCGGCCAGACGAGCGGCAGCAGAACCGTAATCGAACTCCGCGCCTCTTTCATGCAGGGCCTTCTCGGCAGCCTTGACGGCTTCCTGAGCGGAGGCTTCGTCCAGGTCGGCAGCACGTTGCACAGTGTCGGCAAGAACCTTGACCATGTTCGGCTGAACCTCGAGGTAACCACCGGAGATGTAAAACACCTCGGCTTCCCCACCCTGTTTGATCAGGCGGATCGGACCCGGCTTCAGTTCAGTGATCAGCGGAGCGTGACCTAGAGCGATACCAAGATCACCCAGGCTGCCGTGCGCGATCACCATCTCGACCAGACCGGAAAAGATTTCTCCTTCCGCGCTGACGATATCGCAATGGACTGTCATAGCCATCTGCTTGCCTCAACCTGATTAGCGCCCGTTGCCGGGCGCCGGGATTACAGTTTTTTGGCTTTCTCGATCGCTTCTTCGATGCTGCCGACCATGTAGAACGCTTGTTCTGGCAGGTGGTCGTAGTCACCGTTGAGGATGCCTTTGAAGCCAGCAATGGTGTCTTTCAGGGAAACGTATTTACCCGAAGCACCGGTGAAGACTTCAGCCACGAAGAACGGCTGCGACAAGAAGCGCTGGATCTTACGAGCACGGTTTACCAACTGTTTGTCGGCTTCCGACAGCTCGTCCATACCCAGGATCGCAATGATGTCCTTCAGCTCTTTGTAGCGCTGCAACACATACTGTACGCCGCGAGCGGTGTCGTAGTGTTCCTGGCCGATAACCATCGGGTCCAGCTGGCGCGAAGTCGAGTCCAGTGGATCGACCGCTGGGTAGATACCCAGGGAAGCGATGTCACGGGACAGTACGACGGTGGCGTCCAAGTGGGCGAAGGTGGTCGCTGGCGACGGGTCGGTCAAGTCATCCGCCGGTACGTATACCGCCTGGATCGAAGTGATCGAACCTTCCTTGGTCGAAGTGATACGTTCTTGCAGAACGCCCATCTCTTCAGCCAGGGTCGGCTGGTAACCTACTGCCGAAGGCATACGGCCCAGCAGTGCGGATACTTCAGTACCAGCCAGGGTGTAACGATAGATGTTGTCGACGAACAACAGTACGTCGTTACCTTCGTCACGGAACTTCTCGGCCATGGTCAGGCCAGTCAGTGCTACGCGCAGACGGTTACCCGGCGGCTCGTTCATCTGACCGTAAACCAGTGCAACTTTGTCCAGAACGTTGGAATCCTTCATCTCGTGGTAGAAGTCGTTACCCTCACGGGTACGCTCACCCACACCGGCGAACACGGAATAACCGCTGTGCTCGATGGCGATGTTACGGATCAGTTCCATCATGTTTACGGTTTTGCCTACACCGGCACCACCGAACAGACCGACTTTACCACCCTTGGCGAACGGGCAAACCAGGTCGATAACCTTGATACCGGTTTCCAGCAGGTCGTTGCCGCCAGCTTGTTCAGCGAAGGATGGCGCAGGACGGTGAATGCCCCAGCGCTCTTCGGTGTCAATCGGGCCTGCTTCGTCGATCGGGTTGCCCAGAACGTCCATGATCCGGCCCAGAGTCGCTTTACCGACCGGTACGGAGATGGCTGCGCCGGAGTCGATAACGCCCAGACCGCGCTTCAAGCCTTCGGTGGAACCCATCGCAATGGTACGAACTACGCCGTCGCCCAGCTGTTGCTGAACTTCCAGGGTAGTTTCCGCGCCTTGTACTTTCAGCGCGTTGTAGATGCTCGGTACGCTGTCGCGTGGAAATTCCACGTCGATAACGGCGCCGATGATTTGAACGATACGTCCGCTACTCATAGCTGGATCCTCTGAATATTTGAACCGTTAAACCGCGGCAGCGCCGCCGACGATTTCCGAGATCTCTTGGGTGATCGCAGCCTGACGCGCCTTGTTGTAGATCAGCTGCAAATCGCTGATCAAATCACCGGCGTTGTCGGTAGCGTTCTTCATCGCGATCATCCGCGCTGCTTGTTCAGCTGCGTTGTTCTCGACCACCGCCTGGTACACCTGCGACTCCACGTAGCGCACCATCAAGCCGTCAAGCAGCTCTTTGGCGTCTGGTTCGTAGAGGTAGTCCCAGTGATGCTTGAGTTCTTTTTCCGGGGTCGCCACCAATGGAATCAACTGCTCCACGGTAGGCTGTTGCGTCATGGTGTTGATGAACTTGTTGGATACCACGGACAGGCGGTCAATACGGCCGTCCAGGTAGGCATCCAGCATCACCTTGACGCTGCCGATCAGATCATTGATCGACGGCTCTTCACCCAGGTGGCTGATAGCAGCGACTACGTTACCGCCGAAGTTGCGGAAAAATGCCGCACCTTTGCTGCCGACCACGCACAGATCGATCTCTACGCCGCGTTCGCGGTTTACCGCCATGTCCTTGATCAAAGCCTTGAACAGGTTGGTATTCAAACCACCGCACAAACCACGGTCACTGCTCACTACGACATAACCGACGCGCTTGGTTTCGCGGTCGATCATGAACGGGTGGCGATATTCCGGGTTGGCGTTGGCCAGATGACCAATAACCTGGCGGATGCGCTCCGCGTAAGGACGGCTAGCAGCCATGCGCATTTGTGCCTTGCGCATTTTGCTGACCGCCACTTTTTCCATGGCGCTGGTGATCTTTTGCGTGCTTTTGATGCTCGCAATCTTACTGCGAATCTCTTTTGCGCCTGCCATGTAACACCTATCAGGTTAGCAAGCGGGAGCCTCTCGGCCCCCGCTGCGGCTTACCAGGTTTGGGTGGCCTTGAACTTTTCGATACCGGCTTTGAGGCCAGCGTCGATTTCGTCATTGAAGTCACCCTTCACGTTGATCTTCGCCATCAAATCGGCGTGATCGCGGTTGAAGTAAGCAATCATGGCCTGCTCGAAGCTACCGATTTTTTGAATCTCGACGTCAACCAGGAAGCCACGTTCAGCGGCATACAGGGACAACGACATGTCGGCGATGGACATCGGCGCATATTGCTTCTGCTTCATCAGCTCGGTAACGCGCTGACCATGCTCAAGCTGCTTGCGAGTGGCTTCGTCCAGGTCAGAAGCGAACTGAGCAAATGCAGCCAGTTCACGGTACTGAGCCAGAGCGGTACGGATACCACCGGAAAGCTTCTTGATGATCTTGGTCTGAGCGGCACCACCCACACGGGATACCGAAACACCGGCGTTCACAGCCGGACGGATCCCGGAGTTGAACATGGCCGATTCCAGGAAGATCTGACCGTCGGTGATGGAAATCACGTTGGTCGGAACGAACGCGGAAACGTCGCCAGCCTGGGTTTCAATGATTGGCAGAGCGGTCAAAGAACCGGTCTTGCCAGTCACGGCACCGTTGGTGAACTTCTCTACGTACTCTTCCGAAACGCGGGATGCACGCTCCAGCAGACGGGAGTGGAGATAGAACACGTCGCCTGGGTAAGCTTCACGGCCTGGTGGACGGCGCAGCAGCAGGGAAATCTGGCGGTAGGCCACTGCTTGCTTGGAGAGATCGTCATAAACGATCAGCGCGTCTTCACCGCGGTCGCGGAAGTATTCGCCCATGGTGCAACCGGAGTACGGTGCCAGGAATTGCAGCGCAGGAGATTCGGAAGCACTGGCAGCCACGATGATGGTGTTTGCCAGGGCGCCGTTTTCTTCCAGCTTGCGAACCACGTTAGCGATGGTCGATTGTTTCTGACCGATTGCTACGTAGACGCAAAAGATGCCGCTGTTTTTCTGGTTGATGATCGCGTCGATCGCCAGAGCGGTTTTACCGATCTGACGGTCACCGATGATCAGCTCACGCTGGCCACGGCCGACAGGGATCATGGCATCGACAGCCTTGTAGCCAGTCTGTACAGGCTGGTCTACCGACTTACGCCAGATCACGCCTGGTGCAACTTTCTCGACCGCATCGGTCTCGGTGTTGTTCAGCGGACCTTTGCCGTCAACTGGGTTACCCAGTGCGTCGACTACGCGACCCAGCAGTTCCTTACCAACTGGAACTTCGAGGATGCGGCCAGTGCACTTGGCGCTCATGCCTTCAGCCAGAGACTGGTAAGAGCCCAATACAACGGCGCCTACAGAGTCTTGCTCCAGGTTGAGGGCCATACCGAAGACGCCGCCCGGAAACTCGATCATCTCGCCGTACATGACGTCGGCCAGACCGTGAATCCGCACGATACCGTCAGATACGCTGACGACAGTGCCTTCGTTACGGGCTTGGGAGGTCACATCGAGCTTGTCGATGCGGCCCTTGATAATTTCACTTATTTCGGAAGGATTGAGTTGCTGCATTGCTCTGCTGCCCCTTCAAACTCAAGATTTCAATGCTTCGGCAAGGTTCGCGAGTTTGCCGCGAATCGAGCCATCGATAACCAGGTCGCCGGCGCGAATGATGACACCACCGATAAGGGTGGAATCCTCCGCAACTTGCAGGCGCACTTCCCGGTCGAGTCGTGCACTGAGAACCTTGGCGAGTTTGTCTTGCTGTTCTTGGTTCAATGCAAAAGCACTGGTGACTTCCACGTCTACCGATTTCTCTTGTTCGGCCTTGTACAGGTCAAACAGAGCGGCGATCTCCGGCAAAAGCTGAAGACGGTCGTTCTCGGCTGCAACGTGAATGAAGTTCTGTACCTTCACATCAAACTTCTCGCCACACACGTCAATAAACGTGGTGGCCTTGTCTGCGCTCGTCAGTCGCGGGGCCTTGAGCACGCGCTGCATGGTGTCGTCTTGCGACACTGCTGCAGCCAGGCCGAGCATGGCTGACCAAGAGGCCAGCTGCTGGTGGGCCTGGGCGTGCTCGAAGGCTGCCTTAGCGTAAGGTCGGGCCAACGTGGTCAGTTCTGCCATGATCGCCCTCGCTTAAATTTCAGCAGCCAGTTTGTTAACCAGCTCCGCGTGCGCGTTTTGATCGATTGTGGCACCCAGGATCTTCTCGGCACCGCCAACGGCCAGAGCACCCAGTTGGGCACGCAGCGCGTCTTTGACACCATTCAGTTCCTGCTCGATCTCGGCCTGAGCCTGAACCTTCACACGTTCAGCATCGACACGGGCTTTATCAACAGCCTCATCGACGATCTGATTACCGCGTTTCTTGGCTTGCTCAATGATTTCGGCTGCCTGAGCTTTTGCTTCGCGCAGTTGTTGACCCACTTTATCTTGGGCCAATTCCAGGTCGCGAGCTGCTCGGGCGGCAGCGTCCAGTCCATCCGCGATCTTCTTCTGACGTTCGTGCAAAGCCGCGATGACCGGAGGCCACACGAACTTCATGCAAAACAGTACAAAAATGAAGAACGCAACGGACTGGCCAATCAGGGTTGCATTAATGTTCACGCCAACACCTCGCTCGTTCGTTGTCCATCACACTTGCTCAACTCGAAAAACCGAGTAATTAGTGAGCGAGTTGACCAACGAAAGGGTTCGCGAAGGTGAAGAACAGAGCGATACCAACGCCGATCATGGTTACGGCGTCGAGCAGACCGGCAACGATGAACATTTTAACTTGCAGCATTGGAACCATTTCTGGCTGACGCGCTGCGCCTTCCAGGAACTTGCCGCCCAACAGGCCGAAACCAATTGCGGTACCCAGTGCGCCCAGGCCGATCAACAGTGCAACAGCGATAGCGGTTAGACCAACTACAGTTTCCATCTTTCCTCCCGACTTTTACGTCGTATGGTTTAGGTTTTTTAGATTAAAGCGGTAAAACAAAATCGTTTGATACATCAGCCCCAATGGGCACCCTCGCGCCAAAACGAGAGGGTCATCAGACTCGCCAGGCGGGTCTTAATGGTTCTCTTCGTGCGCCATCGACAGATAGACGATGCTGAGCATCATGAAGATAAACGCTTGCAGGGTGATGATCAGGATGTGGAATACAGCCCACGCCCATTGCAGCACCACGCCCAGGCCGCTGAGCCAGAGCAGGCCGCTGCCGAACATGACAGCGATCAGGATGAACACCAGCTCGCCAGCGTACATGTTGCCGAACAGACGCAGTGCCAGAGAGATCGGTTTGGCAACCAGCGTCACGAATTCAAGCAGGAAGTTCACCGGAATCAGCAGAGCCTGAACGAAAATGTTCTTGCTGCCGAACGGGTGAAGGGTCAGTTCGCCGATGAAACCGCCGATGCCCTTGACCTTGATGCTATAGCAAATGATCAACGCGAACACCGACAGGGACATGCCCAGAGTCGCGTTCGGGTCAGTGGTAGCAACGGCGCGGAAGACCAGATGTTGGTCCCCGGAAATCATTGCGGCCAGTTTAGGAATCCAGTCGACCGGTACCAGGTCGATAGCGTTCATCAGGAATACCCAGACAAAAATCGTCAGGGCCAATGGCGCGATCAACGGGTTACGGCCGTGAAAGGTGTCTTTCACGCTGCCGTCGACGAACTCGATCAGAACTTCAACAAAGTTTTGCAAAGCACCTGGTTGACCGGAAGTCGCCTTCTTTGCCGCCATGCGGAAAAGAAGGACGAAAATCAGACCCAACGCAACAGACCAGCCGAGGGTATCGACGTGGAATGCCCAGAAGCCCATTTCTTTGGCTTCTGCTGCGGTGTGGGCAAAACCCCAGCCACCGTTAGGTAGATGACCGAAGGTCAGGTTCTGCAAGTGGTGCTGGATATAGCCCGAAGCGGTTTCTGCTGCCATGGTTGCCTCAAACGCCCTAAGGTCTCGAAAGTCTTGTTTTCATTAGCAGGGGAGCGAACCAGCTGACCAGTTGGGTCAGCACGAAGACGCCAAATACAGCTAATGGCGCCAATGGCTTCACACCTGCAAACGTCAGTGCAAACAGCACAGCCGTCAAAATCAGTTTGCCCGCCTCGCCAGCATAAAAAGACCGGACGATGGCTTGAGCTGCTCGGGCGCCGGAAAACCGAAATGCCCTGTGAGCGAAATACACATTGGGCAGCAAGGCTATCAGTCCTCCGCAGAGTCCCGAGTATCCGGCTACGACTCCATGCCATCGCCAGAGCGCCAAAGCGGCGAGCAGCAAAACGACAAATTGAGCCAATAACACCGGAAATACCGCCAAGCGATGGAACGGCAAGCGGTTTGGCGTGCGGCTTTCCATCACTATTGCCCCCCAAGGGCCGGCTACCAAAATTCAATAACTTGGCATAATTTGTGCCGACAAAATGCGCGCAGAGTATAGGGGCGGTTCTGCCCCTATTCAACTGCCAGGTAGTGATTTCCGTCTGCGCGCTACATATGGATTTGTTTCAGCGGATGTGTGCGAGAACGCCTTGCAACTCATCGAGTGAGTTATAACCGATGACCAACTGTCCTTTGCCCTTCTTTCCGTGGCGGATCTGCACCGCAGAGCCCAGGCGCTCAGCCAGACGCTGCTCGAGACGGGCAATATCAGGGTCAGGTTTGGTGGGTTCGGCAGGCTCCTGTTTACCACTCAACCACTGGCGAACCAGGGCTTCAGTCTGGCGAACAGTCAGGCCACGTGCGACAACGTGTCGCGCCCCTTCAACCTGTTGATTTTCCGGCAAACCCAGCAATGCACGTGCATGACCCATTTCCAGGTCACCATGGGACAGCATCGTCTTGATTACTTCAGGCAACGTGATCAAGCGCAGCAAGTTGGCCACGGTCACGCGGGATTTACCCACCGCCTCGGCGACTTGCTGCTGAGTCAGCTGGAATTCCTGCTGCAAGCGCTGCAGGGCGACCGCTTCCTCGATAGGGTTGAGGTCTTCGCGCTGGATGTTCTCAATCAGCGCCATGGCGATCGCGGTCTCATCCGGCACATCGCGCACCATCACCGGGATGGTTTCCTGGCCGGCTTGTTGACTGGCACGCCAGCGGCGTTCGCCAGCAATGATTTCAAAGCGACCGCCACCGATCGGGCGAACCACAATCGGCTGCATCACACCCTGTGCCTTGATCGACTGAGCCAGTTCTTCCAGCGCTTGTGGATCCATGTCCCGACGTGGCTGGTATTTGCCACGTTGAATCAGGTCCAACGGCAAGTGCTGCAGCTCACGCTGATCTGCCTGCACCGCCTGCTCTTCCAGCAAGCTGACAGTCGGACCACTCAGCAGTGCATCCAGTCCACGTCCGAGACCTCGTTTCTTGACGGCCATGGGGATTCCTTAAGTTGCCTGAGCAGCGGCAGTGCGTGAGTTTTTGCGTTGGCGACGAACCATCTCGCCCGCCAGGGCCAGATAGGCCAGCGCGCCACGGGATTGTTTGTCGTACGCCAGAGCCGGCATGCCATAACTCGGTGCTTCGGCCAGACGAATGTTGCGCGGAATCACAGTGTCGTACAGCTGCTCACCGAAGTGTTCCTTGAGCTGGGCTGAAACGTCGTTCATCAGGCTCAGGCGCGGGTCATACATGGTCCGCAGCAAGCCTTCGATTTTCAGGTTCGGGTTCAGCAGTTCAGCGATACGCTTGATGTTATCCACAAGGTCGCTCAGACCTTCCAGTGCGAAATACTCGCACTGCATGGGGATAATCACGCCATCGGAAGCCACCAGAGCGTTGAGCGTGAGCATCGACAGCGATGGCGGGCAGTCGATCAGAATGTAATCGTAATTCTCACGGATCGGCGCCAGGGCGCTGCGCAGACGGCTTTCTTTCATCTGCATTTCCAGCAGAACGACTTCTGCCGCAGTCAGATCGCGGTTGGCCGGTAGCAGTTGATAACCGCCATGCTCGGAAAAATGCATGGCCTGGGCCAGATCGCATTCACCGATCAGCAGGTCATAGACCGAATTTTCCAGGCCGTGTTTATCCACACCGCTACCCATGGTGGCGTTGCCCTGTGGATCGAGATCGATCAACAGCACCCGACGCTTGGTCGCGACCAGGGATGCTGCGAGGTTGATGCAGGTGGTGGTCTTGCCCACACCACCCTTTTGGTTCGCTATCGCGAATACCTTAGCCATTCTTGCTTGTGTTCCCAATCATGCCGTGCGGCGCAGTATCAGCAGATGGCGTTGGCCTTGGCAACCAGGTACGGCCAGGGCATGTTCGCTATCGAGGTGGAAGTCTGCCGGCAATGCTACCAGCTCATCCGCAGGATGAACGCCCTTCATTGCCAGCCAACGTGTGTCGCTATCGCCTAAGTGGCGAGTCCAGTTGCTGAAGTTCTCCATACTGCTGAACGCCCGGGAAATGATCCCGTTGAATGGCAGTTCGGGCTGGAAGGCTTCGACGCGACTGTGGATAACTTGCAGGTTATCCAGTTTTAGTTCGAGTTTGACCTGGGTCAGAAAACGGGTTTTCTTGCCATTGCTGTCCAGGCAGGTCACTTGTGACTCGGGAAACAGGATTGCCAACGGGATGCCAGGCATCCCGCCGCCGCTACCGACATCCAGCCAGCGACCGTTTTCGATGAAGGACATCACGCTCAGGCTGTCGAGCAAATGCCGTGAAACCATTTCGTCCGGATCACGTACTGCCGTGAGGTTGTAAGCCTTGTTCCATTTTATCAACAGGGCCAGGTAGTCCAGCAGCTGCGCATGTTGGGCGTCTGTCAGGCTGACACCCAGCTGGCGAGCGCCTGTGGATAACTCTTCGGCGTGTTGCGAGGTGACCAACGAACTCAAGCGCTTTGCTCCAACTGACGGCCCGCGCCGCGTTTTTTCAAATGAATCATCAACAGCGAAATCGCTGCCGGGGTAACGCCCGGAATCCGCGAAGCCTGGCCCAGGGTCTCCGGGCGGGTCGCGCCGAGCTTGCTTTGAATCTCTTTGGAAAGCCCCGAGATGTTCGTGTAATCGATATCCACAGGCAACCTGGTGTCTTCGCTGGCCCGCAGGCGAGCGATTTCATCTTGCTGGCGATCGATGTAGCCGGCGTATTTGGTCTTGATTTCAACCTGCTCGGCGACTTGTGGATCTTCCGTGCCCGCGCCAGTCACCGAGATCAAACCAGCGTAGTCGATTTCCGGACGGGTCAGCAGGTTCAGCAAGTTGTATTCGTGAGTCAGCGGCGTGCCGAATTTTTCAGAGATTGCATCGCCTTGTTCGGTGCCAGGGCGAACCCAGGTACTTTTCAGACGCTGTTCTTCCAGCTCGATGCTTTCGCGTTTCTTGCAGAAAGCCGCCCAACGCACGTCATCCACCAGACCCAATTCACGACCTTTTTCGGTCAAACGCAGGTCCGCGTTGTCTTCGCGCAGGATCAAGCGGTATTCGGCGCGGGAGGTGAACATCCGGTACGGTTCCTGAGTACCCAGGGTAATCAGGTCGTCGACCAATACGCCGATGTATGCCTCGTCGCGACGCGGGCACCAGCTGTCTTTGCCCTGGGCACGCAGTGCCGCGTTGGTGCCGGCCAGCAAACCCTGGGCACCGGCTTCTTCGTAACCGGTGGTGCCGTTGATCTGCCCGGCGAAGAACAGACCGCCGATGACTTTGGTTTCCAGGCTGTACTTCAGGTCTCGCGGATCGAAGTAGTCGTACTCGATGGCGTAGCCCGGGCGAACAATGTGAGCGTTTTCCATGCCACGGATCGATTGCACGATCTGCAGCTGCACATCAAACGGCAAGGATGTGGATATCCCGTTCGGGTACAGCTCGTGAGTGGTCAATCCTTCCGGTTCGATGAAGACCTGGTGGCTTTCCTTGTCGGCAAAGCGGTGGATCTTGTCTTCGATCGACGGGCAGTAACGCGGACCGATACCTTCGATCACCCCGGAATACATCGGCGAACGATCGAGGTTCGAGGCGATGATCTCGTGTGTACGGGCATTGGTGTGGGTAATCCAGCAACTGACCTGCGCTGGATGCTGTTCTTTGGACCCCAGGAACGACATCACCGGAATCGGCGTATCGCCGGGTTGCTCGGTCATTACCGAAAAGTCCACAGAGCGGCCATCGATACGCGGTGGCGTACCGGTTTTCAGGCGACCCACGCGCAAAGGCAGTTCACGCAGACGATGTGCCAGGGCGATCGACGGTGGATCGCCGGCACGACCGCCGGAATAGTTCTGCATCCCGATGTGGATAAGTCCGCCGAGGAAGGTGCCAGTGGTCAACACCACGGAGTCTGCGAAGAAACGCAGGCCCATTTGGGTGACAACACCACGCACTTGTTCCTGTTCAACGATCAGGTCATCGGCAGCCTGTTGAAATATCCACAGGTTTGGCTGGTTCTCGAGAATCTCGCGTACAGCGGCCTTGTACAGAACGCGGTCGGCCTGAGCACGAGTAGCGCGCACGGCTGGGCCTTTGCGGCTGTTCAACACACGAAACTGAATGCCACCTTTATCGGTAGCCATGGCCATCGCGCCACCAAGGGCATCGATTTCCTTGACCAGATGGCTCTTGCCGATCCCGCCAATCGCGGGATTGCAGCTCATTGCTCCGAGGGTTTCCACGTTATGCGTAAGCAGCAGGGTTTTTACCCCCATGCGTGCTGACGCAAGTGCAGCCTCGGTACCGGCATGACCGCCGCCGATGACGATCACTTCAAAACGGGAAGGGAAATCCACCACGCACCTCGTGCCTGCTTCTATGGGTTATTCGGATAGACCGGCAAGTATAGGGACTTCGACCTTCTTAAAGAACCCTTTGCACAAAATTTAACCAGCTGTGGATGAATCACAGATAATAGAAATTAAAAGAGAGAGATTTATTAAATCTTTGTTTTTATGTTTATTTCTACTGAGCCTGTATTCTGTGGATAGATCTATACAGGCCTTTATTTTCAATGTGTACAGAGATTTATAAGTCTGTGGTTAGGTGGCAATGAGGCCCTTGGATAACCGGTTTAAGCCTGTGGGTAAAAGTGATGGTTGTCCACAGGCGGGGTTTTCCTCAGTTTTCTGGCCCTGTTATCAACTGAGCCTAAGGGCGGTTATTCACAGGGCTTAATCCACAGAAAAGCGCTGAATGGAACAAATTCCACCCACGGCGAAACCACCGAAGCGGTCGATGCCGCCTGCGGTTTAAATAATTTGGAGAAATGTGCAGAGGTGGGAGCCTGGCTTGCCAGCAAACGATGCGATGCGGTTTGTCAGATAGGCCGCTTCGCGAGCAAGCTTGGCTCCTGCAGAGGGAGTGGTGAGGTTATTTGCCGATGCAGAAGCTGGAAAAGATACGGCCAAGCAGATCATCGGAACTGAATGCACCGGTAATCTCACCCAAAGCCTGCTGGGCCTGACGCAAATCTTCTGCCAGAAGCTCACCAGCACCAGCAAGGGTCAATTGCGCACGACCATGCTCGAGTGAGGTACTGGCATGGCGCAAAGCTTCCAGATGTCGCCTGCGAGCACTGAAGCTGCTTTCCGAGGTCTGCTCATAGCCCATGCAAGCTTTGAGGTGATCGCGAAGCAACTCCAGGCCTTCGCCGGCAGACCTGGCGCTCAGGCTGATAGTCACGTGGCCATCCTCACTGACTTCCAGCGCGATCGCTTCCCCCGTCAGGTCGGCCTTATTGCGAATCAAGGTTACTTTTGCCGGATCCGGTCGCTGCTCCAGGAACTCAGGCCACAGCGAAAACGGATCAAGGGCTTCGGGGGCGGTGGCATCGACCACCAACAAGATCCGATCAGCTTCACCAATAGCCTTTAGAGCTCGCTCGACGCCAATTTTTTCGACCTGGTCATCGGTGTCGCGTAACCCTGCAGTATCGACCACATGCAGCGGCATGCCATCAATGTGGATATGTTCGCGAAGGATATCCCGAGTGGTTCCGGCAATTTCCGTGACGATCGCCGCTTCACGCCCGGCCAGCGCATTGAGCAGGCTGGATTTGCCGGCATTTGGCCGACCGGCGATCACTACGGTCATGCCATCACGCAGCAATGCCCCTTGCCCGGCTTCACGCAGTACTGTTGATAACTCGTCACGCACCGTATCGAGCATCTTCAACACATGGCCATCGGCAAGGAAGTCGATTTCCTCCTCCGGGAAATCAATCGCCGCTTCGACATAGATACGCAGGCTGATCAGCTGTTCCGTGAGGTTATGCACACGCTGCGAAAACGCGCCTTGCAACGAACGCAAAGCATTTCGTGCGGCCTGTGTAGAACTGGCTTCAATCAGGTCGGCGATGGCTTCAGCCTGAGCCAGGTCGAGTTTGTCGTTAAGAAACGCTCGTTCGCTGAATTCCCCCGGACGGGCCAGACGGCAGCCCAATTGCAGACAGCGCTGAAGCAGCATATCGAGCACGATCGGACCACCGTGGCCCTGGAGCTCGAGCACGTCTTCGCCGGTAAATGAATTCGGCCCCGGGAAATATAGGGCAATGCCTTCATCCAGAACTTCGTCCTGCTCGCTGAGGAACGGGCCGTAGTGCGCAAAACGCGGTTTCAGTTCACGGCCGCTGAAGGCTTTCGCGGCGATGCTTGCGAGCGGTCCGGAGATTCGGACGATGCCCACACCGCCACGACCTTGAGCGGTAGCGACGGCAGCGATGGTTTCACGAGGGACGCTCATAACCCAATATCCAGACAAAAGTGACAGATAGCAAAACGCCCCACTAGGGGGCGTTTTCAGTGGTTATCAACAGAGTAAGTTACGCAGCGGCTTTTTTGGTAGCAGCTTCGATCTTACGCGTGATGTACCACTGTTGTGTGATCGACAGGCAGTTGTTGACCACCCAGTACAGCACCAGACCAGCCGGGAACCACAGGAAGAAGAAGGTGAAGATGATAGGCATCAGCTTCATCACCTTGGCCTGCATCGGATCCGGAGGAGTCGGGTTCAACTGCTGCTGGATGAACATGGTGGCGCCCATGATGATCGGCAGAATGAAGAACGGATCCTTGATCGACAGGTCAGTAATCCACAGCATGAAGGGTGCCTGGCGCATTTCCACGCTTTCCAGGAGAACCCAGTACAGCGAGAGGAAAACCGGCATTTGCACAAGAATCGGCAAGCATCCACCCAGCGGGTTGATCTTCTCTTTCTTGTACAACTCCATCATCGACTGCGACAGTTTCTGCCGGTCATCACCATGTTGCTCTTTCAGAGCCGCCAATTTCGGCGCTACTGCACGCATGCGTGCCATGGATTTGTAACTGGCTGCCGACAGCGGGAAGAAGAGCCCTTTGATCAGCATGGTCAGGAAGATGATCGACCAGCCCCAGTTACCGACCAGCGCGTGGATATGTTGCAGCAACCAGAAGATCGGCTGGGCAATGAACCACAGAATGCCGTAGTCGACAGTCAATTCCAGGCCTGGGGACAACTCTTTCAGTACGGCCTGGCTTTTCGGACCGGCATAAAGCGTAGCGGTCGTTTCAGCCTTGGCGCCTGGCGCAACGGTCAACGCCGGGCCAGTGTAACCAATGATGTAGTTACCTTTGCTGTCTTTACGGGTCTGGACGATGTTGCTTTCGCCTTTCGCCGGAATCCACGCAGTCACGAAGTAGTGCTGCAACCAGGCAACCCAACCACCTTGAACGGTTTCTTTCAGCGAGCCTTTGTCCATGTCCTTCATCGACACTTTCTTGTACGGCTCGGAACTTGTCCACAGGGCAGCGCCCAGGTAAGTAGCGGTGCCGGTAGCAGTGCTGGAAGAAGGATCGGCGCTGTTGTCACGCTTCAATTGCGCGAACATTGCACCGGACCAAGGCTGAGCGCTTTGGTTGTCGATCAGGTAGGAAACGCCTACATCGTACAGACCACGCTTCAAGGTGAAGCGCTTGATGTAATTGACGCCGCCGGCGCTGTATTTCAGGTCGACGATCAGTTGGTCCTGACCGTCAGCCAGTTGATAAGTCTTCTTCTCGGACGAGAATACCGGGCGACCCGATGAACTGGCATCCGGACCGTTGGTCCCGATCAGACCGCTTTGCGCCAGATAGGTCCGTTCACCGCCGTTATCGAACAGCTGGAATGGAATTTCCGGGTGATCCTGACGACGTGGATACAGCGGCAGCTTCAGCTGGGCGATATCACCACCTTGTGGATCGATAGCCAGGTCGAGCACATCCGTTTTGATCTGGATGAGGTCTTTGCTTGCAGCCACTGGAGCTTCGGCTGGTGCACTGGTATCGCTTGCCGCGCGTGGAATGTCGTCACTAACGGAGGCGTTATTGCCAGTCGCCGTTTCCGGCAGGCCCGGTGCGGTAGTACTGGCGGCAACATTCTGAGTCGGCAGGGCAGCCTGACCATAGTCCTGGTTCCATTTAAGAACCATAACGTAGGACACGATTGCCAGGGCGACGATCAGGATCGTGCGTTTAATATCCATGATTACTCGGCCATCGAAGAAGAACGGGAGGTAGGGATAGATGGAACCGGGTCATAACCACCGGGATTCCACGGATGACAGCGACCTAAACGACGAAAGGCCAGCCAGCCACCGCGCAGAAGGCCATGATTTTCTATGGCTTCGTACGCGTAGCAGGAACAACTGGGGTAGAAACGACAGTGACTGGCCATCAGAGGACTAATGGCATAGCGGTAAAACTGGATCGGAACGAGTGCCAGTTTACGCATCGGGACTGTCTACCCCTACAGTTTCGGTTTTGACTGCTGGTACCGGCTTGCTGCGTGCCAGACGTTTCCAGAGTTTGCCGAAATGCTGAATCAATTCGGGGTTTTCTACGTCACCCAAACCTTTGCGCGCGACGATAACGATGTCCCAACCGACCAGAGAATCCTGGTGGAGGCGAAACGATTCGCGCATCAGACGTTTGAGGCGATTGCGCTCAACGGAGAGCTTTACGCTCTTCTTGCCGATCACTAACCCCAGACGGGGGTGATCCAGATCGTTGTTACGCGCAAGGAGCAGGAGATTTTTCCCCGGAACCTTGCCGGTGGGGGAGTCAAAGACTGCCTTGAAATGCCGGGGTGTAAGCAGACGCTTTTCCCGACTGAAGTCCTGACTCACCACCAGTACCGGATTATCAAACTGCCAGACGCGCACGACCTTTGGCGCGGCGACGCGACAGGACTGCACGGCCGTTTTTGGTAGCCATGCGAGCACGGAAGCCGTGAGTACGGGCGCGTTTGATGGTGCTTGGTTGGAAAGTACGTTTCATGTCGTGTTACCTGGTTCGTCCACAACGGGCCGGAATGGCCCCCGTTTTAAGAGACCGGCGATTCTAGAGAAAGCAAGCCTCTAGGTCAATTTCCAACCAGCTTTTCCTTAAATTAGATGTCTGTGGGTTTTTGCCGTCTGACAGAGGGTGACCAGATATAGAAATAAAGAAGGGAATTATTTAAAGCTTTTCTGTAAAGCTTATAAAAGCTAGGGCCGCCGGCATCTGTGGATAAGTACCTTCAAGCCTTACATCACTTGATGTACAGAGAATGACAACCATGGTGAGAAACGGTGTTCTGCCTGTGCTGCGCTATCGGATAAGCTGTGTGTGGAATGCCATGTTATCCACAGGCAGGTTATCCACCGGGTTTGCCCCCCACTTGTACAACGAGCTCAGGCGGGCTTATCCACAGAGCTTATACACATACCATTGGTCGTGTTTTTTATGGATAAGGCGTTGATTCTTCATGACCTGTCAGCAACCTACATGTGGATAAGTGTGCGTCTGGTCGCTACAATGGCGGCTGTTTTTGCCTCACCGGCTTTCAACTTAGGGGATATCCGTGTCAGTGGAACTTTGGCAGCAGTGCGTGGAGCTTCTGCGCGATGAGCTGCCTGCCCAGCAATTCAACACCTGGATCCGTCCACTACAGGTCGAAGCCGAGGGCGACGAGTTGCGTGTCTACGCACCGAATCGTTTTGTTCTCGATTGGGTCAACGAAAAGTACCTGGGCCGCGTGCTCGAGCTACTTGATGAGCATGGCAATGGCCTGGCGCCTGCGCTTTCCTTATTAATAGGTAGCAAACGCAGCTCGGCACCTCGTGCTGCGCCTAATGCACCTTTGGCTGCGGCGGCGTCTCAAGCCCAGGCTGCGGCGACACCTGTGGTCAATACCCCGGTGCCGACTGCGCCAGCCAAACGCTCTACGCAAAAGGTTGCCCAGGTCAGTGAAGAGCCTTCTCGCGACAGCTTCGACCCAATGGCCGGCGCCAGCTCGCAACAAGCCCCGGTACGCTCCGAGCAGCGCACCGTGCAGGTTGAAGGCGCGCTAAAGCACACCAGTTACCTGAACCGCACCTTCACCTTCGAGAATTTCGTCGAAGGTAAGTCCAACCAATTGGCCCGGGCTGCTGCCTGGCAGGTCGCGGACAATCCCAAGCATGGGTATAACCCGCTCTTCCTTTATGGTGGGGTTGGTCTGGGTAAAACCCACTTGATGCATGCTGTGGGTAACCATCTATTAAAGAAGAACCCGAATGCCAAGGTTGTGTACCTGCATTCCGAGCGCTTCGTCGCGGACATGGTCAAAGCGTTGCAGCTCAACGCAATCAATGAGTTCAAGCGCTTCTACCGTTCGGTCGATGCGCTGCTGATCGATGACATCCAGTTCTTCGCCCGCAAGGAACGTTCCCAGGAAGAGTTCTTCCACACGTTCAACGCACTGCTTGAAGGTGGCCAGCAGGTCATTCTTACCAGTGACCGTTACCCTAAAGAGATTGAAGGGCTTGAAGAGCGTTTGAAGTCGCGCTTCGGTTGGGGGTTGACGGTTGCCGTGGAGCCGCCGGAACTGGAAACCCGCGTTGCGATTCTGATGAAGAAAGCCGATCAGGCCAAAGTCGATCTGCCCCATGACGCTGCGTTCTTTATTGCCCAGCGTATTCGCTCCAACGTACGTGAGCTGGAGGGTGCACTTAAACGTGTTATCGCCCACTCGCACTTCATGGGCCGCGACATCACCATCGAGTTGATTCGTGAATCCCTGAAAGACCTGCTGGCACTGCAAGATAAGCTTGTATCTGTGGATAATATTCAGCGCACTGTCGCCGAGTACTACAAGATCAAGATTTCCGATCTGCTGTCCAAGCGTCGTTCGCGCTCGGTCGCACGTCCACGCCAGGTAGCGATGGCATTGTCAAAAGAGCTGACCAACCACAGTCTGCCGGAAATCGGCGATGTGTTCGGTGGCCGAGATCACACCACGGTCTTGCACGCATGCCGCAAGATCAACGAGCTCAAGGAATCCGACGCGGACATCCGCGAGGACTACAAGAACCTGCTGCGTACACTGACCACTTGATGAAGACCAGCGCAGCTTATTAAGGCAAGGGACTAGACCATGCATTTCACCATTCAACGCGAAGCCCTGTTGAAACCCCTGCAACTGGTCGCAGGCGTCGTTGAGCGCCGACAGACCTTGCCGGTGCTTTCCAACGTGCTGTTGGTTGTCGAAGGCCAGCAACTGTCGCTGACCGGTACTGACCTGGAAGTCGAGCTGGTCGGTCGCGTGCAACTCGAAGAGCCTGCCGAGTCAGGAGAAATTACCGTTCCTGCACGCAAGCTGATGGATATCTGCAAGAGCCTGCCAAACGACGCCTTGATCGATATCAAGGTCGACGAGCAGAAGCTTGTGGTGAAAGCCGGCCGTAGCCGCTTCACCTTGTCCACGTTGCCAGCCAATGATTTCCCGACTGTCGAAGAAGGCCCGGGTTCGCTGACCTGCACACTTGCGCAAAGCAAACTGCGTCGTTTGATCGAACGCACCAGCTTCGCCATGGCTCAGCAGGACGTTCGCTACTACCTCAACGGTATGTTGCTCGAAGTGTCCGCCGGCATCATCCGCGCAGTGGCTACCGACGGTCACCGTCTGGCCATGTGCTCGATGCAAGCCGATATTGGCCAGACCGATCGCCACCAGGTGATTGTGCCGCGCAAAGGTATTCTGGAGCTGGCTCGCTTGCTGACAGAGCCTGAGGGGCAGGTAAGCATCGTACTGGGTCAGCATCACATCCGTGCGACCACTGGTGAATTCACCTTCACTTCCAAACTGGTCGACGGCAAGTTCCCGGACTACGAGCGCGTTCTGCCTAAAGGCGGTGACAAACTCGTTCTGGGCGATCGTCAGGCGTTGCGTGAAGCGTTCAGCCGTACTGCGATTCTCTCCAACGAGAAGTACCGTGGTATTCGTCTGCAATTGGCCAACGGCCAGTTGAAGATCCAGGCGAACAACCCTGAGCAGGAAGAAGCCGAAGAAGAAGTCGGTGTGGAGTACAACGGCGGCTCGCTGGAAATCGGCTTCAACGTGAGCTACCTGCTAGATGTGTTGGGCGTGATGACTACTGAACAAGTACGTTTGATTCTGTCCGACTCCAACAGCAGTGCGTTGGTACAAGAGTCTGATAACGACGACTCGGCTTACGTTGTTATGCCGATGCGCCTGTAATCATGTTCAGCAGAAGCTAGATGTCCCTCAGTCGCGTCTCGGTCACCGCGGTGCGCAATTTGCACCCGGTGACCTTCTCCCCTTCCCCTCGCATCAACATTCTTTACGGCGCCAACGGCAGCGGCAAAACCAGCGTTCTGGAAGCCATCCATCTGCTAGGGCTCGCTCGTTCGTTCCGCAGTGCCCGTCTGTTGCCGGTTATTCAATATGAGCAATTGGCGTGCACCGTGTTTGGTCAGGTTGAATTGGCTGAGGGTGGGCACAGCGCCTTGGGGATTTCCCGTGATCGCCAAGGGGAGTTTCAAATCCGCATCGACGGGCAGAACGCTCGCAGTGCGGCGCAGCTGGCTGAAATACTGCCATTGCAATTGATCAATCCGGACAGCTTCCGATTGTTGGAAGGCGCTCCAAAAATCCGCCGACAGTTTCTGGACTGGGGTGTGTTCCACGTGGAACCACGTTTCATGTCCACTTGGCAGCGGCTGCAGAAGGCCCTTCGGCAGCGAAACTCATGGCTGCGGCATGGTACACTTGACGCCGTTTCGCAAGCGGTTTGGGACAGGGAACTGTGCCAGGCCAGCGCTGAAATTGATGAATACCGCCGCGCTTATATCAAAGCCTTGAAACCAGTCTTTGAACAGACCTTAAGCGAACTGGTTGAGCTCGAGGGCTTAACGCTTAGCTATTACCGAGGCTGGGATAAGGAGCGAGAGCTGAGTGCAGTGCTCGCCACATCCCTTCATCGGGATCAGCAAATGGGACATACCCAGGCCGGACCACAACGTGCTGATTTGCGTCTTAGATTGGGCGCACATAACGCCGCGGATATCTTGTCCCGTGGTCAGCAGAAGTTGGTGGTCTGTGCGTTGCGGATTGCCCAAGGGCATTTGGTCAGCCAAGCCCGGCGTGGCCAGTGTATTTATCTAGTGGATGACTTGCCGTCCGAACTGGACGAGCAGCACCGCCGCGCACTTTGCCGCTTGTTGGAAGACTTACGCTGCCAGGTGTTTATCACCTGTGTAGACCACGAATTATTGAGGGAAGGCTGGCAGACGGAAACGCCAGTCGCTCTGTTCCACGTGGAACAGGGCCGTATCACCCAGACCCACGACCATCGGGAGTGAAGGCATGAGCGAAGAAAATACGTACGACTCAACCAGCATCAAAGTGCTGAAAGGCCTGGATGCCGTACGCAAACGTCCCGGTATGTACATTGGTGACACCGACGATGGCAGCGGTCTGCACCACATGGTGTTCGAGGTGGTCGATAACTCGATCGACGAAGCTTTGGCCGGCCATTGCGACGACATCAGCATTATTATCCACCCGGACGAGTCCATCACCGTACGCGACAACGGTCGCGGCATTCCGGTAGACGTGCATAAAGAAGAAGGCGTTTCGGCAGCCGAGGTCATCATGACCGTACTGCACGCCGGCGGTAAGTTCGATGACAACTCCTACAAAGTCTCCGGCGGTTTGCACGGTGTAGGTGTCTCGGTAGTGAACGCTCTTTCCGAGTTGCTGGTGCTGACGGTTCGTCGCAGCGGCAAGATCTGGGAACAAACCTACGTTCACGGTGTTCCTCAAGAGCCGATGAAAATCGTCGGTGAGACCGAATCCACCGGTACCCAGATTCACTTCAAACCCTCTGATCTGACCTTCAAGAACATCCACTTCAGCTGGGACATCCTGGCCAAGCGGATTCGTGAACTGTCTTTCCTGAACTCCGGTGTCGGTATCGTCCTCAAGGATGAACGCAGCGGCAAGGAAGAACTGTTCAAGTACGAAGGCGGTCTGCGTGCGTTCGTTGAATACCTGAATACCAACCGGACTGCGGTCAATCAGGTGTTCCACTTCAACGTCCAGCGTGAAGATGGCATCGGTGTAGAAATTGCCCTGCAGTGGAACGACAGCTTCAACGAGAACCTGTTGTGCTTCACCAACAACATCCCGCAACGCGATGGCGGTACTCACCTGGTGGGGTTCCGTTCGGCGCTGACCCGTAACCTGAATACCTACATCGAAGCGGAAGGTCTGGCGAAGAAACATAAAGTCGCGACCACCGGTGACGATGCCCGTGAAGGTTTGACGGCGATTATTTCGGTCAAGGTGCCAGATCCGAAGTTCAGCTCCCAGACCAAAGACAAGCTGGTTTCTTCCGAAGTGAAGACCGCTGTCGAACAGGAAATGGGCAAGTACTTCTCCGACTTCCTGTTGGAAAACCCTAACGAAGCCAAGCTGGTTGTCGGCAAGATGATCGACGCCGCACGTGCTCGTGAAGCGGCGCGTAAAGCCCGTGAGATGACCCGTCGTAAAGGTGCGCTGGATATCGCCGGCCTGCCGGGCAAACTGGCTGACTGTCAGGAGAAAGACCCTGCCCTTTCCGAGCTGTACCTGGTGGAAGGTGACTCTGCTGGCGGTTCCGCCAAGCAGGGACGTAACCGCAAGACTCAAGCGATTCTGCCTCTGAAAGGTAAAATCCTTAACGTTGAAAAAGCCCGCTTCGACAAGATGATTTCCTCGCAAGAGGTTGGCACTTTGATCACTGCGCTGGGCTGCGGCATCGGTCGCGACGAGTACAATATCGAAAAGTTGCGTTACCACAACATCATCATCATGACCGATGCTGACGTCGACGGTTCGCACATCCGCACATTGCTGCTGACCTTCTTCTTCCGTCAGTTGCCTGAGCTGATCGAGCGTGGCTACATCTATATCGCTCAGCCACCGTTGTACAAAGTGAAGAAAGGCAAGCAAGAGCAATACATCAAAGACGACGACGCCATGGAAGAGTACATGACGCAGTCGGCGCTTGAAGACGCGAGCCTGCACCTGAACGAAGAAGCTCCGGGTATTTCCGGTGAAGCGCTTGAGCGTCTGGTGAATGACTTCCGCATGGTGATGAAGACTCTCAAGCGTTTGTCGCGCCTGTATCCACAGGAACTGACCGAGCACTTCATCTACCTGCCAGCGGTAAGCATGGATCAACTGTCCGATCACGCAGCAATGCAGGATTGGCTGGCCCAGTACGAAGTCCGTCTGCGCACTGTGGAGAAATCCGGCCTGATCTACAAAGCCAGCCTGCGTGAAGACCGTGAGCGTAACGTCTGGCTGCCAGAGGTCGAACTGATCTCCCACGGCCTGTCGAACTACATCACCTTCAACCGCGACTTTTTCGGCAGCAATGACTACAAGACGGTCGTCACCCTTGGCGCTCAATTGAGCACCTTGCTGGACGAAGGCGCTTATATTCAACGCGGCGAGCGCAAGAAAGCCGTCACCGAGTTCAAGGAAGCTTTGGACTGGTTGATGGCTGAAAGCACCAAGCGTCACACCATCCAGCGCTACAAAGGTCTCGGTGAGATGAACCCGGACCAGCTTTGGGAAACCACCATGGACCCAAGCGTGCGTCGTATGCTGAAAGTGACGATCGAAGATGCCATCGGTGCCGACCAGATCTTCAACACCCTGATGGGTGATGCGGTTGAGCCACGTCGTGACTTCATCGAAACCAACGCCTTGGCGGTGTCCAACCTGGACTTCTGATCAGGTGTAGGTAGGCAAAGTTATTTGCCTTTTCGGCCAGAGTTAAAGGATTCGGTCAAAGTTATCGAGCGATAACCTGAAATAGAAAGCCCCTGCTGATGTAAATCAGCAGGGGCTTTCTCGTTTTAGATGATCGTCTCAGCTTCTGATCAGTTGGCCAATCAGCCAAAAATGTCTCTGGTCTCTGTAGGCGATGCTTGGTCTTGTACTACCTCGACGACTCCTGCTGATTTCATCCTGCTGGGTCGGATTCCCGTAACTTACTCCTTGTGCTGTCTAGTAAAACTATCCTGTAAAATGGCGAATGAATTTTATGAGAGTCGCACTGTGAAACTGCTGAATACCTACGACGATCATGATGATGCCAAGGAGGCTTCTGAAAAGCTGGTTGGCGAGAAGCGCCTGGCCAGTGAGCGAGATGCCACAGTCGTGATCTACAACCTGTTTGGAACTCCCAGCTGGGGGAATTTTCACCGTCTGGGGATGTACAACTTGGTCGAGTTGAAGGGGCTGCTGGATCGAAAAGCTTCTTGGCAGGCTGAAGACGCTAAGCGCCATCAGGAAATCCTGGCCACTTTAAATATAGTGGCCAAGAACTACTCGCTAGAGCTTCCCTCTCACTGGCTGTAACAGGTCAAGCCGCGTTTCCTTGAAGCTTTTCCAGACTGAGCTGGTTGAGTTCCACACCCAGCTTGCTTGGATCCTGCACGACCATGTAATGCCATAGTCCGTGCTCACCGCTGCGGTTCACTGCATCAACCCAGCGCTGAGCTGCCTTGGCCTTGAGATCCGCGTCATCGTTGTACTGACCCTTGATCTCAATAATGACCTTCAGCTCGATATCAAGCTCAGCAATGAAGTCAGGCACATAGCTGTGCTTGATGTTTTGCTTACGATAACTGATGGCAAAGCCTAAACGATCATTTTTCACCCACTTCAAGACTCCGGGGTGAATGTCGAGCAGAAAGCCTGCACTCTGTTCCCACTTAGCGGTATCGGCCACCATCAAATTTAGATGGCACTTGGTAACAGCGCGCACAGGCTTAGTTGTATGAAAGTCCACATATAGCGTGCTTGCAAGCCCGGCAGAACCCTGAGGAATTATCGGCAAGAACCCGTGCCTTTCCTCTGTACCGCTTTGCAAGGCGTTGTATAGGCTACCGATCACTGACTGGGTGTAGTTACCGCTGGCCAGTACGTCGCAGGCATGAGAGTCACCCTTAAGAACGAGTTTCTCTCGTAAGAACCGCGAACACGCATTCAGTACCTTTGGAAACAGCGTTGCTATCGGCATGCTGTCACCACGCTCAGTGCGCCACTGTTTGCAGATTTCTTTGGCCAAGATGAAGGCTACCTGCTGATCACGGAAAAGATCTCGCCATTCAGCCAATGTCACTGAGGATTTCTTCCCTGCGCCAAAAGCGGTAAGGCTGCCATCAGGCGCTACCATCTGCCCAACCTGAACGGTTGTCGGCAGTGTCATAGGGTTGATAGTGACTTGGGCTACTTGAGACCAATCAACCACGACATCGAACTGATTCACCTCTTGGTAGCCCATGACGATGGGGAAGTCGATGCGATACTGCTCACGCTCCGGCATCGAGAAAATATGATGCTGCTCGCGCTCTGAAACTGTCGGATTAACCGAGCGGGTTTTGAATGGAACCAACTCGAATGGCACGCCAAAGACCTTGGCCGTCTCTTCAGTGAAGAGCCCTGTATCGTCATTAACTACATAGCTAGCACGACGCAGTGCACGCCCTACTACTTGCTCGCATAGGAGCTGCGAACCAAACGGACGTAGCCCGACGATATGGGTAACCGTGTTGGCATCCCAACCCTCGGCTAGCATGGCTACGGAGACGATACAGCGGATATCCCGGCCCGGCGGTATGCGCTCGTCGATCCATTGCAGGCCTTCGCTATCTTCCTCATCGTCGTCGCTGTTGAGCTTGTCATTGTGCTTGCGCACCAGTTCTGACCACTCCTCAGGTACTTTATCGCCCGGCCATTTGGCTTTGCCGATTGTGTTGAGGATAAAGCGCATACGCCTCACCTCATCGCTACCGCTGCCTGCCTCCATTTCCTCAGCGATCTTGGAGTCAACCCGAACAGTGAGTTCTTTGCGAGGGAAATTGCGGAACCACTCGGGGGCTTCACCATAGCCGCCATCGTTGTTGGCGAGCCAACCATGGACTTCCTTGGCAACTTTGGTATCGCGGCACACGACGATGAACACGGGAGGAATGGGATAGCGCTGTTTCTCTTTATGCAGCAACTCCCATTCCTGGTACTTCTTATACCAATCGGTTGCGAGCAGGGTAATGGGCGTACTGGCGTAGTTCATCACCAACTGTGGTGTGAGTTTCTTGCCATGGCCATCCTCTTCAGCTTTGGCTTCCACCCAGCGCCATACGTTGAAGTAGGCAGCTTCCTCGGTGCCGCCTACGTCAGCAGTTGGTAGCTCTGGGATCTTCACCAGGCCGGACTCGATAGCGTCAAGCAAACCGAAATCGGAGACGATCCAGGGGAATGGTTTGCCGACCTCATTTCCCGAACCCTGGATGTAAAACGGTGTGGCGGAAAGGTCTAGGCAGAGATTGATGCCGTTCTTGCGACCGTTAGCCAGTTTGTTGATGCGGTCGAGGCCTTCGATCCAAATGGTGGCTTCCTTGGCATTCTTCTTGGCTGTGTCTTTGTCGTCTTCGAGAGAGGTTTCGTCCTCTTCATCGATGTTGTCACCACGACGATAGGCATGGTGAGCCTCGTCGTTGAATACCAGCCAATGCTGGCTGCGGCCTCGTCCTGTACCTAGCTCCTGGCGCATACGCTTGAACCAGGCAGCATCGGACTCAAAGTATTTTACTTCGACTTTGCCTTTGTCCTTACCCGACTGCTTGGTGACCTCAACAGCTTCGCCAGTCTTAACCACTTTGGCCGAATCACCATTTACGGTGTTGCTCTCCAGCTTGGCGAGTTTGTGCCAGTTGGCAATCATCACTTCGCCCCGGCGCAGTTCTTCCATGCGTTGTACGGGCACAAGTTGGCGGGTACGGTAAAGCGATAAGTCGCCCAGCAGCGGGTCGAGTTCTTTGAGGCGCTCGCGGATGGTGACGTTGGGGCAAACGATCAGCACCGTATCGGAGAAACGATCATCCGTCGGCGCAGCAACTCGGTTAAGAATCGACCAGGCAGCCAGCATCCCCATGACGGTGGTTTTACCCGAGCCGGTTGCCATCTTGCTCGCGTAACGCGTAAAAGCGCGCAACCCTTTGGCTTTGCCTTCAGGGCCAGGTTCGTCCCTTGGGATACCGACGAGTCCTTTCTTGTAGACGTCTGCGGCTTCTACCAGAAAAATGATGGTCTCCGCAGCTTCAACCTGGGCGAAGAATAGGCGTTGTCCACGATCCTCGGCGCGCCAGAGCTCAATCAGCTCTTTGGTGACCCGAGAGGCGCCGTCATAAGGGGTGCCAGTCAACTTGCCAGCTCGCCACTCATTAAGACGCTGGCGAATCAGGTTGACCTGCCCCAGCTCTTCCTGGGAGCCAATGTCAGTTTCACCCAGCAGTTCTGCCTGTCGCTTGTTCTTACGGCCTGTACCGGCCCCTTCTGGTACCCGGTAGAAGTAGTAAGCGGCGCGGCGGCCTTCCGCTTTGATCGGCGCCTTACCGAAGGCCACTTGCCAGTGGTAAGTTGGCTCCACGTAAGGCGAGTTGATAATGGGTTCCGGTACTTCGCTAACTGGTACGGCAGTACGTCCGGTCATTACTTCGTCTCCGCCATGTTTAGCACACGCATCAACTCGTTACCGCGTTCATCGATCACTTTGATGGCGATCTGGCCCTTGCTGTCTGCGACAAACGGTTCACTTATAGTACCGGCCAGGTGCTCCCATACGCTGTCGTTGAACCGGCCTTTGAGCGCCTTTTGCAGGTTGTCCCAGGCGCTAGTGCGCGGGAAAAACACTTGGTTGGCGCAGAAGGCCATACCGTTGTAATTGGTATCTAGCATCCAGCAGGGCAGGTTTTCCGGCTCAACCGATTCAGTAGCCATGGTATCAGGGTGGAAGGTGTCCAGCCCCAGCAGTTCGACCTGATATAGAGCCCGACCGTCATCACGCAGACCCGCAGGCACAATGCGGGCATCCGGCAACCCAGTGATCGAGAACAACTGGTCGGTGTGACTTGTCTTGAGTAGGTCATCCATGGCTACATCGGGCGTCACGCTGATGTAGGTACAGGGCAAACGCAAGCGTTTCCGGTTATCCACCAGTTCACGGGCCTTGGCCTGGATGGCAAAACCGAAGAAGAACAGCTGACTGTATTTGAGGAAGTAAGCTTCACTGGCTGCTTCAAACACCTGATCTGAGCTGATCGCACCATCCTCAGGGCCAAAAACGATAGCAATACGCTGTTCCTGCTCGTCCACCGCTTCGGCATGCAGGAAGTCATTATCCAGCACACGAACCTGCTCCAACTTCAGGCTGCGATTGCCCGGCAGACGCAGGTTATGGCTACGTCGCAGAATATCGATCATGCGATCCAGGTAGCTGCGGGCGTTGTAGCCAGCGGCTTGTTCTGCTGCTTGGGTGGAGCCTTCCACTTCTAGCGAGTGAGCGGCCTGGATGGTGGCTTCCACTGTGAAGGGGCCGCAGACACGTGTGATGCCGGTATTGATTTCTGGATGATCTACCAAGGTGACGGTTTCAGGCTCTTCGCTATTGGCAATAGACTTCAATGTGATACGTGGAACCAAGCCCCCAACCTCTTCACCTCTGCGGTTTTGTTTACGCTTATAAGTGAATCCACCGGCAGGGCCACGTGTAGGGTTCTTTAGCTCATACCAACGGAAGGTAGCTGTAAGCAGACGTTGGCGCGCCAATGCCAGGGGTACGCGCGAGGTATCACACGTAATCCAGCGGCGACCGAGAGACTCTGCAACATAGGCACTTGTGCCAGATCCGCATGTAGGATCAAAAATCAAATCTCCAGGGTCAGTAGCCATAAGCATGCATCGTTCAATAACCTTAACACCGGTTTGAACAACATATAGTTTCTCATCAGTAAAACTTCCGGTTAGCGTATCTATCCAGAAATTACCTATTTGCTGATATGGAAAATCATCAGCAAATCGACGATATCTAATGCTATTTTTGGCAACGTGAATCCGCCCTGCTTCTGCTAACCGTTCTAAACCAATCGGGTAATTAGGTTTCCAATGGGAGTTTGCCCCTGGATTATAAATCTTACCTTGGAATTCGAACGGCTGTGGATCTTTGGATGCGCCTTGCGATTGAATATTATCTGGGCTGTATAAGCGAGCTCCTTTTGGAATATTAACTTCTCCTCTCTTTTCTTCAGCAGTAGTTCCTCGGTAAGTTCCATCATCAAAAATAACCCACTTCGAGTTCCCTTCGCCGACAACAGCATGTTGTCGATCATAAAGCTTGTTGCACTTTACGAGGGATTTGTCTTTAGCATACCATAGAATAAAGTCGCCAAGGGTGGGTAAAGTATTTGATGCAAAGCCGGAAGTTGTTTGGAACACTATTTGAGAGATGAAGTTTTTATCGCCAAATACTTCGTCTAAAACCTCTCTGACGTGATGAACATTATCATCTGATATTTGAATGAAAATACTACCATTGTCAGATAACAACTCTTTTGCCAGAACTGCGCGGTCTTTTAAATAAGTTAGATAAGAATGTAGTCCTAGTTGCCAAGTGTCGCGATATGCTTTTACCATTTCAGGCTCGCGAATCATGTATTCATCTTTTCCGTGATTATCTTTGACTTTTTTATCACGTACAAAGGGCTGAAAATTTGACCCGAATTTCACACCGTAAGGAGGGTCAATAAATACCATCTGCAACTGCCCCCCCATTCCTTCGTACTCCAGCAAGGAGTTCATCACTTGCAGGGAGTCCCCAAGGATCAAGCGATTCGCCCACTGCTCCTTATGGGTGTAGGCGTCGAGTTGGTCGGCGATGTCCTTGTCTGCGTTGTCGCCAAATAAATCCAGCATGGTGCCAGCGGCCCTGTGGGATTCGAGCGTCTTGAGGATGTTCTGTGTCGAATGCCGTTCGTGTACGAAGAGCGGCACGGTGGCTACGCTAATTTGCTGACGTTCTGCTTTACCTGCCCAGTTCAGGAAGGGTTGAGTCAGGCTTTTGAGGCGCGCAACGCACTGGCTCAGGCTGTTAAGGCGTTCACCATTACCTTTCCATACCTGCTCTTCGGTGAAGACGCTGGCTTCGCCTTTTTCTACGGCTTCTGCCACCAAGTTGAGCAACCATTCGGCAAAGTCACGCTGGGCGTTTTCATCCCAGCACAGTTCGGGTGCCAGGCTGGAGTCGTAGCGGTACTGCTTGGGCGGCTTTCTGGCATTGAACTGTTCTTGCACGCCTACATCCGGGCGGCTAGTGGCCTTGGTGTCGTACTGATAGGTGGAATAAGGATCTGCGCCTAGACCTGAGTCCGAAGTCGTCTGGTTGTCTTCAGTCTGTGGGCGGTGTTTAGCCAGTACCTGGTCTGCCAGAGATGACGGTTTGCTAGTTGACGGTTGCACCAGAAATACCGCCCCCCCACGCCCTTGGCCTTTGCCCAGCACACCATCGCCAATCAGAGCATCGCGAACGAGCCAGTAGTCCTCTTCGCTGAAGCTGAACGCGGCCGCCTCGGTCAACTGCTGCTGAAGCTTGATATTGCCGATGCTGCTGCCATCCTTCGGGATCAATTGAAGAATCAGGTCATGCAGGCTGGCGTCGTGTTGACTCATGGTGTTCTTCCTTAAATAAAACGGTGCGGCGCTTAGGCCTAAAGTGTGCGAAGTCAGTGCTACTGTGTCCAGCCTGCGGCAGCCCAGTCCAAATTCTCTGGTATCAGGTAGCGGTTACTGGCATCGGCCAGGCGATGGTTAGCCACCTCTTCTGCGGCCTTGAACAGTAATTTGGAGACTTGGCCATCGGGGCTCAGGGGGCTGTGTTCCGCTGGTTTCAGTAGCCATTGGCTGGCTTTTGTAGGGTTTAGTTTGGCTTTACCATCGTTAACCTGAATGGCCACAAACTCCTGTCGCATGCGTTTGCCCTGTGGGCCTTGCCAGCGCAGCATGGCACCGAGCAGTGCACCCTCACCGAGTTCTGGTGCTTTGAGCATTGCAGCCAATCCGCCGAAGTCGTACTCGCAGGCTTTACCCAGCAGGTACTGCATGAGCTTGGAGTTGAGGTCGAGCATATGGGTGTCAGGGCGATTAGCGGCCAGCATGCGATCCAGGGTAACGTCCATGCGTTGTGAGGCTTTGGGTGATAGGCCCATTTCACGCGTCACTTGATCAGATAGGCGAATACGCAATAGCCGCTCTTTATGGCTGCGTTCTGCCACCTCTATGCCAAGTTGATCGAACATGCCTAGGACAAAGCTGTAGAGGTGATCGACGGTGATTTCTAGCTCGTCGCGCAGTTCATTTGGGTCACTGGTGGCGGCGTGGGCAAACAGTTCACGTTGTTTTACGGCAGCAGTACGTGCCTGCTTTAACGCTTCATCGATGCGCTCTCGGGTTCGGTCGATACCGAGTTTTGTGGCTTGTTGCAGGATATCTTCCACATCAATCAACTCGGCTAGCTCACCGAGGATTTCGTCTTTCAGGCCGTCGTTGAATTCATGCTGCTGAACCTCGGCCAGGTCAGTCACCACGTTGTCGATACGCTCATACATTAGGTCTACGATGTTCTGATCCAGGCTGTCAGCTTGCTGGATGTTGAACACGACGACCTTCTTCTTCTGACCATAGCGATACAAACGACCGATGCGTTGCACGAGGCGCATGGGGTTCCAGGGCAGGTCGTAATTGACCATGACGTGGCACTTGTTCTGGAGGTTGATGCCTTCCCCGCCCGCCTCGGTCGAGATCAGGAATCGCCCTTGCTCCTCAAAGCGTTTGATGGCTTCACGCCGTTCGGCATGTTGCATTGAGCCATTGATTAACTCGACTTGTTCGCTGCCATAGTGGTTGGCCAAGGCATCACGCAGGTAGTTTTGAGTAGTTCGGTATTCGGTAAAAATCAGCACTTTCTCGTCGGGGTTGGCTGCGTGGATCTTGCCGATGATGTCTTCGATAAACAGCTTCAGTTTGAGGTCGTTGGCTTTCAGCGCAGCGGCCTCATCAATAAGGTCTTTCAACAACTGGACTTCACCGGCAAAGAATTCGCGGGCATCACTGGTGAATTGCTCTTCCCACTCACCTAGGTAGCGTTCATCGCTGGGTTCGTCTTCTGAGGTAGCGTTGGCTTCATCGTCGAGAAGGCGCTGAAGACGATTGCACAGCGCCCGGTGAATGGCTGCTGCGCTGGAGGCGGCCAGCTTGCGATAAACCGTCATGACGAAACCAATGGCGTTACCGGTACGGCCTAGCGCTTCACCTGCGCCATAGCCTTTGCGCAGATAGGCTTGAAGCGTTTTATCGAACTCGATGGATTCATGGCTGCTGGGCACCTGCAAGGCACTGGTTATTTTGCCTTGGAATATGAAGTTTCCTTCCGCATCGGTCACGTCAGCTTTGTGGTTGCGGAACACCATGTCATGCAGAATTTCTGGATTCAGGTTGAGCATCATCAGCTCGGTGCGACGCTCAGGGCGTAGTAGCTCTAGCAGTGCCACGAACTTGTCCTGCTTGCCTTGGTGAGGAGTCGCGCTCAACAACAGCATGTGTTTGGTTTGGCTGCGTAGATTCTTTGCCAAGTCATAGCGTTCAGAGCTGTCCAGCTTCTGCCCGTACTGGCGGCGGCTGAGTCGATGCCCTTCGTCAAAGATCACCAGATCCCATGGCTCTGCCTGGAGCAGGCTTTCCAGGTGGTCTACTTGTTTCAGGCGATCCATGGAGCCGATGACGCAGTCGTGCATCTTCCATTGGCGGGGTTCATTGATGAAAAAGTCTTCGCCATAGATCTCGAAGTCTTCCAATTTGAACTTGTGGTACAGCTCTTCCTGCCATTGTTTGGTCAGGCCTGCGGGCGTGATCAGCAGGATGCGTTTGACCAGGTCTCGTTGTCGCAGGGCGTGCAGCAGCATTCCAGTCTCGATGGTCTTACCCAAACCCACATCATCCGCAATCAACCAGTTGAAGTTGCCGGATGCGAGGATGTGGTGCACAAGGTGAATCTGGTGAGGCAGCGGCTCAATTTCTAGGTGAGAAAGGGCACCAGTGTTTTCATTCCACACCTTAATGGCATGGGCCAGCATGCGCAGGCGCATGCGCTCGGCATCGATTGGTTCCCCTTTGCTGGCTGTGACAAACCGATGCTTAACGCCCTTCACCTGACGCAGATATTGATAGGGCAGCCAATGGCGCTCACCACGCTCAGGAAAGTCGACCAACACTTGTTCGCTGCCTGCCAAGGTGCGTTGCTGCATGATGACGCCCAGCCCTAGTGAGCGAATGCCGCTGCCAGAAGTGTCATCGACCACGTCCATGCCATTTTGAAAGCCTGAGCGCACGGCAGAAGCATCGACATAGGCCAGCTTCTTCTCAGGACTAAACCAGTGAACCTGAAGCTGATTTTCGGGTTCTTTAGCAATGGCCATTTTGACGATGCCCCGACGCTCCTCTTGGCCGCTGGGTGATTTTTGGCTGACCCAGCAACCTGGTACATGGGTAAGTCTGAGGGGCTTCATGGGCTAATCCTTTATCCGTTACGGTTCAATGTTTGGCAAGGTTAGGTCGATACTCTGTGCGTGCAAGGCAGATGTGAGCGATGCCGCTGACAACTGTGATGGAGCTTCATCAGCGTCATCGTCAATAGTCTCATCTTCAGCCTCAATCTCTTCAGGAATATCTGTGTCCTCAGGCTGAGGTTTCTTAGTCCGCTTTTCGGCATTAAGCGGTGGTTTTTCTACTACAAGTGGCTTGTCACTCAAATAGCAACCAGGCTCCTGCGGATGTTTGGTTTTAAATACGCCGTAGGCCCGAAGGATCTCGTTTTTTTCGATTTCCAGCACATCGCATAGCCCCAAATCGCTGTATTCCTCAGCAGGTAGCTCGTGAGGATCGCAGAAGTCAAAGGGCTGATTGGCAGGTAAGCAGCCTTCCAAATTGGCAAACCTGAACCACAGATACCGAGCAAATGCTTTAAATGCACGGCGCAAGACAGTGTTCTCGTACCAAGAAGCAAATAGACTTTCTAGGAAAACCTCTATTTCTTCCACCTGTGGCAGTGATTCAAAAGAGCGGACGATCAGCAAGGCTGTCGGCCATGACAAAACGTAGTAGGACAGGCTACTACTACCGTTTTTATCAAAAGCGATCCAGTAGATATCATTCTCAGACCAGATCACTTTGATATGAGCAGCCAAGATCAGCTCTTGAGGGGCGAGTCCTTTTTCGATTTCTCTCTCAAGTGCGAGACGAGTCTGTCCCCAGCCACTCATCACAAAAATCTGTTGAACCAGAGAGAGTGTGCTGAGCGGCCAGTTGGCCTTTCCGATCAACTCAGCGGCTTTCTGGAGCGCACGGTCTTCGCGGGAGAGTTTGTCAGCGAGCCAATCATTTGACTCGGCAGTTACAGCCTCCTCGCCGTCAAAGACTTCATCCGGGTCAAAGGCATAAGCCGCATAGTCATCATCAAGATCACGGAAGTCATCTAGATCAGTGCGGGTTTCTTCTTCGAGGCCTGCCCCAAGTTCGATAATGGTCAGATCATACAAGTCATGATCGAGGTCGAGGTCATCTTCAAGGGCTTCAAGCCCCAAGTTCAGCTGGGGCGAAGTAGGGATGTCTAGCTCCAGATCGGTTAATGCGAGGTCTTCACCATCCTCATCCTCATCGTTCTCATCGGATATCTCATCTTGATTTGGAGACGTGGGAGCAGAAGCCTTCGTGACTAGCGATGGTATGACATGTGAGGGAGGGCCATCAGAATCCAATGGTTCTGGAGTGTCCAATCTTGTTGGCTGAATAGAGGTTAATGAGCGCCCTGATTTGTTGAATACCTTGACCTTGGTTAATCCCTCTCCAGCCTCTGTCTCTTTCCTCGGATGGGTGAGTTTGAGAATGTTTTTTATGGGGGCGGACGGAGCGATCTCGTCCTCAGCCGCGTGCTCTTCGGTGGAGTCGTCTGTAGCTGCTGAAGCCATATCAGGTGCATCACCGGCTTCAGGTTTACCGAGGCACATTGGAGCTTCAGAAGGCGTTGATTCTGATTGGCCTTCCCACCAGCCGTCAGTTTTCAACGAGGGGTATTGAGATGCCGTGTGCTGAATGAAGTTGAGCGAATCATCGGCTGTTTCGGTCAACGCCTTGTTGATCGGGGGGGGTGGGCTTTCTAAGGTCGTTAGGCGTTCAGCTGAGTCGTTGAGGAAAGCCAGGTCACTGGCTGTCGGAAGATCATCCGTCGTCTCTTCAGGCGCTATTTCGACAAAGGCCTGTTGTTGGCGTCTCAGCAATAGAGCGCGCTGCATGGCTTTGGCCCCATCTATGGGGCGGCGTTGTAGCATGTAAACGCGACTTAGCAGGTTTAGATAGTCAGGCTCTTCAAACGTATCAATTGCTTCCAGGAGGAGCGACTCGGCAGCTTGTAACTTGCCAGACGCGACCAGGCCGTTGACGTCTTTGAGGAGCAGCTCTTTGCTGCGTTGCTTGCTCTTGATCGAGAGCGTTTGCTGTGCGCGATGTTTTTTAAAACGAAGGATCAGTTCAAGCCTGCGCTGAATATCTTCCGCAGCCTGATGGTTTTTTAGGAACTCGCTGAGGAGTGTTCTGGCTGTGGCGTGCTGCCCCTGAGCAATCAGAAGTGAAATGGCTTGGAGCAGGCCTTCTGAGGAATGGCCTTTCAAGCTCGAGCGGATCTTCGTCTCCAGCTCCATAGGATCCGATGCAGCATAACTCCACAGTTCGTCGAACAGCGATTCCCAATCCATTTCCATACCGACTCCGTGACGACACTGCCCTGGCCGTGCGCAAGATCGTGGCGCGGTAGGAGAGAGCACAGCCCTATAGGTCTTTAGCCTGTGTCGTCCGTCACATTATCCAGACCGACCTTGTGGGTAAAGGCAAACAGCCATTAGGACGTTAAATTCTTATCTGTCTGCCTGCGGTTGCTAATTGCCGGATTGGCATTTCTCATCGGCACTTAGCCAGACTAGGAGTCTGACCATAACGTCCATTACGCGAATCGGTGCCCCAGGTACAGGTCAGTTACCTGGTTAATGCGGCTTTCATTAAAGTTCGACTGTCATCACCTTGATGCCCACCCCTTCGCAGAACCGACCTACGGCGGTTAGTGAGCGCCACACCCGCACCGGTAGCCACTTGGCGCCGAGGCGCAGTTCCAGCCGCCAGGCTTCCCCGTCCCGCAGCACCCGAAATTCCCGCGCCGCGCCGGTCTCCTGTTCGATGGCTGTGCGCATACGCCGCCCCTCCACTTGCCCGTCATGCCACGCCCAACCCTTCTGGTATAGCGCAATCGCGGAACCTGGCGACCAGAATGGTCATTTAGTTTCACCAGGCTGTGGATAACGGTGGGGGCTGATTTAACGTAACTGCCAATTACGCGCAGCGCGTGGCTCTAGTGGAGGCTCATCCGCGATTCTAGAAAGCGGCCGCTTGCTGGGAATCGATCTTCGAAGTTGCCGCGAATCATCTCCAGTTCCTCGGCGGTGGCAACGACGTTGTTCCAGGCTGGTAGAAAGCTGAGGCCCATAACCAGTGCTCGGTGCTTCAAACGTTTATACAGCGGTAGCTTTCCCAAATAGGCCGCCAATAGCAGGGCCTCCCTGAGAATGTTCTTTTGCGTCTCGCCAGAGCGATACAGTGCCAAGTCGGCGGCTCGTTCGTAATGGAAAAGCGCTGTTTCCAATTGGCCCGCGAGCACGTGCCAGCGACCTTCTAGGAATTCTAGGAAGTAGGCACTGACAGGCTCTGGTTCTTGAAGCGATATCTGGTGGCGGAACTGATCTAGGCCGTAACGCGTCCGGGCCTGGTCGCCTAAGGCTTTGGAGGTTGTACGTTTCAACTGGTCGTCGAGCAGAAGCCCGCTTTTTACCAGTTTGCTTTTGTGCGCAGAGGCTTGAACATTCAGCGCCGCGAGCTTATTCCCGATATCGTCGGGTGGCACATTGCCCAGTACCTCGCGCAGGATACTGTCACGCAGCTTTAGGTGGGCGGAGGCTGCTTCATCGAATACCACCAAGACCCTGGCGATGATCAGCCACTCCGTGAAGGCCGTGACCAGTCGATCTCGCAGGGGGAACACTCCCAGAAGTGTCCTTTGCAGCAGGCCGATGCGCTGAAGGGTGGGCAACTGCTGGCCATGGCGCCAACGCTGCATCAGTTCACGCCCGTTCTTGTTCTCATCAAGGGCGTTTGGGTACAGCAGGTGCCCGAGCTGATTGGTTTCAACACCAAGCTCCTGTTCCAGCCAGGTGAAGGTAACCGCCACAGGGTGTTGCTGATCGTTCAACAACGCCGCGATGGGCGGGCTAGGAACGGCCTCCTGCATTCGCAGCAAGAAAGACGCTGCGAATGGTGCGAACAGAAGGCTAATGAGGGCTGGGAGGCTTTGCTTGCGGGTGAGAGCGTCCAGCTGAACGGTTTTAATCAGCGCCACGTAACCGTGGTGAAAGGTCTTCGCGGAACTCATCACGAAGTCAGTGAAGTTTTCGTTGCTCTTGGCGAGCAGTGGCGTCTCTATCAGCTCCTCACGCAGTTGCGCCAGTAATTGCCAGTCAAAGTCCCCTTCCCTGGCCAACCGGTCTACCTGGCGGTTGCTGGCTTTGGTATCAAGCGCCTTAGCCAGGAGGCGGTAGCATTCGCCTAGGCGCGGGTAAGGCGGGAGCGGGTCAATATCAGTAGCAGTCTTCGGCATCATTGAGTAACTCCGTTCGTCCTAATGGCATATCCGCATCCTTGCGTTAACCGTCCTGATTAATGACTACGCTTTCGGCCCTTGGCCGCGATTGCCACCGGATTTGACACCAGGCACCTTGCTGGGCCAGTTGCCACCGGGGAATGGGGTGGGGCATGCCGGACGCGAGCGGCCCTTGGGGCCGTTATTTGACGATGGGCTGGAGCTCGGCTTCACCATGTGTTGGCTCGTGAGGGATGGTTGTTTGTGCATGTTGGGTCTCCATAGGAACGTAGCCCAGATGGCTACACTGCTAAAGGTACGGAGATGCCTCATAAAGTGCCCGCGCGCGGTTGGTCAGTTTTCCTGTGCGGGGTTGCGGTGATGTGCAAAACGGAACCGGTTATCCTCCCCTCATGTGGGACAGTGGCGTAGCCCGTAAAAACAGCTGTGAAACAGAGAAACCCAATCCGCTTCTGATAAGTTAACGCAGCACCGATGGAGTCCGGTGTAGGAGTGAACCTGATACCTGCCCATTAACTGGAAAGGCTATGGCAAAAGTCCAACAAGATAAGTTCCCAAAAAAACGAGGCCGACCTCGTCTAGAGAGGCTCCACGCTCGATACGAAATACAGATCACAAGCTGGGATTTCAGCTGGTCGTTTTACCTATCGGGGCCTAAAGACCGGTGGCAAGGGAGAAGCCACTTTAAAGAGATGGCGACCTTGACGTTGACGGGCCGTGTTATTGAGCCTGAGGGGTTTAAATATCCAGAAGCCCACCTGCGTCTAGTGGCAGATCCATGGCTGGATAGCTTAGTCGAGCAACCGGCGGCGATCGGCTCGATCCACATCAATGACAAACAGTTCACGGGATACGTGCCAATCCCCAGCAGCCAAATGCCAGTGTTGGTGAGCTCGGCGAATCGATTGTTATTTGTCGAACTCAATGGAACACCATTGCGGTATCGCAAGGCTTTGATCAACGAGCTCCACTTGAATACAGCCCCTGACTAACCCTTCACACGCGACGCCGCTCCACCAAATCCAAGCCGATCCATCGTGATGCCGATTTAGACCTGCATGGGCACTCATTTTTCTTGGGGGGGTACTGGCATGCGCTCCACGAATTTACGTTTCCTTTCCTATATATACACGAGCACCCTGGGCGGCCGGTTGAGGGTGTAGTGGTCAGCTAATCCCGGACAACCTACTGACTGAACCGGCTCGGCACACCAGTGCCCAGAAAGAGCCCCTTTCCCTTATAGCCACTTTGCTATCATCGCCAGCAAACCACAGAGGTAGAGCGTGTGAAGATCGATAGCGATGCCGTATTGAACACCCACCTTCAAGCCATCCTCGTAGGCTCTGCGCAATCCGAGCACAACCTGCGATGGGCTTCGGCTCTGGGAAGGTTTCTCGAAGAAGTGAAGGGCGCCATACCGAATCGCCTAGTCAGTCGAGACTTTCTCCTGCACCTGTGGAATTCCGAGGCGATATCGTCCACCGGTAACGGGCATGTGAACATCGAGCCGGCATTGGACGACCCTGATTTTGTGCAGTGGTTCGCCACACGGTTTGCCCAGCCCTTGCCGACCGACCCGGTCGAAGCAAAAAATTACCTAATCAACCTTTACGACGAACTTTCCCGGCGTATGCGAGCACTGTGCACGCGCAATGCCTGGCTCAAACTGAATCGTGTGATGTGCGCGTTTTTCCCAGAGCAGTTCACCACCATTGGCGATAAAGGGCGGCTCTACGTATTGCACCGGGCGCTGGGCGGTGACATACACGACCACCACGTTCAGAAGCACCTCGCGATAAGGGCCCGAATCGATTTGGTGCTTGGGCCGGCAGAGCCCGGTGAGGCGTCCGTCCGCCGTCTCTGCCTACCCTGGCTACTGTATGAGAGGCTCGATACAACCAATGCCAGCGATACCGCAGAGCCCGTTGAGCCCACTGAGCTGGGCTTGACGCCATTGCCTGCGGTTCTACGTCGCAAGGGGCTTACCGCGCTAGGCGGTGGCTTCGCGACAGTGCTCGGAATGCTTGATGACCTGAACCAAGGTGTGACCCGAGAGGAGTTTGCCGATCTACTGCGGCAAGTCAAACCCGACCTCCGCGATAATAGCGTTTCAACGATGATAAACGTCATTGCCCGAGAGTTGGATATTTGCAAACGCGAGGACGGCATCTACGGGTTAAACGCACGGGGCTTGAACCTGCTCGAGTCCCAAGATCCCGATGAACTGGCTGACCACCTGCTTACCCGCGTCTTGGGAGTCGACCATGTAATCACACAGCTAAAAACCGATCCTTGCTCTAAGTCGCACCTGGTCGTGATGCTGCAGGCGATTAATCCTGGCTGGACAAAGGCGGATGTGCCAACCGCTATCCTTAGTTGGCTTAGAAACCTGGGCGTCATTGAACCGAACAGTGGAAGAATGTTGCAGTTGACCGAACGCGGCCGACGCTGGGGTGAAATGATCGCCTGGGAGCCCCAGAGCCTACCTCAAAACACAATCAGCGTGATTGAGCCGGTTGACCCTGCCGAGCTGAACAACCTCGTTCTCCCCAACTTGCAAGACATCGTCACCCGCCTCGGCGCTCGCGTGGGTCAGCAGATGGCCTTTGATGCTCAGCTGATTCGGCAGTTGCACGCAGGACTCTGGTCCAATCCGCGGCGACATTTCGCGGTGTTGACCGGCATCTCCGGCTCAGGCAAAACACAGTTGGCGCTCAATTACGCCCATGCACTGTGCGGCAGTACGTCGGATCAGGCCCCCAATATTCAGGTGATTCCAGTGCAACCAGGCTGGTACGATCCGAGTGCGTTGCTGGGCTATGTCAGTCCACTCAGCGATAGCACTTACCGCAGCGCACCCTTTCTCGAGGTGCTGCTGCAGGCAGCCGGATCACCGCAAACCCCCTACATAGTGATCCTCGACGAAATGAACCTGTCGCATCCCGAACAATACCTGGCCCCTATACTGTCGGCTATGGAAACCGGGTGCTATCTGGACCTTCATCAGCTTGGCAATGACACCGTGCACGTCCCCGAGACTCTTCGTTACCCGGCCAACTTGGCCATCATAGGCACGGTGAACATGGATGAGACGACCCACGGTCTGTCCGACAAGGTCCTCGACCGAGCATACACTCTGGAATTCTGGAAGATCGACGTCGATGCCTTCCCCGGTTGGCAGACCACAACCCTGCCAGCCGATCTGCGTGGCCAAGTGCGCGAAGCGATCCTGGGTCTTGTGAAAGCGCTGGAACCGGTTCGACTGCATTTCGGCTGGCGCACCATCAGTGATGTACTTGGCTACCTAGCATTTCATCATAACGCCGGGCTGCCGACACAAAACGCGCTTGACGATGTGGTCTACGCCAAGGTTCTTCCAAAAATTCGCGGCGAAGCGACGACAAAATTCCAAACAGCCCTCGGGGCTGTACACGACTGCCTGAAAACTCACGGTCTTGAGCGTTGCGCCGAGAAAATCGCTAGCATGAAGGAAGACCTGCTGTTGACCGGTTCTACACGGTTCTGGCGCTAAGGAAGCCCTGCTATGCTGCGAATTCGCTCTCGCTGCGACGAAGCGTGGGTCACTGTCACCGCTGGCGATCGCGAGTCGGGGTTCAATGAAAACGTTGAATACCAGCTAGTTATCGAGCCGGGTTCGCGCTTGATCGTGGACGACATCGAACTCCATTCCAGGGCTGGCCTATTCACCTGGCAACCAGGCTTCTATGCCGGCCTCGTCAACGTCGAGGTGATCGATGCACGGGGTGAAGTCAGTGCCTGCCAATTGCAGGTCGATGTCAATCAAGGAAAGTCCACCTCAATCGCATTTGCCGAGATGATCGCGACGATTCGCGCCTTCGATCCTGCCCTGCTGTTAGGCACCTCAGAGGCAACCTTGGATTTCGGCAACGAACAACAAACCTCCACACTGGCCGATGCCATACTGCTGGCGCGTGTGCGTCACTATGGGCAAGCGTTTCTCGACGCAGTCGAGTCTATCCTTAGAGCGCCACATCAATCGCTTCTGGCCCATCGGCAGCATCTACCGCTGTCCAGGGTCCGCCGATTACACCACTCCGCTTTGCGCGACCGTCAGCTAGCTGCAGCGCTCAACGGTACCGGGGTCGAATCGCCAGAAGATGTCCTGATCCAAACCATCAGCTCGACGTCGAGTTGCGACACACCGGCCAACCGTACTCTACTCGCCCTGTTGAAACGCTTCAGAGCCAGGGCAATGTATCTCCGGGCTAAGGTTAGCGCTCAAGCGCTGGGGGGGCCTAAAGACGAACAGGCCAAGCGCAGCCCACGCCGTGTTGAGGTGCTGGATCATCTAATATCACAGACCCTGCTGATGGCCCAAGGCCAGACTCTTCGTCAGGTCTCGGGTCATGGCCCAAGCGCCAGCGGACTGACCCAGATCGCCGCTCTCCCAGGCTATCAAAGGGCATATCGAATGGGCTGTGCCGCATTGATGACCGGCATAGAGGGCAGCAACCCTCTCGACCAGCTGCACAGCAACTTTTCCTGGGGGATCTACGAAACTTGGTGCTATGTGCAAGTGCTTGCGATTGTGCCGCGGCTGCTCGAAAACTGTACTCCGATTGCCCACAGTTCCGCGGTCGGCGCGCAACTGTCGTACCGTTTTTCATTACCGAATTCGCGCTCGATCGATGTACTCTTCCAGGCACGGTTTCCCTCCGAGCAGGTGGAGACAAACCCGCTCGCCCGCAGTATTTCCCGTGAACGCTACCCTGACATTCTGCTGATGGACAGTGTCGGGCTGGGTAAGCGCAGTATGGTGCTGGACGCTAAATGGCGCAGCGGTCGGAAGAATGTGCTCGAGGCCATGGAATCCGCGCATATCTACCATGATAGCCTTCGCCTTGGGGGTACCGCGCCGACTCCCTGCCTGCTGCTATTGCCTGGGGATACATGCGTCCCTTCGCTTGAAACCGACGAATTTATCGAGCAGCACGGCGTCGGTTCCATCAGTGGGTTTTCGGTGCAAGGCGCTGGGCTCGAACGACTGGAACGAAGGATTGAGCAGTGGTTGAATTTGGGGGGATGATTGCCAAAGCACATTAGACTGGAGACTGTTGTCGCTGAAGCCTATTTGACCCACTTGCCGAAGCAAGACTGACCCATCTCCAATCGGCAAATCCAGTAAAGGCAATGATTCGCAAGGAATCAGGCGGGGTCAGTAAAGTCTCGGCAAATGGGTCAATTTGGCATCGGCGCCAATACTGAGATCGCCAAATGTGCCAATCTAGCGATGTCTAGCAAAATTCGCTATACATCGCTATACATCGCTAGATTTTGCTATGCACTCCTTTATTGTTGCTGATGCGGTAGTGCCTGTTGTCGCTGACGCGATTTTGATCAGGCCTGCTAATTTTGACTGACCCATACCCTGCCTCTGAGATCACCCGCAAGGCCATCATTTGTTGAGAATTCGGGTGGGTGATGAATTCCGGCGACTTGGGTCAAAATCGCATCAGCGCCAACAGTCGTAGGTACTGCTGCGTTGAGACTGAGAAGAAGCCTCCCTCCTGACTTGGTCAGCTATAAGCTCGCAGTATGCTTAAACAGTTTTGCCAATCGGTTTTCCAACTTGTAATGGTTTGCTGGCTGGACATCGAAGCGGAATATCCCTTCCTTTCGCCATTGTGCAATGCCCCCTTGGGGGTGAGGTAGCAGCTGCCAGGATGGTTTGACCTTTGTCCAAGTCATGGTGATTTTTTCACCATCTATGCTTTCAACGCGACCTGCCCCGCGAACCGTCCCTTCATTGGTGTTTTTGTTGAAGGTAGCCAGCAGCACATAGTGGCCGATCCTGAGATCATTCCGAATGGTCCGGATATCGTGGTTCTTAGCCTGAGGCCATTGCGCCAGGTCGGGAAACGGCAAATCATCTGAAGCTACGATTGCGTCCAGGAAATGCTCTGCGTAAGAAAATTTCCAAAATATGGTCTGCATCAGCCACCTCAGTACGAAAAACACTTTTTCTCTGTGAAGATCCTTATACGTGAACACACTTTCAGCAAGGATAGACATCCTGGTCGAAACGGAATTTCACTCCGTCAGTGCAAGGCGTCAGCGAAGGATATGCGGGAGAATTGCAGATACCTACTTCTCGATGTAGTTATCGCGCCATGCGTCCGAACTCGTCACCGGAATTACGGGTTTCGGAACTGCCTTCAGAACTTTCCCGAGATTCAAAAAGCTCAGACCATACGCCACTGACAAACGATCAAAATCGGCAATAGGAAGGCCCGGAGCCATCAGGTCATTTGGCTTCGTTAACTGTCTGATTTTAACCCTCATCCATTCGTACATACTTGGATGGTTATTAAGGGAGTATCGTAGCTGCTCGTAGAACGGGAGACGACTGCCTCCGCCGCACAGATAAACCGGAAGGTCAGTCAAATCAATACGAGAAAGACGTCCCTGTGAAGTCTCCCAATAGGTTTCATGAGCAACCTGTTTAAAGACTTTTTTATAAAACAGTCTGTCGGCGTGCTGAGCCGGCGTGGTAAATATCAAGCTGATTGCTGAAAAATAATCTTCTAGCTTTTCGGGTAGACCCGTTTGGGTATCGCTGACTAACCCGGCTTCCGAGATGGCCTCCAGCAACTCCACACGATCAGGGCATCGATCCTGAATAGCCGTACTCCACCAATTCAGCCTATGCCTGTGCAAATTCACTACCCCAAGCGGCTCAACCGTTGCAGTAAAAAAAATAAAATCCCATTTGCCGCCGCTCCCACGTTTAACCTGAAATAGCGAGGTGTCCACCGTGCCGGCTCCTACATCAACCATCATGAAGTTGTTGGCAGCCTTGGGATCAAATTGTTCAGAAGCAACATAGCCGTAAATTTGCGCCGCGATTTCTGGAATTACCGATATCTCGACGTCTTCTTGTTCGGTCGGGGCCTCGCCATGCCGTAGGTGAGACGCACGTCTTAACGCAGTTGTCGCTAATTGTTGAGTGATCACCTCAGCATCGTTACCTGCCAATATCCATGCTGCCCATCCTAATTGCTCAAATAGATCCGCTTGCTCAGGCTCCAAGTGATTGGCGGTTGGTAGGCCAATAGCCATACTCCAAATAATATTGTTGGATCGATAGACCGCTTCGTGTTGGGTAAATAACCAGGCCCGGGCTCGCCGAATGGCTAGGGCAAGGAAAGCCACCACATGAAGCCGATTGTCATCCGCCTCGGGGTGAGCAAGTAACGCCAGTTTGAGGTCGGCAAACACGAGGCCTTCGGGCGTCAGCGAAAACGTGTCTGCCGAGCGATATAGTCGGCATGGTAGTAGAAAACCAGATAAACCTTCGGCGCTGCGAAATGGCACTGCAAAAGCTTTACCCGATCGCCCAATCGCCGGATCACCAAATACAACTTTGACACTGGAGGTTCCGAAATCCAGCCCAAGTACTAACTCACGGTCGATTTTGGATTGAGCAGGTTGATCTGTTGTTGCTTGTACCTGTTGTCCCGTCAAATCGAACACTAGCAACGGTGGGGCTTCATCATCACTCTGGAGCTGCCAGCTTGGTTGCGCTTGGGAAGGGAAAATCAGGTCATAGTGTCCATCTACGGGATTGGCTTTGGTCGGGGAAGCGGCTTTTCCGTGGACACCGTTACGGTAAACACTAAGATCAAGTGGAGGGGGTTCCTGCCGGGGGGGATGTTCAAGAGGCCAAGCCTTGGCCTGTTTAGCGGCTGTGGGGGTTACATGCGTTTTTTGCGGATTAGCTTTCGGGTTTTGCTTCTCCTGTGGATGACTTTTATCCACAGGTTGAGCCACGAGTGGTTTAGACGGTTGAGGTTGAGTCGATATCTCCCGCCTAGCCAAGGCATAGGCTTCTTTGAGTTGGTCGGCCAATGTTTTGCGCATCGATCGCTCCCTTGATCGTCAGATCAATCGTATAACACCACCGCTTACAAAGTTTTGCTCAGGACGGTCGCCGCTCTTCAGTTCAAGCTCGGCAATACGTTCATCAATTCGATTAGTCAGCTTCTTTAACTTACCCTCAACCGCCGGAATCAGGCGTAAGCGACGTACGTCTCCCGATGCGATGTAGGTTTGAATTGTCCGTGTGAGGCGCTCGGCCTGCTTATCAAGATGTGAGCGCAGAGCCTTTGTCATCATCTTTAAACGGTCACGATCTTCACGGCCTTGAGCCCCTTGAAAGTCATCGAAGCTTGACTCCAACCGTTCAAGGCATTCATCGAAACGCCCCGCAGCTACTGACGTATCTAGCTCATTGCTTACCCCAAGCCACTGGCTACCGCAAAGTGCCGCTGTATTGACGAGGTGCTCAGCCTGTTCTCCATCAATGAAGTAATCTCCACCTATAGGGCGTGCTACGTATTCCAAGCGCTCAACAACTCGAGTTCCTGAAACGGTCCAACGGTAGACTCCGAACACATAAGTACCAGGCTCACCCCCCTGAATCTGGAGGGCCGGCAAATCTATGGCCGAAACAGGAAATTTCGCCAGGCTACGTCCTGATTTACTTAATCGCTCTGTCACAAAGCGAATCAAAGGGTGATCTTGAGTCACTCGTTCGAACGCATGGGAGAGGTTGCCTTGGCAGTTTTCGAATAGAAGCGGCTTGGGGCGTGAGCCCACCAGCAGAGTACGGCCCTGCAAATGCTGTGACTCAATGAACGCTGCAAACTCCACTTTCGCCTGAAGCGAAAGCTCAACCTCATACTCCATCGGTTCACGGTCGGTGGGTCTGAAATGTGAGCCTGGGTAATGTTCACTGAAGAAGTCCTGAGAATAGCTCAGCAAATCCTCACCTCGAATGTAGCGGCCTAACTCACGGGCTGCCCGGACTTTATTCTGGATGAAGTCGCTGTGAGCAATCAGCTGGGTAGCTTCGGCCTCAAGCTGTTCCTGCTGTCGATTGGTATTTTCGATTGCCAGTCTCGCTTGGTTGATGCGCCGTATCTCTTCCTCAGGAGACAACTTATGAGTGAGCAAATACTGCGTCAGCTCTGTAATCGGTTCCCCAAGTATCCCCTCCATGCTGCCTAGCGCATGCGTGAAAATCTGGAGGCGATCCAGCAACCGATCATAAACACGCTCGTCGATGGTATTGGCATACATGAAATTCCAAATAAATATCCGCTCGGCTTCTTGGCCGATACGGTCGATACGGCCAATGCGCTGTTCGATGCGCATAGGGTTCCAAGGCAAGTCGTAGTTGATGACTAGGCTGGAGAACTGCAAATCCACCCCCTCCGACGCAACCTCGGAAGACAGCAGAATACTGGGCCCTTCGACACTCTGAAATCGCGTCAAAGCTGCGCCCTTGTCCATGCCGCCTCGGACCAGGACAGAGTCATAGCCATTCTCACGCAATCGCTCGGCCAAATAAGTCAATGTCTGCCGATAGAAGGCAAACAACACCACTTTCTTGCCTGGGTTCTCAGCCCAATACTGGCGAAGATTTTTTAGCAGTTCGGCATACTTATTGTCGTTGCGCTTGAGTGTTTCATAGTCACCGACCTTTTGAGCAATATCCACTAGTGCAACGAGCAGCGAGCCCATAGAGTCCGGCCTGGCGGGCTCATCGTCCGGCAATTCGCCCTGCAAGTCATAGAGCAGTTCATTAAGTTCATCCTGTTCGATCAAAGCGTGTTTTTGCTGCCATGCACGACAAGCGGCCGCCATGCAGCTAGCCATCTGCCGCTGGGGAATGGTCAGCATGAAGCCTGTCGATACTGATTGCCTGCTGCAATACTCACGAATGGCCTCGGTCACCTGTTCATAAAACACTGCCTCGCTATCACTCAAACGAGCCTTAATCGCGTTCGAAACTCGAAGTACATGCCGCTCTTGCACATCACGTTTGAGTGTCCGGGTCACGACTTTGCTGAGTGGGTTGATCCGGTCGAGCTGGTCGGCCAGTTCCGCCCGCCCTTTCGGATCGGTCAGATGCTTCTTGCCGGGGGGATGATCGAGTAGGTATTGAAGCTGTTCGTTGTCTTCCAGAAATCGGGCATCGAGTGCTTCCTTCAATCCCTCGACAAATTCTGCTCGAGTAACCGGTCCTGCCAAGATGCGATCACGCAATTGCACGATTGGTGCATTGGCCTCCAGGCTGTAGCGAAAGCTTTCCTCATACGGAAAAGCATCCTCGTCAATCAATCGCAGGAGGTTGAAAAGGTCACTACTGCGCAGTTGGATGGGGGTCGCGGACAGCATCACCAGGCTAGATGTGACAGGGCGCAGTAACTGCCCTAGTAGATTGGTCTGTGTACCCCGGTTGCGTAGGTAGTGAGCTTCATCGACGATGACCATATCCAGCAGCGGCTCATCGAGTTCAGCCTCCTCTAGGAATCGAGCTAACTTAGCGCCAGCGCTTTGGGTAGGATTCTCGCTATCGTCATAACCCCTGGGAGGGCGCAGCCCTTGCATACTGGCAATCAGTGCAAAGCCGTCCTGGGGGCGCTCTCTGACAGCTTGGAGCTTTTTCAGCAGCTCTTTTGCATCAGCCATTTCTGCTTGGACGCCAAAGCGGTTTGCCAACTCAGCCTGCCATTTATCACGCAGCATTGCAGGACAGACGACCAGCAAGCGTTTGGCGTCCAGGCGGGCGCGTAGCTCTGTCCAGATCAAACCAGCCTCGATGGTTTTACCTAGACCCACCTCATCGGCGATCAAGATACCGTTGCAAGGGGAGTCGAGGAACTGTAATACCGGCTTGAATTGGTAAGCCAAGAACTGGGTGTTAGTCGTGTTGAGGCTATAGATAAGGTTGGCGAGTTTGCCGCTCAATCGATGGAACGTGATGGTTGTACGCAGGTCCTCTTCATCACTGAAGCGTCCTTGCTTGATACAGTCGTAAGGGCGCATCGGCGTGTTCTCGACTTTCTCCAGGGTCGAAGGCAAAACGAAGTCTTCCATACCGTCAAGATAGGTAATTAACACTCGCCGCCGATGCGCTGGGCCGTCGGCTTGGTTGCCCAGAATGCCAACCCTCGCTGGGTTGGCAATCAGTCGAACCTTGTCTCCAGCCTGCATCAGATCTGCCCTCTTATGGCTTCTTCACCCGGCATTTACACTCAGCGGGTGGCCAACGAATTAGTCCATAACACGCGTATGGCGATACGCTCGTGTCGTTCACACTGGTAAAGCTCAGTAGAAACCATAGCGGAAAAAATCAGTCAGCCTGCATAGGTTTACCGCGCGCCGCCTTGAAGGCGTACACCCGCCGGACCTCCCTCTTAATTTTTCACCCGTTGTTGAGCACCCTATGGGCGTTGTTTGCAGATAGGTACCCAGCCTAGATACAGGCATCAACTGGTGAACTGGAGATGGCCATTTTGCCTGCGGGTGCTAATGAGGGTAAGCGTCCGGCAAACACGCCCTTCTGACACCATCGCCCTAAGCGATGGCGTCAGGAAGGCGTGTTTGCCGGACGCTTACTGATTTTTTGAGGGAAGCGGCTTTCAAAAAATCACACCTGGTCACTCAGGGTTTTGCTCAGGCACCTAAAGACCTGACTACTCTTAGGCTGGCAAGAGGACTTTGCCGGAGGCTTACCCTCCAAGGTAGGAACCGCACATGAAGATCGGCATTGATTTCGGAACCAGTTACTCCAGCGCTGGAGCTTTTCGCAACGGCCGCATCGAACACATCATGTTCGATGGGCAGCCGCAATTCAGGACGTCGGTATTCTTTCCCGACCGTGCAATCGATATTTCCGGCTTCGAACTCACGTCGCTCCACGAACAAGAAATCAGCGACGGAATTCGCTCTGCCAAATCGTCTTATGCTAAGCGGCTTACTAAATACAGCGAGGATATCGCAGCGATAGAGATGCGCATTCGAGTCGCAGCTCGCAACAACAAACCGATGACCGAAGAGGAAAAAGCAGAACGCAGGACCATTATCGCGAAACCGTATCTGAGTAGCGATCAGGACCTTCGTGAAACTGCCATCAATGCAATCAAGCGTCGCTGGCTTAGCGATGAGATTGCAAAGGCCAAAGAGGCTGACATTCACCTTGATACCGCGATCTTTGGCGAGGAAGCCATTGATGCCCTGTTCATCTACGAGTCCGGTCGGTTGGTCCAATCGCCAAAATCGATGCTGGGCTTTCGCCTCGAGATGGCCCAGCGCGGCTATATCACCGGGATCGTGACCCGCATCCTTAAGCACATCCGGGAACAGGCCAGCTTACAACTCGGGAAAGAGGTAACGCAGGCGACTCTGGGTAGGCCGGTGAAATTTCGCAGCTCGATAGGTCCAGACGGAGAGTTGCAGGCTATTGCCATACTGACCGAAGCCGCCGTTGCTGCTGGCTTCGAAAAAGTCGATTTTCTACATGAGCCTTCCGCGGCTGCCGTGGCTTACCACACCAGTTCGGCCACTGCTCACCATGCGTTGATCATCGATATCGGGGGTGGAACCACCGACATCGCATTGGCTGAAGTCGGCACAGGGGACGCGCAGCCTCATATTCTGTGCACTTGGGGTGAACCGAAGGGCGGCATTGATGTTGACCTCGGCCTCTCGCTCCGCTCGGTGATGCCTTTGTTCGGCAAGGGAGTATGCCCCGAGTTGTTGGCACCGGTGTTTATGGATGCCGCGTCAGTGAGTGATCTTAATCGTCAGAAGTCCTTCCGGGACCGCCGCTTCACTCATACCCCACTTCCGTACGCTTCCCGATTGGCGGAGTTGCAGAAGCCGGGCATCCCCGTGCGCCTGAACCGTGACGTGGAGAAGCTGAAGATCGAACTGAGCGAAACTGCACATAGCGCACGTTCGCTGAATTACATCGAGCCTAACTTAGTGGCGCAAGCGACCGCTACCCACTTGGCATCAGCAGCCGAGAGTTTCATGCGCACTTTCCAGCAGCTTCTTGCGCAAGTCAGCGCGGAGATTCAGAAATACACCCCAGTGTTGTTTTTGACCGGCGGAATGTCCCGAGCGCCCTACGTGATTGAAGCTGTAAAGCAAGCCTTCCCGCGATGCGACATAGCCCCAAGTGAAGCATCTCTGGGAGTCGTCGATGGATTGTCGGTGTACGCATCATTGACCCAGGATGTTCGGCATCGTAAACCTGGCTGAACATCCCCTACCTCTAAATGACCAGCCTGTAGGTATGTCGGGGGGGGGGGGGGGGCAGTCTGACCTGCACCGGCTTCGGGATGCCTTTTCAATTCTTTCAGAGCGATGGTGTCAATATGCCATCACTGTCAGTGTGGGAAAAGATGTAAGCAGAAGATTACTCGGATGAGCGCTAGGAAGGGGCTATGGGGTTGGCATAGCCTGAGCCACTCAGCTCTTCCAGCGGGGGAGGCGAGCGAAACGACATTTAATTGGTTCAAAAAACTGCAATGCGACACTACTCCGCCTGCATGTTCCACGTGGAACCAACTATTGTGTGAGGCGAGTAGGATTTTCTCATTTATTTTGTGAATCCTAACCGGCTTGCTCACAAAAAAGATGATTTTCCGCCAATGTTTGCTGGGGCTCAGAATCATCTATTTTGTGACCCTACATCAGGTGTGATCTGCTGAAATAAAAAAAGCCAACGCTCAGCGTTGGCTTTTTTTATGTGTTGAGTTGATGTCACTGAAGAAGCTTGCGCCCTACTCGCTCGCGGGAGGGACGCTTTCAAGTCGATAGCCGTACCCGTAAATGGTCAGCAGCTGCCAGCCTCGATCAGCGGTCAGGCCTAGCTTGTTTCGCAATCGATAGATATGCGTATCCAGAGGACGAGAAGACACCATCTCTTCATGGGTCCAGAAACGCTCGTAGAGATATTCCCGGGATAACGGGCGGCCCAGGTTGGCAAACAGGCAGCGTGCCAGGCGGTATTCGCGCTCGGTAAAACTGATGGGCTTACCGGCACGGGTGACGGTCAATTCAGCATCGTCGAATTCGAGATCATTGAAGCTCTGCACTTCGTTAGCCGTTGAACGTTGCAGGCCATGCCGGCGCAATACAGCCGACACCCGCGCCTTGAGCTCGTTGGGTCGGAACGGCTTGCTGACGTAATCGTCGGCTCCCGCATTCAGTGCCTGAACGATGTCGCTCTCCGCGTCGCGGCTAGTGAGCATGATCGCAGCTGGTGGCGCTTCCATGTGTTCGCGAGTCCAGCGCAGCAGTGACAAACCACTGAGGTCGGGCAGTTGCCAGTCGAGGATCAACAGATCGAATGTTTCTCGTCGTAACTGACGCAGCAAATCTTCGCCTCGTTCAAAGCTGTGCAACGTCCAGGGTTGTTCTCTCGTGGCCGGGATCTGTCGCAGTGTCTGTTCCACCCGCCGTAGCTCGGCGGGCTCGTCATCCAATATTGCGACACGCATGCAGGGTAGTTCCTTCATCTCGGAGAGTGCGATTGCTTTTTGAAACGTCCTACGGCGCTGAGTTTAGGCTGATAGTTCGAATCTGAACAATTATGGGGGATTTGCTCGAGCATCCTTACGGCTCGGTACGCTGATGTCAATTAGCCGGTAGCTGACAGGAGCACTGTTATTGCCAGTGTTTTTTCCGCAGAACGATATCGCAACCCTCAAGGAAAAGGACATGGGGAACAACATGCTTCGTATAGGTCGAAAACAGATCGCGAAGGTTGTAAATGGCAGGGATTTAACCAGGCTGACATCGCTGGTTCTCGCTGCATACCTGGGACTCGGGTTGGGAGCCGAGCAGTCCACGACTGTACCTCACGTCAATGAAGTAATAACTGAATGGTATTTCAGCCCCGATGATTCACGAGGATTCGCTCCCGTGAATTATCCACAGGCTGAGTTTAGCCAGACCACACAGCCCATTCTGCGTGAAGAACAACAGCGTTGGGTGTTCTGAACCCGGATTCAGAATTCTGAACAAATATTGCAAACCGACTTTATGCGCCTTGTCAGTAGGTAAATTCCTTATCGCTGAGTGGCACACTGGGGCATAGGAAATGCTCCGACACAGGGAGTGTTTCCGTCGATCTGGCGGGCACCGGATCGCGAGCTTGCTTGGGATCTGCGGTAGGGGGGAAAAATGGAGTGCTTGCTCACGCTGGAAAGCCGGGTCGAACCTTAGATCTGACTGCGACACAGGGATGTGTCATCCCTCGCTCAATCAGCGAGGCTGACACATCTCCCTTATCTCGACTTCTGCAGCCTCACGTGAAGGGCTAGCCTGATTATGGCTATCTGCCACTGAGCCCGGTCAGGTATGGTGTGTAAGGCTGATGAAACAGTTTTCCTGGCCCGACTTCCAGAAGAGCGTGAAAGCAAATCCAATGAAACAAATTACCTCTTTGCAATTTCGACGCCTGGGCTCCTGCCTGTTGCTTCTTGGCGGGTTCATGAGTCTGTTCGTACAGCCCGCGTCGGCAGCCTTTTTCGCCGTCAAACGTTTGCCTTATATCGATGAAAACCAACAGTGTCGTGGTCAGCCACTGCCGGCCACCGTTGAGCACCTGACCGGCGAGGCCTGGAAACTCGATACCAAAGGGAATCAGGTGCCTCTGGAAGAAGGCATGAACATTGACGAACAGGAAGGCGTGAAGACTTCCCCTTCGGCTTTCGTCAGCTTGTCTCTGGGCGATGGATCTCGCGTGGTTCTGCCCTCAAGTTCTCAGGTTACGTTGCACCTGAATGAAGAACGCTCCATTCCACAGGTCATTCTTGAGCAAGGTCAGGTCGAGTCCTATGTGATCAAGCGTGCGAGCGACTACGACCGCTTCCAGATAGTGACCCCGGTCGGCGTGCTAGGGGTGCGAGGCACGCATTTCCGTGTGCGCAATGACGATGGGCTGTCACTGATTGAAGTGCTCAATGGTCAGGTCGCAGTCAATCGGGATGGCAGCGCTATAGATGCTGTAAAAAGAAGCTCGACCAAGCCTCCCGCCAAAAAAACGCTAGCACCTGTCGCTGACGAAGCTCAGGTCATGGCACGGCAAGGTTTGCGAATTCAGAAAGAAGGCAAGCTAACCCCGGTCGACTTGTTACCTGCCCCCCAGCTGATGGGGCAGGCCGGCCAACAGGGTGATACGCCAGTCTGGAAGTTGATCATGAAACCTCTGGAGGGGGCTAAGCGCTATCGAGCCCAGGTCGCGACCGACACCGACTTCTTGAACATTAAGCAGGAACAGTTTTCCAGCACACCCGAAGTTAACTTCAGTGGCCTGAAGGCATTTTTCTACCATGTCCGTCTCTCTGCGTTCGACGAGCACGGGCTGGAAGGAGATACTGGGGTGTATGACATTTTCTATTACCCCCGTACGACTCGTGCCCAATAACGCCTCGGCATTCTGCCGATGAAGGGCTGGCAAGGGGCCGATAGCCGTGAATCGACTCAGGCCCAGCATCTGTTTCGCGGCCTGGTGCGTGAATGGTTGTGGGTCAGTTTGATCCTGCTGCCCTTGACGGCCGTCTTGTCCCTGAGCCACGGTCTGACGCTGAACAATCTTTTGTATGACAGCCTGCGTCGCTTGAGCCCGTTGCCCGTCGACCCGAAAATTCTCATCGTTACCATCGACGACTACAGCCTGCAGCAGCTTGGCCAGTGGCCATGGCCCCGCGACCTGCACGCACAGTTACTGGATCGGCTCAGTGCGGCGAATGCCAAGGGTGTCTTGTTCGACGTCATCTTCAGCGAGCCGGCCAGCGTTCCGGAAAACGACCAACGCCTGGCCCAGGCGCTCTGCCGAGCCGGGAATGTCTTCGTGCCGTTGCTTCGGGAAGGTGTCGCCCGTTACGGGCAATCTCTTGGCGAAATCGAACCGGTACCACCGCTACGCAGCTGCGCCAAGGGTATCGGGCATATCAACGCCGAGGCGGATGCCGATGGCATCGTGCGCAGTGTGTATTTGCGCGAAGGACCTGCGCACAATCCAAGGGCCCAACTGGCCTGGCTTCTCTATGAGTTGACCCAGCCTATCGATAAGCAGATGCCGGGCTCGCCCTCCTCGTTGACGGCTCAGGGTTGGGAGCGAGCCTATAGGATTCTTGTTCCTTTCATCAGTGCCAACGCCGGTTTCCCCAGCGTCCCTTACGTCAGTGTGTTGCGGGGCGAAGTCCCCCCCGAGTTGCTGCGTGATCGCTTGATCCTGATTGGCTCCACCGCCCCGGGTCTGGGAGACCGTTATGTCACGCCGCAGTCGGCGAGTCTCGGAACGACACCCGGCATCGAGATACAGGCCAATATTCTTAATGGCTTGTTGCAAAAGCGCTGCATCGTCCCCTTGGGCGATGGCTTGGCGATTGCGCTGTCGTTGTCCGTCGTTGCGTTTCTGCTTGGCTTGCTGTTGTTACGTCCACGGCATGCGCTTTGGCTGACTCTGGGTTGCATGGGAGGTGCTCTGCTGGCGTCCTGCCTGTTGTTGCGACTGGGCTGGTGGTGGTCACCGGCCGCCAGCCTGCTGGGGTTATTACTGGGTTATCTGATCTGGAACTGGCGTCGCTTGAGCGTTGTGCTGGCCTACTTCGGCTGGGAACTGGCGCGCCTCGACAGTGAGCCCAAGGTGCTCCCGGAACGCCGCCGTACTCAGGCCCCGGCTGGAGATCGGCTGCAGGAGCAGATTGTCGCGCTGGAACAGGCCATGACCCGCACCCGTGACACGCGTCGCTTTATCGCCGACGGGCTGGAGTATCTTCCGGTCGCCACGCTGATCAGCGATCCGCATGGGCAGATCCTGCTGGCAAACCGCAATGCCCGCGCATTGTTCTCCAATAGCCTGGTTGGCGAAAACCTGCTCGATCAACTGGCCAGTCTCGGCTACCCAAGCTTGATCGATGGCGCACGGCCGCCGTTGTCGGCGCTGGAGATTGTCGAGTTCCGCGACACGCAGGAGCGTAGCTTGCGCCTGGACCTGGCTGCGCTGTTACCGGTGGGAGGCGAGATGGCGATTGGCTGGTTGCTCAGCCTCACTGACTTGAGCGTCGAGCGCGATGCCGAGCAGCAACGGGCGGTGCTGTTGCGCTTTCTTTCCCATGACTTGCGTGCACCGCATTCGGCAATCCTGGCCTTACTCGATATACAACGCCACCAAGCGCCTGGCGATTCACAGGTGTTCAACCAGATCGAGCTGCAAGTGCGCAGAGCCTTGAGCCTTACCGAGGCGTTTGTGCAGTTGGCGAAAGCCGAGTCGGAGGCCTATCAATTCGAGCCAAGCATATTCGCGATGCTGATACTGGATGCATTCGATCAGGCCATGACCATCGCCCAGCTAAAGAATGTTCAGCTTGTTCACGATCTGGATGAAGAGGCGGAAGGGATGGTCTCGGCTGACCAATCCCTGCTGACCCGTGCACTGTTCAATCTGCTGGAAAACGCCATCAAATACAGCCCGGCAGGTTCGCGTATCACGGTGCATATGAGTTGCATTGAAGGCTGGTTGAGCTGCGAGATCGCGGATCAGGGCAAAGGTATCGCCGCCGATGAGCTGCCTCGGCTGTTCAGCCAGTACCAACGATTTGCTTCGGCCCAAGGCAGTGATGGTCTGGGGCTGGGGCTTTCAATGGTCAAAGCAGTCGTCGATCGGCATGGCGGAAGGATTTTCTGTGAAAGCATGGTGGGGCAAGGCACCACCTTCAGTCTTCAGCTTCCCCTGCTGGAGGAGTGATATTCAACAGGCAAAGAAAACCGGTCTCAAGGACTAATGCCGGTCAGTTAAGGAATTTTAAGTTCAGCACTGTCCCCCGTAGCAGCTGCCGAAGGCTGCGTCCGGCGGCGAAGCCGTCGCAAATCCTGCTTCCACGATTTGTCTGGAATACCGCAGTGACTGTTTTACGACTGCTGCGCAGCCGGACGCAGGCTTCGCCAGCTGCTACGGTTCGCGTAATGCCTTAACTGACTGGCATTGGTCTCAAGGACCGGTTTTTTTATTGCCATAAAAACTTATGCACGTTTTTTGTCGTTTTATTAGCTTAAGAAATATCTATATAAATCATATAGTTATTTGATGAAACAGGCGGTTTTCAACAAAACGGTACACAGGTTATCCACAAAATCTCAGACAGCCATTTTTTCCGGTTCAGCGGTGATGGGCGGCAGGGAGCCCATGTCTCGTTGAGCCTGCTCGTTCCAGGCTGCAACCCGGTCATTGAGTTCGGCAATAGCACGCGGCCCGGCGCCTTCGGCATACATCGGTGCGCCGATGACCACTGTGATAGTGCCAGCCTTTTTAGCCCAGCCGGTCTTCGGCCAGAACTTGCCGGCGTTGTGCGCAATCGGCAGAACCGGTAGTGCAGCGTTGACCGCTAACGCCGTACCGCCCCGGGAAAACTTGCCGAGTGTGCCGAATGGAACACGCGTGCCTTCCGGGAAGATCAGCACCCAGACACCATCCTTGAGCAGCTCGTCGCCCTTCTTGGCCACATGCTTGAGCGCTGCCTTGGGGTTGTCACGGTCGATGGCAATCGGACGCAACATGGCCATGGCCCAGCCGAAAAACGGCACATAGAGCAACTCGCGCTTGAGCACCTGGCTCAAGGGCTGAAAGTAGGCCGAGAGGAAGAACGTCTCCCAGGTACTTTGATGGTTAGACAGAATCACGCATGGCTGTTCGGGCACGTTCTCGGCGCCCTTCACTTCAAAGCGGATATCGAGAAATACCTTGCTCAACCACAGCGCGCAACGGCACCAGTACACGTTGATAAAACGATAACGTGCCTTGAACGGTAAAAAAGGCGCGATAAAAAAGCTGAGGCTGCACCAGAGCAACGAGGTGGTGCCCAGCAGCAGGTAAAAGAAGAAAGTTCTGATTGCCTGCAGGATCGACATAGCGGCATTTGCCTATTAAAAGCGCACTCCGGAACTGTCCTTGGTCAGGATGTCAGAAGCGCTCTATTTGTGGATAAGTTCAGTTGCGCACAAGTTCTGCGGCAACCGCCGCCAGATCGTCAAAAATCAAGGTGCCCACCGGTAGGTTTTTGCCCAGTGTCTCTTCGCCTTTCCCGGTTTTAACCAAAACTGGCTGAGAGTCGACGGCTTTTGCAGCTTCCAGGTCACCGAGACTGTCGCCGACAAACCATAGGCTGGTCAGCGCCACGTCGTAATGAGCGGCGATGGTTTTGAGCATGCCGGGTTTCGGCTTGCGGCAATCGCAGCCTTCATCGGGTCCGTGAGGACAATAGACGACGAGCCCGAGTTCGCCACCCTGCTCCGCCACCAGCGAGCGCAAGCGCTCGTGCATGGCGTCCAGGGTCGCGACATCGTAGTAGCCGCGAGCGATACCGGACTGGTTGGTAGCAACCGCTACCGTCCAGCCGGCTTTGCTCAACTGCGCGATGGCTTCGATCGAGCCGGGGAGCGGAATCCACTCCTCCACCGACTTGATATAAGCGTCGGAGTCGTAATTGATCACCCCGTCCCGATCGAGAATCAGCAGTTTCAAGCCCCGCTCCTTAAACCATTAGCCCAGCAGCGAAATATCGGCAACACCGAGGAACAACCCACGCAAACGTGCCAGCAACGCATAACGGTTGGCACGCACCTTGGCGTCTTCAGCATTAACCATCACGGCTTCGAAGAACGCATCGACCGGCTCGCGCAACGCTGCCAGACGCGCCAGCGATTCACTGTACTGACGCGCCGCAGCCATTGGCTGGACCGCCTGATCAGCCTGCTGGATCGCCGAGTACAGCGAGAACTCATTGGCGTTGTCGAAGTACTTGGCTTCGACGGTGCTCGGGATCGAGCCTTCGGCCTTGCTCAGCAGGTTCGATACGCGCTTGTTCACGGCAGCCAATGCAGCCGCTTCCGGCAATTTGCGGAACGCTTGCACCGCTTGCACGCGCTGATCGAAGTCCAGAGCCGAACCCGGTTTCAGGGCACGTACCGAGAGGTAGGTGGCGACATCCACGCCTTCGTCTTCGTAACGGGCACGCAGACGGTCGAAGATGAACTCCAGCACCGAATCAGCCAGGCCGGCAGCCTTGACCTTGGCGCCGAACGCGGCGACGGCGAAGGCCACGGCGTCGGTCAGGTCCAGCTCGAGCTTCTTGTCGATCAGGATCCGCAACACGCCGAGCGCGGCACGGCGCAGGGCATACGGGTCTTTGCTACCGGTTGGCAGCATGCCGACGCCGAAGATGCCGACCAGGGTGTCGAGCTTGTCGGCGATCGCCACGGCCGCACCGGTCAGGGTGGTCGGCAGTTCAGCGCCGGCACCGCGCGGCATGTATTGCTCGTTCAGCGCCAGTGCGACGTCTTGCGGCTCGCCATCGTTGAGGGCGTAGTAGTAACCGGCGACACCTTGCATCTCCGGGAACTCACCGACCATCTCGGTTGCCAGATCACACTTGGACAGCAGGCCGGCCCGCGCCGCCCATTGAGCGTTGCCGCCAATGTGTGGCGCGATGAACGCGGCCAGTTTGGAAACGCGCTCGGCCTTGTCGTAGACGCTGCCGAGTTTTTCCTGGAACACCACGTTTTGCAGGCGCAGGTTGAAGTCTTCGAGTTTCTGCTTCTTGTCTTGCTTGAAGAAGAATTCGGCATCGGTCAGGCGTGGGCGAACCACTTTCTCGTTACCGTCGATGATCTGCTGCGGGTCTTTGCTCTCGATGTTGGCCACGGTAATGAAACGTGGCAGCAACTTGCCGTCGGCATCCAGCAGGCAGAAGTACTTCTGGTTGTCCTGCATGGTAGTGATCAGGGCTTCTTGCGGCACATCGAGGAAACGCTCCTCGAACGAGCACACCAGCGGTACTGGCCATTCCACCAGCGCGGTCACTTCGTCGAGCAGGCTCGGCGGCACAATCGCAGTGCCTTCCTGCATCGTTGCCAGCTCGGTGGTGCGCTTGCTGATCAGCTCGCGGCGCTCATTGGCATCGGCCAATACGTACGCGGCGCGCAGGTCGTTCAGGTAGTTGGCAGGCGAAGTGATGCGCACGCTTTGCGGGTGATGGAAGCGGTGACCACGGGAGTCGCGACCGGCCTTCTGAGCAAGGATGGTGCAGTCGATGACCTGGTCACCGAGCAGCATCACCAGCCACTGCGTCGGGCGAACGAATTCTTCCTTGCGAGCGCCCCAGCGCATGCGCTTCGGAATCGGCAGGTCGTTCAGGGAGTCCTCGACGATAGTCGGTAGCAGACTGGCGGTCGGCTTGCCTTCGATACGTTGGCTGTAGCGCAGTTTCGCACCGCTCTGATCGATTTCGCTCAGGTCAACGCCGCACTTCTTGGCGAAGCCCAGGGCGGCCTGGGTCGGGTTGTCTTCGGCATCGAAGGCGGCCTGACGTGGCGGGCCGTCGAGGTTGATGCTGCGATCCGGCTGTTGGGTGGCCAGTTTGGTGATCAGCACGGCCAGACGACGCGGTGCGGCGTAGACCTGCTTGGCTTCAAAGCCCAGGCCAGCGGCCAGCAGGCCCTTCTCGATACCGGCGAGGAACGCATCGGCCAAGGTGTTCAGGGCCTTGGGTGGCAGCTCTTCGGTGCCCAGTTCAACCAGGAAATCTTGAGCACTCATTGTGCAGCCTCCAGCTTAGCCAACACTTCATCACGCAAATCCGGGGTCGCCATCGGGAAGCCCAGCTTGGCACGAGCCAGCAAGTAGGCTTGCGCAACGGAACGCGCCAGGGTGCGTACACGCAGAATGTATTGCTGACGCGCCGTCACCGAGATCGCCCGGCGTGCATCCAGCAGGTTGAAGGTGTGCGAGGCCTTCAGCACCATTTCATAGCTTGGCAGTGGCAGCGGTTGATCGAGCTCGATCAGGCGCTTGGCTTCGCTTTCATAGAAGTCGAACAGTTCGAACAGCTTCTCGACGTTGGCGTGTTCGAAGTTGTAGGTCGACTGCTCCACTTCGTTCTGGTGGAACACATCGCCGTAGGTCACTTTGCCGAACGGACCGTCAGCCCAGACCAGATCGTAGACCGAATCCACGCCTTGCAGGTACATGGCCAGACGCTCGAGACCGTAGGTGATCTCGCCGGTCACTGGGTAGCACTCGATGCCGCCCGCTGCCTGGAAGTAGGTGAACTGGGTCACTTCCATGCCGTTGAGCCAGACTTCCCAGCCCAGACCCCAGGCGCCGAGGGTCGGCGATTCCCAGTTGTCTTCGACGAAACGGATGTCGTGCACCAATGGGTCAAGGCCCACGTGCTTGAGCGAGCCCAGGTACAGTTCCTGGAAATTGTCCGGGTTCGGCTTCAGGACTACCTGGAACTGGTAGTAGTGCTGCAGACGGTTCGGGTTTTCGCCGTAGCGGCCGTCAGTCGGGCGACGACTGGGCTGCACATAAGCGGCGTTCCAGGTTTCCGGGCCGATGGCGCGCAGAAACGTGGCGGTATGGAAAGTGCCGGCGCCTACTTCCATATCGTAGGGCTGAAGTACCACACAACCTTGCTCGGCCCAGTATTGCTGGAGGGCGAGGATCAAGTCTTGGAAGGTACGCACGGCTGGCGTAGGCTGGCTCACGAAATTCACCTGTTTCTTGGGCTGCGATTTAAAGAGCGGGAGTATACCCGATTCGTTCGTCCGCACGCCCCCTGGAGCCTTATGCCACGCTGCTTTTGGTGTTCCGAAGATCCGTTGTACATGGCTTATCACGATCAAGAGTGGGGCGTACCGCTACGCGATGCGCAGCGCTTGTTCGAGTTGCTTTTGCTCGAAGGGTTCCAGGCCGGTCTGTCATGGATCACCGTGCTGAGGAAACGCGAACGCTACCGTGAGGCGCTGTTCGGCTTCGACGTGCAGCGCGTGGCGCAGATGAGCGACGCCGAAATCGACGATTTGATGCTCGATCCGGGGATCATTCGCAACCGTCTCAAACTCAATGCCGCCCGGCGCAATGCCCAGGCCTGGATGGCGCTGGAAGACCCGGTGGCGCTGCTCTGGTCGTTTGTCGGCGGCGTCCCGAAGATCAATCATTTCAAGGATCGCAGCGAAGTGCCGGCCGTGACGCCCGAGGCCGAAGCGATGAGCAAAGGTTTGAAGAAAGCCGGCTTCACCTTTGTCGGCCCGACCATTTGCTATGCCCTGATGCAGGCCTCGGGGATGGTCATGGATCACACCACCGATTGTGATCGCTACGCCATCTTGCGCAGTGGGCGGTTAGAATAGCCGGCTCGCGATACGGATCATTACGTCGGTTCAGAAGATCAGGAGTGACTTGTGGATAAGTTTAAAGGCGCCTTGCTGGTAGGCGCTCTGCGGTTGTTTGCCCTGCTCCCGTGGCGGGCGGTGCAAGCGGTAGGCGCGGCAATTGGCTGGGTCATGTGGAAAACCCCCAACCGTTCCCGCGACGTGGTGCGCATCAACCTCGCCAAATGTTTCCCGGAGATGGACGCCGCCGAGCGTGAGCGTCTGGTCGGGCAAAGCCTGATGGATATTGGCAAGTCGCTGACCGAAAGCGCCTGTGCCTGGATCTGGCCTGCCCAACGCTCTATTGACCTGGTGCGTGAAGTCGAAGGTCTGGATGTACTGAAAGAAGCGTTGGCCTCAGGCAAGGGCGTGGTCGGTATCACCAGCCACCTCGGCAACTGGGAAGTGTTGAATCACTTCTATTGCAGTCAGTGCAAACCGATCATTTTCTATCGGCCACCCAAACTCAAGGCTGTGGATGAGTTGCTGCGCAAGCAGCGGGTGCAATTGGGCAACCGCGTCGCGGCGTCCACCAAGGAAGGCATCCTCAGCGTTATCAAGGAAGTGCGCAAAGGTGGTGCGGTGGGCATCCCGGCTGACCCGGAACCGGCCGAATCCGCCGGGATTTTCGTGCCGTTCTTCGCGACCAAGGCGCTGACCAGCAAATTCGTGCCGAACATGCTCGCGGGCGGCAAAGCGGTCGGTGTGTTCCTGCATGCCCTGCGCCTGCCCGACGGTTCTGGCTACAAAGTGATCCTCGAAGCCGCGCCAGAAGCCATGTACAGCACCGATACCGAGACTTCCTGCGCGGCGATGAGCCAGGTCGTCGAGAAATACGTGCGGGCTTATCCGAGCCAATACATGTGGAGCATGAAGCGCTTCAAGAAACGTCCGGCGGGCGAGGCGCGCTGGTACTGAGTCTTATCCCGGGCAGGCCTCGCGCCTACAGCTAACTGGCATGATCTGTGGATAGTTTTGGATTCAATGTTATCCACAGCAGTTTGAACAAGGGCGCAGCAGATGTCCGATCACCGCAAATCCTTTCGCATTAAAATCCAGCACGAAAGCTTTGGCGAGTGCCTGGGCCAGACACGCAATCTCTCGGCCAGCAGCGTATACGTGAAACATCCGGCACTCTCGGCGTTGACCAAGGGCGCGGTGGTCTATGGGCAGGTGCAAGACTTGCCGGTGGCTGCGCCGTGGGTGGGTATGGAAGTGGTACAGGTCGACGCCGAAGGCATAGGACTGCGTTATCTCTGAACTGACTGTTTTTTGATCACTTAGCCTGGCGATCAAGCTTCTTCAAAAACACCGTCATTTCCTTTTCCGCCTGTTTGTCGCCATGAGCGCGCGCGGCTTCGAGCCCCTGTTCCCAAGCCTTACGGGCGGCCGGATAGTCCGCCAACGCCAAATGCGCCTTGCCCAGCAGCTTCCAGGCAGCGGAATACTTCGGATCGAAACACACACAGCGTTGCAGATGCTCGGCCGCTTTGGCGTTCTCGCCCAAATCCAGATAGCCCTTGCCCAGACCGAAGCGCAGCAGCGAGTTATCCACACCCTTGGCGAGCATTTTTTCCAGGGATTCGATCATGGGGCAGTGTCCTTCAGTTGATGATCGTTCCCACGCTGCGCATGGGGGTGCATCCCGTGACGCTGCGCGTCACATCCGGAGCGGACGCAGAGCGTCCATGGCGGCATTTCCACGCAGAGCGTGGGAACGATCTATTTGTGTGGGTCAAAAAAAGCTCAGGCCAACGTGGAACAGCTTCTCCACATCGCGGATATGTTTTTTATCCACAAGGAACAGAATCACATGGTCGCCGGTCTCGATCACCGTGTCATCGTGGGCGATGATGACTTCTTCGTCGCGAATAATCGCGCCAATGGTGGTTCCCGGAGGCAAACCGATGTTTTCGATGGCGCGGCCGATCACTTTGCTCGACTTGGCATCGCCATGGGCAATCGCTTCAATGGCTTCCGCTGCACCACGGCGCAACGAGTGAACGCTGACGATATCGCCGCGACGCACGTGGGCCAGCAAGGTGCCGATGGTTGCCAACTGCGGGCTGATGGCGATATCGATGTCGCCACCCTGGATCAGGTCGACATAGGCCGGGTTGTTGATGATGGTCATCACCTTTTTCGCGCCCAGGCGTTTGGCCAGCAGCGACGACATGATGTTGGCTTCGTCATCGTTAGTCAGCGCCAGGAAGATATCGGCGTCAGCGATGTTCTCTTCCAGCAACAAGTCGCGGTCTGATGCGCTGCCCTGCAACACCACGGTGCTGTCGAGGGTATCGGAGAGGTGGCGGCAACGCACCGGGTTCATCTCGATGATCTTCACCTGATAACGGCTTTCGATGGCTTCGGCCAAGCGCTCGCCAATCTGCCCGCCACCAGCAATCACGATGCGTTTGTAGCTTTCATCGAGGCGGCGCATTTCACTCATTACTGCACGAATATTCGCTTTTGCGGCGATGAAAAATACTTCATCGTCGACCTCAATTATCGTATCGCCCTGGGGCAGGATCGGTCGGTCACGGCGGAAGATCGCTGCAACACGGGTTTCGACATTGGGCATGTGCTCGCGCAACTGCCGCAGTTGCTGACCCACCAGCGGTCCGCCGTAGTAAGCCTTGACCGCCACCAGTTGCGCCTTGCCTTCAGCGAAGTCGATCACTTGCAAGGCACCGGGATGTTCGATCAGGCGCTTGATGTAATTAGTGACGACCTGTTCCGGACTGATCAACACGTCGACCGGAATGGCGTCGTTGTCGAACAGGCCGGCGCGAGTCAAGTAGGCGGCTTCGCGCACGCGAGCGATTTTGGTTGGGGTGTGGAACAGGGTGTGGGCGACCTGACAGGCGATCATGTTGGTTTCGTCGCTGCTGGTCACCGCCACCAGCATGTCGGCATCGTCGGCGCCAGCCTGACGCAGCACTGTCGGGAACGAGCCGCGGCCTTGCACGGTGCGGATATCGAGCCGATCACCGAGATCGCGCAAGCGTTCGCCGTCCGTGTCGACCACGGTGATGTCATTGGCTTCGCTGGCCAGGTGTTCCGCCAGCGTACCGCCGACCTGCCCTGCGCCGAGGATGATGATTTTCATCCACTCACTCCCTTGAAACCGGTTAACCGCGTGCAGCGGCGATCTTGATCAGCTTGGCATAGTAAAAACCGTCATGGCCGCCCTCTTGTGCCAGCAACTGCCGGCCGTGGGGTTGTTTCAGACCTGCTGCAGGCTGCCCGAGCTGGCCGGCGATGTCCAACTCACGAGCGCCCGGGGTACGGGTGAGGAAGGCTTCGATGACTTCGGTGTTCTCGGTCGGCAAGGTCGAGCAGGTGGCATACAGCAGGATGCCGCCGACGTCGAGGGTCGGCCACAGGGCGTCGAGCAGTTCGCCTTGCAGCACGGCCAACGCGGCGATGTCGTCAGGTTGACGGGTCAGTTTGATGTCCGGGTGACGGCGGATCACCCCGGTGGCCGAGCATGGCGCGTCCAGCAGAATCCGCTGGAACGGCTTGCCGTCCCACCAGGCAGCGGTGTCGCGACCATCGGCGGCAATCAGCTCGGCGCTGAGGCCAAGACGCTCAAGGTTCTCTTGCACTCGCACCAGGCGCTTGGCTTCCAGATCCACCGCCACCACACCGGCCAGTTTCGGTTCGATTTCCATGATGTGGCAGGTCTTGCCGCCCGGGGCGCAGCAGGCGTCGAGCACTCGTTGGCCCGGCGCCAGGTCCAGCAGGTCGGCGGCCAGTTGCGCGGCTTCGTCCTGCACGCTGATCCAGCCTTCGGCGAAGCCCGGCAGGTTGCGTACATCACCCGGCTCGTCGAGGACAATGCCGTCCTGGCTGTAGAGGCAAGGTTTGCCGACCACACCGGCGTCGCTCAGCAGCTTGAGATAAGCATCGCGAGAATGGTGGCGGCGATTGACCCGCAGAATCATCGGCGGATGGGCGTTGTTCGCCGCGCAGATGGCTTCCCACTGTTCAGGCCAGAAGGCCTTGAGGGATTTTTGCAGCCAGCGCGGATGGGCGGTGCGCACCACCGGGTCGTGTTCCAGCTCGCTCAGCAGCGCTTCGCTTTCGCGCTGAGCACGGCGCAGCACTGCGTTGAGCAGGGCCTTGGCCCAGGGTTTTTTCAACTTTTCCGCGCAACCGACGGTTTCGCCGATGGCAGCGTGGGCCGGCACGCGGGTGTAGAGCAATTGGTAGAGACCGACCAACAGCAACGCCTCGACATCGGCGTCTGCAGCCTTGAACGGCTTTTGCAGCAGCTTGGCCGCCAATGCCGATAAGCGCGGTTGCCAGCGAGCGGTGCCGAAGGCCAGATCCTGGGTGAAACCACGATCACGTATTTCCACCTTGTCCAGTTGCGTCGGCAAGGAGCTGTTGAGTGAGGCTTTACCGTTGAGTACAGCCGTCAGGGCTTTGGCGGCGGCCAGACGCGGGTTCATTGGGCATCCACCGCTTGACCCAGCACGGTACCGACGGCGAATTTCTCGCGGCGGCTGTTGAACAAGTCGCTGAAGTTCAGCGCCTTGCCGCCGGGCAATTGCAGACGGGTCAGGCACAAGGCCTGCTCGCCGCAAGCGACGATCAGGCCGTCCTTGCTGGCGCTGAGAACCTCACCCGGCGCGCCTTGGCCATCGGCGAGGTTCGCAGAGAGGACTTTCAGGGCTTCGCCATTGAGGGTGCTGTGGCAGATCGGCCAAGGATTGAACGCGCGAACCAGGCGTTCCAGCTCGACGGCCGGACGGTTCCAGTCGATGCGCGCTTCGTCCTTGTTCAGCTTGTGAGCGTAGGTGGCGAGGCTGTCGTCTTGCACTTCGCCTTCCAGAGTGCCTGCGGCCAGACCGGCGATGGCCTGAACCACGGCCGGCGGGCCCATCTCGGCGAGACGGTCATGCAGGCTGCCGCCGGTGTCGTCGGCGCTGATCGGGGTGGTGACCTTGAGCAGCATCGGCCCAGTGTCCAGGCCTGCTTCCATACGCATCACCGTCACACCGCTTTGGGTATCACCGGCTTCGACGGCGCGCTGAATCGGCGCCGCACCGCGCCAGCGTGGCAGCAACGAAGCGTGGCTGTTGATGCAGCCCAGGCGTGGGATATCCAGCACCACTTGCGGCAGGATCAGGCCGTACGCCACCACCACCAGCAAGTCCGGCTTCAGAGCCGCAAGTTCAGCCTGGGCCGCTGCGTCGCGCAGGGTCGGTGGCTGCAAAACGGCAATGTTGTGCTGCTCGGCGAGTTGCTTGACCGGGCTTGGCATCAGCTTTTGCCCACGGCCCGCCGGACGGTCCGGCTGGGTGTAGACCGCAACGATCTCATAAGGGCTGTCGAGCAGGGCCTTGAGGTGTTCGGCGGCAAATTCGGGGGTGCCGGCAAAGACGATGCGCAGTGGCTCAGTCATGTGAGAAGTCTCGCAAAAGAAAAAGGCTTGCCGCAGCAAGCCTTTGGAAGAAGGGAATCAAGCGTGCTGGCGATGTAGTTTTTCCAGCTTCTTCTTGATCCGGTCGCGTTTGAGCGTGGACAGGTAGTCGACGAACAACTTGCCATTGAGGTGATCGCATTCGTGCTGAATGCACACCGCCAGCAGGCCGTCGGCGATGAGCTCATAAGGCTGGCCGTCACGGTCCAGTGCGTGGATCTTCACGCGCTGCGGGCGATCGACGTTTTCGTAGAAGCCCGGTACCGAGAGGCAGCCTTCCTGATACTGGCCCATCTCGTCAGTCAGGACTTCAAACTCGGGGTTGATGAACACCCGTGGCTCGCTGCGGTCTTCGGAGAGGTCCATGACCACCACGCGTTTGTGCACGTTGACCTGGGTCGCAGCCAGGCCGATGCCGGGTGCTTCATACATTGTTTCAAACATGTCATCGACCAACTGACGCACTTCGTCGTCCACTACAGCCACAGGTTTGGCGATAGTGCGCAGGCGCGAGTCAGGGAATTCGAGGATGTCTAAAATGGCCATAGGCGTAATTGCTGCACGTGTGAGTAAAGTCAAAGTCGGTGCCTGGTGGGTCCGTAGACTCAGGCTGCCGTTGTAAAACGTTCTCCTGGAAGGGAGCAAGCCTCGGGGGGCTCTGGCGTTTCACGCGAACGTACATAATAAAGGGATTCACTGCATGAGGAAATCACTACTCGCCCTGCTGCTGCTGGCCTTGGCCGGTATCGCGCAGGCGCAAGTGCAACTCAAGGACGGTTTTCCACAGCATTACACCGTAGTGGCTGGTGACACACTCTGGGATATTTCCGGGAAATTTCTCCGGGAACCCTGGAAGTGGCCGCAGATCTGGCAGGTCAATCCGCACATTGAAAACCCCAATCTCCTCTACCCCGGCGACTCGCTGTCACTGGTCTACGTCAACGGCCAGCCACGCTTGACCCTCAATCGTGGGGCTTCACGGGGCACCATCACACTGTCACCGCAAATCCGCAGCACGCCGGTGGCCGATGCCGTTGCGAGCGTTCCTCTGCAGACGATCAACAGCTTCTTGCTGAATAACCGTATCGTCGACACGGTCGAGGTGTTCGACAAGGCGCCATACATCGTCGCCGGCGATGCCGAGCGGGTGCTCAGTGGTACGGGCGACCGAATCTATGCCCGCGGCAAGTTCGGCCCGGCGCAATCGGTCTATGGCATCTTCCGTCAGGGTAAGGTCTACATAGACCCACAGAGTAAAGAGTTCCTTGGGATCAACGCCGACGATATCGGCGCCGGTGAAATCGTTGCCACTGAAGGTGATGTCGCCACGCTGGCCCTGCAACGCACGACCCAGGAGGTTCGCCTCGGCGACCGATTATTCAGTGGCGAGGAACGGGCGATCAATTCGAATTTTATGCCCAGCTCGCCACAAAACGAGATCAACGGCGTGATTATCGATGTGCCACGCGGTGTGACGCAGATTGGCGTGCTCGACGTGGTGACCCTGAACAAGGGCTATCGTGATGGCTTGGTCGAAGGCAACGTGCTGGCGGTGATGAAAACCGGGGAAACCGTTCGTGATCGCGTGACGGGCAGCGAGGTGAAAATCCCGGATGAACGCGCCGGATTGCTGATGGTGTTCCGCACTTATGAAAAGCTCAGCTATGGCCTGGTATTGAATGCATCGCGCTCTTTGGCAGTGATGGACAAGGTCAAAAATCCTTAAAAAAACGGAAACTCTCAACAAGTTACCAACAGACTTATCCACAGCTTGTTCCTGTCTGAGCAGGACTTATAACGATCAAGGATGATCCTATGTCGCTGTCTGCTATATCCCCGGTTTCCCCTGCGGAGCTGGAAGCCCGTTTGCGTTTGCACCGTCTGCCGGAGCTCGGCCCCCGACGTTTTCATAAGCTGCTCGACGCCTTTGGTTCGGCCTGCGCAGCCATCAGCGCACCCGCTGGTGCCTGGCGCTCATTGGGCCTGCCTGCTGCGTGCGCCGAGGCCCGACGCAGTGCCGATGTCCGTGACGGTGCCAGCCATGCATTGGCCTGGCTTGAACGTGCGGACCAGCATTTACTGATGTGGGACCAGCCGGGCTACCCTGCTCTGCTGGCCGAGCTGTGCGACGCCCCGCCGCTGTTATTCGTTGCCGGCGATCCGGACATTCTTGAAAAACCACAGCTGGCGATGGTCGGCAGTCGTCGTGCTTCGCGGCCTGGAATGGATACTGCCGCGGCGTTTTCCCGCAGCCTTGCCGGTGCCGGTTTTGTCATCACCAGCGGCTTGGCGCTGGGCATCGACGGCGCCGCGCATCAGGCCGCTTTGGACGTGGGCGGGCTGACCGTCGGCGTGCTGGGCACAGGGCTGGAAAGTTTTTATCCACAGCGCAACCGTCAACTCGCCGAAGCGATGATTGCCCAAGGCAGCGCGGTGGTTTCCGAGTTCCCGCTGGACGCCGGGCCGCACGCCAGCAACTTCCCTCGGCGCAATCGGATCATCAGCGGTTTGTCCCTGGGCGTGCTGGTGATTGAGGCCAGTGTTGCCAGCGGTTCGTTGATTACCGCGCGGCTGGCAGCCGAACAGGGCCGCGAGGTGTATGCGATTCCTGGGTCGATCCATCATCCCGGTGCCCGCGGTTGTCATCAGCTAATCCGCGATGGCGCGGTACTGGTGGAAACCATCGAACATGTTCTCGAAGCCCTGCGTGGCTGGCAAAACCTGGCACCATCCGAGGTGGTGCCAGTGAAGGCCGATCACCCATTGTTGCGCTTGCTACATGCAGCGCCGCACACCAGCGAAGCCTTGGCTGGCGCCAGTGGTTGGGCTTTACCGAAGGTATTGGCGGCATTAACCGAGCTGGAGATGGACGGCCGGGCAGTTTGCGAAAGCGGACGCTGGTTTGCGCGCGTAAGCTAGGTTTTGTAACGAAGATCGGTAAACTGCGCTCAGCCTTATTCCGGAGAGTCAGCAATGGTCAGCAGTTGGCGTGTGCAACAAGCCGCACGAGAAATTCGCGCAGGGGCGGTGATTGCCTATCCAACCGAAGCCGTCTGGGGCCTGGGTTGCGACCCGTGGAACGAAGAGGCGGTGGATCGCCTGTTGGCGATCAAGTCGCGATCTGTGGATAAAGGTCTGATCCTGATCGCTGACAACATCCGTCAGTTCGATTTTCTTTTCGAAGACTTCCCGCAAGCCTGGATGGACCGTATGGCCAGCACCTGGCCGGGGCCCAATACCTGGCTGGTGCCGCACCAGGGCATGCTGCCGGAATGGATCACCGGGGTTCACGACACGGTGGCCTTGCGAGTCAGTGATCACCCACAAGTCCGGGATTTGTGCGCGCTGGTCGGACCGCTGGTGTCGACCTCGGCCAACCCCCAGGGCCGGCCGGCGGCGCGCACACGGATCCGAGTCGAGCAATACTTCCGCGGGCAAATCGACATGGTGCTGGGCGGTAATCTCGGCGGGCGGAAGAATCCGAGCCTGATTCGTGATCTGGCGACCGGCAAGATCGTTCGCCCGGGTTGAAGTCGCAGTAGAACCCCTGTTAATTGATCGTTCCTACGCTCCGCGTGGGAATGCCTCAATGGACGCTCTGCGTCCGCTCTAGATGTGACGTGGAGCGTCACGGGATGCATTCCCACGCGGGAGCGTGGGAACGATCAACGATCAGGCGGTCAGCTTACGGCAACAGAATCGTCGACCCGGTCGTACGCCGTGCCGACAACTCGGTCTGGGCCTTGGCCGCTTCTGCCAGTGGATAACGCTGGCTGATATCAACCTTGATTTTGCCGCTGATGATCATCCCGAACAGCTCATCGGCCATGGCTTGCAGGTTCTCGGCGTTGTTGGCGTAAGTCGCCAGCGTCGGCCGGGTCACGTACAACGAGCCCTTTGCCGCCAGAATCCCCAGATTCACGCCATCCACCGCGCCCGAGGCGTTGCCGAAGCTCACCACCAGGCCTCGTGGCGCTACGCTGTCCAGCGAGGTGAGCCAGGTGTCTTTGCCGACGCCGTCGTAGACCACCGGGCATTTTTTGCCGTCAGTCAATTCCAGCACACGCTGTGCGACGTCTTCCTTGCTGTAGTCGATGGTCTCCCAGGCACCGAGGGATTTGGCGAGGGCGGCTTTTTCAGGCGAGCTGACCGTACCGATCAGCTTCACGCCCAGCGCCTTGGCCCATTGGCAGGCGAGCGAGCCGACACCGCCAGCGGCGGCGTGGAACAAGATGGTTTCGCCACCTTTCAGGTCATAGGTTTGACGCAGCAGGTATTGCACGGTCAGGCCTTTGAGCATCACGCCCGCAGCTTGTTCGAAGCTGATGGCATCCGGCAAATGCACCAGATTGCTCGCCGGCAGCACATGCACATCGCTGTAAGCGCCCAGTGGACCGCTGCCATAGGCCACGCGGTCGCCGACTTTGAATTGAGTGACTTCGCTGCCGACCGCCTCGACCACGCCGGCGCCTTCGGCACCCAGGCCCGAGGGCAAGGATGGCGGTGCATACAGGCCGCTGCGGAAGTAGGTGTCGATGAAATTCAGGCCGATGGCCTTGTTGCTGACGCGAACTTGTTGCGGACCCGGTGCTGGCGGTTGGTAGTCTACATACTCGAGTACTTCGGGGCCGCCATGGGCACGGAACTGGATACGTTTGGCCATCTGCAATCTCCTTGGGGCTTTTCGCGAAAGGTCCCTATCGGACTCCTAAGCTTGACCTTCGTCAACTGCGGTGGGGCAAGTTGCGGTGTTATGCTACGCGCCCATTTGCGTCGGCTTCACGTTCCGTTCGAAGCGCCGCGTAGCTTTGCCCGATTCAAGGTGATGCCATGAATACTCGCACCGAGGCCGTAAAAGCTTACCTGCTTGACCTGCAAGACCGTATTTGCGCTGCTCTGGAAGCCGAAGACGCTGGCACTCGCTTCGTCGAAGACGCCTGGACCCGGCCTGCCGGTGGTGGTGGTCGCACCCGGGTGATCGAGAACGGTCAGGTCATTGAAAAAGGCGGTGTCAATTTTTCTCATGTGTTCGGCAGCGGGCTACCGCCATCTGCCAGTGCCCATCGGCCAGAACTGGCCGGGCGCGGTTTTGAAGCCCTTGGTATATCGCTGGTGATTCACCCGCACAACCCTCATGTGCCAACTTCCCACGCCAATGTGCGATTTTTCATCGCCGAGAAAGAGGGCGAAGAGCCGGTCTGGTGGTTCGGCGGCGGCTTCGACCTGACTCCGTATTACGGCAACGAAGAAGACTGCGTGCACTGGCACCGGGTCGCCGAGCAGGCTTGCGCGCCATTCGGGCCGGACGTTTACTCGCGTTACAAGGCTTGGTGCGACAGCTATTTTTACATCAAGCATCGCCACGAGCCGCGGGGCATTGGCGGCCTGTTTTTCGATGACCTGAACGAGTGGGACTTCGACACCAGCTTCGCCTTTATGCGCGCTATTGGTGACGCCTACATCGAGGCGTACCTGCCGATCGTCCAGCGCCGCAAGGCCGAGGCGTACACCGAGAAACAGCGGGAGTTCCAGGAGTATCGCCGGGGTCGCTATGTCGAGTTCAACCTGGTGTATGACCGTGGCACGCTGTTCGGCCTGCAATCGGGCGGGCGTACCGAGTCGATCCTGATGTCGCTGCCACCGCAAGTGCGCTGGGGTTACGATTGGAAAGCCGAGCCTGGCAGCGAAGAAGCGCGTCTGACCGAATACTTTCTGCAGGACCGTGATTGGCTGGCCAAGGGCTGACAGTTTTACACCGTCAGGACCAACGCCAAGATCGCAGCCTCCGGCAGCTCCTACAAATGAGGAATGTGCTTGATGGACCGTTACGTCGTATTCGGTAACCCGATTGGCCACAGCAAATCGCCGCTGATCCACCGCCTGTTTGCCGAGCAGACCGCTCAGCGGCTGGACTACAGCACCTTGCTGGCGCCGCTCGACGACTTTTCCGGCTGCGCTCAGGCGTTTTTCCTTGAGGGCCTGGGCGCCAACGTCACAGTGCCATTCAAGGAAGAAGCCTATCGCCTGGCCAACAGCCTGACGCCACGGGCGCAGCGGGCCGGCGCGGTCAACACCTTGAGCAAACTCGCCGACGGCAGCCTGCTGGGGGATAACACCGACGGTGCCGGGCTGGTGCGGGATCTGACGGTCAATGCCGGATTCAGCCTGCGGGGCAAACGTATTTTGCTGCTGGGTGCTGGCGGCGCGGTGCGCGGTGCGCTGGAGCCGTTACTGGCCGAGCAGCCATCGTCGGTGATCATCGCCAACCGTACGGTGGAAAAAGCCGAATTGCTGGCTGAGTTGTTCGCCGATCTCGGTCCGGTGTCCGCTAGCGGTTTCGACTGGCTGCAAGAGCCGGTGGACCTGATCATCAACGCTACATCTGCCAGTCTGTCAGGCGATGTACCACCGATTGCCAGCAGCCTGATCGAGCCGGGCAAGACCTTTTGCTACGACATGATGTACAGCAAGGAACCGACCTCGTTCTGCCATTGGGCCAGTGAGCATGGCGCGGCGGTAGCAATGGATGGCTTGGGGATGTTGGCGGAACAAGCAGCCGAAGCGTTCTATCTATGGCGTGGCGTGCGCCCGGATACTGCGCCGGTGCTGGCGGAATTGCGCAGGCAGTTGGCGTTGTAACTGGCGGCGCGGGCTTTTGTGTTCAGTCTTCAAACCGAATCGGGCATTTCTCCGCCCCTTCCAGCTTCCTCAGCTCTTCCACCACCTGCGGCCGTGCTCGCCGCAGGGTCAGGCTACGGTCCTGCCGCAGCAACCGCCGTGCTTCCTGATGGAGCATTTCCACCCCGGAATAGTCGATGAAGTTGATTTGCTGCGCATCGATCACCACCCGTGAGCCGTGGAGACTTTGCAGGCGTACTTGCAGGTAGTGGCTGGCGCCGAAGAAGATCGAGCCGCCGACCCGCAGAATGTCTTCATCGCCGTCGCGCCACTGCTGCACTCGCGGTTGCGAAGTGCGTTTGAGGTAGAAGAACAGCGACACCAGTACCCCGGCGTAGATCGCGGTCTGTAATTCCAGCAACAGGGTTGCGACGCAGGTCAGCGCCATGACCGCGAACTCAGAGCGGCTGACCCGGAACAACGACCGAATACCGCGATGATCCACCAACCCCCAACTGATCAGCAAAATGCTCCCGGCCATGCTCGGGATTGGGATATGCGCGATCAACGACGCGCCGGTCACGGCGAACAACGCCACCCATAACGCGGAAAATACCCCGGCCAACGGCGAGCAAGCGCCGGCTTCGTAGCTCAGACCCGAGCGGGTGAAAGAGCCGGCCGACAGAGAACCCGAGAAGAACCCTCCAACGATATTGGACAAGCCCTGAGCGCGAACTTCCTGATTGGCGTCGAGAAGTTGCTGCGAACGGGCGGACAACGAGCGGGCGATCGACAGGCTGGTGACCAGGCCGAGCATCCCCACCGCTACGGCGCTGGGCAGCAGGCGCAGCACCAGATCAAGATCCAGCGGCAGCGGGCTGAAGGGCGGTAGTTTGCCGACGAACGAGCTCACTAGCTTCACATGACCAAACATCGCCGGCCACAGCCAGACCACCAGGGCGCTCAAGGCCAACGTGATCAGCAATGTCGGCCAGCGCGGCAGCAGGAGTTTGAGAACGATGCCCAACACCAAGGTGCTAATGCCCAGAACCAATGACGGTCGGTCCAGAGCGCCAATATGGCTGATCAGCGACATCAGACCGTTCAGAGCAGTGGCCTGATTCGCAAGATCGAGCCCCAGCAGGTTGGGTAATTGCCCAAGGGCGATGACCACCGCGGCGCCAAAGGTGAAGCCCAGTACCACCGAGTGGGAGACGAAATTTACCAGCGCGCCGAAGCGCAGCATGCCCAGCAGCCACTGGAAAGCCCCGGCAAGGAACGTCAGCAACAGGATCAGGGTGATGTAGTCCTGCGAACCGGGTACGGCCAATGGACTGACGCTGGCATACAGCACAATGGAAATCGCCGCCGTCGGGCCGCAGATCAGATGCCAGGACGAGCCCCACAGGCAGGCGATCAGCACCGGAATGATTGCCGCGTACAAGCCATACTCGGGCGGCAGGCCGGCGATCAGCGCATAGGCGATGGATTGCGGTAGCGCCAGAATCGCTCCGCTCAGGCCGACAATCACGTCGCGGCCGACGCTGGCGCGGGTTTGCCGTGGCATCCAGCTCAGGAAGGGGAAGAGTTTATGGCGGTTGAGCCAGGCCATGGGTCCTCTCGGTCGGGATATGCAAAAAGCGTAAGGGTGAAGTTTCAAAGGGCTGGATGCAAGGTTGGGTTTGATCGTTCCCACGCGCAGCAAAGGAATGCCGCTAAGGACGCTCCGCGTCCGCTCTGGATGTGACGCGCAGCATCACGGGATGCATTCCCACGCAGAGCGTGGGAACGATCACCTAGCCATCACTCAAAGCTTCGCCTTCACCGCCACCAACGCATCCCTCCCATCCACCGTCTTCACCCCATCCAGCCACTTGTCCAGCACTGCGGGGTTGGCCTTGATCCAGGCTTTGGCGGCGTCGGCGTTGCTGACTTTCTTGTTCACCACCTCGGCCATGATGCTGTTCTCCATTTCCTGGGTGAAACTCAGATTGGTCAGCAGTTTGCCGACGTTCGGGCAGGCCTGTGCATAACCTTTGCGGGTCAGGGTGTAGACGCTGCCGGTGTCGCCGAAGTACTTCTCGCCGCCTTTCAGATAGTGCATTTTCAATTGCACGTTCATCGGGTGTGGGGTCCAGCCGAGGAAGGTCACGAATTTCTGTTTCTTAACTGCGCGGGACACTTCGGCCAGCATTGCTTGCTCGCTGGATTCGATCAGCTTCCACTGACCCAGCTCGAAGTCGTTTTTCTTGATGATGTCCTGCAACGAGATGTTCGCTGGCGCGCCGGAGCCGATGCCGTAGATCTTCTTGTCGACTTTTTCAGGGAATTGGTCGGCATATTTATTCAGGTCGGCAAAATTATGCACACCCGCGTCCCAGACGTAATCCGGCACTGCCAGCGTGAATTCGGTGCCGTCCAGGTTCTTCGCCAGTTGGGTGACGTCACCATTGGCCACGAACTTGTCGTAGAAGCCCCGCTGCGCCGGCATCCAGTTACCCATGAAGACATCTACCTGGCCGTCCTTGAGCCCGCCAAAGGTAATTGGCACCGCCAGCGTGTCGACCTTGGCCTTGTAGCCCATGCCATCTAACAGAAAACCGGTGATGGCGTTGGTCGCGGCGATGTCGCTCCAGCCCGGGTCGGCCATTTTCACCGTGTCGCAGCTCTGCTCGGCGTAGGCCGAAACACTGCTCAGGGCCAATAGCCCCGCGCTCAGTACTGTGGATAACCGTTGCATGCTCTTCCCCTTACGTTATTGGTTTTGGCAGGGTTGTGGATAACGAGCCTTGCGCTCCAGATCGTCGAGGTCGATGTGGTTGCGCATGTATTGCTGACTGGCGTCGACCAGCGGCTGGTGATCCCAGCTCTTCAGCTTCCCGGTGGTCAGCGCCTGGGCGACAAAGCGCCGGCGTCGCTGGCTGGCGAGCACCTGTTGGTGAATCGCCGGGATATCCCATTTCGCCCGCGCTTCGGCGAGAAAGTCGTCGAACAGTTGCCGATATTGCGGTGAATGGCTGAGTTCTTCCTGTTCACGCGGGTCGTTGTGTACGTCGAAGAGAAGGCAGGGGTCGTCTTCGCTGTAGATGAATTTCCAGGCACCGCGGCGAATCATCATCAGCGGGCTGATGGTGCCTTCGGCCATGTACTCGCCAAAGACTTCGTCGTGGCCGGCCTGGCCCAACAAGTGCGGGACCAGTGAGCGGCCGTCCAGTGGCAGACCGGGTTCCAGCTCACCACCGGCCAGCTCCACCAGGGTCGGGAGCAAATCGGCGGTGGACACCGCAGCGCGGACCCGTCCTGCGCCGAATTGCCCCGGAGCACTGACCAGCAGCGGCACGCGGGCAGCCATTTCGAACCAGTGCATTTTGTACCAGAGCCCGCGCTCGCCGAGCATGTCGCCGTGGTCGCCGGAGAACACAATGATGGTGTCGTCGATTAGCCCGGTTTCCTCAAGCGTTTGCAGGAGTTTGCCGACGTTGCTGTCGATATAGCTGCATGCGCCAAAATAGGCACGGCGCGCGTCGCGGATTTTATCCACAGGCAGCGGCTTGTCCCACAGGTCGTAGACCTTGAGTAGACGCTGGGAATGCGGATCGAGACGGGTCTGCTCCGGCGTCTGCGGCAGTGGAATGTCTTCGTCGCGGTACAGGTCCCAAAACGCTTTGGGAATGGTGTACGGGTCGTGGGGGTGAGTCATCGAAACGGTCAGGCAGAACGGCTGATCGCCATCCTCGCGGATATGGTCGAACAGGTACTGCTGAGCCTTGAACACCACCTCTTCATCGAAATCCAGCTGATTGGTGCGCACACATGGCCCGGCTTGCAGCACCGAGGACATGTTGTGATACCAGCTCGGGCGTACATCCGGCTCGTCCCAGTTCACCGACCAGCCGTAGTCGGCCGGGTAGATGTCGCTGGTCAGGCGTTCTTCGTAACCGTGCAGTTGATCCGGGCCGCAAAAGTGCATCTTGCCCGACAGCGCCGTGCGGTAACCGAGGCGACGCAGGTAGTGGGCATAAGTCGGCACATCGGCGGGGAAATCGGCCGCGTTGTCGTAGGCGCCGATCTTGCTCGGTAACTGTCCGCTGACCAGGGTAAAGCGCGAAGGCGCACAGAGCGGGCTGTTGCAGTAGGCGGCGTCGAACACCACGCCTTGCGCGGCGAGGCGGCTCAAATTGGGCAATTTGATGGGCGATGGGCCGTAGAATGGCAACATTGGCGCGGCCATTTGATCGGCCATGATGAAAAGAATGTTCTTGCGCTTCATGTGATCGCGGCATTCCATAGTGAATATTTATGCGAAAGTGCTGTGATCGAGAATGGAGCCCACGCACTTGGCGGTAAAGCCCATGCACGGCAATGACTAGGATAAGTACAGCTTATGTATGACGCTCTTGGCGATTTGTCCCTGGACCTGTTTCGCGCCTTCGAAGCCGCGGCCCGCCACCGCAGCTTTACCGCAGCGGCGGTGGAGCTCGGCACGACCCAGCCGGCCGTGAGCCAGCAGATCAAGCGGCTCGAGGAGCAACTGGGCACGCGCTTGTTCGACCGGATCTATCGCGGCATTGAACTGACCGAGGCCGGAACGATTCTGTTCGAACAGGTGCAGGCCGGATTGCAAAGCATTGACGCCGGCTTGAGCGCGATCAGCGCCCAGCATCAGCATGAGGTGTTACAGGTCGCGACTGACTTTGCCTTCGCCGCCTACTGGCTGATGCCGCGCCTGCAGCGCTTCCATGAAGCCAACCCGCAGGTCGACGTCAGCCTGGTCACCAGCGAGCGCAGTCATAACATGCTGCGCACGGATATCGATGTCGCCGTTTTGTTTGGCGATGGGCGATTCAAACAGGGTGAAAGCCATTGGCTGTTCAGCGAAGAAGTGTTTCCGGTGTGCAGCCCGCAGTTGCTCGAGGATCGCTCGACGCCCTTGCCTGCTCATTCGCTACTGGAGTTTCCACTGCTGCATCTGCGCGGTGAAAACAGCAGCCATTGGTTCGACTGGAGTGGCGTATTTCGCGAGTTGGGCATTGCTTCAGCGCCTGCCCCGGGACCATTGCGCTTCGACAACTACACACTGTTGATCCAGGCGGCGATTGCCGGCCAAGGCGTGGCCATCGGTTGGCGCCACCTTGTGGATAACTTGTTGGAGCAGGGCTGGCTCTGTCGGCCGATAGCCGAAACGGCGATCTCACGTTTCGGCTATTACGTGGTTTTGCCCCAGCGCAAACGCCGCGGGCCGCTGATCCAGACGTTCGTCGATTGGTTGATGGCCGAGCAGGCCAGCAGTGCCGAATCGCTGACGGGTGTGGCCCTGCCGTCTATTGCGGTTTAGCGTCTGTCGCTACGAAACACACGTGCTCGCGGATGTGCAGATTCAGGCGCAGCTCATCGGCAATCCCGACTGCGACGCGGTTGAGCCGCTCAAGTACTGGGGCCAGCCCCGGCTCAAGGTGGCTGCTGACCCGGCTGAAATGTTCGATGGTCAGTCCGGCCACACCTCGCGGCGCGTTCACCAGCGTCCAGTGCAAGGTGCTGGCCTGCAGGGCTTCGAGGATTTCTTCGGCGGCGTGGTGTTGTAGGGGATCCCCCTCTTCCGGGTCATCCAGCACTGCAAAGCCCCCCACTAGAAACAGCCGATGGATGCCCATTGCCTGCATTCCGACGATCAACGCATCGACGGCGCGGACCTGCTCTACCGGGTCGGGCGTCGTGGTTTTTTCGACGTGTTCATGACTCATCGGCAGTCCCGGTGCATCCAGCAGGCAGATCACTGCCGAACAGCCGGCGACGCTTTGCTTGACCCGTTCGGCATCGAACAGATTTCCGGTTTTGGTGCGCAAACCCGGGCGCGGTGCCAGAGCCGTCAGGTCATCGAGAATGGCGATGACTTCATGTTGGCGCCGCAGCATCTCAGCCATCAGCGCACTGCCGAGGCTACTCATGGCACCATAGAGCACCAGTTTGACCACCGGGGTTTCGGCGTTTTTCATGGCTGAACTTCCTTCTTTCCCACAAGTATAGGTGCTGACCTGTGGGCAACCGGAAGGGTTCGACATTGTCGCGAGGGTTTCAGATGCAACGAATCAAGGGCTACCACGCCCATGTCTATTTCGACGCCAACACTATCGATCGGGCCCGAGCCCTGTGTGAGCAGGCTGCGCAGTTATTTCCGCTGAAGATGGGGCGTGTGCATGAACGGCCAGTCGGCCCGCACCCGGACTGGAGCTGCCAGTTGGCCTTCGCCCCTGAGTATTTCGGCGACGTCCTGCCGTGGCTGGCGCTTAATCGCAAAGGCCTGGTGGTGTTTGTGCACCCCGATACCGGGGATAACCTGGCGGACCATGCCGAGCATGCCATTTGGATGGGGGCGGTAAGGCCGCTGGATTTGTCTATTTTTTAAGCAGTGCGATCGTTCCCAGGCTCTGCGTGGGAATGCTTCAACGGACGCTCCGCGTCCGCTTCGGCTGTGACGCGGAGCGTCACGGGCTGCATTCCCACGCGGAGCGTGGGAACGATCATTGGGGCGGGGGCGTCGGAGATTTCCTTCAACTTCTATCGCCATGCATGAACTTGTGGAGCCTTGGATCGGGCACTAATCTGCGTCCGTCACCGCAAAATCGGTGACACGGACGTGCAAGTCCGGGTAAAACGTGACCGACAAATGCCATCAACCATTCAACGAGCATTTCCTAAGCTCGATGATTGTTTTATGGCGGTTGTGCGCGGGAGATCTTTCGAGAGGAAGGTCTGCCGGGTTTTCGGTCCGTTTCCCCCGGTCTTGCACACTCGCGCACGGCTGCCACCCTCTTCGCGTGCAAGCGAACGGTGCCAGCCCTTTAGTAATGAAGGACTGTCACATCATGTTCAAACCAACACCGAATCCCCCCGAAACCCCAAGCACCTCCCCCTACGAATCCCTCGATTCGACCAAACTCAACGACGCCGCCGAGCGCGCTCTTGATCATCACTTGGGCTCTAAACCTGACACCCAGCGCTTCGTCGGCACCCGCCCCGGCACACTGTTTACGGTGTCACCCGAAGCCAACACCGAAACCCTGTTGACCAACGCTTACGAGACACTCGCCTCGGTCAACGCCATGGCCTGCGATCTGGCCTTTGACCTCGAAGGCTCGCGTCGACATGTGGCGTTGGCCATCCAGCAGATGGTCGAGTTGGGCCAACTGCTGGTGAACCGGGCGCTGGACCTCGAAAACCCGGTGCACTGACGCGCGGGTCTTTGTGATCGTGTGAACGTTCCCACGCTCTGCGTGGGAATGCAGCCCGTGACGCTCTGCGTCACATTCGAGAGCGTCCAGTGAGGCATCCCCACGCGGGAGCGTGGGTACGATCCTTGAGTCAATACAGCACTCCTTCCAGAATTTCATAAACGATCCCGGTACCCACGGCGATCAGCACCACATCGGCCCCCATGCGCCGCCATTCATAACCGGGGTAATACGGCAGGTGGGACAGCGCGCGATCGTCCAGGCGTTCGCCGTAGTAGCCGTGAGGCAACGGCTGGCCCCGGACCAGATAGATGCCGTGTGGCGGTGGTGCGCCGCGGACAAACCACCCGTGGTTTTCACGAATGACCTGGCGGACCGGGCCGAAGTCCCGAGGTGGACCTGCGCGATGATCGTCGTCACGGTTGTAGCCGCGATGATCATAGTCTCGGTGTTCGTGTTGCCAGCCGCCGTGGTCATGATCGTCGCGCTCGTCGGCCATCACATGCACAAGCGGGCTGACGCTCAGCATCAGCACGCCCAGGCTGGCAATCAGACGTTTCGGCATTTTCATCAGGTCTTCCTCACAGCACGAACAGCAAAAAGGGGTTCAGAACCCGGTTCTGAACCCCTCGGTCTTGCTATTTAGTCTGTGGCTTAAGGCTTTGATTCCTCTGTATCAGGAACTTTACCTTCAGCTGACGCGGGCTTTACGCACGCCTTCGGACAGTGCTGAACACAGGCTGAGGACACCGCTGACGGCCTGCTCGGAAGTTGCGGCATTGGCGATCTGGTCGATCAGCGCCGAACCCACCACAACACCGTCAGCCAAGCGAGCGATGGCTGCAGCCTGTTCTGGCGTGCGGATGCCGAAACCGATGCTGATCGGCAGATCGGTATGACGGCGCAACCGCGCAACGGCTTCTTCGACGTGCTCCAGAGTCGCGGAACCTGCACCGGTCACACCGGCCACCGAAACGTAGTAAACGAAGCCGGAACTGCCGTTGAGAACAGTCGGCAGACGCGCATCGTCGGTGGTCGGCGTGGTCAGGCGGATAAAGTCCAGACCGGCGGTCTGGGCCGGGTCGCAGAGTTCGCCGTTATGCTCCGGTGGCAGGTCGACGACGATCAAACCATCGACACCCGCCTCTTTCGCCTCAGCGATAAAGCGCGGCACGCCGTAGTGGTGGATCGGGTTGAAGTAACCCATCAGCACCAGCGGAGTGTCGCTGTTGCCGGCGCGGAACTCGCGGACCATTTGCAGGGTTTTGGCCAGGTTCTGATGGGCCGCCAGCGCACGGATGTTGGCCAGTTGAATCGCCGGGCCATCGGCCATTGGATCGGTGAAGGGCATGCCCAGCTCGATCACGTCGGCGCCGGCGCCCGGCAAGCCTTTGAGGATCGCCAGGGACGTGTCATAGCCCGGATCGCCGGCGGTGATGAAGGTCACCAGGGCGGCGCGGTTCTGTTCTTTGAGTTCGGCAAAGCGTGTTTGCAGGCGGCTCATTAGTGTTTCTCCTGCTGGGACTGTTCCATGTGGTGCATCACGGTTTGCATGTCTTTGTCGCCACGGCCGGAGAGGTTGACCACCATCAGGTGATCTTTGGGCAGGGTTGGCGCGCGTTTGAACACTTCAGCCAGGGCGTGGGCGCTTTCCAGCGCCGGGATGATGCCTTCCAGACGGCAGCATTTGTGGAATGCGTCGAGAGCTTCGTGATCGGTGATCGAGGTGTATTCGACGCGGCCGATGTCATGCAACCAGGCGTGTTCAGGGCCGATACCAGGGTAGTCCAGGCCAGCGGAAATCGAGTGGGCGTCGATGATCTGGCCGTCGTCGTCCTGCAGCAGGAAGGTCCGGTTGCCATGCAGCACGCCCGGCAGACCGCCGTTCAGGCTGGCGGCGTGTTTGCCGGTTTCGATGCCGTGACCGGCAGCTTCGACACCGATGATTTTCACACTGGTATCATCGAGGAACGGGTGGAACAGGCCCATGGCGTTGGAACCGCCGCCGATGCAGGCCACCAGGCTATCGGGCAGACGGCCTTCTTGTGCCTGGAGCTGGTCGCGGGTTTCCTTGCCTATGACGGCCTGGAAGTCGCGAACCATCGCTGGGTATGGGTGCGGACCGGCCACAGTACCGATCAGGTAGAACGTACTGTCGACGTTGGTCACCCAGTCACGCAGAGCTTCGTTCATCGCGTCTTTGAGGGTACCGGTGCCGGCGACCACCGGGATCACTTCGGCACCCAGTAATTTCATGCGGAATACGTTGGCTTGCTGGCGTTCGATGTCGGTGGTGCCCATGTAGATCACGCAATCGAGGCCGAAGCGTGCGGCCACGGTGGCAGTGGCCACGCCGTGCATGCCGGCGCCGGTTTCGGCGATGATGCGTTTCTTGCCCATGCGCCGGGCCAGGAGGATCTGGCCGATGCAGTTGTTGATCTTGTGCGCGCCGGTGTGGTTGAGCTCTTCACGCTTGAGGTAGATCTTGGCGCCGCCGCAGAATTCGGTCAGGCGCTCGGCGTAATACAGTGGGCTTGGACGGCCGACGTAATCGCGCTGGAAGTAGGCCAGTTCTTCGATAAATGCTGGATCTTCCTTGGCTGCTTCGTATTCGCGGGCCAGGTCGAGGATCAACGGCATCAGGGTTTCGGCCACGTAGCGGCCGCCGAACGCGCCAAACAGGCCGTTGGCATCGGGGCCGCTGCGCAGATTGGATGGGGTCGTAGTCTGGGTCATGGGGCGCTCCATCGAATGGGTGGAAGAACAATGGCGTTCACTCTACCCCTGACGATCCGGGCTGAAAACCGATAAGATCGCCGAAACCTGTCAGGAAAACTCACAGATCACATGAGCCATGACCTTCCCCCGTTAAACGCCCTGCGCGCCTTCGAAGCGACTGCCCGATTGAACAGCGTTAGTCAGGCTGCCGACCAGCTGCACGTTACCCACGGCGCCGTTAGCCGGCAATTGAAGGTGCTCGAAGAGCATCTCGGGGTGAGCCTTTTTATCAAGGATGGGCGCGGCCTTAAACTCACAGATGCCGGTATGCGATTGCGTGACGCCAGCAGCGACGCCTTCGAGCGCCTGCGCACGGTTTGTGCCGAGTTGACTCAAGGCGGTGCTGACGCGCCGTTCGTACTTGGTTGTTCGGGTAGTTTGCTGGCGCGCTGGTTCATTCCGCGTCTGGGGCGATTGAATGCCGATTTGCCGGACCTGCGTTTGCATCTGTCGGCCGGTGAAGGCGATCTCGATCCACGACGGCCGGGGCTGGACGCCTTGCTGGTGTTCGCCGAGCCGCCATGGCCGGCGGATATGCAGGTGTATACGCTTGCGAGCGAACGCATCGGCCCAGTCATGAGCCCGCTTTTCGCCGGTTATGAGCAGTTACGTCAAGCACCGGCCGAAGCGTTGCAGCGTGAGGCGTTACTGCACACCACTTCCCGCCCGCAAGCCTGGCCCAATTGGGCACGACAAAGCGGCATTGACGTAAAAGCGTTGAAGTTCGGTCAGGGGTTCGAGCATTTGTATTATTTGCTGGAAGCCGCGGTGGCAGGCCTTGGGGTGGCGATTGCCCCTGAGCCGTTAGTGGCCGAGGACGTACGAGCCGGTCGCCTGGTTGCGCCGTGGGGCTTTTGTGAAACCCAGGCACAACTGGCGTTGTGGTTACCCAAGCGTGCCGCGGACGGGCGCGCTCGGCAGTTGGCGCAATGGCTCAAGCATGAGCTGCGCCAACCGACTTGAGCAGGCTCTCGATCTCGGCTTCGATGCTGTGCAATGAGGCTTTACGTAATAAGGTGGTGGTCATGATGACGCTCCTGCATTGATGATCAGTGGCGTGTGTTGTTTGGGACTTCAGGGGGGGAAAGAGCAGTAAATCTGAACGTTCTCGTGGGAACGACCTGCAGAAGAAATAAGAAAAATCACTGCTAGGCTGTATTTCACACCCTAAGGAGAACGCCATGAGTGACCATCACACCTACAAGAAAGTCGAACTGGTTGGCTCTTCCCTCAACAGCATTGAAGACGCCATCAACAACGCTCTGGCTCAGGCCAGTAAAAGCATCAAATTCATGGAATGGTTCGAAGTGATCGAAACCCGTGGGCATATCAAGGACGGCAAGGCAGCACACTTCCAGGTCACTATCAAAGTCGGATTCCGGATTGCCAGTAGCTGAGATTGAGCTAGGCTTCTGAGCCTGTGCGCTGGCCGATTGCCATAGTGAATGGCAAAGCGCCACAGACGTGAGCGCGTCAGCGTCGAACGTTGACGCCTCTTTTTGATCCGACCAGGGAATGTGACCGATGAAGAAATTTATTTTGGCGATAGGTCTGCTGAGCATTGCGGGGACAGCCCTTGCTGCAGGCAAATCGTGCGAAACACTGAAAGGCGAGATTGCGGCGAAACTCGATGCCAGGCACGTTTCTGGCTATTCGCTGGACATCGTTGATAAAGGCGCTGCGGCTGGTGGGAAAGTGGTCGGTAAGTGCGAAAGCGGCAGCAAGGTCATCGTCTACAAGAAGTAGGATTGTTCCCCCCCCTTGTAGATGGAAAAGCCGACGCGGTTGCGTCGGCTTTTTTTATTGATTCGCCCCGAATCCTGTTCTCGGCGCTCCATTTGATCCGGTTCAGCCTTTCATGACCTGCGCCAACAATTCGTAGGAATGCAGTCGATCGGCATGCTCGTACAAATCACAGGTGAAAATCAGCTCATCGGCACCTGTCTGTTCGATCAGCACTTCCAGTTTCGCGCGGATTTTCTCCGGGCTACCGACCATCGCCAGACCAAGGAAGCTCGCCACCGCTTCTTTCTCATGGGGCAACCACAGGCCGTCCATGGTTTTCACGGGGGCGCGCTGCACCAGACTTTGGCCGCGCATCAGGGCCAGAATCCGTTGATAGACCGAGGTCGCCAGGTAATCGGCCTGCTCGTCGGTATCCGCGGCCACCAGCGGCACGCCGAGCATCACGTAAGGCTTGTCGAGCACTGCCGAAGGCTTGAAGTGATTACGGTAGACGCGAATGGCTTCGTGCATATAGCGCGGTGCGAAATGCGAGGCGAAGGCGTAGGGCAAACCGCGCTCCCCGGCCAGTTGCGCACTGAACAGACTTGAACCCAGCAGCCAGACCGGCACGTGGGTGCCGGTGCCCGGAACGGCGATCACTTTTTGATCAGGTGTGCGCGGGCCGAGGTATCTCATCAGTTCGGCCACATCTTCGGGGAAGTCGTCGGCGCTGCCGGAGCGTTCACGGCGCAGGGCACGGGCGGTCATCTGGTCGGAACCGGGTGCGCGGCCCAAGCCGAGGTCGATCCGGCCCGGATACAGGCTTTCCAGGGTTCCGAACTGCTCGGCGATGACCAATGGGGCGTGGTTGGGCAGCATCACACCGCCGGAGCCCACGCGAATGGTCGAGGTACCGCCGGCCAGATAACCGAGCAGCACGGAAGTCGCGGAGCTGGCGATACCGTCCATATTGTGGTGTTCGGCGACCCAGAAACGGTTGTAGCCGAATTTCTCGACGTGTTGCGCCAGATCCAGCGAGTTGCGCAGCGATTGCGCCGGGCTGCCATCCGCGCGGACCGGAACCAGGTCGAGGGTCGAGAACTTGATGTCAGACAGTCGTTTCATAAGCCTGCTTCTCCGTTGGGTGTGCAGGCTTTTGTCACGAGCCAAAACCTGCCGATTTCTATAAGCGTGTTCTATGCAATGTGGGCATATACCCGAGATTCAATAGCAGAGCTGATTTTGCCTGCCAGATAAGCGGTTTGATCCGACAAGGTGAACTCTGCCAGACCTTCTATTCTCAGAACCCTAGTAACGGAAAACCATGAAGGCGCGATCCTTCGCGCTGGATCTTGAGGAGGCACAGATGAGTATCAAAAAGAAAGCATCGGCTCATTGGGTCGGTGATCTGAAGACTGGGCTTGGCTCCATCTCGACCGAAACCGGGGCTCTGAGAAATGCACCTTATGGCTTCAAGGCACGCTTCGAAGGCGGCCCGGGCACCAACCCGGAAGAGCTGATCGGTGCAGCTCATGCGGGTTGTTTCTCCATGGCCTTTTCGATGATTCTCGGCGAGGCCAACCTCAAAGCCACCAGCATTGATACCAATGCCGAGGTGACGCTGGATCAGGTGGACGGTGGCTTTGCAATTACCGCCGTGCATCTGACGCTCAAGGCGAAAATCCCAGGCGCCAGTCAGCAGCAATTCGACGAGCTGAGCAAAAAAGCCAAAGAAGGTTGCCCGGTGTCGAAGGTGTTGAATGCCAGGATCACGCTCGATGGGACGTTGTTAGACTGATCCAGAAGTCTGGTGTGACGTAAAAGATCGCAGCCTCTGGGCAGCTCCTGTAGGTGCTGCCCAGAGGCTGCGATCTTTTTTGGGTGTCCCCCCGGATTTGAGCCAAATCAGAACTCGGTTTGCGAAACTGTGGTCGAATGGGTGAATGCGGCTTCTGCGTATGACAGTGCGCGCTGCATCAAGGGAGTTGTAACCATGAAACGTTTTGCTTTGGCGATTATCTGTTGCGCGCTGACCACCTCGGCCCTGGCGGCAACGAAGTCTTGTGAAGAGCTCAAGGCCGAGATCGAAGCAAAGATTCAGGCCAACAACGTGGCGTCCTACACGTTGGAGATCGTGAATAATGACGAGGTGCATGATCAGAATATGGTGGTCGGCACCTGCGAAAACGGCACCAGGAAAATCATCTATCAGAAGAACGACCGTTAAGCCCTGTTACGGTACGCAATTGACCATCCGATCTTCTGCCACGATCTCGCCTTTGGCGTTATACAGCCGGGCGCTGGCGTCGAAGGACAGCGAGCGGGCTTCCAGTCGGTAACGCTGGCCCGCCTCGAAGTGGTCGTAGCGCACTGTCAGGTAACAGAGGCGCACCCGCGGTTGTATCATCATGCCTAATTTACCTGCAAATGTTTCGAAATCGAAGCGCACTACCAGTTCATGGCTGCCGGGTGTGACCTGAAAAAAACGCCCGTCGCTCAACCGCTGGTGATCCAGACGCTCGGCCAATATCACCCTGGCGCCGGGGGTCGGGGTGGCGAGGTCGATCCAGGCTTGTTGCGGATCGACACTCGGTAAAGGGCTGGTGCAGGCACTGAGAGTGGTCAGGGCGAGTAAAAGCAAAGACTGGCGCATGATGTCGGCGATTGAGATCAAGATACATTTAGCATAGCTCCGATCAGCTTCGTTGACAGCCTCTGGGGTGTCCTTGACCTACTACCCTCATCTGCTGGTCATAGAGCTTGGCCCATGGCCGGAAGCCGATGTTCCCGGCGTGCAGTTGATAACGTTGACCGGCGTTGAAGTCATTGAATTTCACACTCAACTGACAGTCGCGCCAAAGCCGTTCGGTGTCCGGACCGATATTGGTCGGCTCTACCGAGAATTGGTAACGAACAGTCAACTCATGGCTACCGGGCTGAACTTCGAAATAGCGCTTGTCGGTTGAGGTTTTTCCGTCGACTTTCAGCGCTTGCAGCGTCGTGTCCTGATGAGCTTTGAGATCGATCCAGGCTTGCGCCGGATCAGGGGTGGGCAGTCCAGCACAGCCAGCTAACATCAGCAGGCCACCCGTCAGCATTAACACGCGCATAGCGAAGCTCCAGGAAGGCGAGATAGTCTTGCAGCAGACATTCACGGGATGGTTCGATTTGGATAGGCAGCAGCGTATGAGCCATGGGGTACTCGACCGTCTTTTATGGCTTTTGTTTCCAGGGTTGTTGCTTTTGCTGCTGAACGGTTGTTCCAGCGTCAGTTACTACAGCCAATTGGCCAGCGGTCAGTGGCAGCTACTGCAGGCCCGCGAGCCTGTGGCCAAGGTGATTGCCGACCCTGCTCGTGACCCGAAGCTGCGCGAGCGTCTGGCCCAATCGCAGAAAGCCCGCGACTTCGCCAGTGAGCACTTGCACCTGCCCAATAACAAAAGTTATCGCCTGTACGCCGATATCGGCCGGCCTTATGTGGTGTGGAACGTGTTCGCCACGGCCGAGTTTTCCCTGACGCCGCAACATCATTGTTTCCCGATTGCCGGTTGTGTCGCCTATCGCGGTTATTACAGCCAGGGCGCGGCGCGAGGTGAGGCGGCGTTGCAACGCCAGCAAGGCATGGATGTGTCGATCAGCGGCGTCGAGGCCTATTCGACCCTGGGCTGGTTCAACGATCCGATTATCAATTCGATGATGGGTTGGGGTGATGAGCGACTGGCGACGCTGATCTTCCACGAGTTGGCGCACCAGCGTTTTTATGTAAAGGACGACACCGAGTTCAACGAGTCTTTCGCCAACTTCGTCGAGCAGGAAGGCACTCGCCAGTGGCGTGCGGCCCGCGGGTTGCCGCCAGCCAGCGAGGCTGATGTGCAGCAGCGGGATCAGTTTATCCAGCTGCTTCTGGACACCCGCACACGGCTTGAGCGGCTATATGCATCACCGCTGCCGACCGCGCAGATGCGCCAGCGCAAAGCTGAGGAGTTCGAGCGGTTGCGCCGCGACTATCGACAACTGCGTGACAGCCAATGGGCCGGTGCGAATCGTTACGACGCCTGGATCAACGCGCCAATGAATAACGCTCGGTTGCTGCCCTTCGGACTCTACGATCAGTGGGTGCCGGCGTTTGCGGCGTTGTTAAGGCAGTCGGGTGGGGATTGGGTGAAGTTTTATGGCGAAGTGGAGAAATTGGGCGCTTTGCCGGTTGAGCAGCGCAGGGCGGCGCTGAAATCGTTGGCCGGCTCCAAAATGCCACTGGCAGTACAAAAATCATCGCGGGCAAGTCGGATCGCCAACACGCTCGCTCCTACGGGGTCAATCGGCGGCGGTTAGACATCCTGTAGGAGCGAGCGGTGCGGCGATCCGACTTGCCCGCGATGGGGCCGGAAGGATTGACCTCAAATCAAAGCCAGACTGCATCCCAAAGCGGATAGTCCGCGACCCGCTTTACCAGCCCGGCGCGCAGTGGGTTTGCAACGATGTAGCGGGCAACCGCTTGCAAATCTTCTTCTCTGCGGATAGCTCGGTCATGGTAGCCATGTTGCCACAGCGAGCCTTCGCGTTGCGCCGAACGATTCAGGGCTACCGTAATGCGGGATTTGGTGCGTGCCATCAATGTTGAAAGGTTGATGTTTTGCAGTTCGATCAGCCAGTGGAAATGATCGGGCATTACAACCCAGGCCAACGAGTCGGCGAATTGTTCTTGCTGAGCTTTTTTGAATGCATTGACCACCAAGCGACCACTTTTCAGGTTGTTGAAAACAGGCTCCCGGTTGAGGACGACCGCTGTCAGTAAGTAGATTTGGCCGGGCTCTGAATGGCGTCCTGTACGAAGTCGATGAGCGTGGGGAGAGGTAGGCATTGATGATCCTCCTTGATCGTGGCCTGTGCATTTGAGGCTAGATCGACGAAGGGGAGATGAGGGCATGGCTGTGCATCAGGATGTGTCTGTGAAGACGCCATCGCGGGCAAGCCTCGCTCCTACAGGATGTCTAACCGCCGCCGATTGCCCCCGTAGGAGCGAGGCTTGCCCGCGATTCGATTTGATTAGCGCTGCAAAAACGCCTGATGCAACTCAGCCAGCGTCTCGAAGTGATAAGCCGGCTGCTCAGCGCTTAATTCTTCACGGCTACCAAAGCCGTAGCCCACAGCTGCCGCATCCAGCCCGTTGCGCCTGGCGCCGATGAGGTCGTGTTTGCGGTCGCCGATCATCAGTGTGTCGCTTGGGTCGAGACCTTCTTCGGCCAGCAGATGGCGGATCAGCTCGACCTTATCGGTACGGGTGCCGTCCAGTTCGCTGCCGTAGATCACTTTGAAGTGCCGGGCGAAATCAAAGTGTCGGGCAATTTCCCGCGCAAACACCCAAGGTTTCGAGGTCGCAATATACAGCTGCCGCCCTTGCCCGTTCAGAGTTTCAAGCAGTGGCGTGACACCGTCGAACACGCGGTTTTCATACAGCCCGGTGACCTTGAAGCGCTCACGATAGAAATTCACCGCTTCCCAGGCCCTGGCCTCGTCGAAGTCGTAGAACTGCATGAAAGCCTGCAGTAGCGGCGGGCCGATAAAGTGTTCAAGCCTGGTCAGGTCCGGCTCATCAATGCCCAGTTTGCTCAGCGCGAACTGGATTGAACGTGTAATGCCTTCGCGAGGGTCGGTCAGGGTGCCATCGAGGTCGAACAAAACAGTTTGGTAATGCATGGTGATTCCTGAGTAATAGCGCTAGCCACACAGGCCACTAGGGTCAAGCCTGGTCGTAGCCTTCGGCCAGATGGAGATCCTTGAGCTTCACGTAATTGGCCGCGCTGTAGGTGAAAAAGGCGCGCTCTTTGTCAGTCAGCGGCCGGACCTGTTTGACCGGGCTGCCCACATAGAGAAAACCGCTCTCCAGGCACTTGCCTGGTGGTACCAGACTGCCAGCACCGATGATTACGTCGTCTTCCACCACTGCGCCGTCCATGACAATGCTGCCCATGCCAATCAGGATTCGGCTGCCAACAGTGCAGCCGTGGAGCATCACTTTGTGGGCGATGGTCACGTCATCACCGATCAGCAGAGGGAAACCGTCCGGATTGAAGGGACCTGCGTGAGTGATGTGCAACACGCAGCCGTCCTGCACGCTGGTGCGCTCCCCGATGCGGATGCGGTGCATGTCGCCGCGGATCACCGTCAACGGCCAGATCGAGCTGTCAGCACCGATTTCAACGTCGCCGATGACCACCGCCGAGCAGTCGACAAAAGCCCGCTCGCCCAGTGTAGGCGTGTGGTTCTGGTAGGTGCGAATGGCCAAGTTGCGTTACCTCTGTGACATTTATTAATGGGGTTGATAGCTGCGGTGAGCGTCGATTGTAATTAAGATGGCCCAATGTTTCTTCCAGCCAAGGTGCCAAACCGTGAGCGTGAACAACCCTCTTCTGCAGCCCTACGACCTGCCGCCGTTCTCGGCGATCCGCGCCGAGCATGTGCAACCGGCCATTGAACAGATCCTCGCTGACAACCGCGCCGCTATCGCTGGCATCCTCGAAAGTCAGGGCAAACAGCCTACCTGGGCCGGTCTGGTGCTGGCCATGGATGAACTCAACGATCGCCTGGGCTCTGCCTGGAGTCCGGTCAGCCATCTGAATGCCGTATGCAATAGTGCTGAACTGCGCGAGGCTTACGAGTCCTGCCTGCCAGCACTGAGCGCCTACGCCACCGAATTGGGCCAGAACCGCGAATTGTTCGAGGCCTATGAAGCGCTGGTCAACAGCCCGGAAGCGGCCGGTTTCGACGTCGCGCAAAAAACCATTCTTGAACACGCGCTGCGTGACTTCCGTCTGTCGGGTATCGATTTGCCTGCGCCTGAGCAAAAGCGTTACGCCGAGGTCCAGAGCAAACTGTCCGAGCTGGCCAGCCGTTTCTCCAACCAATTGCTCGATGCCACCCAAGCCTGGACCAAACACATCACTGACGAAGCAGCCCTTGCCGGCCTGACCGATTCGGCCAAGGCGCAAATGGCCGCCGCCGCCCAGGCCAAAGACCTGGAAGGCTGGCTGATCAGCCTGGAATTCCCAAGCTACTTCGCGGTGATGACCTACGCGCATGACCGCGCGTTGCGCGAAGAAGTCTACGCCGCTTACTGCACCCGTGCGTCGGACCAAGGCCCGAACGCCGGTCAGAACGATAACAGCCCGGTGATGGAAGAGATCCTAGACCTGCGTCAGGAGCTTGCAAAACTATTGGGTTTCACCAGTTTCTCGGAGCTGAGCCTGGCGACCAAAATGGCCGAGTCCAGCGATCAGGTGCTGAGCTTCCTGCGTGATCTGGCCACGCGCAGCAAACCGTTCGCCGCGCGGGATCTGGAGCAACTGAAGGCTTACGCCGCTGAACAGGGCTGCCCGGATCTACAAAGCTGGGACAGCGGTTTTTACGGCGAAAAACTCCGTGAACAACGTTACAGCGTCGCCCAGGAAGCCCTGCGTGCGTACTTCCCGATCGATAAAGTACTGAGCGGCCTGTTTGCCATCGTCCAGCGTCTGTATGGCATCGAAATCGCCGAGTTGAAAGAATTCGACACGTGGCACCCGGACGTTCGCCTGTTCGAAATCAAGGAAAACGGCGAGCACGTCGGGCGCTTCTTCTTCGATCTGTATGCCCGCGCCAACAAGCGTGGCGGTGCCTGGATGGACGGCGCTCGCGACCGTCGCCGCACTGCTGAAGGCGTGCTGCAAAACCCGGTGGCGAATCTGGTCTGCAACTTCACCCCGGCGGTCGGCGGCAAGCCTGCGCTGCTGACCCACGATGAAGTCACCACTCTGTTCCACGAATTCGGTCACGGTCTGCATCACCTGCTGACCCGCGTCGAATACTCTGGTGTGTCCGGTATCAACGGCGTGGCGTGGGATGCGGTCGAGTTGCCAAGTCAGTTCATGGAAAACTGGTGCTGGGAGCCGGAAGGCCTGGCGCTGATTTCCGGTCATTACGAAACCGGCGAGCCGCTGCCGCAGGACTTGCTGCAAAAAATGCTCGCAGCGAAAAACTTCCAGTCCGGGCTGATGATGGTTCGTCAGTTGGAATTCTCGATGTTCGACTTCGAACTCCACTCCGCTCATGGCGACGGCCGCAGCGTGCTGCAAGTGCTCGAGCGCGTGCGCGACGAAGTTTCGGTCATGCGTCCGCCGGCCTATAACCGCTTCCCTAACAGCTTTGCGCACATCTTCGCTGGCGGTTACGCGGCGGGTTACTACAGCTACAAATGGGCTGAAGTGCTATCGGCTGATGCATTCTCGAGGTTCGAGGAAGAAGGTGTGTTCAACGCCGACACCGGTCGCGCGTTCCGCGAAGCGATTCTGGCGCGCGGCGGTTCTCAGGAGCCGATGGTGCTGTTCGTCGATTTCCGCGGACGTGCGCCGTCAATTGACGCACTCTTGCGCCACAGCGGCCTGAGTGAGGACGCGGCAGCATGAGTGACAGGCCTGTGAGTAAAACCAAAAAACGCTTCATCGCCGGGGCAGTCTGCCCGGCGTGCAGCGAGCCGGACAAATTGATGATGTGGAGCGAAGACGACGTGCCGCACCGCGAATGCGTGGCCTGCGGTTATAGCGACACGCTCAACGAGCAAGGTCTGTCGGTACCCAAGGAGTTGGGTACGCGGGTCAATACTTCAGCGTTGAAAGTGCCGGATGCCAAGGTGCAGACCGTGCAGTTTTTCCCCAATCCGAAGTTGAAAAAAGACTGACGATCCCCTCGACCTGCCAGTCTCCCACGGGGCTTGGCAGGTTTTCTCGCAGAGTGCTTATTGCGTGTCGGCGGCTTTGAACCAGCTTTTGACCGAGCAGGTGGCGAACACACTGGTACTGCACGCACCGCTGACCAGCGCAGCGCGCAGCTTTTCGATGTCAGCCTTCATCATGTAGCGAATCCCGTCCTTGAAGTGGGTGCTGTCGCCAAAGCCGCCTTGGGTCATTTCGTTCAAGGCGTCCTCCTTGCTCCAGCCCTGCACCACCACCCGGTACATCGCGGCCATCAGACCGGTGCGGTCCGAGCCATGTTTGCAGTGAATCAGTACCGGACCTTTGCTTTCAGCGGACTTGATTGCCCGCAAGGCCCTCAGTACCTCGGCGTCATCGACATGGTTGGTTTTATACGACAGGTGCACCTGGGTGATGCCCGGTGCCGACAACCAGTTGGAGTCGGACTCCGGCAGAAAGTTGATGACCGTCCCGACCTTGAGTTTTTCCAGCGACGGCACCGCTGCGCGATCGGGTAGCGTGCTGCGGTAGAGCGTCGGGGACATCTGGTAGAGGTTGTACTGCGCGTCGACCGGTTGAGCCCATTCGGCGGGGCGGGTCGACTGGGTTTCGTCAGCCTGAACCTGAGCTATCGCAAAGAGCGCCATGAAAGAAAAGCACAGTGCGGGTAAGACGCGGGTTTTCGACATGCGTGAGGGGGCCGTGAATGAGAAATGGGCGAGTGGAATCTAGCGTGGGGCCGAATGGGTCAAAGGCCCGTGAGTGGCTTGTCAAAGAATCGTGAAGTCTGTTGGGACGGCGGGATTATCGAAAACTCTGCAATTTTAAGCTGAATCGATTCATCTTTATGCTTAGCCTGCTACCATTTGTAACTAAAATTTGCTGATGTGCTCTTTTCCTTCGGGTTGAGCTCGACCCACATCGCTGCCAAAAAAACGACAAGCTGCTCTTTAGATGCGGCTGATAAATCCGTGAATGCCTGATGAGGTGCACCCATGTCCGATCAAGATCGAGACAACCCGCGGCGTGAGTTTTTACGCAAATCCCTGACCTTGATCCCTGTGGTCACCGTTGCCAGCACTGCGCTGGGCAGCTCCGTGCTGCTGGCGGCACCTGAGGCGGCTCCTGCCAACCCGGGCAAGACGCCTGTCAGCAGCGCTGCCTATGAGCCGGTTTTTTTTACCGCCCAAGAGTGGGCGTTTATCCAGGCTGCGGTCGCGCGTCTGATTCCCGCCGACGAACAAGGTCCGGGAGCCCTCCAGGCGGGTGTGCCTGAATACATCGACCGGCAAATGAACACGCCTTACGCCGCTGGAGCCTTGTGGTACATGCAAGGGCCATTCAATGCCGACGCGGCACCGGAAATGGGCTGGCAGAGCAAGTTGGTGCCCAAAGAGATCTATCGCCTGGGTATTGCTGCGACGGATGCGTGGTCAAAAACGCTCAACGGTAAGCTATTTGCTGCGCAAGACAGCGCTACCCAGGACGATTTGCTCAAGCAACTTGAGGCCGGCCAAGCGCAATTCGACAGCGTACCGTCGAAGATTTTCTTCAACATCCTGCTGCAAAACACCAAGGAAGGGTTCTTCTGCGACCCGATCCACGGTGGCAATAAAGGCATGGTCGGCTGGACCATGATCGGTTTCCCCGGCGCTCGCGCCGATTTCATGGATTGGGTGGAACGCAACGAGCAATACCCCTTCCCGGCAGTGTCGATTCGCGGCGAGAGGGCTTGAGCATGGCAACTGTAATGAAGAAGGTCGACGCAGTGATCGTTGGTTTCGGCTGGACCGGCGCAATCATGGCCAAGGAGCTGACGGAAGCAGGCCTCAATGTGCTGGCGCTGGAGCGCGGGCCGATGCAGGACACCTACCCCGACGGCAACTATCCGCAGGTCATCGACGAACTCACCTACAGCGTGCGTAAAAAACTCTTTCAGGACATATCGAAAGAGACCGTCACCATTCGCCATAGCGTGAATGACGTTGCCCTGCCGAATCGCCAACTCGGCGCCTTTCTGCCGGGTAATGGCGTCGGTGGCGCTGGTTTGCACTGGTCCGGCGTGCACTTTCGGGTCGACCCGATCGAGTTGCGCATGCGCAGTCATTACGAAGAGCGCTATGGCAAAAGCTTCATCCCCAAGGACATGACCATTCAGGACTTCGGTGTCAGCTACGAAGAACTGGAGCCGTTTTTCGACTATGCCGAAAAAGTCTTTGGCACTTCGGGCCAGGCCTGGACCGTGAACGGTCAGGTGGTGGGCGAAGGCAAAGGCGGCAACCCTTACGCGCCAGATCGTTCGAATCATTTCCCACTGCAATCGCAGAAGAACACCTACTCCGCGCAGTTGTTCCAGAAAGCCGCCAATGCCGTGGGTTACAAACCCTACAACTTGCCATCCGCCAATACCTCGGGGCCATACACCAACCCTTACGGTGCGCAGATGGGCCCCTGCAATTTCTGTGGTTTTTGCAGCGGCTACGTCTGCTACATGTATTCCAAAGCCTCGCCGAACGTGAACATCCTGCCAGCGCTCAAGCCGCTGCCGAACTTCGAGTTGCGGCCTAACTCCCATGTGCTCAAGGTCAATCTCGACAGCACCAGGACCAAGGCTACCGGCGTCACCTATATCGACGCCCAGGGCCGGGAGATTGAGCAGCCAGCGGATCTGGTAATCCTGGGTGCGTTCCAGCTCCACAACGTACGGTTGATGCTGCTTTCCGGCATTGGCAAGCCTTATGACCCGATCAGCGGCGAAGGCGTGGTGGGCAAGAATTTCGCGTATCAGAACCTGGCCACCATCAAGGCCTACTTCGACAAGGATGTGCACACCAACAACTTCATTGGCGCTGGCGGCAATGGTGTGGCGGTGGATGATTTCAATGCCGACAATTTCGACCATGGCCCCCACGGTTTCGTCGGCGGTTCGCCGATGTGGGTCAACCAGGCCGGTAGTCGGCCGATTGCCGGGACCTCCAACCCACCGGGCACTCCGGCCTGGGGCAGTGCCTGGAAACGAGCGACAGCCGATTACTACACCCATCAGGTGTCGATGGATGCCCACGGTGCGCATCAGTCCTACCGTGGCAACTACCTCGATCTCGATCCGGTGTACCGCGATGCCTACGGCCTACCGCTGCTGCGGATGACCTTCGACTGGCAAGAAAACGACATCAAGATGAATCGCTTCATGGTCGGGAAGATGAGCAAGATCGCCGAAGCGATGAATCCCAAGGCCATCGCCCTGCTTGGCAAGAAAGTCGGCGAACACTTCAACACCGCGGCCTACCAGACCACTCATCTCAATGGTGGCGCGATCATGGGCACCAATCCGAAAACCAGTGCGCTCAATCGCTACCTCCAGAGCTGGGACGTGCATAACGTCTTTGTTCCCGGCGCATCGGCTTTCCCGCAAGGTTTGGGTTACAACCCCACCGGTCTGGTGGCTGCGTTGACTTACTGGTCGGCCCGAGCGATCCGTGAGCAATACCTGAAGAACCCCGGCCCGCTGGTTCAGGCTTAAGGAGCGATGACCATGAAAGCACTCGTTATCGCGACCTTTACGCTGTTGAGCAACCTGTCGGCATTGGCTGCTGAAGTTGATCAACAAGCGCTGATCAGTCAGGGCCAATACCTGGCTCGCGCCGGAGACTGTGTGGCCTGCCACACCGCCAAGGGTGGCAAACCCTTTGCGGGCGGGCTGGCGATGGAAACGCCGATCGGCACCATTTACTCCACTAACATCACGCCGGACAAAACCGGCATTGGCGAATACAGCTTCGAAGACTTCGACAAGGCCGTGCGCCACGGCGTCGCGAAAAGCGGTAGTACACTTTACCCGGCCATGCCATACCCATCCTATGCGCGCGTCAGCGAAGCGGATATGCAGGCGCTATATGCCTACTTCATGAAGGGCGTTGCACCAGTGGTTCGGGACAATAAAGACAGCGACATTCCCTGGCCGTTGAGCATGCGTTGGCCATTGGCGATGTGGCGCGGGATGTTCGCGCCGAGCGTCAAGGACTATCAGGCCGTCGCAGGTGAAGACCCTGTGGTCAGCCGTGGTGCGTACCTGGTGGACGGTCTCGGCCATTGCGGTGCCTGCCATACGCCGCGAGCCCTGACCATGCAGGAAAAAGCCTTGAGCGCCAATGAAGGCCGTGAGTTTCTCTCGGGCAGCGCGCCACTGGAAGGCTGGATTGCGAAGAGCCTGAGGGGTGACCACAAGGACGGTCTCGGCAGTTGGAGCGAAGAGCAGCTGGTGCAGTTTCTCAAGACCGGCCGCAGTGATCGCAGTGCAGTGTTCGGTGGCATGAGCGATGTGGTGCTCCACAGCATGCAGTACATGACGAATGATGACCTCACCGCGATCGCTCGTTACCTCAAGTCACTGCCATCCAATGACCCCAACGACCAGCCGCACCCCTACGACAAGCAGGTCGCCCAGGCATTGTGGAAAGGTGACGACAGCAAACCCGGGGCGTCGGTCTACATCGATAACTGCGCTGCCTGCCACCGTACTGACGGTCACGGTTACACGCGAGTATTCCCGGCGTTGGCGGGCAATCCGGTGTTGCAGTCAGATGACCCAACCTCGTTGATTCATATTGTTCTGAAGGGCGGCACCTTGCCCGCTACCCACACGGCGCCTTCGACCTTCACCATGCCCGCGTTTGCCTGGCGGTTGTCCGATCAGGAGGTGGCCGATGTGGTCAACTTTATTCGCAGTAGTTGGGGCAACAAGGGGGCCGAAGTTAAGCCCGGTGAAGTAGCCACCTTGCGCAAAGATGAGATGAAAACCATGTCGGGGGACAATGTAGGACAAATAACAAAAAATAATTAATGTTTGTTTGATGGCTGTCACTTGAACCTGTGCGGCGACGCGCCGCACAGGTTTAATCTGAAACACCGCTGAAGTGCCGAATGGTACTGGCCAGAATTTTGACACTCAAATACTGTATGCACATACAGCATAGAGGTCCGTTCGATGTTCACTCCCCTGCCTCCTCGCGGACGCGGCACCGCAACCAATCCGCACAACCGCTTCGCGCCGAACCGCTCGGTCGCCGAGGATGACGGCTGGAATCAGGAAGCGCCGATGACGCAAGGCACCGAGGTGCGCATCGAGACGGCGAAAACCATCATCACTCGCAACAACTCGCCAGACTTGCCCTTCGATCGTTCGATCAATCCCTATCGTGGCTGCGAGCACGGCTGTATTTACTGCTATGCACGGCCCAGTCATGCCTATTGGGACTTGTCGCCAGGGCTGGATTTCGAGACCAAGCTGATTGCCAAGACCAACGCCGCCGCTGTGCTGGAGCAGCAGCTTTCCAAGCGCGGTTATAAGTGCGCGCCCATCAATCTTGGGTCCAATACTGATCCTTATCAGCCAATCGAGCGCGAGCACAAAATCACTCGGCGAACCCTGGAAGTGCTGCTGCGATACCGCCATCCGGTGACTATCATCACCAAAGGCTCATTGATTCTTCGTGATCTGGACCTGCTCGTCGAGCTGGCGCAACAACGGTTGGTGGCGGTGATGATCAGCCTGACCACGCTCGATGATGAGCTCAAACGCATCCTCGAACCGCGAGCTGCTGCACCAAAGGCCAGGTTGCGGGCAATCAAGGTCATGCGTGAAGCGGGAATTGCGGTAGGCGTGCTGTGCTCACCGATGATTCCGATGATCAACGACAGCGAACTGGAAAGTCTGCTTGGCGAAGCCCACGCCGCTGGCGCACAAAGCGCGGCCTACATGATGCTGCGCCTGCCGCTGGAGGTCGCGCCGCTGTTCGAGGAGTGGCTGGCCGCCCACTACCCGCAGCGTGCAGCCCATGTGCTGAGCCTGATTCGCCAGAGCCGAGGCGGTGAGCTGTACGACAGCCGTTATGGAGCGCGAATGCGCGGCGAAGGACCGTTTGCCGATCTTCTGGCGCAACGGTTTGCCAAAGCCATCAAGCGTCTGGGGCTCAATCGAGGGGAGGGATTCAATCTCGATTGCGAGGCTTTTTGTCCGCCGGGCGGCCAGATGTCATTGCTTTGAGAGGAATTGGCCTATCGTTGAATAGTGCCAATAATAGTGAGGCAGCTGGTACTCTGGTCACGTTTTTCCATGAGCGAAAGTGGCGGACTAGAGCGTTTGATTCAGTTCGAGTCAAGTTTTGGCGGTTACCGTATTCATATAGTGACTGATTGGTCACGGTCAGTGGTTGAGTGGTTTTTAGCCAGGCACTGACCCTGTGCTGCTGAAAAATTCCCTTAATCCGTCAAAGAGGATGAATCATGCGTGACAAGGATAAACAGCCGTTGGCTGCGTCGGCTTCAGCCCTTGCGGAGGCTGAAAGCGCCGATGCAGCGCTGCAGCATATCGTTGACGGCTTTCTGCACTTCCATCACGAGATCTTCCCGCAACAGGAAGAACTCTTCAAAAAACTCGCCACGGCCCAACGGCCAAGGGCGATGTTCATCGCGTGTGCCGATTCGCGCATCGTCCCGGAATTGATTACCCAAAGCGCTCCGGGCGACCTGTTCGTGACCCGCAACGTGGGCAACGTGGTGCCGCCTTATGGCCAAATGAATGGTGGTGTCTCCACGGCCATCGAATATGCGGTACTGGCGCTCGGCGTGCAGCACATCATCATTTGCGGACACTCGGATTGCGGCGCGATGCGCGCGGTGCTCAACCCGCAAAGCCTGGAAAAAATGCCCACCGTCAAAGCCTGGCTGCTCCATGCGGAGGTGGCCAAGACAATGGTTCAGGACAACTGCGATTGTGCAGACGAAAACGAAAGCATGCAGGTGCTGACCCAGGAAAACGTCATCGCCCAATTGCAGCATTTGCGCACTCACCCTTCGGTGGCGTCGCGCATGGCTAGCGGTCACCTGTTTATCCATGGTTGGGTTTACAGCATCGAAACCAGTGAAATCAAAGCCTACGACGCGGACCAGGGCTGTTTCCTGCCTCTGGATGGCAGCCATCCGATTCCCGTTGCGACGCCCAAAGCGCGCTTCTAATCTGCTACCCCTGTGTGGTTTGGCTGCGGACGACAGTTGGCATGGGTTCAGCCGGAGTTTGAACCCAAGGCTGTTGCCCAGGGCAAGATCGCAGCCGAGGCAACTCACCGACCGCGAGGCGGGCACAAAACCCGTAGCAGTTGCCGAAGGCTACGTTCGGCTGCGAAGCAGCCGTAAATCCAGCGCTTTCATTCTTTCTGTATGAAGGCGGTTGCTGTATTGCGACCGCTTCGCGGTCGAACGTAGCCTGACGGCAACTGCTACGAGAGCAGGATGTGCCTGAAATTGCTTAATTGGCCAGCTCCTGCTCAAACAGCCGGCGTATCCAGCTCCAGCTCTACGCCCAGTTGGCGCGACAGGCACGGCCAGCGTTTCCACGCGGCTCCGGTATCCGGGCTGTTGAGTTTTTCGCGGTAAGCCTCGACGGATTCCAGCGCGAAGCTCTCTTCATTGAGCATTTCGTCTACGGCGTGGTGCACGGCCTCATCCAGTTGGTTGGCGAATGTTTCGCCGATCAGCTGGTGGGCAATCAGGTTGGCGACAGTCATATCCAGTGGGATCAATGGCTGACCGAAATGCTTGATGTAGAGATCGTTGACCTCTTCGACCAGTCGATGAGCCAGATAGGCTTCGTCCAGCAGGCTATCAAGGCCTTCATGGCCGGCCATGATTGCCGGTGGCTGGATGAAGAACTGTTCGGCGATTTTCAGAACCGGTTTGATCTGGTCTTCGATACCCGCTTCACGCGCCACTTCGTTGGCCGCGTCGAGCAGGTCCGGGACTTGTTCTATATAAGCTGTGACAAAACGGGTCAAAACGCCCTTGGCGTCGGCATCGGACAGTTGGATGGCCGGATGAAGGTGCGGCAATTGAGTTTCCAGCTGACGTGTCAAATGGCCGGTCTGGGCCTCATGTTGATGGGCACGTTGGATCTGCTCGCGCAATGCGGCGGTGTTCATGAAAACTCCAGGGAACAAGGCAATGAAATAGGGAAGACATAAGTTAGCTTGCGTGCAAAAACTGCTAAGACGCATTTGTCATAATTATTTCATGGTTATGCGCTAGCGCTATATCGATTTGCCACCATTCGTCAGGTATCCCTCTCCATCCGTGGTCTCTGGCACAAGGCCGGCGTGTCTCAGTTGATTTACGCCATCGCGTTGCGAGGTCGAAGTCGCTGTCTATACTCGGGTCTGTATGAAGTTAGCTGATAACGCCCGGCTGCAGGTGCAGCCAAGGCGTGGCGGTTTAAGTTCGTAGTCTAGGCAGCCACTCCCTTGGCCGCAGGTGAAAGCCGGCGGGATAAAAAGAACGATAAGGGGAACCCGCGATGATGCGACATCCACAAGTCTGGATGGGCCTTGTGTTGTGGTCGATATTCAGCCAGGCGCAAGCCGCCTGGACCGTGAATATGGCGCCAGGGGCTACTGAGGTGAGTCACGCGGTATTCGACCTGCACATGACCATTTTCTGGATCTGTGTGGTGATTGGCATCATCGTCTTCGGTGCCATGTTCTGGTCGATGATCGTCCACCGTCGCTCCACCGGCCAGGTAGCTGCCAAATTTCATGAAAGTACGACGGTCGAGATCCTCTGGACTGTGGTTCCGTTCGTGATTCTGGTGGCAATGGCCGTTCCCGCGACCATAACCATGATCAAAATGTACGACACCAGTGAGCCGGATGTGGACATCCAGGTCACCGGCTATCAGTGGAAATGGCATTACAAATACCTCGGGCAGGACGTTGAGTTCTTCAGCAACCTGGCCACCCCCGCCGAACAGATTCATAACCTGGCCACCAAAGGCGAACACTATCTGCTGGAAGTCGATCAGCCGCTGGTGTTGCCGGTTGGCGCCAAGGTGCGCTTTCTGGTGACCGCTGCCGACGTCATCCACTCCTGGTGGGTGCCGGCATTCGCGGTCAAGCGCGATGCGATTCCGGGGTTCGTCAACGAAGCCTGGACCCGGGTCGACAAGCCCGGTATCTACCGTGGCCAGTGTTCGGAGTTGTGCGGCAAGGACCACGGTTTCATGCCGGTTGTGGTCGAGGTCAAGAGCAAGGCTGATTACGACACCTGGCTGGCTGACCGCAAAGCCGAGAGCTCCAGGCTTAAAGAGCTGACCAGCAAAGAGTGGACACTCGACGAACTGGTGGCTCGCGGCGACAAGGTCTATCACACCACTTGCGTCGCCTGTCACCAGGCTGAAGGCCAGGGCCTGCCGCCAATGTTTCCGGCGCTCAAGGACTCGCCGATTGCTACCGGACCAAAAGAAGATCACCTGCACCGCGTCTACTTCGGCAAGCCCGGCACCGCTATGGCGGCGTTCGGCAAACAGCTTTCGGAAGTCGATATCGCTGCTGTCGTGACCTACGAGCGCAACGCCTGGGGCAACAAGAAAGGCGACATGGTGACGCCTAAGGATGTTCTGGCTCTGAAACAGGCGCAAAGCCAATGACCCAGTCTATTGCGTGCTTCAGGAACCGCTTGGGGCTTGTCGCCCCGGATCGTCCAGCCCACCCGTTTGCAGGAGACAGGACATGAATGCTGTGAGCGATGACCACGGTCATGCAATCGTTGATGCCCACGCCCACGGTCCCGCCAAGGGCCTGATGCGCTGGGTGCTGACCACCAACCACAAAGACATCGGGACGCTGTACCTGTGGTTCAGCTTCAGCATGTTCCTGCTCGGCGGCTCGTTCGCCATGGTGATCCGTGCCGAGTTGTTCCAGCCGGGGCTGCAAATCGTCCAGCCAGAGTTCTTCAACCAGATGACCACCATGCACGGTCTGGTCATGGTCTTCGGTGCGGTGATGCCAGCGTTCGTCGGCCTCGCCAACTGGATGATCCCGTTGATGATCGGCGCGCCGGACATGGCCCTGCCACGGATGAACAACTTCAGTTTCTGGCTGTTGCCGGCTGCTTTCCTGTTGTTGGTGTCGACCCTGTTCATGCCCGGTGGCGGGCCGAACTTCGGCTGGACCTTCTACGCACCTTTGTCCACGACCTACGCGCCGGAAAGCGTGACTTTCTTCATCTTCGCCATTCACCTGATGGGCATCAGCTCGATCATGGGCGCCATCAACGTGATCGCCACCATCCTCAACCTGCGTGCTCCGGGCATGACGTTGATGAAAATGCCGCTGTTCGTCTGGACCTGGCTGATCACCGCGTTCCTGTTGATCGCGGTGATGCCGGTGCTGGCCGGTTGCGTGACCATGATGTTGATGGACATCCACTTTGGCACCAGTTTCTTCAGTGCCGCCGGTGGTGGTGATCCGGTGCTGTTCCAGCACGTATTCTGGTTCTTCGGTCACCCCGAGGTGTACATCATGATTCTGCCGGCCTTCGGTGCCGTCAGTTCGATCATTCCGGCTTTTTCGCGCAAGCCGCTGTTTGGCTACACCTCGATGGTCTACGCCACGGCGAGTATCGCTTTCCTGTCGTTCATCGTCTGGGCGCACCATATGTTCGTGGTGGGCATTCCGTTGGTGGGCGAGCTGTTCTTCATGTACGCCACGCTGCTGATCGCGGTGCCGACCGGGGTCAAGGTGTTCAACTGGGTCAGCACCATGTGGCAGGGTTCGCTGACCTTCGAGACGCCAATGCTGTTCGCGGTGGCTTTTGTGATCCTGTTCACCATCGGCGGTTTCTCCGGGCTGATGCTGGCCATCGCTCCGGCGGACTTCCAGTACCAGGACACCTACTTCGTGGTCGCGCACTTCCACTACGTGCTGGTGCCGGGGGCTATCTTCGGGATCTTCGCCTCGGCCTATTACTGGCTGCCGAAATGGACCGGGCACATGTACGACGAAACCCTGGGCAAGCTGCATTTCTGGCTGTCCTTCATCGGCATGAACATGGCGTTCTTCCCGATGCACTTCGTGGGACTTGCAGGGATGCCGCGGCGGATTCCGGATTACAACCTGCAATTCGCCGACTTCAACATGGTGTCCTCGATCGGAGCTTTTACGTTCGGTGCGACCCAGATCTTCTTCCTGTTCATCGTGATCAAGACCATTCGCGGCGGTGAGCCGGCACCGGCCAAGCCTTGGGAAGGTGCGCAGGGTCTGGAGTGGAGCATCCCGTCACCGGCGCCGTATCACACGTTTGTTACTCCGCCGGAAGTGAAATGAACGCGTTTACCTGTGAGGTCTGCGCTCATGGCTGACTCAATTTCGCTCAAACGACTGGTCACTCGACTGCTGATGGTGGTGGTAGCGATGTTTGCTTTCGGATTTGCCCTGGTGCCGATCTACGACGTGATGTGCAAGGCTTTCGGTATCAACGGCAAAACCGCCGGGCAATACGAGGGTGAGCAGGTGGTCGACACTTCGCGGCAGATCCGTGTGCAGTTTCTGTCGACCAACGCCGTGGACATGGTCTGGGGCTTTTATCCCAAGGCCGATGACATGGTGATCCATCCCGGCGCGGTGAACGAAATGCTGTTTGTCGCCTATAACCCGACCGATCACCCGATGAGTGCCCAGGCGATTCCGAGCATTTCTCCAGGCGATGTGGCGGTGTATTTCCACAAGACCGAATGCTTCTGCTTTACCCAGCAAGTGCTGCAGCCCGGTCAGCGGATCGAAATGCCGGTGCGTTTTATCGTTGACCGTGACATGCCCAGGGATGTGAAGCACCTGACGCTGGCTTACACGCTGTTTGATATCACGGCTCGTCATCCGCCGGTGGCTACCAATACCGGCGGATAAGAATCAGGGCGTGTTGACGCTCACTAACGAACGCGCCCGATAAGGAGAACAATAAATGGCAAATCATGAGCATTATTACGTTCCCGCCCAGAGCAAATGGCCGATCATTGCCACGTTTGGCATGTTGATCACCATGTTCGGTCTGGGCACCTGGTTCAACGACCTCAAGGCCGCCCGCCCGGAATCCCACGGCCCGCTGATCTTCTTCGTCGGCGGTTTGCTACTGGCCTACATGCTATTTGGCTGGTTCGGCACGGTGATCAAGGAAAGTCGCGCGGGGTTGTACAGCCCGCAGATGGATCGCACGTTTCGCTGGGGCATGAGCTGGTTCATCTTTTCTGAAGTGATGTTCTTCATTGCCTTCTTCGGCGCTCTTTTTTACGTGCGTAACCTGTCCGGCCCGTGGCTGGGTGGTGAAGGCAGCAAAGGCGTGGCACACATGCTTTGGCCGAGCTTTCAGTTCAGTTGGCCATTACTGCATACCCCCGATCCGAAACTTTTCCCGCCACCCAAAGAGACTATCAGCCCTTGGGGCTTGCCGCTGCTCAACACCGTCTTGCTGGTCAGTTCCAGCGTCACCGTGACCATCGCCCACCATGCCTTGAGGAAAGGACATCGCGGCGCGTTGAAAATCTGGCTGGCGCTGACTTTGCTGCTGGGTTGGGCCTTCCTCAGTTTTCAAGCCAAGGAGTACATCCACGCCTACCACGAGCTGGGGCTGACGCTGGGATCGGGTGTCTACGGCGCGACCTTCTTCATGCTCACCGGTTTCCACGGCGCTCACGTGACCATCGGCACTATCATCCTGTTTGTGATGCTGATGCGGGTGATGCGCGGGCATTTCAATGCTGAACATCAATTCGGCTTTGAAGCCGCCTGCTGGTACTGGCACTTCGTCGATGTGGTGTGGATTGGTTTGTTTATCTTCGTGTACGTGCTCTGAGGGCCGTTAGGCAATAGCTACCAGGGAACCCTGGAGTCCAATTGGCCGCTGAAGAACCCCCAGGCAATCAAGCCGACGGTGATGGCGGCCAGGCTGACACGAACAGTCAGGGCAATGACCAGCCGGTTCGAGCTGCTTTCGTCCTTGACCAGAAAGAACAGACCGCTGAACAGGCTGATTATTGTGGCTATCAACATCAGGACGATTGCCGCTTTAAGCATGGTGGGACTCCGGGGGGAACGCGATGCGAATCAGTATAGCCAGTCGATCTCTTAACTTTGCGGCGATGCCATGAAGCGTTTTCATCCCGGCATTGCACCGACGTTGGTGGTACTTGTGTTGCTGCCTGTGCTGGTCGCTCTCGGCTTCTGGCAACTGGGCCGCGGCGAGCAAAAGCGCGTATTGCTTGCCAACTACGCCGAGCGCCGGGTGGCGGAGCCAATGCTCTTCGATCAATTGCAACGCTACGAGGATCCGGCGTTCCGTCGGGTCCGTCTGCGCGGGCAGTTCGATGCCGGGCACAGCGTTTTGCTGGATAACCGCATGCGCAATGGCAAGGTCGGGGTCGAGTTGCTGCAGCCGTTTCTCGATCAGGCCAGCGGCCTCTGGGTGTTGCTCAATCGCGGCTGGCTGCCGTGGCCGGATCGGCGTACGCCGCCGGTGTTTACTACGCCTGCGCAACCGCTGAGCCTGGAAGCCTGGGTCTACGTGGCGCCCGGCGCGACCTTTCAGCTGCATGCCGACCCTGCGGGGGCGAACTGGCCACGGCTGGTCACCGCTGTCGACCCATCGAAGCTTTGGTCGGAGTTGGGGCGTAGTGGTTTTGCCGATGAGTTACGCGAAGAAGCGGGCCCGGCGTCCTACCAGACCGATTGGCCCGTAGTGGCCATGGGGCCGGAAAAACACCTTGGATATGCCGTGCAGTGGTTCGCCATGGCGGTGGCATTGTTCGGTCTTTATCTCTATCTCGGATGGCACAACGCAAGGGAGACGCACCATGGGAGCGGCCATGAATCCACCCAACATTTCTGAGAAGTCGACGTCACATAGTCGCCGACGCGGACGTTGGCAGCTGATCCTTATTCTTCTCGGGGTGATCGGTCCGATGATCCTCGCCACAGGGATGTACAAATTGCAGTTCTGGGTTCCGGAGAGTCGCAGTTATCACGGCGAATTAATCGGCGACGGGCAGAGCCGTGCCGACCTCGGCGTCGTCACGGATGAATCCCGTTGGCAGATGTTGGTCACCGCACCGAAGGACTGTTCCGTGGACTGCCAGCAGCTTGTGTATTTGGCCCGGCAGATTCAGGTCGGCTTGGGTCGTGATGCCTCGCGCGCCAGTCATGCGCTGGCCACTGCCCAACCGTTGGACGCCGACTATGACGCCAGGCTGCAACGTGAATACCCGCAGTTGCAGCGCTACCTGCTGGACCTGTCTACATTTACTCGAGGGCCTGGGGAAAAAGCCGCACAAAGCATTGGCGCGGCGCAACTGTGGATCATTGATCCCCACGGCAACCTGGTGCTGCGTTACGACGCTCGGATAAAGGGTAAGGACCTGCTCAACGACCTGCGCCAACTGCTGAAACTGTCGAATATCGGATGAGGGCATCGTCATGGCCAAACCTGGATTTCGCCTCGCGCTGTTTGCCACCTTGCTGGCACTGATTGTGGTGTTGCTCGGCGCTTATACCCGGCTGACTCACGCAGGGCTTGGCTGCCCGGACTGGCCCGGCTGCTACGGCTTTATCAGCGTGCCGCAAAGCGAAGCCCAACTGGCCCATGCCGAACTGCATTTTCCCGAGGCGCCGGTTGTGGCCCATAAGGGCTGGAACGAGATGGTCCATCGGTACTTCGCCGGGACGCTGGGGTTGCTGATTGTATTGCTGGCCGCCCGTGCCTGGACCCATCGCCATCATCCCGGGCATCCGTTGAAGCTGCCGCTGTTTTTGCTGGCCGTGGTGTTTGCCCAAGCGGCGTTCGGCATGTGGACGGTCACCCTCAAGCTCTGGCCGCAAGTGGTCACGGTGCATTTGCTCGGCGGCCTCGCGACCTTGAGCCTGTTGTTTCTGCTGACGCTGCGCTTGTCTGGCGTGTTGCCAGCGCTGACGGTGCCGCGACGTTTGCAGTACTGGGCGACTGCCGGGTTATTACTGGTGATCGGGCAAATTGCCCTCGGCGGCTGGGTTAGTTCTAACTATGCAGCCGTGGCCTGTATCGACTTTCCCACCTGTCATGGGCAGTGGTTACCGGCCGCCGACTTCGCCAATGGTTTTCACCTGACGCAACACATTGGTCCGAATTATCTCGGTGGCCAGTTGGACAGTGATGCCCGCACCGCGATTCATCTCACACACCGCATCGGTGCGCTGCTGGTCACATTGGTGCTGCTGGGGCTTGCCTGGCAGCTGAGGTTGGTCGGCATGACCCGAATTGCCGGGCTGGTGCTGGTGGTGTTGGCCGCACAGATCACTCTGGGTGTAAGCAATGTGCTGTTTCATCTGCCGCTGCCGGTTGCCGTCGCCCATAACGCTGGCGCAGCGGTGCTGTTACTGACAATGGTACTGGTCAATTATCACGCGCGAACCAGCCTGGTTCGGGTCAAGCAGCATGTCCCTGTGCGTTGGCGGTTCAGCCCGCGTAAACACGCAGCCGGCCCCATAACAATAAAAGGAGAGCAGCCATGGCGATTTTGATTGGCGAGCGTCACAGTCAGGCGATCTGGCGTGACTATCTGGAGCTGACCAAACCCAAGGTGGTGGTGCTGATGCTCATCACCTCACTGGTCGGGATGTTCCTCGCCACGCGCGCCGGGGTGCCGTGGACGGTGTTGGTATTCGGCAACCTGGGGATCGCGATGTGCGCGGGGGGCGCGGCGGCGGTCAATCATGTGGTGGACCGGCGGATCGATGCGGTCATGGCCCGGACCCATAAAAGGCCCTTGGCCGAAGGACGGGTTTCACCGACCGCGGCGCTGACCTTCGCTTTTGCGTTGGCGCTGGCCGGTCAGGCGTTGCTGCTGACCTTCACCAACCCGTTGACCGCCTGGCTGACGCTGGCCTCGCTGCTGGGTTATGCGGTGATCTACACCGGTTTTCTCAAACGCGCGACACCGCAGAATATTGTCATCGGTGGGTTGGCTGGCGCGGCACCACCGTTGCTCGGCTGGGTCGCCACCACCGGGCATGTGAGCGCCGAACCGCTGTTGCTGGTGCTGATCATCTTCGCCTGGACGCCGCCACACTTCTGGGCACTGGCGATTCACCGCAAAGAGGAATACGCCAAGGCTGATATCCCGATGCTGCCGGTGACCCATGGCGAGCACTACACCAAAGTCCACATTGTGCTCTACACCTTCGTCCTGCTCGCGGTCAGCCTGCTGCCGTTTGTGATCCACATGAGCGGCATGCTCTACCTGATTTGTGCCCTGGGCCTCGGCGCGAGGTTTCTGCAATGGGCCTTCGTGCTGTACCGTGGCACTCGGCCGCACGCCGCGATCAACACCTTCAAGTACTCTATTTATTACTTGTTCCTGCTGTTTATCGCGCTGCTCGTAGACCACTACTTATTGTTGATCCTATGACTCGAACTCAGAAAACTGTCTTTATTCTCGTCGCCCTGGTGGCTTTGGTCCTTGGACTTACCATCAACAAAGTACTGACCGGCAAGGGCCAGGGTGACCCGACTGCACTGATCGATGCCGGGATCATTCTGCTGCCGCAAAGCCGTAATCTTCCAGAGGTAAAGATGATCGACCAGGACGGTCAGCCAGTGACGGTCAACGAGCTGAAAGACAAATGGAGCCTGCTGTTCTTCGGCTACACCTTCTGCCCGGACATCTGCCCGACCACCCTCGCCCAATTGCGGCAGATCAAGAGTGAGTTGCCCAAGGAGGTGGTCGGCAAGCTGCAGATCATTCTGGTCAGCGTCGACCCGGCCCGTGACAACCCCAAGCAGCTCAAACAGTATCTGGGCTACTTCGACCCGGACTTCAAAGGCCTGACCGGCGCTTCGGTGGAAGACGTGCAGAAGCTCGCCAATGCGGTCAGCATCCCATTCATCCCGGCCGATATCAGCAAACCCAACTACACCGTCGACCACAGCGGCAACCTGGCCGTGATCGGGCCGGACGGTACGCAGCGTGGCTTCATTCGTGCACCGCTGAACAACACGAAACTGGTGGCTCAGTTACCGGTGATGCTCAAGCGTCAGTAATGACAGAAACCTGTAGGAGCACGGCTTGCCGGCGATGGCAATCTTGCGGACGCCATCGCCAGCAAGCTGTGCTCCTACAGTGGAAGGGGTCATAGGGGCCCGACGGGCAGGCAAAAAAAACGGGGGCGCAATCAATGCGCCCCCGTTTTATTGATCGTTCCCACGCTCTGCGTGGGAATTCCTCATTGGACGCTCTGCGTCCGCTTTGTGACGCGCAGCGTCACGGGCTGCATTCCCACGCGGGAGCGTGGGAACGATCTACAGCCAATCAGAACGCTGGCAGCACGGCGCCTTTGTATTTTTCCAGAATGAATTGCTTCACTTCCGGACTGTGCAGGGCAGCAACCAGTTTCTTCATCGCATCGCTGTCCTTGTCGTCCGGACGGGCAACCAGGATGTTCACGTAAGGCGAGTCTTTGCCTTCGATGATCAGCGCATCCTTGGACGGATCGAGCTTGGCTTCCAGAGCGTAGTTGGTGTTGATCAGGGCCAGGTCGACCTGGGTCAGCACGCGCGGGATGGTGGCGGCTTCCAGTTCACGGAACTTCAGGTCTTTGGTGTTCTCGGTGATGTCTTTGATCGTCGAAAGAATGTTGTTCGAATCTTTCAGCTTGATCAGCCCGGCCTTGTTCAGCAGCAGCAAGGCGCGACCGCCGTTGGTGGCGTCGTTAGGAATTACCACGTTGGCGCCGCCTGGCAGATCCGCCAGCGCTTTGAATTTGCTGGAGTAAGCACCCAGTGGCTCCAGGTGTACGCCGGCAACGCTCACCAAGTGAGTGCCCTTGGTCTTGTTGAACTCATCCAGGTACGGCTGGTGCTGGAAGAAGTTGGCGTCCAGACGCTTCTCTGCGACTTGTACGTTCGGCTGGATGTAGTCGGTGAAGACTTTGACCTTGAGGTCGACGCCTTCTTTGGCCAGTGCCGGTTTAACGAATTCGAGAATTTCCGCGTGGGGAACCGGGGTCGCGGCCACGGTCAGGGTTTGTGCTGCCTGAGCGGAAAACGCGGCAACGGCAGCGAAAGCGACGAGTAGTTTTTTCATCCAGCAAACTCCTTGTTAGGCGCCTGTTTCAGGCGCCTGCCAGCCGTGGCCGGCAGTTGCATTTATTTTCGGGAAAAGTGCACCACCAGCTTGTCGCCGACGGTTTGCAGAACTTGTACCAGCACCAGCAGCAAAATCACCGTGACCACCATGACGTCGGTCTGGAAACGCTGATAGCCGAAACGGATCGCCAAATCACCAAGACCGCCTGCGCCGACCACACCGGCCATTGCGGTGTAGGACACCAGCGTGATCGCCGTCACGGTGATTGCAGCGTAAATACCCGGCCGCGCTTCCGGCAGCAAGGCATTGGTGATGATCTGCCGCGTGGTGGCGCCCATGGCTTGGGTCGCCTCGATGATCCCGCGATCCACTTCACGCAGTGCAGTTTCCACCAATCGTGCAAAAAATGGCGTCGCACCCACTACCAGCGGCGGAATAGCACCGGCCACACCCAGCGAGGTGCCGGTGATCAGTACGGTGAACGGGATCATCACGATCAACAGGATGATGAACGGCAACGACCGCAGGATGTTCACCACCAGCGACAGCAGCGCGTAGATGCTCTTTTGCTCAAGCAATTGGCGCGGGCTGCAGAGAAACAGCAGCACACCCAGCGGCAGGCCGAGCAACACGGTGAACAGGAGCGAGCCGCCGAGCATCATCAGGGTATCGCCGGTGGCCAGCCAGATCTCGAACCAGTCGATGTTGGCGAAGAAACTCATCAGGGCTTCCATTAGCGCAGCACCTCCATATGGACGTCTGCCGCGGTGAAGTGGGCAAAGGCCGCTTCCATGTCACCGCCAGTGACGGCCAGGGTCAGTTGCCCGTAAGGGACGTCTTTGATGCGGTCGATACGCCCGGCCAGAATGCTGTAGTCCACACCGGTCTCGCGGGCGACGGTGCCCAGCAGCGGCGCGTAGGTCGCCTCACCCTGAAAGGTCAGACGCACGATACGGCCCGGGACATGGGCGAAGTCGTCGCGCTGTTCGTTTTCGTCGATCTGCTCGTCTTCCTGCACGAAGCGCTTGGTGGTCGGGTGCTTGGGATGCAGGAACACCTCGGCCACCGGACCCTGCTCGACGATCACGCCGGCATCCATCACGGCCACCCGGTCGCAGACGCGACGAATCACGTCCATCTCATGGGTGATCAGCACGATGGTCAGGTTCAGCTCGCGGTTGATCTGCGCCAGTAATTGCAGGACCGATGCAGTGGTTTGCGGGTCAAGGGCGCTGGTGGCTTCGTCGCAGAGCAGGATTTTTGGCTTGGTTGCCAGCGCACGGGCGATGCCGACACGCTGTTTCTGGCCGCCGGACAGTTGCGCCGGGTACTTCCTCGCGTGGTCGGCCAAGCCAACCCGTGCCAGCAACTCGGCCACACGCAGGTCGATTTCGCTGCGCGACAATTCGCCGGCGAGGGTCAGTGGCAGCGCAACGTTGTCGGCAACGGTCTTGGATGCCAGCAAATTGAAATGCTGGAAAATCATCCCGACCTGCTGACGAAAACGCCGCAGACCATTGGCATCGAGCGCGGTGACTTCCTCGTCATCGACGATTATCTTGCCGCCGCTTGGGGCTTCCAGGCGGTTGATCAGGCGCAGCAGGGTACTTTTCCCCGCACCTGAATGGCCGATCAGGCCGAATACCTGACCATCCTCGACACGCAGACTGGTCGGATGCAGAGCGGGAATATCCTTACCGGCGACCCGGTAGGTTTTATGGACGTTTTGAAACTCGATCACGTAGCGAACCTTGTGGGGCGCGTTAGAAAAGGATCAGCGGTTAGCCGGGCGCGCATTTTAGCCTGTCTATATAGAGGTTCTTAGCATTTATTTCGCATTCAACCAGTCATTTGGCAATAACGCGATCAAAGGTCATAAAAAACCAACGGCTCAAATGCGCCGATAGCGCAGCTGCCTTTAGTAGTGTGCGAAGTGATATTTGAGTCGGGTGGTTAAAGGCGTTGAAGGCGTTTTTTGCGGCGATTGCTCAGCATCGCATGTGGGAGCCAGGGCCCAAGGCCAAGGCGATTGCGGTTTGAAGTTCTTTATTGATAGAGGGGATGCCATCGCGGGCAAGAACTGGGCGTCCCCCCTGCTCCATAGATCATAAAATTCCGTTGGAGCGAGGCTTGCCCGCGATGCTTTCAAGGCTTGCGCGGGCTCAGAACCAATTGCGCCGGGATGTTGCGAATGATCTGCCGTTCCAGCTTGAGATCGAACTCTGAATCGAGTTTCTTCACCCGTTTGGTCAACAGCGTGGCCAACCATGGATAGTCGTCGGTGCGCGGCGCTTGAATGCTCACATCACACTGAAAATTCACTACGTCTGTGGCGATCGCATCCAGTTGCTTGCGCAGTTGCTTGATGTTGGTGAGGTTCAAGGCGACGGTGGTGCTTGCGGCCGTAGGGTCGATCACCTTGGCGACAGGTTTGGCTTCGGCGGCTTTCAACGCAGCTTCGGCTTTATCAAGCTCGGCCTTGCGGGCGTGGGTGATAGCGCTGTTGACGCCACCCGTCAGTGCCGGCGCTTTAGGCATCAGTGCACGGGCTCGACTCAGTGCGGTGGCGGCGGCGTTGACATCACCTTTTTGCAAGACGATCTGGCTGCGTTGCAAATAGGCTTCGGCCAACTGGCGTTGATACTGCTCAAGCTGAGGGTCGTTGGGCGACTCGGCCTGTAACGCGCTCAACTGATCCTCGGCGGTGGCCAACTCGCTGCTGGCGAGGTTTTGCTCCAGCTGCGCGATGGCCACGGCCCGGGCATCCGGGGTCGCTGTGGCCGCGGGCGGCGTGCTTTGGCAGGCACCCAGCAGCAGGGAAAATGCGACAACGAGCAGATAACGGGATGCGAACGGCTTCATTCCTGCGACTCTCTAAATGCGCAAAAAACGAGCAAGTCTACACCCCTCTGCGGGGCAGGACAAAACTCAGCAGAAACAGCGCTGCAGCTGTGACCACAATCGACGGGCCGGCCGGGGTATCCTTGAGCCAGGACAAGGCCAGGCCGCCACACACCGCAAGCATTCCCAGCAGGCTCGCGCCAAGGGCCATCTGCTCCGGTGATCGAGCATGACGTTGAGCCGCGGCAGCGGGAATAATCAGCAACGAAGTAATCAGCAATACACCGACGATTTTCATCGCGACCGCGATCACCACGGCAATCAACAGCATCAAGGTCAGACGCAACGCCGCCACCGGCAGGCCTTCGACCGTGGCCAGTTCCTCATGCACAGTGATCGCCAGCAGTGGTCGCCACAACGTCACCAGCAACACCAACACCGCCGCGCTGCCGCCGAGAATCCAGGCCAGGTCAGTCGGGCTGATCGCCAGCAGGTCGCCGAACAGATAGGCCATCAGGTCGATCCGCACTTCATGCATGAAGCTTAGTACCACCAGGCCCAGAGACAGGGTGCTCGGTGCGAGAATCCCTAACAATGTGTCGGAAGCCAGAGGCTGACGCTGCTGCAAGGTCACCAGCAACACCGCCAGCGACAGGCAGCCCACGGTGACTGCCACCGTCGGGCTGACATCCAGCAGAAAGCCGAGGGCAACGCCGAGCAAGGCCGCATGGGAAAGGGTATCGCCGAAATAGGCCATGCGCCGCCAGACCACGAACGAGCCCAACGGACCCGCTACCAACGCCAGGGCCAAGCCTGCCAGCAGAGCGTAAAACAGAAAATCAGCCATGCTTGCAGCTATCTCCGTGAACATGGGCGTGGGCCGTGGGGGCCTCGCTGACCACAGCACCATGCAGGTCATGGGCGTGATCGTGATGGTGGTGATAGATCGCCAGGCTTTGCGCGTTCTTGCCAAATAGCTCGACGAACGCTGGATCGCCACTGACATGCTCGGGATGCCCGGAGCAGCAGACATGGCGATTCAGGCAGACCACCTGGTCGGTGGTGCTCATGACCAAATGCAAATCATGGGAAACCATCAGCACCCCGCAACCGTGGCGGTCGCGCAGGCGTGTGATCAGACTGTACAGCTCGGCCTGGCCGGCGACATCGACGCCTTGCACTGGCTCATCGAGCACCAGCAGTTGCGGTTCGCGCAACAATGCACGGGCCAGCAGCACGCGCTGCATCTCTCCGCCTGAGACGCTCTGCACCGGGCTGTCGATTACTTGTTCGGCACCGACTTCTTTGAGCGCGGCCAAGGCTCGCGAGCGATCCACGCCTGGCACCAGACGCAAAAAGCGCAGCACGGACAGCGGTAAAGTTGGGTCGACGTGCAGCTTCTGCGGCATATAACCGATTCGCAGTTTCGGCTTGCGCCAGACACTGCCGCTGTCCGGCTTGAGCAGACCCAGTACGGCACGCACCAGAGTAGTCTTGCCGGCGCCGTTGGGGCCGATCAGGGTGACGATCTGCCCTGGCTCGACGCTGAGCTGGATGTTGTCCAGCACGGTTTGCCCGGCAAAAGTCACCGCTACCTGCTCGAGGCGGATCAATGCAGTGCTCATCAAGCCCCCTGGCAACCGGAGCAGAGGCCGACCACTTCAACGGTTTGCGCTTCGACCATAAAACCGACATCGCGAGCGCTGGTGATGATCGCGTCGCTGATGGTTTTTTGTTCGAGTTCGATGGCAGCGTGGCATTCACGGCAAATCAGGAACTGGCCCTGGTGAGCGTGTTCCGGGTGATTGCAGCCAACGAAGGCGTTGAGGGACGAAATGCGATGCACCAGACCGTTTTCCAGCAAGAAGTCCAGCGCCCGGTAAACGGTCGGCGGCGCGGCGCGGCGACCATCCTGTTCGCTGAGCACGGCGAGGATGTCGTAGGCGCCAAGGGGTTTGTGGCTCTGCCAGACCAGTTCCAGGACGCGCCGACGCAGTGCGGTCAGGCGCAAACCTTGACGGGCACACAGGGCATCGGCTTCCGACAGCGCGCTGTGCACGCAGTGAGAATGGTCATGGGGACGGCTGGCCAGCGGTGTTTTAGGCATGAGCGGCGACGATAATTGTGAGAGACGTTATTATGTTACCCGTTCTCGCCTCTCCGAGTGGTCATCGTGTCCCGACTTTTTGCCATTTATGTCGCTTTTGCTGCCAGTTTGTTCGTGATCAGCCCTGCTCACGCCGAAGTGAAAGTACTTACCAGCATCAAACCCTTGCAGCTGATCGCCGCGGCAGTGCAGGACGGCGTCGGTGTGCCCGAGGTATTGCTGCCGCCGGGCGCCTCTCCGCATAACTTTGCCCTGCGCCCTTCCGACGTACGGCGGGTACAGTCGGTGGATTTGCTCTACTGGATCGGCCCGGACATGGAAGGCTTCCTTCCGCGCGTACTCAAGGGCCGCAGCCTGCCGTCTATCGCCGTTCAGGACTTGCCGGGCCTGAAGTTGCGCCGCTTTGCCGAGGATAGCCACTCCCATGCGGAAGAGGCCAATGAGCATGATCACGATCATCGGCCCGGTAGTCTTGACGCGCACCTCTGGCTGTCGCCGGTCAATGCCCGGGTGATTGCGGCGAAAATGGCTGCGGATCTGAGTGCGGCCGACCCGGACAATACCACTCGCTATCAGAGCAACCTCAAGGCTTTCAATGAGCGCCTCGATGCCTTGGACACACGTCTGAAAGCCCGATTGGCCGGCATTGAAGGCAAGCCTTACTTTGTCTTCCACGAAGCGTTCGATTACTTCGAAGATACCTACGGTCTCAAGCATACCGGAGTGTTCAGCGTCGCGGCCGAAGTGCAACCGGGTGCACAGCACGTGGCAGCGATGCGCAAGCGCTTGCAGGAAGTTGGCAAGACCTGCGTATTCAGTGAGCCTCCGCTGCGTCCACGGCTGGCGGAAACCCTGGTAGCCGGTTTACCGGTGAAACTGGCGGAACTGGATGCATTGGGCGGTTATACACCGGCCACTGCCCAGGGTTATGAGCAGGTGCTGGAAAAGCTGGGAAATGACTTGGCAGGGTGTCTGGAGCAGTTGTAAGCAGGGATGTTGTGGTAACCCTTTTCGCAGGCAGGAGCCAGGTGCCTGGCTCTTGCCCGCGATGCGTTCAAATGGCGAACGGCAACGGCGTACTGACCTTCTGACGTTGCGCCAAGCGCTGCTGAAACTCCATCGGATCGTGAATCAACACGTCCTGTCCGGCAAACGACTCGGCGGCGATCAGTCGTGACAACCAGAAGCGCACGCAGGCCACCCGCAACATCGTTGGCCACAGCTCGGCTTCAGCCGCGGTGAACGGACGCAACGTCGCATAAGCACCCAGCAAGGCCCGCGCACGTGGTCCGTCGATCACCCCGGCTTTATCCGAACACCAGTCATTCAAGGCGATTGCCACGTCGTAGAGCATCGGTCCTGAACAGGCGTTGTAGAAGTCGATCAGCCCGGTCAGGTGCGTGCCTTCGAACATCGCGTTATCGCGGAACAAATCGGCGTGGATGTTGGCCCGTGGCAGCGCCAGGATTTTCGCCTTTTGCTGAGCGATCTCGTCCAGAGCACCTTGCAGCAGGCTGCTTTGCTCGGGGTTCAGGTTCGGCATCAACTGCGCACCTTCGGCCAGCATCCAGTCCAGGCCACGATCGGTCTTGCGCTCCAGTACTTTGCCTTGGGTGGCCAGGTGCAGATGAGCGAGCAGGTCTGCGACCTGCGCGCAGTGCTGCGCGTTGGCCTCTTTGATGTGTTTGCCAGCCAATCGCGGTTGCAGCAATGCCGGTTTACCGGCGAGTTCGCGCAATGCGATGCCGTCGGTAGTACGCAGGGCGTAAGGCACCGGCAGATCAGCGTCATGCAGCACGTCCAGCAGTTCGATGAAGAACGGCATTTCCTGGACCGGACCGCGCTCTACCAGGGTCAGGACAAACTCGCCCTGCTCCAGACTGATGAAGAAATTGGTGTTTTCGCTACCTGCGGCAATCCCCTGAAAATCAAGCAGGCGGCCGAGCCCATAGGGGGCGAGAAAGGTTTCCAGCTCGGGCCGAGCCAGGGGGGTAAACACAGACATGGTTAAAAACTGCTCAGTTCGGGCGCCGCGATTGAGCCAGCGCCGATTAAAGTTAAGAAACTACTTCCACGTAAAAATTTCCCACGACGGAATCAGCATATCCGGCTGATCCGATCGGATGAAGTTTGCTTCTGTTCCGTCCGCGCGCACCAGAAAGTACGGTTTGCCGCCCTTCGGTGTGACTTTGATCGCATACAGGAAGCCGTTCTGACGGTATTCCTGAATGGTTTTGTCACCTTCGGTGTGGATGGTGACTTGCGGTTCTGGAGTCGGTGCATCATCAGCTGCCATCACGGCCAGGGGAGTCATGGCAAAGAAGCCAGCCAGCAACAAGCGATTTAGTGTGCGCATGATAACCTTGTCCCTTTGTCGTCAACGGTCCCGCTATTCTAGCGCCGGACCCGCCGAAAAGGTTGATCCTGCTCATGAGCCAAGCCCCCCTCGTCCTGGTGGACGGTTCTTCTTACCTGTACCGCGCCTTTCATGCGCTGCCACCGCTGACCACATCCAAAGGCCTGCCGACCGGCGCGGTCAAGGGTGTACTGAACATGCTCAAGAGTCTGCGCAAGCAGTACCCTGACAGCCCGTTCGCGGTGGTTTTCGACGCCAAGGGCGGGACATTTCGCGATGACATGTACGCCGAGTACAAGGCCAACCGTCCGAGCATGCCCGATGACATGCGGGTACAGATCGAGCCGTTGCATGCGAGTGTGATCGCATTGGGCTTTCCGTTGCTGTGCGTAGAAGGCGTAGAGGCCGACGATGTGATCGGCACGCTGGCCCGTAGCAGCGCAGCAGCCGACCGCCCGGTGGTGATCTCCACGGGCGACAAGGACATGGCACAACTGGTCGACGGGCACATTACCTTGGTCAATACAATGACCGGTAGCGCGATGGATGTGGCTGGCGTGAAAGAGAAGTTTGGCGTCGCTCCCGAACAGATCATCGATTATCTGGCGCTGATGGGCGATTCGTCCGACAACATCCCCGGTGTTCCGGGCATTGGGCCAAAGACCGCTTCCGGTTTGTTGGTGGGCGTAAATGGCGGTCTGGTCGAGTTGTACGCGCAACTCGATATCGTGCCGACCCTGCCGATTCGCGGTGCCAAGACCCTGCCGGCCAAGCTTGAAGAGCACAAGGAGATGGCCTTCCTCTCCTATCAACTGGCGACCATCAAGGTCGACGTGCCGCTGGATATCGGGCTCGACGACCTGCATCTGGGTGAGCCTGATCGCGAAAAGCTCGCCGAGCTCTACACCTTGCTCGAATTCAAAAGCTGGTTCGAAGAATTGCAGCGCGAGGCCAAGCGCACGGGGCAGGAAATCGTCGAAGCTGTGGAGGAGGTCGCAGTCGACGCTGAGGTAAAGTACGAAACCATCCTCGACCAGGCGCGATTCGATGTCTGGCTGAAAAAGCTTAACAACGCCAGCTTGATTGCCTTTGATACCGAAACCACCGGTGTCGACGCGCAGCAAGCGCAACTGGTGGGCCTGTCTTTCGCCGTACAAGCCAATGAAGCGGCCTACATCCCGCTCACTCACTCTTATATGGGGGTGCCCGAGCAACTGGATCGCGACACCGTCCTGCGAGCCTTGAAACCGTTACTGGAAGACCCGAGCAAACTCAAGGTCGGCCAGCACGCCAAGTTCGACATGAACATTCTGGCCAACTGCGCCATCGGTGGTGATCAAGCCTGTGGCATTTCGGTGCAAGGCATTGCCTTCGATACCATGCTTGAATCCTATGTACTGGATTCGACGGCGACCCGCCACGACATGGACAGCCTGGCGCTCAAGTACCTGGACTACACCACCACCAGCTTCCAGGACATCGCTGGCAAAGGCGCCAAGCAACTGACCTTCGACCAGATTTCTCTGGAGCTGGCCGGACCCTATGCGGCCGAAGACGCGGACGTGACCTTGCGTTTGCATCAGGCCCTGCAGGAAAAACTCACGGCCATCCCGAGTCTTTGTCACGTGCTGAGCGAAATCGAGATGCCGCTGGTACCAGTCCTGGCGCGGATCGAACGTCAGGGGGCGTTGGTCGATGCCAATCTGCTAGGTATTCAGAGTGTCGAACTGGGCGACAAGCTGGTCGCTCTTGAACGCGAAGCCTTTGCCATTGCCGGTGAAGAATTCAACCTCGGTTCGCCCAAGCAATTGGGCGTGATTCTGTATGAGAAACTCGGCTTACCGATTCTCAGCAAAACTGCCAAAGGCCAGGCCTCGACGGCCGAAGCTGTGCTGGCGGAACTGGCCGAGCAGGACTTCCCGCTGCCCAAGGTGCTGATGCAGTACCGCTCCATGAGCAAGTTGAAAAGCACCTACACCGACCGCTTGCCTGAGCAGATCAACCCGCGTACCGGGCGGATTCACACCTCCTACCATCAAGCGGTGGCGGCGACCGGGCGTTTGTCTTCCAGCGATCCGAACCTGCAGAACATTCCGATCCGTACTGCTGAAGGTCGGCGGATTCGTCAGGCATTTGTCGCGCCTGAGGGCTACAAACTGCTAGCGGCCGACTATTCGCAAATCGAACTGCGGATCATGGCGCACCTGGCCAAGGATGAAGGTTTGTTGTACGCCTTCCGTCACAATCTGGACGTGCACAAGGCGACCGCTGCCGAGGTGTTCGGCGTTGAGCTGGCAGAGGTCACCACCGATCAGCGCCGCAGTGCCAAGGCCATCAACTTCGGTCTGATTTACGGCATGAGCGCGTTCGGCCTGGCCAAGCAGATCGGTGTCGACCGCAAGCAATCACAAGCCTATATCGACCGCTATTTTGCTCGTTACCCGGGCGTGCTTGAGTACATGGAGCGCACTCGCGCCCAGGCTGCAGAGCAAGGTTTCGTTGAAACCATCTTCGGTCGTCGCCTCTACCTGCCTGACATCAACGCAAAAAACCCGGCCTTGCGCAAAGGCGCCGAGCGTACGGCAATCAACGCGCCTATGCAGGGTACGGCGGCTGACATCATCAAGAAAGCCATGGTCGCGGTGGATAACTGGCTGACGTCTTCAGGTCTGGACGCCAAAGTCATCCTGCAGGTACACGACGAACTGGTGCTTGAAGTTCGCGAGGACCTGGTGGACCGGGTTCGCGATGAAATTCGCGTCCATATGAGTGGTGCTGCGTCGCTCGATGTGCCGCTTTTGGTCGAAGTAGGTGTCGGAAATAACTGGGACGAGGCTCATTAACCCGTCTTGAGGATGCCTTTTGCTGCGGCATCGTGCCGCGGCAAAGGCTGGCTAAGGGCTATTAGTTCGGAAAACCGGGCCGGTTATTACCAATAGTTTTTGAACCTGTCCGGAACTAAATCCGCGCACCGCCACTCAGAGTTACTGAATGGCTGGTGAAGCCCTTCGATGCTCCTATGTTGTGTTAAGTGTTGGCAGATATCTGGACCCCGCCCTAGCGGTCCGGAATTTGAACCCCGAACTTCTCCTCCCCATACGAAGTCCGGGGTTTTTTTTGCCTGAAATTCCTTATTCCGTAGCCTCTGCGCCTTTATCGGCCAGTTCCATCCAGCCCGCCAGTACAGTGTAGGCCTCTTCCAGACCAAGGCGTTTCGGTGCGGAGAACAGCTGGATGGTGATGGTATCGCCCCAGCCTTTGCGGATGTCCGCCTGCACTTTGAGCAAGGTGTTTTTCGCTGCACCGTAGGTCAGTTTGTCGGCCTTGGTCAGCAGGATGTGCATCGGCATGCCACTGGCTACGGCCCAATCGAGCATCAGCAGGTCGAAGTCAGTCATTGGATGACGGATGTCCATCATCAAAATCAAACCTTTCAAACTCTGGCGACCGCCCAGATACGCTTCCAGGTGGCGCTGCCAGTGAAGTTTCAGCGGGATTGGCACTTTGGCATAGCCGTAACCTGGCAGGTCGACCAAACGGCGATCATCGTCTAGCTTGAAGAAGTTCAGCAGCTGTGTGCGACCCGGAGTCTTCGAGGTTCGGGCCAGGCTGGCGTGAGTCAGGGTGTTCAGAGCGCTGGACTTGCCGGCGTTGGAACGCCCCGCGAAGGCCACTTCAAAGCCTTCGTCGTCGGGACATTGGTCAACTTTGGCCGCGCTGAGCATGAAGGTGGACTGTTGGCACAGACCGAGAATGGGGTTCTTGAGTTGCATGGGATTTCCGATGTGGGCGGTGCCGAGAATGGACGCGGCGAGCAGTGTCGTTTCCGTTTCAGTAACGCCAGTATATAATGCCGCAGATTTTGTGTGCGCTTTGTCCCGGCGTAGGATGAAGTTCACGGGAGCGATTGACCGAAATTGCGCACTAGAACGCAGCTCGCTCTCAACCCTGAAAGGTCGTTTTATGACGAAATGGCTGCTAGCTGCCGGTGTCTTGATGCCGCTTTACAGTGCGCAGGCTACACAGGATCCGGAAGCTGTGTACAACCGTGTTTGTGGAGCCTGTCATTCCGGCCAACTGCCAACGGCGCCTGTAAAGGGTGATCTGGAAGCCTGGAAGCCAAGATTGGCGCAAGGTATGGGGACGCTGGTGCAACACGTGACCCAGGGTTTCAAGGCGATGCCGCCGCGTGGTTTGTGCATGGACTGCAGTGCCGAGGATTACCAGGCAATCATCCACTGGATGAGCGAGTGATCCCGGTCCATAACTCTTTAACCCTTAGCCGTAGTTGGATTAGCTGATGAACAAATTGATCGTGAGTCTGCTGTTGACCCTGGGGATCTCCGGCATTGCCCATGCTGCAGGCGATGCGACTGCTGGTCAGGCGAAAGCCGCAGTATGTGGCGCCTGTCATGGCCCGGATGGCAATAGCATGGCGCCCAACTTTCCAAAACTGGCGGGTCAGGGCGAACGCTACCTGAACAAGCAATTGCACGACATCAAGTCCGGCAAGCGCACCGTCCTGGAAATGACCGGCCTGCTGACCAACCTGAGCGATCAGGATCTGGCTGATCTCTCGGCCTACTTCGCCAGCCAGAAGGGCAGCGTTGGCGCAGCAGACCCGAAAGTCGTGGCTCGCGGTGAAGAGTTGTTCCGTGGCGGCAAGCTGGACCAGGGCATGCCTTCGTGCACCGGTTGCCACTCGCCTAACGGTGCAGGCAACACCGCTGCTGCTTTCCCGCACCTGGGTGGCCAGCACGCTCAATACATCGCCAAGCAACTGACCGATTTCCGTGAAGGTAACCGTACCAACGACGGTGACACGAAGATCATGCAAAGCATCGCGTCCAAATTGAGCAACAAGGACATCGAAGCAGTGTCCAGCTATATTCAAGGCCTGCACTAAGGGTGGATCAATTGACGTTGTGCATGACTTACATCTTTTGCAATGTTAACGCTCTATTAATCCATTGATGCAAGCATAAAAAGGGTGGCTTTGGCCGCCCTTTTTTGTGGCTGCTGCCGTTACACTAGAAATCAAGCCCGACTGGGCCTGTCTGAGTGCAGGTCGCATGAGGCGACCTTATTTGTCCAGGAGTAAAGCATGCGTAATCTGATTCTCAGCGCCGCATTCGTCACAGCCAGTCTGTTTGGCATAACCGCCCAAGCTGCCGAGCCGCTTGAAGCTGGTAAACAATATGTCGAATTGAGCAGCGCCGTTCCGGTTGCCATACCTGGCAAGATCGAAGTAGTGGAGCTGTTCTGGTACGGCTGCCCGCATTGCTACGCGTTCGAGCCAACCATCAATCCCTGGGTTGAAAAGCTCCCTGCCGATGTGAACTTCGTACGTATTCCGGCCATGTTCGGCGGTATCTGGAACGTTCACGGCCAGTTGTTCATTACCCTGGAAGCCATGGGCGTGGAGCACAAGGTTCACAAAGCGGTCTTCGACGCGATCCACGGTGGCAAGAAACTCGCGACTCCAGAAGAAATGGCCGAGTTCCTGGCGACCGAAGGCGTCGACAAGGATAAATTCCTGAGCACCTACAATTCCTTCGCCGTTAAAGGCAAGGTTGAAGATGCCAAGAAGAAGGCTCAGGCCTATCAGATCTCCGGTGTACCGACCATGGTCGTCAACGGCAAGTACCGCTTCGACCTCGGCACTGCCGGTGGCCCTGAAGGCGCCTTGAGCGTGGCTGACCAGTTAATCTCCAAGGAGCGCGCCGCTAAGTAAGCGGCGCCCACCATGCGCCGCTGGGGTACTGAGCGTGTCGTTGGCCTGCATGACCCGCAGGTCAACGCGCATCATCTGGAGTCGACGGGCTTGCCCGCAGACAGTCGTCTGCGTTTGCTCAGTTTCAATATTCAGGTTGGTATCAGCACCGAGCGTTATCGGCATTATCTGACCCGTGGCTGGCAGCATCTGTTGCCGCACACCGGGCGAGCAGACAATCTGCAAAAGATCGGCAATCTGCTGGGCGATTTCGATCTGGTCGCCTTGCAGGAAGCCGATGGCGGCAGCCTGCGGTCGGGCTACGTCAACCAGGTCGAGCACCTGGCCCAACTCGGCGCCTTTCCTTACTGGTATCAACAGCTCAATCGCAATCTCGGTCGCTTGGGGCAGCACAGCAATGGTGTGCTCAGCCGCTTGCGTCCGTGGGTTATCGAAGATCATCCATTGCCGGGTCCGAAGGGCCGTGGTGCGATTCTGGTGCGCTTCGGCGAGGGACCGGAAGCGTTGGTGGTGGTGATGATGCATCTGGCGCTGGGTGCCCGTACCCGAACCCGACAGCTGGCCTATATTCGCGAATTGATTGCTGGGTACAAACACCAGGTGCTGATGGGTGATATGAATACCCATGCCGGCGACTTGCTGCAAAGTTCCCCATTGCGCGATCTGGGTCTGCTCGCGCCACAGCTTGAGGCGACGTTTCCCAGTTGGCGCCCGCAACGATGCCTCGATCACATTCTGCTCAGCCCGAGCCTGACCCTTGAACGGGTCGAGGTGCTGGCTCAACCCATTTCCGATCACTTGCCGGTCGCGGTAGAGATTCGGCTGCCGGGTTCGCTTACGGCTGACGCATTGCCCGCATTGAGTCTTGTCCCTCGCGGATCCCTTGAATGAGCGACGAAGCGCAGCGCTGGAAAGAAAAGTACCTCAAGAGCATCGAGCAGCAAGAGAAGCTCGAGCGCCGATGGGATGCCCGCCTTGATTTGCTTCGCCGAGGGTTGGTTCGCAGCACGCTGGCGGCGGAGGGCACTGACCGGGCCGTTGACCAGTGTATGAAGGAAATGCGTGAGGCTATTCGCACGGACGATATGGACGCGGCTTTGGCAGCGTTGCTGCCACGCCTGGAAAAAGCCGTGCTCGATTCCGAGCAGCGCCGGGAAACGCGCGTTGATCAAATGGGAGCAGCGCTGACTGCTCTGGTCACTCAATTACAAGCCTTGCCGCTGCCTCGAGAAGTGAGTCGGCCGCTCAAGAACTTTGCCCGGCAACTGGATGGGCGTGTCAGCCAGGCCCGTGAAATCCCCTTGCTGCTTGGTGAGCTGAGCGGCTTGCAAGGCCGGGCGCTGAGCTTGCTGGAGAACCCTGAAGAGCCGAATCGTCCCGGCTTGTTGCAACGTCTGTTCGGTGGGCGGGAAACCGCGGACGTTGTGCCGCAGGCTAATGCTTGCTTGGTGGCGTTACCAGGTTCGAATCCCGCTGAACAGATTCAGATGCAGGCCGTCGAGACGACGCTTGAGCCTGTTCGTGACTATTTCCAGCCTGTTCCTGTCGCTCCAAGCGTTGTGGCGATCACGCAGGAAGTGCCGTTGCCGGCCGTAGAAATGCCGGTATCCGTGGTTTCAGTGGTCGAGTCGGTTTCGAATCCAGAGCTGACTGATAAAAAACCACACAGCGAAGTGCAGGCTTTTATCCCTCCAGTGCTGGAGTCAGAAGGGCTGAGGGCTCCTCAACTGTCAGGAGTCGAAGAACTCGTCGCTGCACCGCAACCGACTCTGACTGCCAGCCCCGAAGACTCACTCGCTCAGGTTGATATCAATCCTGACGAACTGATATCCCCTGTGCCCTCGGAAACCAGACACGAAACACCTGACCTCCTCGACAGCCTGCCTTCGCCGTCAGCTACGGCGCAGGCGTCGGTGGCCTTTGATCCAGAGCAGCCTGAGCAGGATGTCCACTACGCCTTGCCTGATTCACCAGAGCCTTCTTACAGCTCGGTGGCCAGGCACATAGAAGACACGCTGCTGGGTCTGCTCGACGACTTGTCCCTGCCCGAGCGCCACCGACCGCAAGCCGAGGCCATGCGTGATCGACTGCAAAACGGTCTGAACTGGTACGAACTGCTACCAATCCTCGACGATTTGGCCGTCTTGATGCTGGCGATCACCAACAGTGGACAACATGAGTTTGAGGTTTACCTCAAGCAGCTCAACGAGCGGCTCGAGTCATTTCAAAGCAATCTGCAGGCGGCCAGCGACGGTCATGCGGACAGCCGTTCAGCTGCGCGAGAAATGGATACCCAGATCCGCGAACAGGTCGATGGCTTGCAGAGCAGCGTTCAAGATGCGGCAGACCTGGACAGCCTCAAGCATGTGTTGGAGAACCACCTTGAGGGTTTGCTCGGCACCATGGATCAGCACCGCAAGCAACGCGATCAGCGTGAGCAAGAGGTCGCCGGGCGTCTGCAAGGGCTGGCCGAACGCGTGGCAAGCATGGAGCAAGAGGCTCAGGGCTATCGCGAGCACCTTGAGGAGCAACGGCAGAAGGCGCTGATTGATCCGTTGACCGGCCTGCCCAACCGAGCTGCTTGGGGGGAGCGACTGGATCACGAAGTTGCTCAATGGCAGCAGAATGGCAACACACTTCTGTTGGCAATGCTCGATCTGGACCACTTCAAGCGAATCAACGATCACTATGGCCATCTGGCTGGTGACAAGGTTCTGAAAATCATTGCCGGCGTCCTGCGCAAGCGTATGCGCGGCTCGGACTTCATCGCCCGATTTGGTGGTGAAGAATTTGTCCTGTTGGCTCCCAATACCTCATTGCCGTTGGGTTCAAAACTTGCCGAAACGCTGCGGGCAGCCATTGAGGCTTGCCCGTTTCACTTCAAAGGTGAGCGGGTAACGATAACCGTCTCCATGGGCATGACGGCATTCAAACCGGGTGAGCGCAGCGAAATGGTGCTTAAAAGAGCCGATCAGGCGCTTTACCGCGCCAAAGATGCCGGGCGTAACAGGGTGGAACTGGGCTGATCCCGATTGTTCCATTTTGTTTAATCTCGGGCTTTTGCCGGTCCATCCAGAGGGCAATACGTTACACTGTTGCATTACTGTCTTCAGCGTACTGCACACTGCCATGAAATTTTACTCTCTCGTCCTGTCGCTTCTTGTGTTGGCCGGCTGCGCCAGCGGGCCTCGACTCGACACCCGTCATCCTTCGGTCAATTACGATAACCGTGTTCAGTTCGTGGTGGTGCATTACACCAACGCTTCTCTGGAACGCTCGCTGGCACTGTTGACCCATGGCGACGTCAGCAGTCATTACCTGATTGGCGACAACAATCCGCCGACTATCTATAAGTTGGTTGATGAAAACCTGCGGGCCTGGCATGCCGGGGAAAGTGAATGGCAAGGCCGGACCTGGTTGAACTCCAGCTCCATCGGCATCGAAATCGTCAATCCGGGCTACCGCGAGACACCGACTGGCCGCGTCTGGTATCCGTATACCGAGGGTCAGGTCCAGGCGTTGATCGTTCTGCTCAAGGACATCAGCAAGCGCAACAACATCGACCCGCGCCATATCATCGGGCATAGCGATATCGCTCCATTGCGTAAACTCGACCCGGGCCCGTTGTTCCCCTGGAAGCGTCTGGCTGACGAGGGGCTGGTGATCTGGCCGAACGCTCAGGCCGTGGCACGCCAGCAAGCATTGTTTGCGGCTGAACTACCGAGCATCACCTGGTTTCAGGAAGAGCTGGCTCGTCTGGGCTATACCACGCCGCAAACCGGCCAACTGGATGTCGCGACCCGTCATGTACTGGCGGCGTTCCAGATGCATTATCGACCGTCACGCTTCGACGGTATGCCAGACGCGGAAAGTGCAGCAATTCTGCAGGTCTTGAACCAGACAAAATAATGACGCCGCCCGACGGTCCGGGCGACTTCTCAATCAGTTGCTATAACTCATTGGTAATCCTTTGGATATTCAATGATGCCGGCCGCTGGCGAGACGCTACATAGTTGGTTTCATCGCCCGTGGTTTCTGGCGATGCTGGCGGCTGTGCTCAGCGCGGCGTTGTTACTGCTGGGCAGTCTGGGCGTGGCGCTGCATCAGGTGCAACAACGCGAAAGCGAGCAGATGAATGCTCAGGGCGAGCGTTTTCTTGAGCGTCTTGAGCAACTGTTCGGCCAATTGCGTGAAGGTCTCGATGAGCTGGAAGCCCAACCATTGCGTGGATGCAATGCTGAAATGGTCGCGACATTGCAAAAGATCAGCTTCAGTTACCGCTTCGTTTATGAAGCGGCTTATATCGATGCCACTCAGTCCTGCTCAAACCGGCCGCGCCAGGACACCCTTTCTTCTCCGGGGCCTCCAGACATCAAGGGGCCGACCTACAGTTACTGGTTGAATACCTCGACAGAACCTAATGAAAACCGTGCAGCATTGATGCTCGGACGGGGCAACTTTCGTGTGGCGACCTCCCGAGGTCATTTGACCGATATGGTCGACCTGCACCCGGGCAGCAGCTTGCTGGTAGTGCTCGACCATGGCACCAGAGCGATCCCGGTACTGGGCGCGGCTCAACCCTGGCCACCGATCCAGCCGTGGCCTCCAGTGAGCCGTGACGCCCTTCAGGTCACGCAAGACCAACTGATTTACCGAATGCCGACCAACAACCCGGAGTACCAGCTTGTACTCATGACCCCGCGTACAAGTTTGCAAGTGGAAATGACTACGGCATGGCGCTGGTTGTTACCGATAAGTCTTCTATTAGCGATTTTTATCGGGTGGCTGGTCTTACAGTTGGCTCGCCAGCGTCAGTCATTGGGTGGCGAGTTACAGGGCGCTCTGCGTCGTAACGAGTTGCAGGTCTTGTACCAGCCGATTTTCGAGCTCAGCAGTCGTCAATGTGTCGGCGCCGAAGCACTGCTGCGTTGGCGTCGGCCAGACGGCACATTGACCAGCCCGGATCTGTTTATCCCTATGGCGGAAAATACCGGGCAAATCCGACAGATCACCGATTTCGTGCTGCAGCGTTTGCTTGAGCAGTTAGGCCAGCTGTTACGCGCCAATCCGCATCTCTACATCTCGGTCAATCTGGCGGCCTGCGATGTGATGGTTCCGCGCATCGGGCAGGTTATGGCCCGTTTATTGACCATGCATCGGGTCGCAGCGCGACAGATTGCCTTTGAGGTTACCGAGCGTGGCCTGATCGACGTGGTCGTCGCGCGGGACAACCTGCAGGCCTTGCGCGATGCCGGGCATCAAGTGCTGATCGATGATTTCGGCACGGGCTATTGCAGCCTTGCGTATCTGCAAACCCTGCCTGTGGACTGTTTGAAAATCGATAAAGCTTTTATCGATGCCTTGGGGCACGATGCTGCCAGCAGCGGAGTGGCGCCGCATATCATTCGCATGGCGCATGCCTTGCAACTCAAGGTGATTGCCGAAGGGATCGAATATGAAGCACAGGCCTCGCTGTTGAGTAGTGAGGGTGTGAATTACGGGCAGGGTTGGCTGTTTGCCCATGCCCTGAGCGCTGTGCAGTTCATTGAGTTGATCACCCGCGGTCGCCGGATGGCTGCGCGGCGACTGGATGATGAAGCCTGATTGTGCGCCGCGCGCCTACAAAGGAAGCGCCATGTAGAACTGCGAGCCCTGCCCCGGCCGTGAGTAGACGCCCATCCTCCCGCCGTGCAATTGCACGATTTCCTTGCACAACGCCAGGCCCAGGCCTGCGCCACCCTTCTTGCGACCGACCTGAACGAAGGGTTCGAAAATCCGCCCCTGTTGGCCGTAAGCGATGCCTTCGCCGTTGTCCTCGACGCTGATAATCACTCGCTCACCATGTCGGCGTGCTTGTAAGCGGACCTGGCCGTGCCGCGCGGTATGGCGTAGCGCATTGGCAATCAGGTTATCCAGCACCCGTTCCAGCTGTGGGTGGTCGACTTGTAGCCTGGGTAGCTGTGTTTGAACCTCCACCAACAACTCGATGTCTTGCTCGTGGGCTTGCTCTGCGAAGCGAGCTTGAGCGTGTTCGAGCAGTTCATCGATGGCGCAGGGCACAAGGGTGAGCTTTTGCAGGCCGTTCTGATAACGTGAGAAGTTCAGCAGGTCGTTGATCAGCTGCATCAAACGCTGCATTTCTTCGTTGACGGTGTTTAGCAGGTCGGCTTCGCGAGAGTCATCAGCAAAATGCACGCGTTCCTGAAGTAAGCCAAAGGCCATGTGCATACCGGTGACCGGTGTGCGCAGCTCATGTGAGGCACGTAACACGAATTCACTTCGGACCCGTTCGAAGGCCCGCTGCTCGGTGACGTCATGCAGCACCATGACCGCGCCAAGAATGTGCCCTTGGGTGTTGTGGCTGACCGGTGTCAGGCTGTAGGTCAGCAGCCGCGATTCGCCATCAACCTCGATACTCAAGTCCTCAGGCGCCCGTTCCAGACTGCCGCCACGCAGGATCAGTTGCAGTTGCTCATCGAGCTCCGCGCGTTCAAGGGCGCTGCCCAATCCCTGACCCAGACGATCTTTGTCCCAGCCCAATTGCCGTTGCGCTACTGGGTTGAGATGTTCCAGACGGCCCTGGCGGTCGATCATCAGCAAGCCGTCATCGATGCTGTCGAGTACCGCTTGCAAGCGTTGCTGGCCGGCGAGTAACTCATCGACGTTGGTGGCCTGATGCTGACGCAGGGCTTCGGCCATGATCCCGAAACGGCGGGTCAACAGGTTCATTTCCGCCACCGCCGATATGGGCAGCGTCACGTCGAAATTCCCTTGACCGATATTGTCCGCAGCCTTGGCCAGCGCCTCGATAGGGGCACCGAAGCGTCGGGCAATGCCGTGGGCAGTAATGAAACCGATGATCAAGACCGCCAATCCCACCAGCCCGAGCAATCCTGAAATCAATAGTGCGCGCTCGCGAGTCTGGTACTGGGCTTCATTGATGCTATCCAGTGTCAGTTTGTGTTCGGTGATCAGGCCGTTGCGCAGCACATTGAATTTTTCGGTCAGATTATGGCTGCCGGTCAGGCTGCCCGAGAGATCCCGAGAGTGGCCGAATGCTTCGAGAAATTTCAGGTAGTCAGCTCGGGCCTGGCTGAAGCCGGTGTGCTGGCCACCGGTGCTTTGCTCGTGCTGGATGCCTTGATCGAGCAGCTCGAAGTAATGTTGCCTGGATGCCTCCAACGCCGCCAGGTCAGGTTTTTCGTTGAGCATGATGATCAACTGGTCGTCCAGGGTCTGTCGCAGTTTGAGTCCCAGATCAAGGGTGATGAAGTCGTTGTGGATCAGCGAATCCTGGGTACTGGCCATCTGTATGATGCCCATGAACCCGAGCAGAAGCCCAAGCAGGGCGACGGTGATCAGCGCCGAGATACTCAGAAACAGCCGAGTATGCAGTTTCATCGCGAGCTTCATGGGGCGCCGCTCATAGGTTGTACTGTTTGCGTTTTCGGTACAGCGTCGAAGCATCGATGCCGAGGGTTTTGGCGGCTTGATCAAGGGTGTCGCTAGTGGCCAGCACTGCGCCGATATGGGCTTTCTCCAACTCGTCCAGGCTTAACGCCGCACCAATCCGCGGAGCGTTGCTGGTCGCTTGTTCGGCCATGCCCAGATGGTTGATTTCTACCCGTTCCTGAGGGCAAATGATGCTCGCGCGCTCGACCACATTGCGTAATTCGCGGATGTTGCCCGGCCAGCGATAGTTGAGCAGTGCTTCGCGCGCTTCATCGCTGAAGCCGCGCGCCGGGCGCGCGTATTCCTTGACGAAGCGGGCCAGAAAGCGATCCGCCAGGGTCAGAATGTCTTCACTGCGCTCACGCAGCGGCGGCAGGTGCAAGGTGATGACATTGAGCCGGTACAGAAGGTCCTCACGAAAACGTCCGTCACGGACCATGTCTTCGAGATTGAGGTTGGTCGCGGCGAGGATGCGCACGTCCGCGCGACGGGTCACCGGGTCGCCGACGCGTTCGTATTCCTTGTCCTGAATAAATCGCAACAGTTTGGGTTGCAAGGTCAGCGGGAAGTCGCCAATTTCGTCGAGGAACAGTGTCCCGCCATCGGCCTGGTTGACCCGTCCGAGGGTGCTTTCGCTGGCCCCGGTAAAAGCCCCGCGGCTGTGGCCGAACATCTCGCTTTCCATCAGCTCGGCGCTCAGCGACGGACAGTTGATGGTGACGCAGGATTTCTTCGCGCGTTTGCTCCAGCCATGAATGGCTTGGGACAGCTCGCCTTTACCGGTGCCGGATTCGCCAAGAATCAGAATGTTGGCATCGGTACCGGCGACCTGGCGTGCGGTTTCCAGTACCACTTTCATCGCCGGGCTGTGAGAGTCCAGGCCGTCCCTGGATTTGCGTATTTCCCCTTCGAGCGCTTCCAGGCGCGCCGAGAGCTGGCGCATTTCCAGTTGCTTGGCAGTGGCAAGGCGCAATTGGTCCGGGCTGCAGGGCTTGACCAGGTAATCCGCGGCACCGGCCTGGATCGCATCGACTGCGGTATCCACCGCCGAGTGGGCGGTGACGATCACCACACGCATCCACGGTGCTTGAATGCGCATCTGCGCGAGCACATCGAGGCCATTGTCTTCACCCAACCGCAGGTCGAGGAAACACAGGTCAAACACCTGACGTTGTAATAAGGCGTCGGCTTGGGCTGCGCTGTTGGCAGTGGCTACGGTATAGCCTTCGTCTTCCAGGCAGAAACGGAAGGTGCGCAGGATGGCGGACTCATCATCTACCAGAAGAATACGGCCTTGATGTTCCGTGGCTGATTCCATTTCCCACGCTCCATTAGTGAGTCATCTTATTTAGTCCCGGAAAAATCGGGCAAGTTGCATGGTCGATTCTGATTGATTCCACTAGATGCAGGTTAGCGACCTATTGATTTGTTTATAACGTGCTGATTAATAAGGGTTTTATGTAGAAGCCTGATTGCTCCTTGACCCTCCCTTCTGACATCCACCGCTATCTTCCGGCTCCAGGGCTTTTCAATTCCCTCCCTATGGATCGTGCATTACGCACGACCCATAGGGAGTCATCGTGCAAGATGCGTTTGAAAGCACTTTTGTAACGTTTATAACCTACTGATTTGTTTAACTTATTGTGAAATGAAAGCTGGCATGCAGGCTGCAACAGTTTGAATAGCCAAAGGCGCTATTGAAGGGCGCCTTCTTCCGAATGACCACCCGTATGGGAGGAGCTTGAGGATGAATCGCCAACGTCTCGCCCAAATGCATATTTCACTACTGCATATACAGCAAGGACTGTTTGCAAGTTTGGCACTGCTTGTCATGCTCATTGGTGGTCAGCAGTTTCAGCGTTGGGGTCAGAGCCAGCAGGAAATGGCGCTGCGTTTGCCACCTCAATACACAAACCAAATGCATTTCAGCGCGCTCAGCGGCCAGTTTGCTGACTCTGCCCCAGTGCACCTGATGGGTGTTGACCAGGCACAGGCAGTAGTTGAATCCATTCCTCAGGAGCGTTGGGTGTTTTAGGCATAAGACCGGCGTGGGGGAAGCTGCACCAGGAATCGCGATACAAGCAACACTCCATTAGACGCGTAAGGAGAATTGTTATGTTGAGCTGGGCAATCACATTCTTGATCATTGCCATTGTGGCTGCGGTGTTGGGCTTCGGTGGAATCGCGGGCACCGCCACGGGTATCGCCAAAATTCTCTTTGTCGTGTTCCTGGTGATGTTTATTGCGTCTTTCTTCTTTGGCCGTCGCGACCGAGGTTGAATACGAGCGTTTTGTTAAAGACACCGAGTTCTGCTCTGGAAAGAGGCCCTGGCTTCTTTCTATTTGCGCCACCCGATGAAGGCAGGCGTATGACCAAGGGGTCGGGACGTTCTGATTGATGTGGAATCGGAGTGACCTAGGGGTACAAGGGGTGCCTCCGTAAGGGCCGGGTCAGGAAAAGCTGCGCCGCAAGTTCACGAGTCGTTGAGGATTTCGCGGACCTGCGGCGCGCTTGAACACGCAAAGGCTTGTTCTAGAGCGATCCGCTGGATCCTCATGCGCTTATCCCCTGAAATGTCCTTTCTGCGTTTTTCTCAACCGGTTTACGGTGCTTTATCGCGACCGTATATCGAGAAACTCGTCTTTTATTCGGGCTCTGTTTTCGCTCCTAGGCGTAGGAAATTTCCCGGATTTCGTCGTTATTCATGCCGCCAATAAATCCCGCATATCGCCTGTAATGGCCGTCTCATGGCGCTTATGACTTCTTTAGTGTCGTATTCGAACCGGTTGGGACGATGGGTTTGTTCAAAAAAGCTCATGCCGATTCGGCATAGGGTAGGCGTTTACAGCATTAGACGCGCCTCTCTTGCATCGGAATAGTTGCGCCTTTTTCCGCCAGCCAGAGAGCCGTAAATGCTCGCTCGCGGTGATTTTTTACGGGGGCAGATGCACAGACTTTTCCGCACTTGAGCGTTCCAGTTCGCGCATCTTCCCGAGTCCACTTATAAGAAAGGGTAATGATATGAAGAAGGCAAAGCTTAGCCTCGCCTGGCAGATCCTCATCGGTCTGGTTTTGGGGATTGCAATTGGGGCGCTGCTCAACCATTTCAGTGCCGAAAAAGCCTGGTGGATCAGCAACGTCCTGCAACCGGCGGGCGATATCTTTATCCGGCTGATCAAAATGATCGTGATTCCGATCGTGATCTCCTCGCTGGTCGTCGGTATTGCCGGCGTGGGTGATGCGAAGAAGCTCGGGCGCATCGGTCTCAAGACCATCCTTTACTTTGAAATTGTCACCACCATCGCCATTCTGGTGGGGTTGGTGCTGGCCAACCTGTTTCACCCAGGCTCGGGCATCGACATGAGCACCCTGGGTACTGTGGATATCTCCAAGTACCAGGCGACCGCAGCCGAGGTTCAGCATCAACACGCGTTCATCGAAACCATCCTCAACCTGATTCCATCGAACATTTTTGCCGCCATGGCGCGTGGCGAGATGCTGCCGATCATCTTCTTCTCCGTACTGTTCGGTCTCGGTCTGTCGAGCCTGCAATCGGATCTGCGCGAACCGCTGGTGAAGATGTTCCAGGGCGTGTCGGAAAGCATGTTCAAAGTCACCCACATGATCATGAGCTACGCCCCGATTGGCGTTTTCGCACTGATCGCGGTGACTGTTGCCAACTTCGGTTTCGCTTCCCTGCTGCCGCTGGCCAAGCTGGTGATCCTGGTCTACGTGGCAATCGCCTTTTTCGCCTTCGTGGTACTGGGCCTGGTTGCTCGTCTGTTCGGCTTCTCGGTGATCAAGCTGATGCGCATCTTCAAAGATGAGCTGGTACTCGCCTACTCCACTGCCAGCTCGGAAACCGTGCTGCCGCGAGTGATCGAGAAGATGGAAGCCTACGGCGCGCCGAAAGCCATTTGCAGCTTCGTAGTGCCGACCGGCTACTCCTTCAACCTTGACGGTTCGACCCTGTATCAAAGCATCGCGGCGATCTTCATCGCGCAGCTGTACGGCATCGATCTGTCCATCAGCCAGCAATTACTGCTGGTGCTGACCCTGATGGTTACCTCCAAAGGTATCGCCGGTGTGCCGGGTGTGTCCTTCGTGGTGCTGCTGGCGACCCTGGGCAGTGTCGGCATTCCATTGGAAGGTCTGGCGTTCATCGCGGGTGTCGACCGCATCATGGATATGGCCCGTACTGCGCTGAACGTGATCGGCAACGCCCTCGCTGTATTGGTCATCTCCCGTTGGGAAGGCATGTACGACGACGCCAAGGGCGAGCGCTACTGGAACTCCCTGCCGCACTGGCGCAGCAAAGAGCCGTTGCCCAAGGGTGAAGTCTCCAACAGCTAAGCTCCTTCGAGCCACGCACCTACAACAAACCCCGGGAAACCGGGGTTTGTTGTTTCTGGTATCTGACCGCTATTATTCGCCGCATCTTTTGGGGGATTTAACTGATGCTCAACGGCCTATGGCTTGGCTTCTTCATCGTGGCTGCCGTTTCGGCACTGGCGCAGTGGCTGATTGGCGGTAATGCCGGGATATTCGCGGCGATGGTGGAAAGTATCTTCGCCATGGCCAAGTTGTCGGTGGATGTAATGGTTCTGCTGTTTGGCACCCTGACCCTCTGGCTGGGCTTTCTGCGGATCGCCGAAAAGGCCGGGATCGTCGACTGGCTGGCCAAGGTGCTGGGTCCACTGTTTCTGCGCCTGATGCCGGAAGTACCCGCTGGCCACCCGGCCATTGGTTTGATCACCCTGAACTTCGCCGCCAATGGCCTGGGCCTGGACAATGCGGCCACGCCGATCGGCTTGAAGGCCATGCGCGCCTTGCAGGAGCTCAACCCCAGCACGACCACGGCGAGCAACGCACAGATTCTGTTTCTGGTGCTGAACGCTTCATCGCTGACCCTGCTGCCCGTAACGATCTTCATGTACCGCGCGCAGCAAGGCGCTGCCGATCCAACACTGGTATTCCTGCCGATCTTGCTGGCCACCAGCGCCTCGACCCTGACGGGTTTGCTGTCGGTGGCAATCGTGCAGCGCTTGCGGCTGTGGGACCCGGTGGTGCTGGCTTATCTGATTCCAGGTGCGCTGGTGTTGGGCAGCTTCATGGCGTTGCTGGCGACGCTTTCCTCCACAGCTCTGGCAAGCCTCTCGTCGATTCTCGGTAATCTGACGATGTTCGGGCTGATCATGCTGTTCCTGGTGATTGGCGCGCTGCGCAAGGTCAAGGTTTACGAAGCGTTCGTCGAAGGCGCCAAGGAAGGCTTTGATGTCGCCAAGAACCTGCTGCCATATCTGGTGGCGATGCTCTGTGCGGTAGGCGTATTGCGGGCGTCGGGGGCGCTGGACTTTGGTCTGGACGGGATTCGTCACCTGGTGGCATGGGCCGGCTGGGACACGCGATTCGTCGACGCGTTGCCGACGGCGATGGTCAAACCCTTCTCTGGCAGCGCCGCTCGGGCAATGCTGATCGAAACCATGAAAACTCAGGGTGTGGACAGCTTCCCGGCACGGGCGGCGGCCGTCATTCAGGGCAGCACGGAAACCACCTTCTATGTGCTGGCAGTGTACTTCGGTGCCGTCAACATTCAGCGTGCTCGCCACGCCGTGGGCTGCGCGCTGCTGGCTGAATTTGCCGGTGTAGTGGCGGCAATCGGGGTGTGTTACTGGTTCTTTGGCTGAGCCGGAAAGCGAAAGCACACATGCCCCCGCAGCAGCTGCCGAAGGCTGCTACAAGGGGCTTGTGCCGCTCTTGATAACCAGAGCATGTCTCTGCCCCTGCTCTACTGCCCAGCTAATTACCTGGCCAGTCAGCTTGTCGCTGGCCTGACCGAAACCTGCGACCACCGCCGGGACTTTCGGATCGCTCAGCGGTTGACGCACTTCAAAGCGGCGGCTGGCGATGATCCGTTGATCATTGCCGCGCACCAGTCGTGCATCCAGGCGAACCACCACTTCCACGGCGCCACCCTGATACTCGGTCTGAAACGCCTGCAATTCCCCGCCTAACTCGAAATCAGCCTGCAGATTACTGTCGTCGGTACTGAGCAACTGCACCCGTCCGTCATGTTGAAAGGCGTCGAGCAGACGGTTGCGTAACAGGATTGGCGCCGGGTCGCTCCAGCGTGAAGCCTTGTAGCTGCTGATCAGATCGCCCTGTGGCACGACGGCAATTTTCGGACTGTTCAAGGTTTCGCTGGCTTGCGGTTTGGCCAGGCGCAATGACCATGGCAGCGCACTGCCGCGAGGCGTCGATGTGCTGCTCTGCGCCGTGGGTAGCCGATAGACATCGGCCGGTTCCGACTTGGGCAGGATCGAGCAGGCGCCGGTCAGCGCGAAGCTGGTGATCAGTGTGAGGTGGCCGACTACACGGCAGGCGAGCTTCATGGCGTGAACTCCTTGTTCTTGTCGCTGCCGAGCAGGTAACCACTGGGGTTGGCTTCCAGACGGTTGGAGATAGCTCGTAGCGAATTCAGGGTCTCGCGCAGTTCACGCACGGCCGGGGCCAACCCGTTCAATCCCTGCATACCGTTGTTGAGCGAGTCCTGATTGTCTGTCAGCAGTTTGTTGATGGTCGCGCTGCTCTGCTCCAGAGACTGCATGGCCTGTTTGGCACTGCCGAACATCTGCTTGCCCTGATCGTTGAGCAAACCGTTGGCATTGCGCATCAGTGTGGTGGTTTGTTCCAGGGTGGCACTGGCTTGTTTTCCTACAGAAACAAGCTGCTGCATGGTCTGGCGAATGTCTCCACGCTGATCGGCGATGGCTCCGGTAGTTTGCTCCAGATGCTCGAGAGTGCTGCTGATGCGCTCAACGTTATCTGGCGACATCATTTGGTTGGCGTTGTTAAGTAGCAAGTTGACGCTGCTAATCAGGTCATCGCTATTGGTCAGCAGCCGGGCAATCGGCGACGGCGAGGCGACGATCTCCGGCAGATTACCGTCGTGCCCTCTGAGTTCGGGGCTTTGCGGCGTACCACCGCTGAGCTGGATGATTGAGGTTCCGGTGATCCCGGTCAGGGCCAGTTTGGCCTGAGTGTCTTCCTTGATCGGGGTTTCGCCGCTCAGACGGATTCGCGCCAGCACCCGACGCGGGTCTTTCGGGTCCAGTCGCAGCGAGATCACGTCACCAACCTTGATTCCGCTGTACTGCACCGGGCTGCCCTTGGACAAGCCGCTGACCGCCTCATTGAAGACGATCTCGTAATCCTTGAATTCGGTGTCGACACTGGATTTGGCCAGCCACAGACCGAACAGCAAGGCGCCTACCACCACAATCACGGTGAACAGGCCGATTAATACATGATGGGCTCGGGTTTCCATGTCATACCTCGTTGAGCTGTGAAGCAGCTTGGAATGCCGCGCGGCCGCGAGGGCCATGGAAGTATTCGTGAATCCAGGCGTCGTCGGTCTCGGCGACTTTGTCGATGGCGTCCGCCACCAGCACTTTTTTTTGCGCCAGCACCGCGACCCGGTCGGTGATGGTGTACAGCGTGTCGAGGTCGTGGGTGACCAGAAACACGCTCAGGCCCAACGCATCGCGCAGGGTCAGGATCAACTGATCGAAGGCGGCGGCGCCAATCGGGTCGAGACCGGCAGTCGGCTCATCGAGAAACAGGATGTCCGGATCCAGCGCCAAGGCCCGGGCCAGCGCCGCGCGCTTGATCATGCCGCCGGACAGCGAGGACGGGAATTTTTCCGCGGCCGACAGCGGCAGACCGGCCAGCGCGAGTTTCACCGCTGCCAGGTGTTCGGCGTCGGGACGGCTCAAACCCGCGTGCTCGATCAGCGGCAGCGCAACGTTTTCGGTGACCGTCAGCGAGGAAAATAACGCGCCCTTCTGAAACAGTACACCCAAGCGCCGTTCCACCCGCGAACGCTCGTGTTCTGGGAGGTTCGGCAAATCCTGGCCAAACACCCGCACCGATCCTTCGCTGGGCCGACGTAGACCAATGATGCTGCGCAACAGCACGGACTTGCCACTGCCGGAGCCGCCGACCACGGCGAGAATCTCGCCCTTGTACAAATCCAGGTCGAGATTTTCATGCACGCTCTGGCTGCCGAAGCGATTGCACAGCCCACGGACCTCGATCACCGCCTCGGCGGGCGTACGGGGTAAACGACTCACCAGCCCATCTCCATAAAGAACAACGCGGCCACGGCGTCGAGAACAATCACCACAAAGATCGACTGCACCACACTGGAGGTGGTGTGAGCGCCTACTGATTCGGCACTGCCACTGACCTTGAAACCTTCCAGACAGCCGATCGCTGCGATCAGGAAAGCGAAGATCGGTGCTTTCACCATCCCGACCAGAAAGTGCTGAATCCCGATATCAGATTGCAGCAGTGAGAGAAACATCGCCGGCGAAATACCCAGCGAGAGCGCACAGACCACTCCGCCGCCGACAATGCCCGAGAGCATCGCCAGAAAGGTCAGCATCGGCAGCGCCACGAGCAGCGCCAGAACGCGGGGCAGTACCAGCAGCTCGACTGGATCGAGGCCGAGTGTACGAATCGCGTCGATCTCTTCGTTGGCCTTCATTGAGCCGATTTGCGCGGTGAACGCACTGGCTGTTCGCCCGGCCATCAATATCGCGGTGAGCAACACGCCGAACTCCCGCAGGAAGGAGAACGCGACCAGGTCCACGGTAAAGACGCTTGCACCAAAACTGGCCAGCACTGTGGCACCGAGAAAGGCCACTACCGCACCCACCAGAAAGGTCAGCAAGGCAACGATAGGCGCCGCGTCGAGGCCGGTCTGCTCGATGTGCGCGACCGTCGGAGTGATGCGCCAGTGCTTGGGCCGCAACAGGTTGCGCACCAGCGTTTGGAGGATCAGACCAATAAAGCCCAGCAGTTGCAAGGTGTCCTGCCAGACCGCGTCGACGGCGCGGCCGATTCGGGTCAGCAGTTGGATACCGACGCTCACCTCAGGTTCTTTGACCGGTACACAGAAGTCGGTCAGCGAGCAGTAGACGGTTTGCAGCAGCGCGCGGTCGGCGGAGGACAGGCTGCAATCGGGATGTTCGGTGGATTTGCCAAGCCGCTCGGCGCCCAACAGTTCTACCAGCAGCGACGCTCCGGCGGTGTCGAGCGCGCCGAGGTTATTAAGGTCGATGTGGGTAGTGTCGTCGTACTGGCCGTGAAGATCATCGGTCAGCCGCTTGAGATCGGTGTAATGGGCAAGCGTCCAGTCGCCCGTGACCCGCAGCCGCACAGGGGTGTTCGACGTATCCAGTTGGGCGTTGCCGGCCATCGTGCTACTGCTCATAAGCTCTGTGCTTGTTCGGCTATTACACAGTGCTACGTAATAGCACGATCACGGTTACTTTGCCTCGCCAGGCGTCTCGACGCCTTGGCCTTTGTCGGTCACGTCAAAGCGCAATACGCCGATCATCTGACCGTCTTCGGTCAGCACGCGAACCTGCCAGCGGCCAACCGGATTGTCCGGAAAGTTCTGTTTGTGGGTCCAGGCCCGGTAGCCTTCCTTTCGCCCACCGTGAATATCCAGCGCGATGCGGTCGACCTCTTTACCCTCAAACTGCCAGACGTGGTAAATCCGCTCGTCCAGCCCCCGTGGCGCGTTGATCGCCGTGTAGGCATACAGACCGCTGCTGCGCACCTGGCTGGCACTGACTTCGTCCAGGTCGTCGCCAGGGGTTCTGCCCTGGAGTTCAGTGCTGATCGCCACCTCGGTCATCCACAGGGTCGCCGGTGGCACCCAGGAGCGCAGCAGCCAACCGGCGCAGCCGATAGCCAATGTTATCCCCAGTAACATCAGCCCTCCGCGCCAGTTGCGGATTGGAAAACTCGACGCCAGGCTCGGGAAAGACAACAGCATGGCGATGCCCAGCGCCAGCATGAAGCTTTGAGTGGTGGTCAGGTGCACAATGATCGGCAACGCCGTCAGCAACGCGGCAAACAACGTCAGGGTGTGCAGTGCCAGAAACAGCCAGCGGCGTGGTGCCAGCCATTTGTAATACAGCGGATCGGTAATCGAAATCAGTGCCGCCGCGCCGAGTAGACTGGTGAATACCAGTTGCCCGCTGTTCCAGGTGGTGGTGATAAAGAAGAACGGCAGGACGAAGAACAGACTTTCCTGATGGATCATCTGCGTCGCATAACGCAGCAAGGGCTGCGGGATCTCGCGCTTGAAGACCTTGGTGAACAGTTGGGTGAGACTGTTTTCCAGCATCAGCCAGACCCAGCTCACCAGCATGATGGTTGTGATCCAGGTCGCCAGGCTTTGCTGGCGATCCACCAGAATGAAGCTGCCGATCCCAGAGATAAAACCGCCGAGTGCTATCACTCCTGGATAGCGTTTCATCAGCTCCAGCATGCGCTGTATGTAAAGAGTCCAGTCAGGCATTCGGCGGTTCGCAGTCTCAAGGGAAAAATCCCCGACAGAATAACGTCTTAGCTGCGTCTAGAGCGGATCTGTTTACGATAAAACCGCCCGCCGAGCAGTAACGTCATCAACAGAGCGAATATGCCTGCAACCAGCCCGCTCAACGCGTCATAACTGAGCAAGGACTTCTCGATGCGCAAGTAGCCGGGCTGGTTGAGCAACTGGCGCATGGCCTGGTTGGCTTGCTCCAGGCTGACTGCTTGCAGGCGTCTGGCCGGGTCGGCAAAACGCCCATCCTCGTAATCGCCCAGCGCGCTCCAGTAGTAATCGGCCAGAGCGCTATTGCCTTGCACTGCCCACGCCTGACGGGCAACGGCGGCCTGCTGCAGGCGAGCGAAGGTGGTGGGGTCGAGTCCGTCCTTGAGCAGGCGGGCCTTCATGTCATTGAGCACTTGCTCAGCCTGCGGCAGATCATCGCGCTCCAGGTCGGCGTTCAGGCTGAAAAAACCGACGCCACCGAACACTTCGCGTTCGCTCCAGGGGCCGTAGGACAGCCCATGGTCCAGGCGCAGTTGGCGATACAGCTCCCAATCCAGGTAGTCCTTGAGCAGGTCGAAGGTTTCGTCGGGTTGGTTGTCCAGTACTGGCTCGGGGAATAGCCAGTGCAGTTTGGCGCCACCACCGGCCCAGCCCTGGATCAAGCTGCGCTGCGGGGCAGCTTTGGTCTGGATTTCGGGCAGTGGCAAGTGCTCGCTGGGGTCGACCGGATCCAGTTGCCCATAGGTGCGTTCCAGATACGCCGGCAGCAGGCGGTCAAGTTCGCCGACGACGATCAGGGTCATGTTGTTGGGGGCGTACCAGGCTTTGCGCAGTTGCTCCAGTTGTTCGCGGGTCAGGTGGTCGACCTCGGCCCGCTCGGTGCATTTGAGACCGAGTTCCACCGCCAACTGATTGCTGGCCTTATGACCCAGGTCCTGGCGGTCCAGCCAGCGCTGCAGGTGCGAATAATGACCGCCATCTTCACGTTCGATGACTTGTTTGGCGGCAGCGATGGCAGTGTCGTCAATCTCGGTGCGGGTCAGCAGTGCCAGTAACAGATCGAGGACTTTGCGTTGGTTCTTCGCTGGGGCTTCGATGACGAAAGTGGTGTCGGCGTTGCTGGTGTAGGCGTTCCATTCGCCGCCCAGTGCCTGCATGCGTTCTTCCAGCCCGCCCTCACCGCTGGCATCGATGCCGCTGAACAGCAAGTGTTCGAACAGGTGCGGGAGCTCCTTGTTGGCACAGCTGAAATCATCCAGGCCAACGCCGACTACCAGACGAATCGCCACATGGCCGCGTTCGCTGCCGGGTTTGAGCAGCAATTGCAGGCCGTTGGGCAGCAGATAGCCCTCGACCTGGAAACGATCCAGGGCAATAGAATGGGTTGAGCCGAGCAACAGAAAAACGAACAACAGGCAACGCATGACGGGCTTCCTGGCGGGGTAGGAGCTGCCGAAGGCTGCGAACGATCCGCGAAACGGTCGCGCTTTCAGTTTTAACTGACTTCTACCAAAGCCAGACGTTCAAGGCGAATGTGTGATGTCAGCAACATCGTCCACCGCCAGCGCTCCGGTGTCGGTGGTCTCCAGCACCGCATAGGCGCTGCTGCAGAACAGCGAATTCAGACGCTTCATGTCTGCAATCAACTCCAGATGCAGCGAACTGGTCTCGATGCTTTGCACGATCTTGCGTTGCAGACGGCTGACGTGAGCATGGGCCAGACGCCGTTCCAGCGCGCGGAAGCGGCGTTTTTCACGCAGCAGTTGCCGTGCGCTTTCCTTGTCGGCGCTGAGGAATACCGACAGGCCCAGGCGCAAGTTGGCGATCAGTTGGCTGTGCAAGTCCACCAGTTCTTCCAGGCCCACATCGGAGAAGGAGCGGCGTTGCGAGGTCTTCTGCTGTTGAACCTTGCGCAGCATGCGCTCGATCAAATCCCCTGCGAGCTTCAGGTTGATCGCCAGCTCGATGATTTCGGCCCAGCGGCGGCTGTCCTGCTCGCCGAGGTCCTCGCGGGGCATCTGCGCCAGATACAGCTTGATCGCGCTGTAAAGCACCTCAACGTCGTCGCTCAAACGGCGTACTTCCAGGGTGACAGCGGTTTGTTTACCGCGCAGCACATCGAGCATCGCTTCAAGCATGTTGTCGATCAGGTCGCCGATACGCAGGGTTTCCCGCGCCGCGTTGGCCAGCGCCAGGCTCGGTGTGACCAGGGCAGTCGAGTCCAGGTGGCGGGGTCGAGCCAGCCCGTTTGCTTCCGAGCGCTGGGGTAGTAGCCAGCTACAGATCCGTGCCATCGGCCCGACGCTGGGCAACAACAGCAGGCAGCGCACGGAGTTGTAGAGCAGATGAAAACCGATCACCAGCCCTTGAGGTCGGAAGTGCAGAGCGTCCATCCACTTCACCAGCGGAGTGAGTACAGGGATGATCAACAGCAGGCCGATCAGCTTGTACAGCAGGCTACCCAGTGCCACTTGCCGGCCAGCGGCGTTCTGCATGCTGGTACTGAGGAAGGCCAGCACACCACTGCCAATGTTCGCGCCGATCACCAGGCCGATGGCCACTGGCAGGCTGATCACGCCCGCGCTGGCCAAGGTCGCCGTCAGCAGGACCGCCGCAAGGCTGGAGTAGGAGATCATCGCAAATAGCGCGCCGACCAAGGCGTCGAGCAGGATATCGCCGGTCAGGGAGGCAAATACTACCTTCACGCCTTGCGCATGGGTGATGGGCACAGCGGCTTCGACGATCAGTTGCAGGGCGAGGATGATCAACCCCAGACCGATGCCAACCCGCCCCAATTGTCCGACGCGGGTCTGTTTACGCGACAGAAAGAAAATCACCCCAAGAAAAATCAACAGCGGCGACAGCCAGGACAGGTCGAGGGTCAGTACCCGTGCCATTAACGCTGTACCAACGTCGGCGCCCAGCATGGTCGCCAGCGCGGGCGTCAGCGCCATCAAGCCCTGGCTAACGAACGAAGTGACCAGCATGGCCGTGGCGTTGCTGCTCTGGACCATGGCGGTTACCAGAATTCCGGCGACAAAGGCCAGCGGGCGCCTGGACATATTCTGGCTGATCACGTGGCGCAGATTCGAGCCGTAGACCCGCAGGATGCCGGTTCGGACGATGTGCGTGCCCCAAATCAATAAGGTCACGGCGGATAGTAAATTGAGCAGGGTCAGCATGCTGGGGCCCCTGTGGTGAATAGCGCCCCAAAGGGGCAAGTCGACGGTGCCGCGCGACGTCTTACGTTCTGTACTTAAGCTGTAGCTGGCTAAGGTGTTGGGCGCCAGCATCGCATAGCTAAAGAGTCGATTGAAACAAAACTGTCATTAATTCAGCTTCTTTTGTGACAGCGTGCAGGCGCAAAAAAGGGGCTCGAAAGCCCCTTCCTTAACTGCGCGCTCTCAGGTTATTGACCCGGAATGTCCTTGCGTAGTTTCACGGGATCTTGTTGTTTGCGCTTTTTCGCGATGGCAGTTCGCATCTTGATGTTGATCGCTTCCACCGCCAGCGAGAACGCCATGGAGAAGTAGACGTAGCCTTTTGGTACATGCACATCGAAGGCCTCGGCAATCAGGACCGTGCCGACCACCAGAAGGAACGACAGCGCGAGCATTTTCAGCGACGGGTGCTTGTCGATGAATTCGCTGATGGTGCCGGAAGCCATCATCATCACCAGTACCGCGACGATAATTGCAGCGATCATGACCGGCACATGGGAAACCATGCCGACTGCGGTGATCACTGAGTCCAGGGAGAAGACGATGTCGATGATCGCGATCTGGATGATGGTGTAAAAGAAATTACCGCCCTTGCCTGTCGGCTCGCCGTCGGTTTCATCTTCGCCCTCCAGCGCGTGGTACATCTCCTGGGAGCTTTTCCAGAGCAGGAACAGGCCACCGAAGAACAGGATCAGGTCGCGACCGGAAATACCCTGGCCGAAGACCACGAACAGATCAGCCGTGAGACGCATGACCCAAGTGATCGACAGTAACAACAGAATCCGCGTGACCATGGCCAGCGCCAATCCGAAAATCCGCGTGCGCGCCTGCATGTGCTTGGGCATGCGGCTGACCAGGATCGAGATCATGATGATGTTGTCGATGCCCAGGACGATTTCCAGGGCGGTCAGCGTAAAGAAGGCAACCCAGATTTCCGGGTTGGTCAGCCATTCCATGTGTATTCCTTTGAGCGAGTGTTAAACCGCGCCGGGCCATGCTTCGAGAATCGAAGTTCAGGCCCGGCGCGGTGAGTCTTGGGCCTATAGAGTGCTGAACAGCGGAAAAATCCCCATCAGCAAAGCAGCGAACATTATGCATAGGCATACCAGCACTGCCCACTTGAGGGTGAAGCGCTGGTGATCACCGAATTCGATTCCGGCCAGCGCCACCAGCAGATAGGTCGACGGCACCAGCGGGCTCAGCAAGTGGACGGGTTGACCGACGATCGAAGCACGAGCCATCTCCACAGCCGTGATGCCGTAGTGGCTGGCGGCTTCGGCGAGAACCGGTAATACGCCGTAATAAAAAGCATCGTTAGACATGAAGAAGGTGAACGGCATGCTCACCAGCGCAGTGATCATGGCGAGGTACGGGCCGAGTGCGTCCGGGATCACCGACAGCAAGCTTTTCGACATCGCGTCGACCATGCCGGTGCCTGACAGTATGCCCGTGAAGATACCCGCGGCAAAAATCAGTCCGACCACTGCCAGTACGCTACCGGCGTGGGCCGCGACGCGGTCCTTCTGTTGCTGCAGGCATGGGTAGTTGACGATCATGGCGATACTGAAGGCGACCATGAACAACACCGGCAATGGCAGCAGACCGGCGACCAGTGTGCACATCAGCGCCAGAGTCAGTGCGCCGTTGAACCAGATCAGTTTCGGACGACGGGCATCCGGGAACTGCGAAACGCTGATTTCGCTGTGGTCGATTTCGTCACCATGCAGGTGCAACTCACCCAGACGCGCACGTTCGCGTTTGCCGTACATGTAGGCAATGACCAGGATCGCCACGACACCGGCGAGCATCGCCGGGATCATTGGAACGAAGATGTCCGACGGGTCGACATGCAGGGCGCTGGCTGCGCGAGCAGTCGGGCCGCCCCACGGCGTCATATTCATCACGCCGCCGGCGAGGATGATCAAACCGGCCATGATCCGCGGGCTCATGCCGATGCGGCTGTAGAGCGGCAGCATGGCGGCCACGCAAATCATATAGGTTGTGGCGCCATCACCGTCCATGGACACGATCAGTGCCAGTACCGCGGTACCGACCGAGACTTTCAGCGGATCGCCCTTGACCAGTTTGAGGATCTTGCGCACCGCCGGGTCGAACAGTCCGGAGTCGATCATCAAGGCAAAATAGAGAATGGCGAACATCAGCATCACCCCGGTCGGGGCTAGTTTGGTGATGCCTTCGAGCATCATCGGGCCGATTTTCGGTGCAAAACCACCGAATAAGGCGAACAGGATCGGAACGATGATCAACGCGATCAGCGCCGACAGGCGCTTGGTCATGATCAGGAACATGAACGTGATGACCATGGCAAAGCCAAGGAAAGTCAGCATAGGAATACTCCAGGCGTAGCGCGGCTAGGGAATGGCGAACCGATTGGGGTCAGCGCAGAACGGAAAGCACGAGGCGTACGGGGGGAGTCGGGGCAAGCAGGCGGGTCGCAGCAAACATCAGAATCACCATTGTTGTTGTTAATTGGGCCGCATGAGGTCGAAACGCTCGCTTTGGCCAACCGGTCTGGTGCCGGCAGTGAGGGCGATCCTAATCGTGGAAGCTTTCAGCCAGCTTTCGCTGATGAAATGACTGACGAGTTGTATGTCGGACGTATCCAGGACTTGTAGCAGCTGCCGCCAGGCTGCGTTCGGCAGTTGTTACAGGGTTAAGGCAGCTCCAGCCCGCCAGCTGCCTTGTGCAACGCCCGCAAATGCTCGCCTACCTGCTTGAGATTGGCCTCATTCGCCGCAATCTCCGCCGCGCGGCCTGGCTCGAGCAAGGCTCGGACTTCTTTATCAAGATCGCCGGTCAAGGCTTGCAGCTGTTTCTGACGCAGGCTGCTCTCCGATTCCAGCCGCTTCCACTCACTGGCCTGAGGCAAGCCGTAACCGCTACTGCCTAGCAGTTCGGCCGGTCGGCTGAGGAAGCCGCTGTTAGCCAGGATCTGCTGCAAAGTGCCGCTGGCTTTATCCATGCCGCCATTTTTCAGCTCGCGCGCACCGAGGTAACGCTGTTTGACTTCATTCTGAGCCAGCAGTAATTGCTGACGGAAACTCGCCTGCTCCAGCAGCAGCAAGGCAGCACTGGTGCGCAGGTCGGCCTGATCGAACCATTGGCGACGTTCTGTTGCGCTCAGCGATAACCAGTCTTCGACGCTGTTCTGCTTGATCGGCAGATGCTTCTTCAACACCTCGAACATTGTCTGATAACGGTCGCGGAACGAGTCGAAGCGATAGCCCAGACGCAAGGCCTCGCGCGGGTTGTCCAGCACACTGGTGTCCGCCAGACCACGGCCCTTGAGCACTTCCAGCAAACCGTTGGGCATGATGCTGTCCAGGCCGGTCAGCTGTGGGTTGTTGCTGCCGCTGCGTAGCAACTTGAGGCTTTCGACCGCGCAGTTGTTGGACAGGAAGAAATAGTTACCGTCGTAGCTCCAGTGCATCTCGGCCGCATGCTCGACCACGTCTTCGATCTCGCTACGCGACAGGTTGAGAGGCACCGAGGCCAGGCTACGCAGTTCCGTCTTGGTGTATTCGTCGATGACTTGCGCCAGCGGCAACACGAATAGTCGAGACGGATACTTTCCGACCAGACCATCCCAACTCGACAATTGCACGTCGCCAACAAAGGCGCGATAGGACAGCACCAGATGCTGGTCCAGATCCAGTCGGCAGTCTGGCCCACGAGGACGGCCAGGCGCGCAGATCACCAGCCGCAACATGCTATGACCCCAGCGGCTGACCCAGTTCTGGTTGGCTTCGGCCAGTAGATAGTCGACGGCATACACCCGCTCCGGATCGACCTGCCCTAGCGGTTGTTTGGCGAAGTCATTGCCGGCGTTGAGGAACGCGAAAGACTTGGCGCAGGTGTCCCTGGCGGCGGGCGCCCAGCCGAAATGTTCTTTGTAGTAGCGATACAGCGCGGGACGACGACAGGCGTAGCTCGGGTCAAGGAGGAAGTACTCCATGTTGACCGCAACGAACTCTTTCGGATTGCTTGTCTCGTAGATATCCGGGCTGCGGGCGATCTGTCGGTTGTGCTGCTCGCGTTCGCCACGGCGCCCGACGTATTGTGGCCAGCCGGCCAGATCCAGCAGGCGCGGGTCATCACTGAGGGTAAAGCGCCGCGCTGTCTGGCCACGGCATTGGTCCGGGATGCCGATCAGTCCTGAGCTGTTGTTCTGCCGTGTGCAACGCTGGATCAGCGTGCGTTCGGCGTCCGGCCATAAACGCGCGCGATCGTAGATGTGGGTCAGTTCGTGCAACACCGTGGCGAGCATTTCCTGGCGCACGGTGCCGTGGGGGCGATTGGTTTTTTTCGTCGCGGCGGAGCCGTCGGTGAGACCGGCCAGCAGGTTGCGATTGAGCTCAAGTTCGGCCACCAGCGACGCCTCGCCGTAGGCGTTGCCTGGCATGTCGTTGGTCCAGTCAACATCGATGCGGCGGTCCAGTTGTTCGGTAAAACGTGGTGGCAGAGCCTGTACGGCTTCATCGAGCAGTGCCTGGCTGGCGTGTTGCTCAGCAGGGCTCAGACCATCGGTCTTGAGCCGTAATTGCAGGTCGGCCTGGGCCGTGTTGGCCAGCAGCGAAACAACCCCGGCCAGTATCCAGGCGGCGAGCGGCTTCACAGTGCGAGGATGGCTTCGGCGAGTACCTGATCGCTGGCATCGCGGGCTTCAGGTACGCGGGTGCGTAAGGTGTTGAAAGCGGCTTCCAGATGCGCGCCACGGATATCACCATTGCTGGCGACGAAACTGGCCGCATCGTCGTGGGCTTCACGCACGATTTTTGAGTCACGGATGGACGTGGTGGTATCGGAAGTGAAATCGATTGTGCGCCGGGAGGCGCGAACAATCATGTTACTGGTGGCTACCAGGGTGTGCGCCTGGACCGCGTCGGCCAACAGCAGCAGGCCAAGGGTGGCAGCAATCAGCGGGTTGCGCATGGAACGACTCCGAAAAGCATGGGTAATTATTGGACGAGAATTGCCTGTGCCAGTTCAAGGTCACTGGCACGAAGTTTTGGTTGGGTCTGATGCAGGTAAACCAGGGCGGATTCCAGTTGCGCGCCTCGCAGTTGGCCATCACTGGCAATGAAGGCTGCGGCGTCATCCTGTGCGGCGAGTATCAGTTTATTGTCGAAGGGCGCGGACGTCACTTTGCTTGTGGCGTAGCCGCTGACTACAAGGCCTTGCGTGCTGAGGTCGAAGGCATGGACCGAACCTGTCCAGCAGACAGCGATAAATGCCAGGGCGATGAGCAGATCTGAGAGAAAGCGCATGAGGCTCGATAGCTGAAAACGAGCGCCAAGGCTAGCGTAATGCCTGGGCCAGAGCCAGCGCCGAAGGATTGGGACGCAGCGTTTGCGCCCCGCTTCCCGACCTGCGGTCAGATCGCCAGGATGGCCTGGGCCAGCTGTGCGTCGGTCGCATTCAACTGCGGCGCCTGATGGCGAATGTAATCAAAAGCGCTTTCCAGTTTCACACCGCGAATGGCGCCTTCGCTGGCGACGAAGCTGGCAGCGTCGTCACGGGCCGCGAGGACGATCTTGTGGTCACGCAATGACGAAGTGGCATCGGACGAGGCGTCGGATGTGCCCTTGAGCGCGCCGACAATGGCATCAGTGGTGACGATCAGGCTGGAGGCATGCGCATTGGCGGCTACGGCCAGCAGGGCTGCAGCGCTGAGCAGGCGAAAACGGGACATTGGGGGGGTAACTCCTGTGAATAAACAGATAAAAGTGGAGCGGGTCAAAACACCGGGCAGCCACTGCGAGTTGCGTAGTGCCTTGGGCATCAGACGCACGCTCTGCAGTGTTCGCCACGTTCTTGCCGGATATTAGGCCGCACAGTGTCTGTTCGAATAGTCCCGTTTCGTCTGCTGTGTACGGCTAGCGCCAGAATGGTTTATCCAGTTCAGCCAGCCGATCGGAGTGACTGATGCCCAGGTCGGACAGTTGCTGAGCATTAAGTTGGGCCAGCAAGTGTCGGGTGCGGGTTCTTTCCATGCTCCGAGCCAGTGCTGCAAACAGCCGACCCAGGCCACTGGCGAACGAACGCTGTTGAGAGTTGGGTATCGATGTATCCAGTAGGCGATTCATGGTGCAGTCCTTGCGAGCAGGCCGAGGTACCGGCCCTGGGGCACCATCTTGTTCTCTGGGCATTGGTGGATACAGATACACCAGCGTTAAATTGTACTGGTTCAATTTAACTTGTTTATTAACTGTATCTGTCAGGAAACAGATCTTCTGTACAGGCTCGATTACAGGTTCTGAAACGACAAAACCCGTCGCAGTTGCCTGCGACGGGTTTTGTTTGTGCAATTCGGGTTGCTGGCGGTGGGCCCGGAGGGCCAGAGCCAGCGACGCTAACTTAGCGCCAGAACGGCTTGCTCAGCTCTTCGTAGCGTTGAGCTTCGCTAATCCCTGCGTCAGCCAGCAGACGCGAATCCAGGCGAGCCAGTTGATGGCGGCTGGAGATGCGGCGCTGCCACAGCATCAGGTTGGCGATAACGCGAAAAGGCATGGAAGCCTGGGTGTTTACAGCATTGTCTTCGAAGAACAGGTCGGAACTGAGTGTACGTTCCATGGTTGACATCCTTCCGCTTATGGCGGGATTAGGTAGTGGTTTAACTGATGCCAATGATCCTCCTCTTGCGCAAGTCTCTCTAGATACAGTTCACCTGTATTGTGATGGGCCAGTTAACTGTTTATAGGTGCTGTACTGCTCATAATTGAGGCAACTGTACCTATCAGCACTATTATGGTGCGTTTTAGGGTGTTGAGCTCTGAAAGGTAGGAGATTTCGGTAGGAAAAGACCGGTACAGCAGTACAGTTTTAGGCGGGTGTTCCTGCGGCTATGAGCAGCTGACGAAATTGCATTTGCGTCAGCTGCCAACTGTATCAATTACACCGCGAGCATTTTCCCGGTTTCCTCCAGGTTGATGTGCCAGCTCAGTGCATCACGCAGGATGTGCGGAGTGTGCCCGCCCACTGCGCAGGCCGCATTGAAGTAGTCGTTCAATGCTTCGCGATAAGCCGGATGCACGCAGTTGTCGATGACCGCCCTCGCCCGCTCCCGCGGCGCCAGGCCCCGCAGGTCGGCCAGGCCTTGCTCTGTAACGAGGATGTCGACGTCATGCTCGGTATGGTCCACGTGGCTGACCATTGGCACCACGCTGGAGATCGCGCCGCCTTTGGCAATCGACTTGGTGACGAAGATCGCCAGGTGCGCATTGCGCGCAAAGTCGCCTGAGCCGCCGATGCCATTCATCATCCGCGTACCACAGACGTGCGTGGAGTTGACGTTGCCGTACAGGTCGAACTCCAGCGCGGTGTTGATGCCGATGATGCCCAGGCGACGAACTACTTCGGGGTGGTTGGAGATTTCCTGTGGACGCAGTACCAGTTTGTCCTTGTAGCGCTCAAGGTTGCCGAACACATCAGTATTGCGACGGCTCGACAGGGTGATCGAGCTGCCCGAGGCGAAGCTCAGTTTTCCGGCATCGATCAGGTCGAAGGTCGAGTCCTGCAGGACTTCGGAGTACATGGTCAGGTCTTCGAATGGCGAGTCGATCAGCCCGCACATCACTGCGTTGGCGATGCTGCCGATACCGGCTTGCAGAGGTCCGAGCTTGTTAGTCATGCGCCCGGCGTCGACCTCCTGTTTGAAGAAGTCGATCAGGTGGTCGGCAATAGCCTGGGTTTCGCTATCCGGCGGCAGTACAGTGGAGGGCGAGTCGGACTGATTGGTAATCACCACGGCGACAATCTTGGCCGGGTCGATCGGGATGGCGGTGCTGCCGATGCGGTCATCAACCTTGACCAGCGGAATCGGTGTGCGGGTCGGACGGTAGGTCGGGATATAGATGTCGTGCAGACCTTCCAGATTGGGATTGTGTGCCAGGTTGATCTCGACGATCACGTGTTTGGCGAAGATCGCGAAGCTGGCCGAGTTACCTACAGAGGTGGTCGGCACGATGTGGCCTTGCTCAGTGATCGCCACGGCTTCAATCACTGCGATGTCCGGCAGCTTGAGTTGCTGGTTGCGCAGTTGCTCCACGGTTTCCGACAGGTGCTGGTCGATGAACATCACCTCGCCTGCGTTGATGGCCTTGCGCAGTGTGCTGTCGACTTGGAACGGCATACGGCGGGCCAGAACACCGGCTTCAGTGAGCTGCTTGTCGAGGTCGTTGCCCAGGCTGGCGCCGGTCATCAGGCTGATTTTCAGTGGCATGAACCTGGCGCGTTCGGCCAGTGCGTGGGGTACGGCCTTGGCTTCGCCGGCGCGGGTGAAGCCGCTCATGCCGACGGTCATGCCGTCCTGAATCAGAGCGGCAGCGTCAGCAGCGCTCATTACCTTATCCAACAACGAAGGCAAGCGGATACGATCACGGTACATGGATTGTTATCTCGGGCAACGGAAGCAAGATGCGCAGTCTAGTGATTTCAAAAAAAAACGTCCCGCGACCATGGTCGAATGCCGGGCCTTGATTTAGAGCCTTTGGTCGGTTTTTAGCAGGCAATAAAAAACCCCAGCCTGCTTCAGGCCGGGGTTTTCGGTATTGCGCGAAAGCAGGGTTTAATCGACTGCCTTGACCATATCTTCGATGACCTTCTTGGCGTCGCCAAAAACCATCATGGTCTTGTCCAGATAGAACAGTTCGTTGTCCAGACCGGCATAACCGCTGGCCATCGAGCGCTTGTTAACGATGATCGTCTTGGCCTTGAACGCTTCGAGAATCGGCATGCCGGCAATCGGCGATTTTGGATCGTTCTTCGCGGCCGGGTTGACCACATCGTTGGCACCCAGTACCAGCACCACATCGGCCTGGCCAAACTCGGAGTTGATGTCGTCCATCTCGAACACCTGGTCGTAAGGCACTTCGGCCTCAGCCAACAGGACGTTCATGTGACCTGGCATACGACCCGCTACCGGGTGAATCGCATACTTCACGGTCACGCCATTATGGGTCAGTTTCTCGGTCAGCTCTTTAAGCGCGTGTTGCGCCCGGGCGACCGCCAGGCCATAACCTGGAACGATGATCACGGTGTCGGCGTTGGTCAGCAGGAAGGTCGCGTCGTCAGCCGAGCCGGATTTCACCGGACGAACTTCTTTCGCGCCAGCCGGGCCAGCGGCATCTGCATTGTTACCGAAGCCGCCAAGCAGTACGTTGAAGAACGAACGGTTCATCGCCTTGCACATGATGTACGAGAGGATCGCACCGGACGAGCCCACCAGGGAACCTGCGATGATCAGCATCGAGTTGTTCAGCGAGAAGCCGATCCCGGCCGCGGCCCAGCCGGAGTAGCTGTTGAGCATCGACACCACGACCGGCATGTCGGCACCGCCGATCGGGATGATGATCAGCACGCCGAGCACGAAGGCCAGAGCCAGCATCAGCGCGAAGGCACCGAAGTTACCGGTCATCATAAAGGTGATGCCCAGGCCCAAGGTTGCCAGGCCCAAGATCAGGTTCAACTTATGCTGACCGCTGAACTGTACCGGTGCGCCCTGGAATAGACGAAACTTGTACTTGCCCGACAGCTTGCCGAAGGCGATCACCGAACCCGAGAAGGTAATGGCACCGATTGCTGCGCCGAGGAACAGCTCCAGGCGGTTACCGGCCGGAATCGAATCACCCAGTTGTTTGACGATGCCCAGAGACTGCGGTTCGACGACGGCAGCGATGGCGATGAACACCGCCGCCATGCCGATCATGCTGTGCATGAAAGCGACCAGTTCCGGCATCTTGGTCATCTCGACGCGCTTGGCCATGATCGAACCGGCCGTGCCGCCGACCAACAGACCGACGATCACGTAACCGATTCCGGCCGTGGCCAGCTCGGCCCCCAGCTTATAGAAGAGGCCGATGGTGGTGACAATCGCCAAGGCCATTCCGAGCATTCCGTACACATTGCCGCGTCGGGAAGTGGTCGGATGCGACAGGCCTTTCAGGGCCTGGATGAAGCAGATCGACGCGATCAAATAGAGCGTCGTTACAAGATTCATGCTCATTACTTCTGCACCTCTTCTTTCACAGCTTTGGGCGCTTTCTTCTTGAACATCTCAAGCATCCTGCGGGTCACCAGGAAGCCACCGAACACATTCACCGCGGCCAAAGCCACAGCCAGGGTGCCCATGGTTTTACCCAGCGGAGTCACGGTCAAAGCAGCAGCGAGCATGGCGCCGACGATGACAATTGCCGAAATGGCGTTGGTCACCGCCATCAATGGCGTGTGCAGTGCAGGTGTAACGTTCCAGACCACGTGATAACCGACATAAATCGCCAGCACGAAGATGATCAGGTTGTAGATACCGGGGGAGATAAGCTCTTCCATCGTCTGAATCCCTGCTTAGGCGTTTTTGCGGATGACTTGGCCGTCGCGGCACATCAGGCACGCGGCGACGATGTCGTCTTCGAGGTTGAGCTGGAATTGGCCTTCTGGAGTGAAGACCAGCTTCAGGAAGTCCAGCAGATTGCGGGCATACAGCGCCGAGGCATCTGCAGCGACCTGCGCCGCCAGGTTGGTATGGCCGACGATGGTCACGCCGTGAGCGACGATCACCTGATCGGCTACCGTCAGCGGGCAGTTGCCGCCTTGAGCTGCCGCGAGGTCGATGACCACCGAGCCGGGCTTCATTTGCGCGACGGTTTCCGCGCTCAACAATACCGGTGCCTTGCGACCCGGGATCAGCGCGGTGGTAATGACAATGTCCGCCTGCTTGGCGCGCTCGTGTACCGCCAGCGCTTGACGCTGCATCCAGCTGGCAGGCATTGGCCGCGCATAACCGCCGACACCCACGGCGCATTCGCGTTCCTCATCGGTCTCGTAAGGCACGTCGACGAACTTGGCACCCAAGGACTCGATCTGTTCCTTCACCGCCGGACGCACGTCCGAGGCTTCGATCACTGCACCCAGACGCTTGGCGGTAGCAATCGCCTGCAAACCGGCAACGCCTGCGCCGAGGATCAGCACCCGCGCGGCTTTCACCGTGCCTGCGGCGGTCATCAGCATCGGCATGAAGCGTGGATAGTGATAAGCGGCCACCAACACGGCTTTATAGCCGGCGATGTTGGCCTGGGAAGACAGTACATCAAGGCTTTGTGCGCGGGAGGTGCGCGGAGCGGCTTCCAGCGCGAAGGCCGTGATACCGCACTCAGCCAGCTTGGCAATGGTTTCATTGCTGAACGGATTGAGCATACCCACCAGCACGGTGCCGCGTTTGATCAGGGCCAGTTCGCTGTCGCTGGGCGCGACCACTTTAAGAATCAGCTCCGCACCGAACGCCTCGCTGGCGCTGCCAATGGTCGCACCTACTGCTTCATAGGCACTGTCGACAACGCTGGCGTTAACGCCTGCGCCGCTTTGCACAGTGACTTTATGACCCTGGCCGATCAGCTTCTTGATGGTTTCAGGGGTTGCAGCAACCCGCGTTTCACCCGTCTGGGTTTCGAGAGGAACACCAATGTGCACGTCAAATCTCCTGCATGATCTTATTGCATTTGATCTTTATAAGAAGGCCAGCGCACTCCGGATGGTGCTGCTGGGGCGGCCGATCAGCACGACCCCGTGTAATCAAGGCGGGGCGCGGCATTTTGCAGGCGAACTTTGTGCCCTTCAAGGGATTATGACGGGTGACGGAAAATTAACTACAAGTCACCCTGTGACCGAATGTCGCAACAGTAGCGCTTGATCCCTTGTAAGCCGTGCCTTGTATAGGTTTTTGCTGGATTTCAAGAATTTATACATCGACGCTGTGAATGAAGCCGCATTGCTTCAAAATAGATGCCGCAAGCCACGTCTTTTGGCGCTTATGGGACGATTGTCCCTCCTTCCGGTACAGTTTTCTAAAATGCGACATATAGTTATATCTGTAGTAATTTACATTTGCTGACTACCAGGTCAACTAAAGCCTGAAAGCCCCTATTCTTCTAAGCTGTAGCTCTGCGCCTGCCTCACCAACCAATCCCTGAATGCCCGTAAGGATGCCGATTCGACCTTTCGGTCAGGAATCATCAGGTAATACGCCTTGATGCTGGACAGCGCCTGGGGATTGGCGATCACCAGCCGCTTCTCTGTTAACTCCCGCTGAATAAGGAATGGTGGAATCAATGCGATGCCCATGTCATGCATGGCGGCCTGGGCAAGCATGGAGAATAGCTCGTAACGCGGTCCTGTCATGTCTCGAGGGACATTCAGGTTCTGTGAGCTGAACCACTGACGCCAGGCATAAGGTCGGGTGGTTTGTTGCAGCAGAGGCAGTTCGGCGATTTCTTCGGCGCTCAATTGGCTTCGAATGCCCAGAAGTCGCGGGCTGCAAACCGGCATGGGGGTTTCGCCCATCAGTCGATGGGACTCGGTGCCTGACCAATCGGCATCGCCAAAATAAATCGCCGCATCAAAGTCAGTGTCGGCGAACAGGAAAGGCCGGGTACGGTTGGTAAGGTTGACCGTGACTTCGGGGTGTTGCTGCTGGAAGTCCTTGAGCCGCGGCAGCAGCCATTGAGTGCCAAAGGTGGGGACTACGGCCAGCTCGATGACGTTGGCGCCCTGCTGTCCCATCACCGAGAGCGTATCGCGCTCGACGGCATCCAGCTGTGTCGCGACCCGGCGACTATAAGACAGCCCTGCTTCGGTCAGCTTCACTCCCCGGCGTGAGCGTCGAAACAATTCGACGCTCAAAAATTCCTCCAGGCTGGCGATCTGCCGACAAATGGCTCCCTGTGTAAGGGAGAGCTCTTGCGCAGCCTTGGTAAAGCTTTCGTGCCGAGCTGCTGCTTCAAAGCTGATCAGTGCAGCTGTACTGGGGATTTTTCTGCGCATGTACGGCAATCTCACTAATAAAGCGCCAGTAAGTAGTTTAGCGCTATCTCGGAGTGAGAAATTAGCACAACAGTATGCAAAATCCTCGTTTGCTGTATCCGCGAGCCAGGCCTAGGATCAGTCCACGATATTTGACCTACTTCGCGAGGACTCACTCATGGGCGGTAAAGCTAGCTTTAACTGGATCGATCCCCTGCTGCTGGATCAACAGCTCACTGAAGAAGAGCGCATGGTGCGCGACAGCGCTGAGCAATTTGCTCGCGACAAGCTGGCTCCGCGGGTTCTCGAAGCTTTCCGCCATGAAAAGACTGACCCGGCGATTTTCCGCGAGATGGGTGAAATCGGCCTGCTGGGTGCCACCATTCCAGAGCAATACGGTGGCAGCGGCCTGAACTATGTCAGCTACGGACTTATTGCCCGTGAAGTCGAGCGAGTCGACTCCGGGTATCGTTCGATGATGAGCGTGCAGTCTTCTCTGGTAATGGTGCCAATCAACGAGTTCGGCACTGAAGCACAGAAGCAGAAATACCTGCCCAAGCTTGCCTCTGGTGAATGGATCGGTTGTTTCGGTCTGACTGAACCTGACCATGGTTCCGATCCTGGCGCGATGATCACTCGTGCGCGCAAAGTGGAAGGCGGCTACAGCCTGACTGGCAGCAAGATGTGGATCACTAATAGTCCGATCGCTGATGTTTTCGTGGTCTGGGGTAAGGACGATGCGGGAGACATCCGCGGCTTCGTACTGGAAAAAGGCTGGAAGGGTCTGAGTGCTCCGGCGATTCACGGCAAGGTAGGTCTGCGCGCCTCCATTACCGGTGAAATCGTCATGGACAACGTGTTTGTGCCAGAAGAGAACATTTTCCCTGACGTTCGTGGTTTGAAGGGTCCTTTTACCTGCCTTAACTCGGCCCGTTATGGCATTTCCTGGGGGGCGCTGGGCGCTGCTGAGTTCTGCTGGCACACCGCTCGCCAGTACACACTGGATCGTCAACAGTTTGGCCGGCCGCTGGCGGCTACTCAGTTGATCCAGAAGAAACTGGCCGACATGCAGACTGAGATCACCCTCGCCTTGCAAGGTTGCTTGCGCCTGGGCCGTATGAAGGACGAAGGCACTGCAGCTGTCGAGATCACGTCCATGATGAAGCGCAACTCTTGCGGCAAGTCCCTGGATATTGCTCGTATGGCTCGTGACATGTTGGGCGGCAACGGTATCTCCGATGAATTCGGTGTTGCCCGTCACCTGGTCAATCTGGAAGTGGTGAATACCTATGAGGGTACTCATGACGTACATGCGCTGATCCTTGGTCGTGCGCAGACCGGTATCCAGGCGTTCTATTAATAGGAGAACGACCATGGGCGCGCTTTCGCATCTGCGGGTATTGGACTTGTCGCGAGTGCTGGCCGGTCCTTGGGCCGGGCAGATCCTCGCGGATCTCGGGGCTGAGGTGATCAAGGTCGAGCGCCCGGGTAATGGCGACGACACGCGCGCCTGGGGGCCGCCCTTCCTGAAAGACGCCTATGGCGAGAACACCAGCGAAGCGGCCTATTACTTATCGGCCAATCGCAACAAGCAATCGGTCACCATCGACTTCACGCGTCCGGAAGGCCAGCAGCTGGTGCGTGAGCTGGCGGCCAAGTCCGACATTTTGATCGAAAACTTCAAGGTCGGTGGTCTGGCGGCTTATGGTCTGGACTATGAGTCGCTCAAGGCACTTAACCCTGATCTGATCTATTGCTCGATCACAGGCTTTGGTCAAACGGGGCCTTATGCCAAGCGTGCCGGTTATGACTTCATGATTCAGGGCTTGGGCGGCTTGATGAGTCTGACTGGCCGACCTGAAGGAAGTGAAGGTGCCGGGCCGGTGAAAGTCGGAGTAGCACTGACGGATATTCTGACCGGGCTCTACTCGACGGTCGCAATTCTGGCAGCGCTGGCTCATCGGGATCATGAAGGTGGCGGCCAGCATATCGACATGGCGCTGCTGGATGTTCAGGTGGCCTGTCTGGCCAACCAGGCGATGAACTACCTGACCACAGGGGTTGCGCCCAAGCGGTTAGGGAACGCTCATCCGAACATCGTGCCATACCAGGACTTCCCGACCGCAGATGGTGACTTCATTCTTACCGTTGGGAATGACGGGCAGTTTCGCAAGTTTGCTGAAGTGGCCGGACAGCCACAATGGGCGGACGATCCGCGGTTTGCCACGAACAAGCTGCGGGTGGCTAATCGGGCGGTCTTGATTCCGCTGATCCGTCAAGCAACGGTGTTCAAGACTACGGCTCAATGGGTGGCGCAACTGGAGCAAGCCGGTGTGCCTTGTGGGCCGATCAACGATCTGGCTCAGGTGTTCGCCGATCCTCAGGTTAAGGCTCGTGGGCTGGCAATTGAACTACCCCATGCCTTGGCTGGACTGGTTCCACAGGTGGCTAGCCCAATCCGTCTTTCTGAGACGCCGGTTGAATACCGCCATGCCCCGCCTCTATTAGGTGAGCACACCTTACAGGTGTTGCAACGGGTGCTGGGTCTGGAGGCATCAGCCGTTGCTGCGTTGAAAGAGGCTGGAGTGCTGTGAATGTCCCCTTCTATATATAGGTGCTGACGGCTCTACTATATAGAAGGGTTAAAAACGGGTTCTTTTGGCAATGCCAGTCAGTTAAGACATTACGCGGACAGTAGCAGCTGGCGAAGCCTGCGTCCGGCTGCGCAGCAGTCGTAAAACAGTCACTGCGGTA